>BTVB01000006.1:0-147332 GCA_045863275.1 Gemmatimonadota bacterium
CCCGGCGGCGTCGAGTTGCTGGACGATCCCTCAGGCCGCGTGAAGGAGCAGTGCTTGAACGATGGTTCCAAACGCAGAGTGTACAAAGATATCAGTCGACGCGTGCGCGCCGTTCATGTGCCACGGGCTGGGGCGCCTCAGCGCTGGCACGCCCAAGTCGGAGCCGTGGACTGGTGGTTTGAGGATCTGTCGTTCCAAACGAAGGTCAGCGCCGCCGGCGCTCAGGTCGAAACCGAGTTGCGCGCGCCCTTGAACGGGCAGGTGGTGCGCGTGGCCGTGCTCAACTACCACGCCGACCTGCACACCTACCCGAAGGACGCCAACCGTGGGAAGGTGCCCACGGGACTCGCCACCTACCTCCCCCAGGGCTTCAGCCTGACCCAGAAGTACTGGACGGTGGACTACGACAACTGGAGCGCTCAAGCCCAGGGCTTCGTGGGGCTCACGGTCATCACCAAGGACAAGGGGGTGGGCCAGGAGATGGTGCGTATGCTCCGCCCCAACGCCTGGACCAACGGGAGCGACAAGTTCACCTGGGTGGTGGAGTGGACGAACTAGGTGTGGCGGAAGCGGGCAAGGCCCCCGCCCCCTCCCGGCTCCCCTACAGCGACTCGAACCTCCCCTGGAAGAAGCGGAGCTTCTCCGGCTCGTAGACGAAGCGCAGCCCCTTGACGGTCTCCCGCTTCTCCCAGACCCGGATGATCCCCTCGGCCACCGCCCTCATGTGGTCGTTGGTGTAGACGCGCCGCGGGATGGTGAGGCGCACGAGCTCCAGCGCCGGCCGGTAGTTCTCCCCCGTCTCCGGGTTCCGCCCCTTGGAGACGTTGCCTCGCTCCATCGCCCGCACCCCCGTCTCGACGAAGATCTCGGCGGCGAGGCGCTGGGCAGGGTACTCGTCCTGGTCCAGGTGGGGGAGGAAGCGCTTGGCGTCCAAGAAGACCGCGTGGGTCCCCACCGGGGCGACGATGGGGATTCCCGCGTCCAGCAGCAACCGCCCCAGGAGCTGGGTCTGTTGAACCCGGGAGCGGATGTAGCGGTCGTCCACCATCTCCTCGACGCCCCGCGCGATGGCGGCCAGGTCCGCGGTGGCGAGGCCGCCGTCGGTGACGTTGCCCTCGTAGACGCGCAGCAGCTCCTCGGCCTGCTCGGCCCACGCCCCGTCGTCGCGGAAGGCCAGCAGGCCTCCGATGTTGATGAGGAAGTCCTTCTTGCCGCTCACCGTGCACCCGTCGCCGTACATCATCATCTCCCGGAGGATGTCCGCCACCGGGGTGTCGGCGTACCGGGGGTCTTTCCACTGGATCATGTAGGCGTTCTCCACGCACCGGGTGGCGTCGAAGAACACGGGGATCCCCAGCCCCGAGCAGTACGTGTAGACCTCCTTCATGTTGTCCATGCTCACCGGCTGCCCGCCGGCCATGTTCACCGAGTGCTCGAAGGAGATGTAGGCCACCTGGTCGGCGCCGTGCCCGTCCACCACCGCACGGAGCTTGCCCATGTCGATGTTCCCCTTCCAGGGAAAGTCGCTGGTGGGGTCGTGGGCCTCGTCCACGATGACGTCGACGAAGACGCCACCGGCCAGCTCCTGGTGGAGCTTGGTGGTGGTGAAGTACATGTTGCCCGGCACGAGCTGCCCCGGCCGGATCATGATCTGGCTGAGGATGTGCTCGGCGGCGCGGCCCTGGTGCGTCGGTATGTTGAACTGGTAGCCGAGGGCCTCCTCCCACGCCGCCATGAGGCCGTGGTACTCCTCCGACGTCGCCGGCGTGGCCCGCACACCGTCGTAGGCCGACCACTGGTCGGTGCTCATGGCCGACGTGCCGGAATCGGTGAGGAAGTCGATGGTGACGTCGGCGGAGGGGAGGAGGAACGTGTTGTACCCCGCCGCCCGGATGGCCTTCTCCCGCTGGCCCCGGGTCAGGACGCCCACGCGCTCGATGGTGTGGACCTGATAGGGGAAGGTGTCGAACTCCACGGTGTCGACGTCGGGAAACACCCAGTGGTACGACATCTGGTCGCGCCAGGGCCCCTGCTTCACCACCTGGAGCCCGGTGATGCCGCCGGCCTGCCGAACGAGCGCGGCGATGGCGTCGGCCACCTGGTCGAGCTGCTCGTTGGTCATGGCCAGGCGCGGGATCTGGACGGGTACCAGCCCCTCCGAGCCCACCCGGTGCATGGCTACCGCACGGACGCCGCACTGGTAGTACAGCGCGGCGCTGAACGTGTCCCGGGCGGTGACGCCCGCTTGCGGCAGGACCTGGTCGGCGCGGATGTACGCGCCGTCGCACCCGCGCTCCAGCGGGACGCCCCCGTCGCGGAGGCGCTGGGTGAAGCGCTCCGTCTGGTGCATCACCCAGTGGACCTCGTCCTCGTCGGCCATCTCCTCGATGCCCCGCGCCAGCACCTCCAGCGTCCTCCCCGCCATGCCCCCGTACGTATGGAGGCCCTCGAAGACCACCACCTCGTTCATGAAGTGCTCGTGGTCGGCCGGGTTGTCCGTGCTCAGGAGCCCGCCGGCGTTGGCCTTCGGGTCCTGGGCGCCGTCGAGCTGGAGCACGTGGCTGGTCTTCACCATCTGCTTGACCAGGCTCCGCACCTCCCGGTCGCCCTGGCCGCTCTCGTGGCGCTGGACGTACCAGGCGTTCTCGATGATCCGGGAGCCGTCCAGCACGAGGCGCGCGCCGTGACGGTCCGTGGCCTCCCTCACGGCCCGGAGGTTCTTCAGGCTGATGGGGTGCTGCCCGTCGGCGAACGCCTGCACGTCCACCACCCGTACCTTCCCCGACGCCAGCACCTCCTCCAGGCGGCCCATGTCCAGGTTCCCGGTGAAGACCGGCTCTTCCCGGTCGCGGACGTCCACGACCTCCACCTCCCGCGGGACGAGGACGTCCATCCGGTCGCGGCCGTTGCTGGGGATCACCGAGCCCGGGGGCACCAGCGTGGAGAGGAGGAGCTTGGTGGAGCCCAGGATGTTGTGGGTGGGGCACACGTACCCGTGCCCGAGGACCTCGGAGACCGCCCGCTGGAGGCGCTCGAAGTTCCGGCTCCCCGCGTAGGCTTCGTCGCCCACGAGCTGCCCCGCGAGCTGCTCCTGGCTCACGGCGCTGGTGCCTCCCGACACCATGTCGAACGTGATCTGGGCCGGAGTGAGGTTGAAGACGTTGAAGCCGGCGTCGGCCAGGTGCTTCTTGCGCTCCTCGGGCGTGGGGAAGGCCAGGAGGCGGACGGTCTTGATCTTGTGGGGCTCGGCCACGGGAGCTTGGCGGCTCATGGGGCTTCCGGATGTCGGGTGGGCGAGGCGGCAGGCCCCTGGAATCTCGGGAAGCGCGAACCAGCCTTCTGTCGGGAAATCCCTGTTTTCCGCGGGGCCCGGGCGCGGCCCGGGCCCCGCCCTTCGGAAAACGGCGCCGAGGGGCGCCGTTTCGGAAAACAGCGTGGGGATCTGCGACGCTGTCGTGTCGCAGATCCCCACGGCGACCCCTCGATCCGCGACACCGAGGTGTCGAGGATCCTCACGGGCTCTCGGGGAGCCGACTACCTCCGCTTCAACTCCAGCTCGTGGAACCAGAGGTCGTCGTTGGGTACGTCCAGCTTGACCTCGGCGGCGTTCCCGGCACCGTCGAGGAGGAACGTGGCCGCGCCCTTCCCGAACCAGGCCAGGTTCTCCCGCCAGCGGAGGAGGAACGTGTCGTAGTGCAGGTGCTCCAGGTCCGCGACCAGGTCGGGGTTGGGAAGGAGCCGGAGCACCAGGTGGCCGTCCTCCAGGGTCACCGTGGCGTCGCCGTACAGGTCGCCGCCGTACGTCCCGGCGTACCTCTCCAGCGCGAGGGACGGCCGAGTGCCGGCCACCTTCCCCTTCTCGAAGGCGTCCTGCCTGGCCTCGAAGGCCACCCGTGACTCCCTCCACCCGGCGAGCGCCTCTCCGGCCCAGTCCCGGGGCTCGCCGCCCAGGTAGGCGTCCAACACCCGGTACACCAACGCCGGTGCCACGCCTGTCATGCCGTTGGTGAGGACGACCACCCCCAGCCCCTCCTCGGGGACCAACGCGAGCTGGGAGTACATGCCGTCGTACCCGCCCCCGTGGCTCATCACCTTCCGGCCCCGGTAATCGTTGAGGCTCCACCCCATGCCGTAGCCGCGGAAGTGGGTGGAGGGGTACCGCTCCTGGTACCCGGGGGAGACGGCGAGGGGGTTGAGGACGGACCACATCTCGCGCTGCCGTGCCTCGGAGAAGAGGCGCGCCCCGTTCAACTCCCCCCCGTTCAGCTGGGCCTTCATCCACTGGGCCATGTCGTGGACCGACGAGATGATCCCGCCGGCGGCGCCCATGGCGTCCCAGTTGTACCACTCGATGGGGAGCGTCTCGCCCCCCTCGTACTTGTGGGGCGTGGCCACGTTGTCGCGCAGGGGAAGATCGCCGGTGGACGTCACCGAGCGTGTCATGCCCAAGGGCTGGAAGAACCGCGCCTCGATGACGTCGTGCCAGTCCTCTCCCGTCACCGAGCGCAGGACCTCTCCTGCGGCGATGAACATGAGGTTGGAGTACCCGTACCCCGCGCGGAACGGGTACGCCTGGGGGAGGAAGCGTGCGCGCCGCACCACCTCCTCGGCGCTGTACGGCGTGCCGTACCAGAGGAGGTCACCCGAGAAGGTGCCCAGCCCCGATCGGTGGGAGAGGAGGTCGCGGACGCGCATCTCCTGGGTGACGTACTCGTCGTACAGGCGGAAGTACGGGAGGTGGTCCAAGACGCGGTCGTTCCAGGAGAGCTTTCCCTCATCGACGAGCTGCGCCAGCGCCGCGGCGGTGAACGCCTTCGAATTGGACGCGATGGCGTACAGCGTGTGCTCGTCCGCCGGGTCCCCCTGCCGGATGTCCCGGACGCCGTACCCCTTCTCAAGGACCACCCGCCCGTCCTTCACGATGGCGACGGAGAGGCCGGGGACGGGCCACGCCCGCTGGGCCCGGGCGAAGTAGGAATCCAGACCCTGGACGTCCACGCTCTGGGCGGTGGCGGTCGAGGCGGCGACGGCGAGGAGGAGGGCGGCGAGGCGCGCGGGCGCGAGGCGTCGGGACATGGTCGTGCTCCTTGGGCTTGGCGATACCCGGAAGTTACACGCCCCGGGCCCCGTCGGGAGGCCGTACCCACCCCTTCCGGCTAGGCGTAGCGCAGCACCGCGAAGAAGTGCAGGGTGGTGCCTGCCAGCACGAACAGGTGCCAGACGAAGTGCGCGTAGCGGGCGTCGGGCCGTGCATAGAAGGCCACGCCCCCGGTGTACGCGAGCCCGCCGGCCACGAGCAGCGCGATTCCGGGGGCCGGGACCCGCGTCACCAGCGGGCCGATGGCCACGATCACCAACCAGCCCATGGCCACGTAGAGCGCGGTGGACAGCCTCGGCCAGCGGATCCCCGCCGCCAGCTTGTGGCCGATGCCCACCAGCGCCAGGCCCCACACGGCCCCGAAGAGCCCCCACCCCCAGCCGCCCCTGAGCACCCCCAGGGTGAACGGCGTGTACGTCCCGGCGATGAGCAGGAAGATGGCGCAGTGGTCCAGGCGGCGGAGCCACCCCTTGGCGTTGCCGGGCGGCGCCGCGTGGTACAGCGTGGACGTGAGGTAGAGGAGCGCCATGGACGCGCCGAAGATCGATGCCCCCACCACGGCGGCGGCGTCTCCGCGTCGCGCCGCCGCCACCACGAGGACGGGGATCGCGGCCACGGCCGCCACCAGGCCCACCCCGTGGCTCAGGGCATTGGCCAGCTCCTCACCCCGGGTCTGTCGTCGGCCCTCCACGCTACCTCCGCGGAACGATGGGGAGCACGATGCGCGAGGCGCGCCCGGCCTCGTGGAAGACGGTGTTGTCGGCCTTCACCTGGCGGCGGCTGGCCGCCAGCGGCTCCCCCGTGTTGGGGTTCACGTCCCACCGGGGGAAATTGCTGCTGGAGACGTCCACTCGGATGCGGTGCCCCTTCTTGAAGACGTTGGCCGTGGGGAACGGCTCGATGGTCACCTCGTACACCTGGCCGGGGGTGATGAGGTCCCGGGTGGGGCGGCCATTCCTGTAACTCATCCGTACCACGCCGTCGGTGAGGTTCATGTCGAACCCCGAGGGGAAGTCGGCGCTGGGCGGGTACACGTCCACGAGCTTCACCGTGAAGTCGGTGTCCACCGCCGTGGACTCGACGAAGAGCGTGACCGTGATGGGACCGACCACGGTGACGTCCTCCTCCAGGGGCTCCGTCTGGAAGACGAGGACGTCGGGGCGGGACCCGAGGGGGAGGTACGGCGGGCGGCTCCCCACGAAGTCGGGGCGCTCCCGTTGGTCGAAAGCGCCGTCCTTCACCCGTGCGGACACGTTCCCCCCCAAGGTGGGCACGGGGTGGGCCGGGTCGAAGGTGAACGTGGTGGAGGAGCGCGGCGCCGACGGCGCCCCCGCCCTCAGCCTGCCGTCCCCGTGGAAGTAGAGGGTGGTGGGCCGCGCCTCGGGGAGGGGCCACCCGTCGGCCTCCATCCAGTAACCCCCGTGGCGCAGGCGCCCCTGGGCGTCGCGGGCGCCGTCGCCCGTCCCCATGACGAAGAGGCGTACCGGCTTCTCCTGCGTGCCCGCGCTCCCTTTCCCCTTCAGGATGCGGTCGAACCAGCGCAGGTGGAACCCGGTGTCGAAGTCGGCGAGGGCCGCCTCGGCGCCGAAGTCCACGTCGCCGGCGTACGTGCGGCCGTTCCCGCTGTGGGTCCACGGACCGACGAGGAGCCACTTGGGCGTCTCCTGCCGGCGGGACAGCTCCAGGTAGTTCTGGATCGTCCCCCGGAGGAAGATGTCATACCACCCGCCGATGTGGACCATGGGCACGTCAGCGGTGCGGTCGTAATACTCCACCCAGTTGATGCCCATCTCCTTCCAGTAGTCGCCGTAGTCGGACCGGGTGGCCTCCTCCAGGATGTAGGCGTCGAAGTTGGGCGCGATGGAGAGGGGGCTCAGCCCCGGGCGGAAAGGCCAGGCGGCATACCAGTCCTCCACCGTCTCCCTCTCGAAGTGGGCGCGCACCACCGGGTCGCCGGTCTCCAGGGGGATCTGGCGGAACGCCCAGGTGAGCTCGCGCCCCAGCTCGAAGGCACCTCCCTGGCGCACGGCATGGTCCCACGCGTTGGCCATGCCCCCCTGGTTGATGACGAGGGCGGCCAGGCTGGGCGGCGCCATCTTGGCGGCGTCGGCCTGCGCGTGGGCCGCGTACGAAGTCCCCCACATGGCCACCCGTCCGTCCACGTAGGGGAGCCTCGCCAGGGCCTCCACGGCGTCGTGGCCGTCGGGGGCGTCCAAGGGATCGTACTTGAGGAAGTCCCCTCCCGAGTCGTAGCGGCCGCGCATGTCCTGCACGGCCACCACGTACCCCGCCGCCGCAAAGTGCAGGGCCTGGGGGAGGAATCTCCCGGTGGACTTGCCGTAGGGCGTACGCTGGAGCACCAGCGGGAGGCGCTCCGCCACGGGGACTCCGTCCACCGCCGGCCGGTAGATGTCCGTCGCCAGCAGCGTGCCGTCGCGGGCGGGGACCATGACGTTGCGCTCCACCACCACGTCGCGGCCCAGCTCCTGGGCTCCCGCCGGCGCGACGAGGAGGGCCGGGACCACGGCGAGCCGGAGGAGACGGAGGGCAGAGGGCACCAGCATCGTGGTCTCCGCGGGGCTATCCGACGCGCCCGTCGTCGTTCAGGTCCTCGCCGAAGCGCGCCTCCAGCGCCCGCACCACCGTGGTGAGCGCCCGGTGGGTGGCCCGGAGCTGCTCCTCGAGGAGCTCGACACGCTGCTCCAGCGACTGGGTCCGGTCGGCCGCCTCGCCGATCTGGCCCTGTTGGATGATGTCCCAGATGAAGCCCATCACGCCTCCTCTTCCGGTTGGGTCGCCCTCGGCCCCGCTTCCTCCCGAATCCTACGGCTGAACCCTTCTCCGCCTTCCTGCAGCGCGCGCCGCACCCGGTCGTCCACCCGGAAGCGCGCACGTGCTCCCTGCACGTCCAGCCCCGTGTCCAGGAGGCCGTGCTCCAGGGCCAGGGCGTCGGAGAAGCCGGGGAGGAGGACCCCCCACCCCCAAGGAAGCCGTGCCGACGCCACCCGGTTCACGTGGTCTCGGAGGTTGGTCGTGCAGTTGTTGGTGAGCGTGTTGTAGAACTCGGGGGTGTCCGCAAGCGCGCGCGCCCGCGCCAACATGTCCACGAAGATCGCCCGGGTCTGCTCCGGCGTCGCCACGGACGGGTAGAGGTAGAGGGTGTCGCCGCGCAAGGCCCGGAGACCGAGGAGATCCTCCTCCGTTCCCACGACGTAGGTGACCTCGAAGCCCTGGAGCAGCCCACCCACCAGGGAGTACCCCTCGCCGACCTCACGGCGGGCCTCCACCGAGACGGACAGGAACCGACCGTCCTCGAACTCGAAGCTGAGGAAGGAGTGGGCCAGCCCACGGTACCGGCTGGCGAAGGGCGCCAGGGCGAACCAGACGCGGCGGGCCTGGTCGAGGTTGTACGTCTCGTCGCGCCAGCGCGCCTCCACCGAGCCGTCGGCGCGGTGGCGGAAGTCGCGGATCCCCCGCACCCGCGCCTCTCCGTCGATCACCTCGATCTCCGGAAGGCGGGACTGGTCCGCGGCCCAGGCCCGGTCGTTGGAGGGAGACCGGAGTCCCAGCAGGACCGCCACCCCCAGCCCGAAGACCACCCCGGCCAGGATGACGAGGACGCCGGCGATGCGCAGGGCCTTCATGGCCGGCGTACGGGGCTACAACCCCAGGAGCCTGAGGATGTCGTTGGAGAGGGCCCAGAGCATGATCCCCATGACCACCAGCACGCCCACGTTGCTCCAGCGAAGGCGTTGCTCCACGGAGACCGCCTTGCCCCGCACCGCCTCGATGGCGAGGAAGACCAGGTGTCCGCCGTCGAGGATGGGGATGGGAAGGAGGTTGAGGATGGCCAGGTTCACGCTGAAGAGGGCCATGAAGCGCAGGAAGACGTCCATTCCCGCCGCCGCCGCTTCGCCCGACGCCTCGCCGATGGTGACGATGCTCCCCATGGACCGGGGCGAGATGCCCCCGGTGACCAGGTCCCGGAGGAAGCCGAGGATCATCCCCGACACCGCCACCGTCTGCTGGGCGCCCACCACCACGGCCTCGCCCAGGGGGATCCGTCGGTACGTGACGGCATCCAGCGGCGGGTAGATCCCGATCTTGCCCACCTCCACGGTCGTGCCGTCGGCCCGCTCCGCGCGCTCGGCGCCCAGCGTGAGCGCCCGCACCAGGTCGGCCCCTTCGCGGTGGACGGTGACCTCCACGCGCTGCCCCGGGCGGGCCTCCACCTGGGCTACGAAGTCGTACCAGTTGCGCACCGCGATGCCGTCGAGGGCCAGGATCCGGTCCCCCGCCTCCAGCCCGGCCTTCTCCGCCGGGGAGCCCGGGTTCACGGCGCCCACGCCCGCCTCGATCCAGCGATCCACGGCCTGGACGAGGCGCCGCCGCTCGGCCTCCTCCACGGGAATCCGGATCTCCAGCACCCGGACCGGGTCGGCGAGCTGCACCTCGATGGGCCCGGGACGGGATGCGTAGAGCCCCTCCTGGAGGTCGCCCCAGTCCTCCACCGCCCGCTCGCCCATGCGCACCACGTGGGATCCCGGCTCCACCGAGGCCAACGCCTCGGTGCCGGGCGGGAGGAGGCTCGCCTCCACGCGCCCGATACGGGTGGTGTCCGGCTCCTGCACGCCCCATCGGGCGCTCACGAACGTGTAGAGCGCGAAGGCGAACAGCATGTTCATGATGACGCCGGCGCTTATGACGAGCGTCCGGGCCCACAGGGGCTTGGCGTCGAAGTCCTTCGCGCTGGGCCGCCTCGGCTCGACGGGGGCGCCGCCCTCGATGCGCTCCATGACTTCGTCGTCCATGCCCCCCATCTTCACGTACCCACCCAGGGGTATCGCCGAGATCACGTACTCGGTCTCGCCGCGTTGGAAGCCGAAGACCTTCGGCCCCAACCCGATGGAGAAGCGCTGCACCTCCACGCCCACCGCCTTGGCGGCGGCGAAGTGGCCCAGCTCGTGCACGAAGATGAGCACGGCGAGAACGATGAGCGTGGCGAGGATGGTCATGCGGTCGTCCCTGTCCGGGCTTCGCCCAGGCGCTCCGCAGCCTGGGTCGCCAGTTTCCGGGCCGCCAGGTCGGCGGCCAGCACGTCGTCCGCGTCACGGACCTCGTGGGTCCCGACACCCTCCAGGGCCGCCGTGACCACGTCGGCCATCTCGGGAAAGCGGATCTTCCCCTCCAAGAACGCCTGAACGGCGATCTCGTTCCCTGCGTTGTACACCGCCGGCGCGCAGCCGCCCCGGCGCCCCGCCTCCACGCCCAGCCCGAACAGGGGGAACGCCTCGTCGTCGACGGCCTCGAACGTGAGGGGGGACGACCGCACCGGGTCGTACGTCCTCAGCGCCGCGTCCTCCACCCGCTCCGGATAGCTCAGCGCGTACAGGATGGGAAGCTCCATCGTGGGGAAGCCCATCTGCGCCAGCACCGACCCGTCCACGAACTCGACGAACGAGTGGATGATGGACTGGGGGTGCACCACCGCGCCGATGCGGTCGTAGCCGAACCCGTAGAGGTAATGGGCCTCGATGACCTCCAACGCCTTGTTGGCCAGCGTGGCCGAGTCGATGGTGATCTTGGCCCCCATGTCCCACGTGGGGTGGTTCAGGGCCTCCGAGGGTCCTACGTGCCACAGGTCGTTCCGGTTCCGCCCCCGGAAGGGGCCGCCGGACGCTGTGAGGGTGACGCGCTCCACCGCGGCCCGGTCGTACCCTTCCAGGCACTGGAGGATGGCGCTGTGCTCCGAGTCGATGGGGACGATCTCGGCGTGGCCCCGCCCCGCCGCCTGGAGGACCAGGGGTCCCCCCGCCACCAGCGATTCCTTGTTGGCCAGCGCCAGGCGGTGCCCCGACTCCAGCGCCCGGAGCGTGGGCTCCAGACCCGCGGCACCCACGAGTGCGTTCACCACCACGTCGGCGTCGGGGAGGGCCGCCGCCTCCAGGACCGCCTCCCGCCCACGACGCCACGCGGTCCCTGCCGGGCCTCCGGGAAGGGACGCGCCCTCCTCGCCCACCACCGCCAGGCGCGGCCGGAACCGCTCGACCTGCTCGGCCAGTGCCTCCACGCGGCGGTTGGTGGTGAGGGCCACCACCTGGAATCGGCCGGGGTGCCGGGCCACCACCTCCAGCGCGCTCCGTCCGATGGACCCGGTGGAGCCGAGGATGGCCACGCGGATCACCGCGACACCTCCAGGAGCCACAGGAGCGCGTACGCCATGGGGAACGTGAAGATGAGCGCGTCCAGGCGGTCCAGCATGCCCCCGTGGCCCGGGAAGACGTGCCCCGAGTCCTTCACCCCCGCCTCGCGCTTGAGGAGCGACTCGACCAGGTCTCCGAGGATCGCGCCCACGCCCAGGGCGGCGCCCACCAGCGCCGCCGCCGTCGCCGAGCGTACGGGGAGGCCCGGGAGCGCGTCCCGCACCAGGAGCCACCAGGCGGCGCCCGCGGCCGCGGCGCCGAGAACGCCGGCCCATGCTCCCACCCAGCTCTTGCCGGGGCTCACCGACGGGAAGAGTCGGCTCTTGCCCCAGACCGTGCCGGCGAAGTAGGCCGCCGAGTCGCCGATCCAGGTCGCGGCCAGGGGGAGCGCCACCACCAGAGCGCCCTCCCACGGGGAGGGTTGTACCCGTCCCCACCCCTGCCCCGTGGGGAGTGCGTGGAGCAGGACGAGGGTGGCCGCGGGGAGCCCGACGTAGACCACCGCCATGAGCGTCACCGCCACGGCGGGAAGGGGGCCGCCCTTGGGCCCCCGCACCCACAGGGCCAGGGTGAGGGTCACGAGAAGGAAGCCCAGGAGCCCCCCCAGGAGCCAGGGGGCGAGGCGCACGAAGTCGGGCAGGGCCACCGCGGCCACCACCACGGCGGCCGCCGCCGCCATCCCCAGCCACCCCAGGGGTCGCACGCCCCGGCACTCGGCGAATCGGAAGACCTCGCCCGCGCCCACGGCCGCCGCCACGGCCAGCGGCACGCCCAGCGCCCAGCCCCCGAGGTACAGGAGGCCCAGGACCGCGGGGATCCCGACGACGGCGACGGCGACTCGGGGTCCCAGGTCGCTCACGGCGTGCTTACGCGCCCGAACCGCCGCTCGCGGCGCTGGAAGTCCAGGACCGCATCGAAGAGGTCCCGCCGCGTGAAGTCGGGCCAGAGCACCGGCGAGATGTGCATCTCGGTGTAGGCCAGCTGCCACAGGAGGAAGTTGCTGATCCGATACTCCCCCGAGGTCCGGATGAGCAGGTCCGGATCGGGAAGGCCGGCGGTGAAGAGCTCCGCCTCGAGCGCGGCCTCGTCCACCTGGGCGGGGGTGAGCTCTCCGGCCTCCACGCGGCGGGCCACGCCGCGGATGGCCCGCACGATCTCCTCACGACCGCCGTAGGAGATCATGAGGTTGAGGCGCAACGTAGAGCCGCCCCGCGTCCCCTCCACGATGGTGTCCACCGCCTTTCGCGTGGCTGCGTCCACCCGGTCCAGCTCGCCCAGCACGTGCACCTCCACCCCCTGGCGCTTCAGCTCGTCCCGCTCCTTGCGGGCGTAGAGCTGGAGGAGGGCCATGAGCGCCGAGACCTCCTGGGGCGGCCGCTGCCAGTTCTCGGTGGAGAAGGCGAACAGGGTCAGGACGCCGATCCCGGCGTCCACGGACCCCTCGATGACCTCCCGGACCGCCTTCATGCCTTCCCGGTGCCCCAGGTGCCTGGGAAGGCCGCGCTGCCGCGCCCACCGCCCGTTTCCATCCATGATGATGGCCACGTGCCGGGGCACGTCTCCGCTCACGCGGATACGTTCCAGGAGGTCTTCGGCGGCCATGGTCGGAACCCCCTACAGCGCCAGGACCTCGGCTTCCTTGTGCTTGAGGAGCTCGTCGATCTTGGCCGTGTACTCGTGGGTGAGCTTCTCGAGCAGGTCCTCCCGCCGCTTCCCGTCGTCTTCCCCGATCTCGTGCTCCTTCACCCTGGCGTGGAGCTCGTCCCGGGTGATGCGACGGGCGTGGCGAATGGAGACCTTCCCCTCCTCGGCCATCTTGTGGAGGAGCTTGACGTACTCCTTGCGCCGCTCCTCGGTGAGGGCGGGGATGGGCACGCGGATGACGTTGCCGTCGTTGGCCGGGTTGAGGCCGAGGTCGGCCGTCTGGATGGCCTTCTCGATGGCGACGATGAGGGACTTGTCGAAGGGCTGCACCACCAGGAGGCTGGGCTCGGGCGTGTGCACCGTGGCCACCTGGTTGACGGGCATCTTCCCGCCGTAGGCGTCCACGCGAACCGTGTCCAGCAGGGCGGGCGTCGCCTTGCCGGTGCGCACCGAGGCGAACTCCCGGCGCATGGCGTCCAGGGCGTCGTCCATGCGCTTCCTGGCTTCTTCGACCGTGGCCATGGATCTCTCCGTAGGTTTTGGAAGTCCGTCGGGGGCGGAAGGGGGGACGGGTCGTCCCGGGTCACCCCCGGGGGCAAGAACTCGTTACAGGCTATTACGATACAAGGGTTCCGACCCGCTCACCACGGATGGCGGCCGCGACGGCGCCACGCTCTTCGAGGCTCATCACGATGATGGGGAGCCCGTTCTCCTTGCAGAGGGACACGGCGGCGGCATCCATGACCCCCAGCTCCTTCGCCACGACCTCCTGGAAGGTCACGGTGGGCAGGAAGCGCGCGTCGGGGTCCTTCTTCGGGTCGGCGGTGAAGACACCCTGCACCTTGGTGGCCTTGATGACCACATCCGACTCCATCTCGATGGCGCGTAGCACCGCGGCCGTGTCCGTGGAGAAGTAGGGGTTGCCGGTGCCTCCGGCGAAGATCACCACCCTGCCCTTCTCCATGTGCCGCATGGCGCGCCGGCGGATGTACGGCTCGGCCACCTCCTCCATGCGGATGGCGGTCATCACGCGGGTCTGGACCCCCTTGGCCTCCAGGAGGTCCTGGACGGCCAGCGCGTTGATGATCGTCGCCAGCATGCCCATGTAGTCGGCCTGGACGCGGTCCATCCCCTGCCGGGACGCGATGGCCCCGCGAACGATGTTGCCGCCTCCGATGACGACGCCAAGAGAGACCCCCATGGAGGAGACGGACCGGATCTCGTCGGTGAGCCGGTCCACCACGGAGGGCTCGATGCCGAAGCCACGCTCCCCGGCCAGCGCCTCGCCGGAGAGCTTCAGGAGCACCCTGCGGTACTTCAACCCCTGGGCGCCGTCAGTCATGCGGAGTTCCTTCCGGGGAGCTCAGCGCTCCCCGACCTTCAGCCGGGCGAAGCGCGCCACCTCGATCTTCTCGCCGGTCTTGGCGGAGAGCTCGGTGACGAGCTGCTCGATGGTCTTGTCCGGATCCTTCACGAAGGGCTGGGCCAGCAGCGTGTTCTCCTTGAAGAACTTCTGCATCTTCCCCTCGACGATCTTCGACGCGATGGCCTCGGGCTTCCCCTCCTCGCGGACCTGCTCCTGGTAGACGTGGCGCTCCCGCTCCACCACGTCGGCGGGAATGTGGTCCGGCGAGACGGCCAGCGGCGCCGCGGAGGCGATGTGCAGCGCCAGGTCCTTGGCCAGGGCCTTGAAATCGTCGGTGTTCGCCACGAAGTCGGTCTCGCAGTTCAGCTCCACGATGACGGCGGTGCGCCCGTCGAAGTGGATGTAGCTGCCGATGATGCCCTGGTTGGCCGACCGTTCCGCCCGCTTCGCGGCCTTCGCGGCGCCCTTGGCGCGCAGCAGGTCCACGGCCTTGTCCACGTCGCCGTTGGTCTCGGCGAGAGCCTTCTTGCAGTCCATCATCCCCGCGCCGGTGAGATCGCGGAGCTTCTTCACGTCCTGGGCACTGATCGTCGTCGTCATGGTCATGTCTTCATCGCTAGGGCTCTGGCCGACCGCCACCTCGCCGTCGGGCCATGAAAAGAGGCGGAGCCAACGGAACCGCGCCCCGTTGTCGCTGCCGCCTCCCACACGTCCCCGCCGCGGCGGGGACCCTTTCCGTGCTCGGAGGGCCTACTCGGCCTTCGGAGCCTCCTCGTTGCCGCCCTCGGCGACCGCGGCGGCAGCGGCCTTCTTGGCCCTTGGCTTCCGGGCCTTGGGAGCCTCCGGAGCGGCGGCCTCGGGGGCGTCGCCGCTCTCGGCGCCGGCCTCCGTGCTCTCCGCCTCGGAACCTCCCTCCTCCCCCTTCAGGTGCTGGGCGATCACCTCGGGACGGGGCCGGCGCTTGCGGCGGGGGCGCTTGCGGGCCGGGCGGTCCTTCTCGGTGGTCTCACCCGTCTCGGTGGAGTACGTGGTCGCCTCCACGTCGTCGGAGAGGCGCCGGTCGTCCGGGACCTCCTTGCGGGCCAACTCGATGGTGGCGGCGATGGCACCGCTGATCAGCCCCACCGAACGGATGGCGTCGTCGTTCCCCGGAATCGGGTAGTTGATGGGATCCGGGTCGGCATTGGTGTCGGTGATGGCGATGACCGGGATCCTCAGGCGCGACGCCTCGCGAACCGCGATGGCCTCCCGCTTGGCGTCGACCACGAACACAGCCCCGGGCAGCCGTCCCATCTCCTTCACGCCCGCCAGGTACTTGTCCAGCTTCTGGCGCTCGCGGTCCAGCATGAGACGCTCCTTCTTCGTGTAGAACTCGAAGGCGTTCTCTTCCTGGCCCCGCTCCAGCTCCTTGAGCCGGCGGATCTGCTTCCGGATGGTCTGGAAGTTGGTGAGCATGCCGCCGAGCCACCGCTCGGTGACGTAGTAGGACCCGGACTTCTGGGCCTCCTGCTCGATGATGGAGCGGAGCTGCTTCTTCGTGCAGACGAAGAGGATCCGCTCGCCCCGGAGCACCACCTCGCGCACGGCCTGCTGGGCCAGCTGGAGACGGTCGAGGGTCTTGCGCAGATCGATGATGTGGATGCCGTTGCGCTCGGTGAAGATGAACTTCTTCATCTTCGGATTCCAACGGCGGGTCTGGTGGCCGAAATGGACACCGGCCTCCAGAAGCTGGTTCAGGCCGACTTCCTGCATGTCGATTCCACTCGCGTTGTGTGGGGCCGATTACGCCCCGATCAGGATAGGAAGCGCTGCTGCCGTCGGGCGACTAGCGCTTCGAGAACTGGAAGCGCTTCCGGGCCTTGGGCCGGCCGGGCTTCTTGCGCTCCACCTTGCGCGGGTCCCGCGTGAGCAGGCCCTTCTCGCGCATGGCGGGGCGGGTTTCCTCGTCGTTCTGGACGATGGCGCGGGCCAGGCCCATGCGAACCGCATCCGCCTGGCCGGTCAGCCCGCCGCCGTTCACCCGCACCACAACGTCGAACTGCCCGGTGACGCCGGCGGCGCGCAGGGGCTCCTCGATGCGGATGCGGTGGGTCTCCCGGGGGAAGTACTCCGCCAGGGTGCGTCCGTTGACCTTCCACTCACCCGAGCCGGGGCGGAGGATCACGCGAGCCGTGGACGTCTTCCGCCGGCCGACCGTCTGGATCTGGTTCTCCATGTCGCTGTCGTGCCTCTTCAGATGTCCAGGGACTGGGGCTGCTGGCCCTGGTGGGGATGCGCCGCCCCCGCGTAGACCTTCAGCTTCTTGTACATGGCGCGGCCCAGGGCGTTCTTGGGCATCATGCCCTTCACCGCCATCTCGATGATCCGCTCCGGGTGCGCGGCCTGCATGCGCCGGAAGGGGATGTGCTTCTCGTGACCCATGAATCCGGTGTGCCGGAAATAGGTCTTCTGGTCCGCCTTCTTGCCGGTGAGCACCACCTTGGACGCGTTCACGACCACCACGTGGTCGCCCGTGTCCAGGTGGGGCGTGTACATCGGCTTGTGCTTCCCACGGAGGACGCGCGCGATCTCGGTGGCGAGGCGGCCCAGCGGCTTGTCGGCCGCGTCCACCACCCACCACGTGCGCTCGATCTCGTCGGCTTTCGGGGTGTACGTTCTCATGCCTGCGCGCCCAAGTGAGGCGATTCGAATATAGAGCTTTGAATGATAGAAAGGCCCCCAGGGGGTGTCAACGGGCCGAGGGCGCGCCGATTCGGGGCTTTCCGGCGTCGGAGCGGGGCTTCCGGGTCTCCCCGGGGGCGGGGATCCAGGCGGGCGGGACCCGGAAGGGCGCCGCGCCCCGCGTGACTACATGAAGGTCTCGAGGAAGCGGGCGCGGGAGGCGTGCCGGAGACGGACCAGCGCCTTCTCCTTGATCTGGCGCACCCGCTCCCGGGTGATGCCCAGCAGCGCCCCGATCTCCTCCAGGGTCATGGGCTCCTGGTCGTCGAGTCCGAAATAGAGCCGGAGGATCTTGGCCTCCCTCTCCTTCAAGGAGGAGAGCGCCTCCTCGATGGTCTGCTTGAGGGCGCGCTCGTAGGCCTCGTCCTCGGGTCCAGGCGAGAGCTGGTCCGGGAGGTAGTCCAGCAGGCGGTTGTCCTCCCCCGGCGTGAGGGGAGCGTCCAGCGAGAGGTGGGACTGGCTGATGGCCAGCGTGCGCTCCACCTCCTCCTGTGAGATGTCCAGCCCCTCGGCGATCTCGTCGACCGTCGGCTCCCGGCCCAGCTCCTGGAGGAGCGCCGAGCTCCGGCGGCCGATTCGGTGGAGCGCCCCCGCACGGTTGAGGGGGACGCGTACGATGCGGCTCTGCTCCGCGAGCGCCTGGAGAATGGCCTGGCGGATCCACCACACGGCGTAGCTGATGAACTTGATGCCCTTGGTCTCGTCGAACTTATGCGCGGCGCGGATGAGCCCCAGGTTTCCCTCGTTGATCAGATCGGAGAGGGGCACACCCTGGTTCTGGTACTTCTTCGCCACCGAGACCACGAAGCGCAGGTTGGAGCGCACCAGCTTGTTCAGGGCGTCTTCGTCGTCCTTGCGGATGCGGCGCGCCAGCTCCGCCTCCTCCTCCCGGTTGATGAGCGGGTACTGGCTTATCTCCTTGAGGTACTGGTCCAGGGAACCTTCCCTGAATGCGCCTCGGCGGGAGGAGAAGCTCATCGTGGACGTTCGCGGGGAGGATCGCCCCCTGAAGCCCGACCCGCGGCCGCGGGTCCGGGGAGTCAGAGGTAGGGCTCGTCGCGCCGTTAGATTGGGGGACCCGCGAGGCCTCGCGCAACCACCCGCCGCCGCGCCCGGGCGGCGCGTCACCGGATGGCGTGCCCGATGCGCCCCCAGCGCACGGCCTGCAGCCAGGATGCGCTCTCGTCCCCGGCGGCCCGGAAGGAGTAGTAGACGAACCACGGCCGGCCGCGGATGGCGGAGCGCGGCACGAAGCCCCAATAGCGGGAGTCTTCGCTGTTGTCCCGATTGTCCCCCAGCATGAAATACCGACCGTCGGGAACCACCAGCGGGCCCCAGTTGTCGCGGGTGGGGTGGTAGGCCCGGGCCGGGCTGGCGATGAGGTGGTTGGACTGCCATCCCATGCCGGGGTGGACCGCGTCTCCCGCCCGGTCCAGGTACTGGACGTAGGGCTCGTCCACCGGCCGGCCGTTGAGGAGGAGGACCTTGTCCCTCATCTCCAGGGTGTCGCCGGGCAGGCCCACCAGCCGCTTGACGTAGTTCTTGGTGGGCTCGTGGGGGGGCACGAAGACGACGACCTCGCCACGCCGGGGCTCGGTGAACGCGGGGGTGTGGAGGCTGGTGCCGGGGATCTCGGCGCCGAAGACGGCCTTGTTGACCAGGAGGAAGTCACCCACGAGAAGCGTGTTCTCCATGGACGCCGTGGGGATCCGGAACGCCTCCACGAGGAACGCCCGCACCACCAGGAAGAGAACGAAGGCCACGGCGAGGGAACGCGTCCACTCCCATGCCGTCGCCAGGACGTGCCCCCGCTCCTCCTCTTTCCGGAGGACCTGGGACACGACGCCCTCCTCGCCCCGCTGTTCGCCTCGATCCACGCCCGCCTCGTCGATGCTTGGCCCCCTCCCTGACGGCACCCCCGCGAAGGGGCGCCCACCATCCATGGTACCGCGGAGCGCGCCCCCGTGAAAGAACCCTCCGCGCTCCGGCTTTTCGACGCGCTCGGTGGATCCTACGTTGCTCGAGCCCGTAAGGTTGCGCGTCCTGGCCCGGAGCCTCCATGCGTGTGCGTCGCCCCAGCCCCGTCTCGCTTCTCGCCCTGCTCCTCGTGGCGGGCGGGCTCTTCGCCATGCGCCCGGGCCGGAAGCCCGCGCCCGCGCAACCCGAGGCGTGCGGCCCCGCCGGCGGCTCGGACTGCGACCCCCGACCGGGGGAGAGGTCGGAGGCCCGGGGCGCCCTCCCCACGCCCACGCCCTCCTCCCTCCCCACCGTGTCCGGCGAGACGGCGTGCCGAAACTCCGGGTACCTGTGCGTCGAGCTCCAGACCTACGACAGGATCCAGATCCATCGCTGGAAGGGATTCGAGGGCACGCTGGTGGTGCGCGTGCCCCGCCCCCAGGTGGACGGCCTCCTGGCCCAACAGCTCCAACGCGCGGCCACCGCCGGGATCCTGCTCTGGAACGGCCAGCCGTTCCCCATCCTCGTGGACGAGCGGGGGACCCGCGACGCCGACTTCTCGGTGCGGTGGGTCACATCCCTGGGCGGCGGGCAGATCGGCGTGGCCCGTACCCAGTGGAGCCCGCAGCGCGGGCTGAGCGTCGTCTCCCTGGAGCTGGCCATCAACAACCCGTACTCCGGCCGGCCCATGGATCCCCGGGAGGTCCGCCTGGTCGCGGCGCACGAGATGGGGCACGCCCTGGGGCTCCCCCACTCCGACGAGCCCCGGGACGTGATGTACCCGACCAACACCGCCACCACGCTCAGCGCCCGCGATTACCGGACGCTGGAGGCGATCTACGCCCTCGAGGACGGCACCGAGATCCTCAGAGCCCCCCGAAGGTGACGCTCCCTCCCAGCGTGAAGCCGCGCCCGGGCGCCGGGAAGCCCACCACCTCCTCGTAGCGCGCGTCCAGCAGGTTGTCGGCCCGCACCCCCGCCCGGAAGCGCTCGGTCACGGGCACGTCCACGCCGAGGCTCAGCGTGGTGTACCGCGGCAGCGCCACCCGGCGCGCGGGCCACGCGGCGAAGTCCCTGTCGTCGCGCTCTCCCACCACGTGGACGTCCGCCGTCCACGCGACCCCGGCGAGCCCCCCGGCCGCGTGGACCCTGAAGTCGTGGGTGGGCCGGCGCAGCAGCCGCCACCCCCGGGCGAAGTCGGCCTCCGGCCCGTCGTCGGCGCCGCCGTCCAGGACCTCGGTGTCGAGCCAGGTCCAGTCGGCGCCCACGCGCACGCCGGCGGCGAACACCTCCCCTCCCAGCTCGACGCCACGAGCGGACGCCTCCGCCACGTTCGCGAAGTTGGGGTCCTGCGGCGACGCAGGCACCGCGACGTACTGGATCAGGTCGCGGAAGCGCTGGGAGAATACGCTCGCGCGGAGCACCACCCTCTCCTGCGCCGCACGCGCCTCCACGCCCACCTCCAGGGAGCGGGCGCGCTCCGGCTCCAGGGCCGGGTTCCCCCGGACCCACCCCTCCGCGTAGTTCTCGAAGAAGGTGGGCTCCTTCACGCCGACTCCGGCCGCCCCCCGCGCCCGCATCCACTCCGTCACGGCCCACCCGGCCTCCGCGTTCCAGCTCGCCACGGATCCGAACCGTTCGTTGTCCTCCAGGCGGCCTCCCAGGGCGAACGCCGCCCGGCCCGCCTGTCCGGTGACGTGGGCGTACGCGGCGCGGTTTCCCCGCCGATACTCGCTGCGCCCCACCGACGGCCCCCACTGGCTGAGGGACTCGGAGAACGACCGCTGCTTCTGGTCCTCGAGCTCCAGGCCCACCGTGGCCACCACCGGCCCCCGATACAGGTTGGCGCGCAGGTCCGCCGTGGCCCGCTGCACGTGGTCGAGGCTCGTGTAGCCGAAATACCCCAGCGTGTCGCCCGCTGTGTCGGGCTGGTCGTCGGTGCCGCCGTCGGTGCGCGCCAGCCCCAGGCTGGCCCGCGCCTCCAGGTCCCGGCCCAGGCGCCGGGACGCCACGACCGCCACCGAGGCCTCGTCGCCGAAGGTGAACGCGTTGCCGTCGGTGACGGCCCCGCCCCCATCCGTGGGAAAGCGGTAGACCCGCTCGGCCATCCGCAGGGACACCGACGCCCGCGTCTGCTGGTCGGGTGCCAGGCGCACGCTGCCGCTCAGCACCGTGTTCTCGAACCCGTTGTTGACGGGAAGGAGCCCGTCCACGCGGATCCGGGTGAGCCCCAGCGACCACCCGGCGGAACCACCCCCCGACATGCCCACCGAGGCCTCGCGGCGGCCGAAGCTGCCCGCCCGGAGGGTGGCCTCTCCCCGCACCGGCCCCCGTCCCGTGCGCGTGATGACGTGGATGACCCCTGCCACGGCATCGGACCCGTAGAGGGACGAGGCGGGACCACGCACCACCTCGATGCGCTCCACGTTGTCCAGCGTCAGGCCGGCGAAGTCGAAGCCCCCCCCGGGGCTGTTCACCTGCACACCGTCCACGAGTACCTGCACGTAGTCGCTCTCGCCCCCGCGCATGAACACGGAGGTGGTGGCGCCGAAGGACCCGCCGCGGACCACGGTCAGACCGGGAACGGCCCGCAGGGCTTCGGACACCAGCGTGACGCCAAGGGCCCGCAGCTCCGAGCCGTCCAGCACGGTGACGGCGCGGGCCACGTCCCCGGCGGCGCGGGGGGTGGGGCTGGCGGTGACGACGAGGCCGTCCAGCCTGAAGGGGCTCTCCTGGGCGGAGAGATGGAGCGGGGCGGCCAGCGACGCGGCGGCCAGGGCGATGATGGCGATGCGAGACATGAGCGTTCCTTCCCCACGGTTGGAAACGAGGGGCCCTGCTCCTCCCCGAGGGGGGAAGGCAGGGCGAGGAACGCTCCAGGTCCCACCCACCTCCCCTCGGAGACGGCAGCATGGCCGGGGTGGGTCAGGTCTCCTGGCTCGAGGCCGCTTTGCTCGCCTTCCCAGGCGCCGAGGCACCCAGTGGCATGGAGAGCAGGCGTTCCGAGACGTGCTCGGGCCTCTCACAGTGGCGGGGCCGCGCCGGATTCACACCGGCTTCCGGAAGTGACCCACCCGCCGATTCGATTGTAGGGGAAGTCTAGGAGCGCCCCCGGGAGCGCACAAGGTCGGCCGGACGACAGCGCAGTTTATCCGCGCCATCGCTTCGCCCTACCCATCCCGGACAAGGCCGTACTTCTCGATCTTCTTGTAGAGATTGGACCGGGGCATGTCCATGCGGCGCGCCGCCTCGGCGACGTTCCAGTCGTTGTCCCGGAGCTTCTGCAGTATGAACGCCCGCTCCGCGCGCTCCTTGAACTCGGCGAAGGTCTCGGCTCCCAGAAGCTCGCTCCCCAGGCCCGAGCCCCCGCTTCGGCCCGGGGCGAGGAGGTCCACGTCCTCGCCACCCACCCGCTCCCCGGTGGAGAGGATGAGGAGCCGCTCCACGGTGTTGCGCAGCTCGCGCACGTTACCCGGCCACTCCCGGCCCGCCAGGCGCTCGACGGCGGCGTCGGTGAACGTCTTGGCCCCCACGCGCGCCGAGCGCGCCATGAGCCGCGTGAAATGGTGCACCAGCATGGGGATGTCGTCCCGCCGCTCGCGGAGCGGGGGGACGTGGATGGGCACCACGTTGAGGCGGTAGAAGAGGTCCTCGCGGAATCGGCCTTCGCCGATCTCCTCCGGGAGGTCCTTGTTGGTGGCCGCCACGACCCGCACGTCCACCTCGATGGCCTTGGAGCCGCCCACCCGCGTGACCACCCCCTGCTCCAGCGCCCGCAGGACCTTGGCCTGCGCCGCGAGGGACATGTCGCCGATCTCGTCCAGGAAGAGGGTGCCCCCGTCCGCCTGCTCGAACTTCCCCGCCCGGTCGGAGACGGCCCCGGTGAAGGAGCCCTTGATGTGGCCGAAGAGCGCGGACTCGATGAGCTCCGACGGGATGGCCGCGCAGTTCACCTCCACGAACGGACCCCCGCTCCGGGCCGAGAGCCGGTGGATGGCCCGCGCCACGAGCTCCTTGCCCGTTCCGTTCTCGCCGGTGATGAGGACGCGGGCATCCGTGGGTGCCACCTTCTCCACCCGCTCCAGGACCTGCCGCACCGCGAAGGAGTTCCCGACGATCTGGTAGCGGCTCTCCACCTGGTCCCGGAGCGCCTCCATGGACGCCGCCAGGCCCCGGAACTCCAGCGCCCGCTTCAGCGTCACCAGGAGGCGGCTCGTGTCCAGGGGCTTCTCCAGGAAGTCGTAGGCCCCCTTCCGTGTGGCCTCCACGGCGGTATCGATGGTCCCGTGCCCCGAGATCATGATGACGAGGGCCGCCGGGTCCGCCTCCCGCAGCCGGGCCAGCGCCTCGATACCGTCCATGCCGGGCATCTTCACGTCCAGGAAGATGACGTCGGGACGGATCCGCTCCGCCGCCTCCAGCGCCTCGGGGCCGTCGGCGGCTCCGTGGACCTCGTGACCCTCGTACTCGAAGACCTGGAGGAGTGCCTCGCGGATGGACCGCTCGTCGTCGACGATGAGAAGCTTGGCCATGGGCGCTAGCGGGCGAGAAGGACGAGGCTGTCCTGCTGGACGAACACCTGGTGGACGCCGTCGGGAATGGGAACGGAGAGCGCGTCTGGGGGAAGGCTGGCCGGCCCCGACCGTCCCAGCCCCGTGAGCACGTCGGCCACCATGCGCCTGGGCACGGGGATGCGCGAGGCTTCCACCCGGTCCACGAGGAGCGCGAGGAACGACTGGTCCAGGGGCACCAGGGCCCCCTCCAACTCGATGAGCACCGTGTCGGGGAGGAGGCCCACCACCTGGTCGAGCTGGGGGAGCCGGGGGAACGCCTCCAGCGCCACGCGCGCGCTCACGCGCACCCGGCCGCCCTCGAGGGAGACGGTGGGCTGGTCCACGCCCGGAGGGATGATGCCGGGCAGCGCGTAGCGCACCACGGCGGAGAGCTCGGGCCCGCCGAGGGCCAGCCGCCGCTCCCCCTCCCCCCTCCGGAAGCTCTCGAAGCGTTCCAGCGTGCTCTCCGCGAGCTCCGGCGTGGGCCGCTCGGGGACGGTGCCCTCCGGCGCCGGCACCCACACCGGCTCCCCGAGGCCCAACGCCCGCTCCACGGACGGGAATACGTACCCTCCCCACCGGAAACCCGCGTACGCCACCGTAACGAGCACCAGGAGCCAAACCGCCTTTCGGATCAGACCCAACCCGTCACCCTCCCGTCAGCCTTGCGTTGGTCACCACGCTGTACCGCGCACCCGCCCGGGACAGGTGGCTGCGCATCAGGTCCACCGAGTGCATCCTCACCTCGGCGTGGAACTCCAGGCCGGCCACGACCTCGTCCAGCCCCCGGAAGGCCCCGGCGCCGTCCCGGGGGTCGGCGCGTCCCAGCGTCAGGTGCGGATGGAAGGCCCGAGTCTCGGCTTCGAACCCGCAGTCCGCCAGGGCCCATTCCAGGTCCTGCTTGAGACACCGGAGCTCGGGCGTCGCGTCCACGCCCAGCCAGATGACCCGGGGCCGCCGGATGGTGGGGAAGGCCCCGAAGCCCGCCAGCGCCAGAGGGAAGGGAGGCGTCCCCTGGGCCACGCGGGCCAACGTCTCCTCCACCGCGCCCACCCGCTCGGGTCGCACCTCCCCGAGGAACTTCAACGTGACATGCAGGTTGTCGGGGTCGACCCAGCGCACCGGCATGTCCTCCTCGCGCAGGAGGCGGGCCGCCCTGTGGACCCTCTGCCGCTCCTTCTTGGGGAGGTTCAGCGCGATGAACGCCCTCATCCCCCGTACCCCTTGGCGTGGTCCACGTCGTTGCCCACAGCGACGCTCTCGGACCGCGTCAGCGCCTCGACGCCCTCCAGCGCCCGGTCCACGTCATCGTCCCGCGTGGCCCACCCCACGGAGAGGCGAACCGCTCCCGTCTCGAGCGTGTCGAGGAGGCGGTGGCACCCGGGGGCGCAGTGAAGGCCCGCCCGGCCCAACACCCCCCACTCCCGCTCCAGCCTTGCGGCCAGGGTCGCAGGGTCATGGGACGAAGCCGTGAAGGTCACGACCCCCACCCCGTCCCGACCCCGGGGCGAGCGGACCCGGACCCCCGGGATGGCCGTCAGACCGTTCCACAGCTTCGCTTTCAACCGCATCTCCTCGTCATGGATCGCCGCCACCCCCCTGGCGGCGACGTGGGCCAGGCCCGCCTCCAGCCCCGCCAGCCCCGGCCCGTTCAGAGACCCCGCCTCCAGTCGGTCGGGCATGGCGTCCGGCATCTCCTCCAGCGAGGAGTCGCCGCCCGTGCCCCCGCGAAGAAGGGGATCCAGCTCCACGCCGTCCCGAACCCAGAGTCCGCCGGTGCCCTGGGGCCCCAGGAGCCCTTTGTGCCCGGTGAAGGCGACCATGTCGGACCCGACGCCTCCCAGGTCCAGCGGAAGGTGTCCCGCTCCCTGGGCCGCGTCCACCAGGACGAGGGCCCCGGCGGCCCGGGCCCGGGCGGCCATCTCCTCCACGGGAAGGCGGTGCCCCAGGACGTTGGAGGCGGCGTTCACCACCAGGAGGCGGGCCCCCTCCACCAGGCGCTCGACCTCCTCGTAGTCCACCTCCCCTTCCGGGGTTCCCCCCACGGTCCGGACCCGGACGCCCCGCTCCCGGGCCAGGTACGCCGCCGGCCGGACGACGGCGTTGTGGTCGTAGGCCGTGACCACCAGGGTGTCGCCGGCCCGGAGGACCCCCCAGAGCGCGGTATTCAACGCGTACGTGGCGTTGGGAAAGAACGCGACGCGCCTCGGGTCGGCCCCCAGCCCGAGGAGCCGCCCCACCGCCTGGCGGCACCGCAGCGCCACCCGCCCCGCCTCCAAGGCGAGGGCATGCCCCCCCCGCCCCGGCGTCGCGCCGCACTCGGTGAGGAAACGAGCGACGGCCAGGCCCACCTCCGGAGGCCGGACGGCGGACGTGGCTGCGAAGTCGAGGTAGTGGCGCACGGGCGGGGGCGTGGGGAACCGGGTGCGGGAGGACGACCCCCGAAACTACGGGGTGTCCTCGTCCGGGGACAGGCGAGGGAGAGGCGCCCGGGCCCCGGCCTTCCCTTCCACCGGGTTCAGGTAGAGGCGTTGCGTCGGGTAGGCCAGATCCACGTCCGTCTCGGAGGCGAAGGCGTCCAACACGCGCTCCCAAAGGGCCTGCGCCGTGCCACGGCGCTCCCTGGGCCGGGTCAGGTAGCGGATGGTCAGAAGCACCCCCGAATCCTCCACCGACGTGTACACCACGGGCGTGAGCTTCCGGTAGTAGATGAGGAAGCGCTTGGTGGTCTCCTTGAGGGTGCGCTCCGCCTCCTGGCTCACCGCCAGGCCCTCCTCCGTGGCGATGCGTTCCAGCAGCCCCTTGGCCTTGCGCCAGTTGCTCTCGAAGGTCACGAGGACCGGGAGCTCGTTCCAGAGGAAGGGGAAGCTCGCCGTGTAGTTGGCCAGGGGCTGGGTGAACACGGTCGCGTTCGGGACGTGGATCATCCGCCCCGTGCTCTGGTCGGCGCCGACCCAGTTGCCGATCTCCATGATGGTGAAGGCGAAGATCCGCACGTCCACCACGTCTCCGGCGTGGTCGCCGATCTGGATGCGGTCGCCCAGGTCGAAGGGGCGCCTCCACAGGATGAAGACCCACCCGGCCAGGTCGGCCACCAGGTCCTTGAGGGCGATGGCCAGACCGGCCGAAAGGAGGCCGAGGAAGGTCCCGACCTGGCGAATGGCGGAGAACCACACCTGCGCCACCACCACCAGCCCCAGCAGGAACGCCACGTAGGACGACGTCTTGGACCACCGGTAGCGTGCCGACGGGTCGTCCAGCCTCCCGTCGACGAAGCGGAGCAGGCCCCGTCGCGCGAAGACCAGGAGGAGCACCACCAAGAGGGAGACGAGGAGCTTCGCCTGGATCTCCACGCCGAGGCCGGGGATGAGCTGGGGGAGCGCCCGCAGCCTCCCCGTCACCGTGTCCGCCACCTGGAGCGCCGGCAGTAGCCCCTGAATGATCATCGCTCGCCTCCTGGCTCGGCCGCCCGCTGCGGCCCCACCTCCGCGTCCCGGGGGCCGGAGCGGCGAGGCCCGCCGGCGGTGATGACCACCACCGACCCTACGATGATGACCGCTGCGACCAGCGATCGGAAGGTCAGCGGCTCATCGGCGAGGCTCCACCCCAGGAAGAGGGCCACCACGGGGTTCACGTACGCGTAGGTACTCACCTGGGCGGGCGTCGAGCGGGTCAGGAGCCAGATGTAGGCGCTGAAGGCCAGCAGCGCGCCGAAGATCACGAGGTAGGCCAGCGCAAGGAGCGACTTGGCGGAGACCGCCCCCACGTCCAGGCGCCCCACCTCCCCGGTGATCACCGACAGGGGGAACAGGAGCGCCCCGCCGGCCAGCATCTGCATCCCCACCCACAGGCGTGGGCGGCCCGGCACGTCGGCGTGGCGGGCGTAGATGGAGCCGGCCGCCCAGGCCGCCGACCCGGCGGTGACCAGCACGACGCCCAGCAGCTCGTGGGCACCCCCCTCCCCGGCGCCCGGCGACCCGGCCAGCGTGGCCACGCCGGCGAACCCCGCCAGCAACCCCAGGGATACGCGCCCCGAGGGGCGCATTCCCGACCCCCAGATCCAGTCCACCACCACCATCCAGAGGGGCACGGAGGCCACGAGGAGGGCCACCAGCCCCGACGGTACCCACTGCTCCGAGAGCACCACGGCGCCGTTCCCCCCTACGAAGAGGAGTCCACCCACGATGGCCGCGGAGCGCCACTGAGACGGCGTGGGACGGGGCGCGCCCCTCGAGCGGGCCCAGGCGTACAGGAGGCCGCCCGCCACCAGGAAGCGCACCGACGCCATGAGGAGCGGGGGCAACGTCTCGATGGCGAAGCGGATGGCCAGATACGTGGATCCCCACACGACGTAGACCACCCCGAAGGCGCCGAGGAGCTTGGCGCTGGAGGCGTCGGAGGAGGGAGGGACGGGCGGGGAGGGCGGTGGAGGCATGGCAGCAACCTACCACCGCGGGCAACCGGGTCCCACCCGTTTCAGGCGGCGCGTCCCCGGTGTGCTACCGCTTCCGCGTCCAGACGAGGAGGATGCCGTTTCGGCTCCGCTCGGTACCCATGTACTCCACGCCGGCGGAGGTGGAGGTCAAGAGCTGGACCCGGTCGATGGTTCTAGGATCCAGGCTCTGGAGGAGGGTCTCGGCGTCGGAGAGCCGGATGTCGTTGAGGTACACCTCCACCATCAGGCACTGGGGATCCCCCAGGGAGGAGCGGCGGGACAGCTCCACGCACACGCCGGTCTGCTGGATGCCGCTGGCCCCCTGGTGGACGATGTCACGCACCTTGAGGCCGGGGATGTTGGCGTTGCGCAGGAGGTCGTCGAAAGCGACCGCGCGGGGGAGTAGCGCATCGATCTGCTCACGGGTGAGCCCGTCGAAGCGGGTCGCCAGGCGGTTCCGGTCCACCACCCCCCCCTCCACGGTGACCACCACCGAATCCACGGCGATGGCCTCGGCGAAGAGCTCGAGGGTCACCCGTGCCATGCTCCCCCCTTCGGCGCGGACCAGCGCCACCCTCCGCCCGTATCCGAGGCGCTCCACCGACAGGCTGATGGCTCCGGGCGGCACGCCCCGGAACCGGAAGCGGCCATCGTCCGCGGTGAGGGTGCGCAGCCGGGTGCCCATCACTTCCACCGCCGCGTCGGCGAGGGGCGCGCCGCTCTCCCCGTCCAGGACCAGCCCTTGGAGCTCTGCCGGCTGCGACGCCTGCACGTAGAGGTCCAGCACGCGCACACGCGCCGCCCCCTCCACGCGGAGGGGGCGGCCCCGGGCATCGGCCTGCCGCGCCTGGACCTCCACCTCCGCCCCTGCGTCGGGCAGGCACGCGAACCACGATCCGTCGCCGGCGGTGTGGAGCGTCTGCCCCCGGGGGCCCCTCCCCGCCCGGGTGTCCACCTGTACCGTGGCGGCGGCGAGTGGCGTGAGGGTCAGCAGGTCGCGGACCTGCCCCCCCACCACCGAGGCCGAGACGCCGCACGTGCGGCTGAGGACGGTCTCCTCCGACGCGGTCGCGAGCGCCGCGCGCACCGTGCGTCCCTCCTCCAGGCGCAGCGTCGCCGGGTGGTGGAGCACCCCCCACATGGAGAGCGAGGGATGGCTGAAGGTCACCGTGTACTGCCCCGGCGGAGCACGGAGGGAGAAGCGCCCCTCCCCGTCGGTGGTGGCCGCGGCCAGACCGCCCCCGAGGAGCACCCTCGCGCCGGAAAGCGAACCGCCGCCCAGGGAGTCGTAGACCGTCCCCGAGAGCACCGCCGACGGCGGGGGCTGCTGCCCGTCCGCGGGGGACGCGCACGCTCCCAGGACGAGGGCGTACGCCCACGCGACGACGGCGGGGAGCCTCACGGGAAGACCCTCTCCCACCGCCGCATCCGGGAGCCCACCGCCCCGCCCCCGAGCACTCCGGCGGAGCCGAACACCAGCCCCCAGCGGAGGCCGACGCCGCGGGCGTGGGATCCGCACTCCCGGACCTCGTCCCCGCAGTGGAAGTATCCCAGGAAGTACCCGGCGGCGGCACCGGCGACCAGGCCCACCGCGCCGGACTGGAGGCCGATCTCGAGCCAGCGGCTCCCCTGCACCGACAGGCCTTCGACCTCGCCGAGGCCCACCCGGAAGCGGGCGTCGGCGTCGGCCACGAGGAGGGAGTCGGAGCGCAGGCCCAGGAAGAGGCCGTCGTCCACCATCACCCCGGGTGCCAGGAGCCTGATGCGCGCGGAGTCGCCGAGGGCGTCCACCGCGCGTCGAAGGCGGTCGCTTCCCGCGGCGGACTGGCCCGCCACGGGCGTCGCGACCCACGTCGACACGGCGACGAGGGCGACGAGGATGCGGGCAGGGTCGCGGATGGCACACCTCGGGGGCAGGAGTCCTGGAGCCTCCGATGATACGGTGGACGGCTCGGGGCCTTTCGCCCCGGGGAACCCTACTCCGCCGTGGCGGGCATGGCCAGTCTCACGAGGAAGCCGCCGGGGCCGCGGGGAGGCGGCTCCGGGGTGCTCAAGCCGTCTCGGTCAGCTCCTCGTCCGCGGCCCGGAGGCGCCTGACGCCCTGGACGAGGAGAATCGCGAAGAAACCCAGGAGCACGGGGAACGCGAGGGCGAGAAAAAGCCCGGGACCCACGTGAGCGTAGAGGTCCGCGAGCAAGGTGAGGGTCGTACCCATGTCGTCTACCGCCTATCTATGTCCAATGGCCCGAGCGATCGGGCTCCTCGTCAGGTCCAGCACTGAAGAAAGGTAACCGGAACGGTTCCGTCTTCAGTCGGGCATAGGCTCATTCGATTTCGTGCATATCCCGATGTCGGCGTAGGGCGATGCCCTACACCGGTCGCCGGTCCAGCGCACGATATCCCAGGGCCTCCAGGGCGTCGTCGGCGACGACCCGGTCCCGGTCCGCCAGGTCCGCCAGCGTCCTGGCGACCTTGAGGACCCGGTGGAAGGCCCGGGCGGAGAGGCCTCGGTCCACCGCGTCCTGGAGGAGCCGGACCACCTCCGGCGGAGGCTGGGCGAAGCGGCGAAGGAGCCCCGGGTCCATCTGGGCGTTGGCGTATACGCCGGGGCAGCCCGCGAAGCGCTCCCCCTGCCGCTTCCGGGCGCGGACCACCCGCTCCCGGACCGTCGCGGTGGCCTCGCCCCTGGCCTGCTCGGTGAGGCGACCGAAGGAGACGGCGGGAACCTCCACGTGGAGGTCCAGCCGGTCGAGGAGAGGCCCCGACACCCGGGAGCGGTACCGGGCCACGTGGGACGGGTCGCACCGACACCGGTCCGAGCCGTCCCCCCAGAAACCGCACGGACAGGGGTTCATGGCCCCCACCAGGAGGAAGCGGGCCGGGTAGTCCTCGGTCCCCCGCGCCCGGGACAGGCGTACCCGCCCGTCCTCCAGGGGTTGGCGCAGGGCCTCGAGCACGTGGCGCCGGTACTCGGGGAGCTCGTCGAGGAAGAGGACGCCGTGGTGCGCCAGCGAGACCTCCCCAGGCCGCACCGGCGAGCCACCCCCCACCAGGCCCGCGTCGCTCACCGAGTGGTGGGGCGCCCGGAAGGGGCGGCGGGTCACCAGCGCCGCCCCGGGACGGAGGAGGCCCGCCACCGAATGGACGCGCGTCGCCTCCAGCGCCTCGGGAAGGGTGAGGGGCGGGAGGATGCCCGGGAGGCGCCGAGCCAGCATCGTCTTCCCCGAGCCCGGCGGCCCCATGAACAGGAGGTTGTGTCCCCCCGCCGCCGCCACCTCCAGGGCGCGCTTCGCGCCCTCCTGCCCCTTCACGTCGCGCAGCTCCGCCCCGGCGGGTACGTCATCGGCCAGGAGGGCCCCCACGTCAACGGCCACCGCCGCGAGGGGGGGGCCGCCGTCCAGGTGGGCCACCACCTCGGTCAACGAGGAGGCCCCGAGCACGGTCAGCCCCTCCACCACGGCCGCTTCGGCCGCGTTCTCCCTGGGCACCACCAGCGAGCCGATCCCTCCGCGGGCGCAGCGGGAAGCCACGGGGAGGACACCGCGCACGGGCCGGAGCCCACCATCCAGGCCGAGCTCCCCCAGGAAGGCGACGCCCTCCAGGCGCCGGGGCTCCACGTGGCCCGAGGCGGCCAGGAGGCCCACGGCAAGGGGGAGGTCGAAGGCGCTCCCCTCCTTGCGCACGTCGGCCGGGGCGAGGTTCACCGTGATCCGGCGCGGCGGCAGGGGGAAGCCCGCGTTGCGCAGCGCCGCCGCCACCCGCTCCCTCCCCTCGCGCACCGCGCTCTCCGCCAGGCCCACCACGGCGAAGGCGGGCAGGCCCGGCGCCAGGTTCACCTCCACCCGCACCAGGTACGACTCGACGCCGCGGACGGCGGCCGTGAGGACGTGCGCCAGCATGGACGGAGCATCGCCCCGAGCCCCGGGGCGCACCCATGGCTCGACGGGACGATCGCGGTGCCGCGACCACCTCCCGATCCCCCTCGCGAGCGTAGGGAAATTCCCGCTTGTGCCCTGGGGGGTGCGCGGGTACCCTACGGTGCTCGTCGGCCCGAAGGGCGGGCCGGCGGCGCTGCTTTTTTCCCACCCCGAAACACATAGGGAGCGCGTCCATGAAGGTCGCCGTCCTGAAGGAAACACGCCCGGGCGAGCGCCGGGTCGCCCTGGTGGTCCAGGGCGTCCAGCAGCTCGTGAAGGCGGGCCTCCAGGTTGCCGTGGAGTCCGGAGCCGGCGCCGCCGCCGGCGTGTCCGACGAGGACTACCGGGCCGCGGGAGCCACCGTGGCGTCCAGTGCCACCGAGGCCCTCCAGGGAGCGGGCCTGGTCCTCCATATCAACCCCCCGACCTCGGAAGAGGCCGGCCGCGTGGGCGAGGGTGCCATCCTCGTCTCGTTCCTGAGCCCCCTCACCAGCCCCGAGCTGGTGAAGAAGCTCCGGGACCGGAAGGTCACCGGGATCTCCATGGAGATGGTCCCCCGGATCACCCGGGCCCAGTCCATGGACGCCCTGTCCTCCCAGGCGACGGTGGCGGGCTACAAGGCCGTCCTCATGGCCGCCGATCACCTCCCCAAGTTCCTCCCCATGTTCACGACGGCGGCGGGCACGATCCGCCCCGCCAAGGCCCTGGTTCTGGGCGCCGGGGTCGCCGGACTCCAGGCCATCGCCACCGCCAAGCGCCTCGGCGCCATCGTGGAGGCCTTCGACGTCCGACCCGCGGTGAAGGAGCAGGTGCAGAGCCTCGGCGCCAAGTTCCTCGAGACGGAGCACGACGTGGTCGCCGAGGGCGAGGGTGGCTACGCCAAGGAGCTCTCCGAGGAGCAGCACAAGAAGGAGCTGGAGCTCATCGCGGCCCACATCGCCGACGCGGACATCGTGATCACGACGGCGGCGATCCCCGGCCGCAGGGCGCCCGTCCTCATCACCGAGGACATGCTCAAGTCGATGAAGGTCGGGTCCGTGATCATCGACCTGGCCTCCGAGACCGGCGGGAACTGCGAGCGCACCCGGCACGGTGAGACCGTCGTCGCCCACGGGGTCGAGGTCATCGGACCCGACAACATCCCGGCCTCGATCCCCGTCCACGCCAGCCAGATGTACTCGAAGAACATCGTCACGCTGGTGGCCGAGTTCGTGGACATGAAGGAAGGCACGCTGAACCTGGACTTCTCCAACGACGTGGTGGGGCCCTCGACGGTCACCCACGGAGGAGAGGTCGTGAACGAGCGGGTCAAGCAGTCCCTGGGAGCCTGAAGGCCCCGGTGGCTCGCGAAGAATCCAGAACGCTTACGCCCTACTCCGAGGAGAACCCATGGGCGAGTTGATGATCGGGCTCTACGTGTTCGTCCTCGCGACCCTCGCGGGCCGCGAGGTGATCACCAAGGTCCCCCCCACCCTCCACACGCCCCTGATGTCGGGGGCCAACGCCATCTCGGGCATCTCCATCGTGGGTGCCCTCATCGTGGCGGGGCGGGCGGAAGGGACGCTGCAAGTCGTGCTTGGCATTGCGGCCATCGCCATGGCCACGATCAACGTGATCGGGGGCTTCATGGTGACCGACCGCATGCTCGCCATGTTCAAGAAGCGCTAGGGAGGAGCTCAACATGGAATCCCATATCCTGGTCGAGCTGACCTACCTGCTGTCGGCGATCCTCTTCGTCGTCGGCCTCAAGCGCCTCCAGTCTCCCGCCACCGCCCGGGCCGGCAACGCCATCGCCGCGGTGGCCATGGCGCTGGCCATCGGTGCCACGGTGGTGGACAACGAGATCCTCTCGTGGACGCAGATCTTCATCGGCGTGGCCATCGGCGGCCTGGTGGGCGGCGTCTCCGCCCGCATGGTCAAGATGACGGCCATGCCCGAGATGGTGGGCTTGTTCAACGGCTTCGGCGGCGGCGCCTCCGCGCTGGTGGCCATGGCCGAGTACCTGAACACCACCAACACGGTGAGCCTGTCCACGTACGGGGTGAGCATCATGCTCGGGACCTTCATCGGCGGCCTGACGTTCTCGGGCTCGATGATCGCGTTCCTCAAGCTCCGCGAGTGGATGACGGGTAACCCCATCACGTACCCGGGGCAGAAGACCCTCAACGCCATCATGTTCCTGGCGGTCATCGCCCTGAGCGTGCCGGCCATGGGCGGCGGCTTCATGGACGCCCACACGGCGTTCTGGGTCGTCCTCGCGCTCTCGCTGGTCATGGGCGTGACGCTGACCATCCCCATCGGCGGCGCCGACATGCCCGTGGTGATCTCGCTCCTCAACTCCTACTCGGGGCTGGCGGCGAGCGCGGCGGGGTTCGTCATCATGAACATGGTGCTCATCATCTCCGGCGCGCTGGTGGGCGCCTCGGGGCTGATCCTCACCATGATCATGTGCAAGGGCATGAACCGGTCGCTGACCAACGTCATGTTCGGCGCCTTCGGCGGCACCGCCAACATCGACAAGTCGCAGATCGGCAAGCGGCCGGTGAAGAAGGCCGACGCCGAGACCGTGGCCGCCGAGCTGGGCTACGTGAACTCGGTGGTCATCGTTCCCGGGTACGGCCTCGCCGTGGCCCAGGCGCAGCACGAGCTGCGCAAGGTGGGCGACCTCCTGGAGCAGCGGGGCGTCACGGTGCGGTACGCCGTGCACCCGGTGGCGGGGCGCATGCCCGGCCACATGAACGTGCTCCTGGCCGAGGCCGACGTGCCCTACGACAAGCTCTTCGACCTGGACGAGATCAACGACGACTTCCCGAGCACGGACGCCGTGCTCATCGTGGGCGCCAACGACGTGTGCAACCCGGCGGCCCGCGACCCGAAGAGCGTCATCGCCGGCATGCCCATCCTCGACGTGGACAAGGCGCGGCGCACCATCGTGATGAAGCGGTCGCTGTCGCCGGGCTTCGCCGGCATCGACAACGACCTCTTCTACAACGACAACAACCTCATGTTCTTCGGCGACGCCAAGCAGTCCATGGCGGACCTGGTGAAGGCGGTGCGCGAGCTGGGCTGACGCGCCGCGCTTGACCGACGTGGCGGGGCCGGCGCATGGTTGCGTCGGCCCCGCTTCGTTTCCCCTGCTCCGCTCCTCCATGGACAAGGCAACGCTGGACGCCCGCCACCGCGTCATCGTCCTCCTCTGGGCATCGCTCCTGGGAGGCGTCACGCTCTTCACCGGCGTGGTGGTGGCCCTCGCGTCCGGGGTCATCGGCGCATGGGAGCCGGCCCTCGCCCCGGGCACCGCGGCGCTGGCCCTGGTGGCCTCGCCCCTGCTCATGGTCGGGGGGATCGCCTTCCGGCGCGGCGGCTCCGCCCCGGCGGGAGACGCGGCCCAGCGGCTGACGGCGCACCAGAACCGGGTCGTGGTCGCGTCGGCGCTCCAGGAGGGGGGAGGTCTCCTGGGGCTCGTCCTCTGCCTCCTCGCCGGTCAGGCGACATGGGCCGTGGGGGTGTGGGCGCTCACAGGGGCCGCCATGGGGCTCTGCAGGCCCACACGCGACGAGCTGGACGCACTCCTGCGGTGAGCGAAGGCGAGGGGGATCGGACGGACGGCGCTGGACGCCCTCGGCGCCGACCTGGGGGAGGCGCGGCCGGGGAGTGCCGTCGCCCCCGGGCCCGCGGTGCCCGCCACGGCCCCCCAGACCTCCCCGACCACGTGGACGTGGAGCTGGACGTCACGGCGCTCCTGGCCCACGTCGGGGTGGAGGGGGGACGCCGCCCCCGGGCCGACGGGCCCGCGTCCCGGCCCCGGGTGCGGGTCGTGGGGCGAGCGGTGCTGTCCAGCGTGGAGGTTGAAGGGGGCGGCGAGTAGGGCCTCACCGCACCCGCCGGGCTAGCCCTTCCCGGCGGCCTCCCGCAGGAGCTCCCACGTCCGCGCGACGTGGGCCTCGGTGGTCTTCAGGTTCCCGATGGCGAGGCGGAGCACCAGGCGTCCGCGCAGCCGCGTATGGCTGAGGAACGCCTCGCCCGACTCGTTCACCCGGTCGAGGACCTTCTGGTTCAGCCCGTCGGCCTCCTCCCCCGTGGCGCCCGGCGGCGCGACCCGGAAGCACACCAGGCTGAAGGGTACCGGCGCCGCCACCTCCCACCCCGGCTCCTCCTCCACCCACTCCGCGAAGAGGCGGGCCAGGCGGAGGTGCTCGCGCAGATTCGCCTCGATCCCTTCCCGGCCGAAGTAGCGCAGGACGAACCAGAGCTTGAGGGAGCGGAAACGGCGCCCCAGGGCCTGCCCGTAGTCCATGAGGTCCCGGGCCTTCCCGGTCTCGGCGGCCCGCAGGTACTCGGGGACGATGGAAAACGCCCGCACCAGGTCCTCCGGCCTGCGGCAATACAACACCGAGCAGTCCACGGGGGTGAAGAGCCACTTGTGGGGGTTGAGCACCACCGAGTCCGCCTCCTCCCACCCGGCGAAGAGGGGACGCAGCTCGGGCAGGATAGCCGCAGGCCCGCCATACGCGGCGTCCACGTGGAGCCACGCGCCGAACTCCCGGGCCAGGGGTGCGATGCGGTCCACCGGGTCCACCGACGTGGTGGACGTCGTCCCCTGGGTGGCCACCACCGCCACGGGCCGGATCCCTTCCCGGGCGTCCTCCTCCAGGGCCGCCCTCAAGGCGTCGGGGCGCATGCGGAAGGCGTCGTCGGAGGCGATGGTGCGGTACCCATCCTGGCCCAAGCCCAGCGTGAGCACCGCCTTCTCCACCGAGGAGTGGGCGTGCTCGGACGCGTAGACCCTCCCCCGGGGCTGGCCGAACATCCCGGTTCGGTGGGCCTCGGGGTACGCCACCTCCCGGGCCGCCGCCAGCGCGTAGAGCACCGAGTGGGAGGCGGTGTCGTTGATGGTCCCGTCGAAGGCCTTCGGGAGCCCCACCAACTGGCGAAGCCAGTCCAGCGTCACCTCTTCCAGCTCGGTGGCCGCCGGGGAGCTCCGCCACACCATCGCGTTGACGTTGAGCGCCGCGGCGAGCATCTCCCCGAGGATTCCCGGGCCCGACCCGGTGATGGAGAAATAGCCGAAGAACGCCGGGTGGTTCCAGTGGGTGATGCCCGGGAGGACCACCTCCCGGAAGTCGGAGAGGGCGTCGTCGAGGCTCTCTCCCCGCCGCGGGGGCTCCGCGGGGAGCCGGGAGCGCACGTCGCCGGGGCGCACCCGGGCGAGGACGGGGAGCTCGCCGACCTCCGCGAGGTAGTCGGCCATCCAGTCCGCCGCCTCCCGCGCCAGCCGCCGGAACTCCTCCGGCGGGAGGTCCCCGGCGGCCGACCCAGGGACGCGCTCGCTCAGGGGTGCGGCTCCTCCTCCAGCGCCCACGATCCGGGCGGCTCGCCCAGGACCTCCGTCAGCTCGTCACGCACGGCACCGAGCTGCGCCCGCAGCTCCGTCATGAGCTCCGCGGTCGGGGGTGCGTCGGGAATCCCCGAGCCCTCGAAGAGGGAGAAGAAGAGGGCGTCGGTGTGCCCCACGCTGGCGTGGGTGACGCCGGCGTCGATGGCACGGTTGAGCCGCAGCACCTCCCGCAGGGAGATGGGCACCCGCCCGCCCAGGGGCGGATCCTGGTAGAGGAACCGGATGACCACCTCGCGGAGGATCTGGAACTCCTCGATGACCTCCCCCGCCGCCAGGCCTCGCTTGGCCGCCACGGCGCCGAAGAGCTCGGAGGCCCGGACCCAGAGAGGCTCCACCTGCTCCCGGTAGGGCCCGAGGAGCCCGGGGAGGAAGCTCGCGAGAACACCCAGGAACTCCTCGAGGAGGCCGTTGATCCCATTGGAGCCGGTATCGTACCGGTTCTGGACCTCGCGGAGCCACCGGCTCGTGATGCGGGGGAGGCGCGCCTCGACCCAGGCCGCCAGCTCCACCGGCTTGATCTTCCGGTGGGACCCGTCGAGAGGCACGGTCGTGTGTGAGGTCGGAGGAAGGACCGGCTCGGCCGTGATTCTCGTCATCTCCTCGGGGGCTGAACGTCTGCGTTCAGGAGGGATTCCCGCGTCCTCCGGGGCGCCGCGGCGGCGGTGGCGGGGCCGCTCGCCGTAGCAATATAACACCCCCCCGGGTCCGCCTCGAATCCACCCTCGGTCAGGACGTGGGAACGCCCGTCCTGAGTTGGAGGGTGACACGGGTGCCCACGCCGTCACCGCTCTCGATACCGACGGATCCACCCCATGATTCCACCAAGCGCCGGACGATGGCGAGCCCCAGGCCGGCCCCGGTGGACCGGGTGCTGAACTGTGGCTCGAAGACCCGGGCCTTGAAGGCGTCGGGGATCCCCCTGCCCTGGTCCACCACGTGGACGAGGAGCGCCCCCGTGCCGTCCTCCTCGGCGGCGATGGACACCGTCGATCCCGGCGGGGAAGCCACCCTGGCGTTCTCCAGGAGGTTGACCAGGACCTCCTTCATCTCCGTGACCCGCGCCCAGGCGGGGGGGAGACCCTCGGGAACGCTTCCCTCGAAGGCCACCGGCGCCTCCGAGCCCCTGTACAGCGCCAGCACTTCCCGGACCACCAGGGCCACGTCCACCGACTCCAGGGGCGCCTCGCCCGTCCCGGTGGGGGCTCCGAAGCGTGAGAAGCTCTTGGCGATGGCAGCCAGCCGGTCGATCTCCTCCTCCATGGCGGCGGCGTTGCGGAAGAGGATGCCCTCGAAGTCGGGGCGCTGGTCCTCCCAGGCCCGTCGGATGTGCTGCACCGAGAGCTTCATGGGCGTGAGGGGGTTCTTCACCTCGTGGGCGATCTGCCGGGCCATCTCCCCCCACGCCAGCACCCGTTCCGTCTGGAGCTCGTCGGTGACGTCCTCCAGGGCCACCACCGCGCCTCCCCGCGCCTCGGGCGTCCCCAGGCGCCGGGCCCGCACCCGGATCCTCCGCGCGCCCTCCTGGAGCTCCACGCCTGCCTCCTCGCGGCGCGAGCGGAGGAACTCCTCGAGCCACCGCCTCAGCTCGTCGCCCAGGGGGCCGCCTCCGGGGAGGAGGTCGCCCACCCCCACCCCTCCGCCCAGGAGTTCCCCGGCCCGGGGGTTGGCCAGCGTCACCCTCCCCCCCGGATCCAGGGCCAGCATCCCCACCGCCGCTTCCTCCATGATGGTCTTGGTGCGGCGGGAGGTCCGCACCAACTGCCTCCGGGCCCGCCTGAGGCGCCCCACCATTCGGTTGAAGGCCCGGAAGACCGCCCCGAACTCGTCGGAGCGGTCCGAGGGGAGGCTCAGCGCCAGGTTGCCGGCGCCCACCCGCTCCGACGCCACCTGGAGAGCCTGGATGGGGCTGGTGAGCGCCCGGGCCACCAGGAGGGCCAGTCCCAGGGAGAGGGCGGCACCCACCAGGACGGCGAAGGCCAGCAGCTCCAGCACGTCGGCGGAGCGGATGGCCGTGGCCCCGGCCTGCCTGGGGACCTGGGCGGCGACGACGTCTCCGTCGGGGAGCCGTCTGAAGGCCGACACGTACCCCCATGTCCCCAGCTCGGCCTGCTCCACGTCACGGATGTCCTCCCGGTCCTTCAGGCGCCGGAAGACGTCCATGGGAAGCCACCCTTCGTAGAGCCCCAGCTCCACCAGCTCCTCCATGGAGCCGTCCCGGAGCTCGCCGGCGCGGTACTCCAGGAGCTCCACCCCCACTCTTCGGGAAAGGGCCTGCATGCGGCCGCCCGCCTCGATGTACCAGCCCGCCGCGTCCTCCGCGACCCGTTCGGCGAGGACCTGGGCGGTGCGCCACGAGGCACCCGCGATGGTCCGATAGGCCAACGTGCCGAAGAGGGCCACGGCCAGCACGAAGAACCCGAAGAGGGCGAGGGTGACCCGGGAGCGGAACGGGATCACCAGCTCGCTCCAGTGCAGGTCCCTGGGTACCGACTCCCCGAGGAACCCGCGCCCCAAGGCCCGGAGCCCCAGGAAGACCCCGAGGTTCGCCAGGAGGAGGAGCGTGGCGCGCGCCGTTCCCAGGAGGAGTCCCGGAAGCGCCACGTCGTAGTGCGCCTGGTAGAGGGCGTTGGAGAACATGAGGGGCAGCTCGGCCCGCCACCCCACGGGCGTGCGCCGCCAACGCAGCACGTCCCGGGAGCCCTCCCAAGCCGCCACCGGGATGAGGGTGAGGGAGGACCGGGCCTCGGGAGAGCCCCCGCTGAGCAGGGGGCTCAGGCCGGCGCGGAAGGCCGGATCCGCGAAGGGCGGCACCGCCGCGGTGAGGATCTCGCCGTCGGGGAGCGTGGAGCGGAGGACGTAGCGGGCGTCGTCCCGGTCGTAGCGCAGGATGCGCGGCCCCTGCTGGGAGCCCCGGCTCTCCTGCACCTCGTACGACACCGGAGGCCGGTCCACCAGCCCCACCCGCAGCTCCTCTTCGGGGATCCCCGCCGGCGACCAGAGGGTGAGCCACGCCGGGGCGCCCATGTCGGCGAGGCCGCTGGCCCGCCAAGCGCCATAGAGGAGCCCCACGCCCTCCCTGCCGTCCCGGGCCAGGGAGGCGGCGGTCTCCCCCAGGCGCCGGAGCGCCCCCTCCAGCTCCGCGTCCTCGGGCGCGGCCATGCGCCGGAGCTGCTCCACCGCCTGCGCCCGCCGGGCGTCCACCTGGTGGGACCACGCCTCGGGGATGGCGACGGTGCCGGCGAGCACTCCGGCCGTCACCCATGCGGCCAGCGCCCCTCTCGCTCCCGGCCACGGCGCCCCCCAGACGGCCACCAGCCCGAAGGGCACGGCCCAGAGGGCCGGCCACCAGGCCGGCACGGACGCCGTGCGCCAGACCAGGGCCGCCGCGCCGGCACCCAGCAGCAACGCCACGGGGATGGGAGCCCAGGCGCGCGCCTGGGCCCGCGCCCCCTGGGCCCGGCACAGCGCCAGTGACATGCCCAGGGCCAGCGTGAGGGCCACGGCCACCACACCCTGGTACGTCAGCCAGTGGAGGGGAGCCCGGGTGAGGCCGGAGTGCGACGGGGCCGCCGCCAGCCAGGCCACCAGCAGGGGCACGACCACCGCCACCAGGGCCGAACCCTGGAGCGGGGAAAGGCGCCGGCGTGGGGCCGGCAACACCCCGGCCAGGGGCACCAGGGCAAGGACCAGGGCCGCCGATCGGCCCAGGGTCAGCGGGAGGGGCCCGGGAAGCGCGAAGGCCTCCGCGTCGAAGAGCGGCGCCAGCGACGCAAGACGCTGGAACGGGAGGACCGCGGCGAGGAGGAAGAGGACCCCCGACGCCGCCACCGCCCCGGCCCGGGCGGCGCTCGTGCCGACGGCGAGGAGCAGCCAGGCCCCCACCGCCACCGCGGCAACCCGCACCTGCCAACGGGCCAGGACCTGGGCGCCGCGCTCCGCGGGGGTGGGGGGGTCGACCACCACCGTGAAGAGCGTCCGGTCGCCCAGCTTCCAATCCCAACCCGGCGACGTCGCGGCCGGCGAGTATCCCACGAGCCGGATGGGCTCCCCCACCTCCCGGAGGAAGCGGGAAGCGAAGTCCGTCCCTCCCGCGGCCAGCGCTCCCGGCAGGTCGGCCCGGAGAAGCACGGCCGCCACCGCCGTGCCCCCCACCGCCGTCGGCGCCGTGACGTAGAGGTAGCCGAAGAGGGGAAGGTCCCCGTACGCGTACCGGCGCAGCCCCCGCTGCACCTCCTCGGGCACGCGACCGCGGTGGACGCCGTCCCAGGCCAGGAGGTCCCCCGCGGCGCTGTAGAGCGCCAGCGCCGTCACGTCGAACTGTCCGCGCAAACGCGCCAACGGCGCGGACGTCGAGGGAACGCTGTCCACGGACATGGCGGCCAGCGCCGAGGCGGCGTCCTCCGCCGAACGGAGCTCCCTCTCCAGCGCGGCGTCCAGGCGGGCGCCGACGGCGGCCTCTCGCCCGGACCAGTAGGCGTCCCAGTCGGAGAGGACCCGCCCCACCTGGCGGTGGGCGGAGAATCCCGCCAGGATCCCCCCCAGGAGAACCACGCTGCCCAGCGCGCGCGCCCGGGAGCCGGCGCTCCCGGGCCGGACCCCCGCGAGGAGGCCTGCGGCCGCCAGTGGGAGGAGCCAACCCGCCGGATGCGCCGCCCAGAGCGCCAGGGCCGCCACCCCCAGCCACGAACCGCCGAACGCCGCGGCGGAGGCGACGCGGCGCAGGCTGCCGGAGGAGTGTGAAGGTGACGTCATACGCCCTGGATGAGCTTCCCTGGCCGGAGGTCGGGCGGGCTCTCGCCCGCGACCCCAGGCTTCTCGTGCCGGTAGGGGCGCTGGAGCAGCACGGTCCCCACCTCCCGTTGGGCGCCAACACCCTCATCGCCGTGAGCGTGGCCGGCGCCGTGGCCAGGCGCGCGCGAATCCTCCGCGCGCCCCCCTTCTCCTACGGCGTGACGGTGGGTGGAGGTCCATGGGCCGGGGCCGCGGGCCTGCGCCGGAAGACGTTCCACCGGGCCCTCAACGAGCTCCTGGGGCGCTGGGAGGATCACGGCGTCCGGGAGTTCCTGGTCGTTACCGCCCACCGCTTCGAACCTCACGTCGAGGCCTTGCTCCTCTCCCTGACCGCCCGGTCCCAGACCACCGTCTTCGACCTCAGCCAGATCGACGTCGCGGACCTCCTCGACGCCGACCCCGCCGCGGAGCACGCCGGCGAGCTGGAGACGTCCCTCCTCCTCCACCTCTCCCCCCACCTGGTCCGCACCGGAGAGGCCGTGGACTTCCTCCCCGAGCCCGAGGCGTTGCGAAGATACATCCGCGGGCGGGTGCCCACACCCCCGCAGGCCTCCCGCGGCGTCGTGGGCCGGCCCACCCTGGCATCCGCTGCCAAGGGCGCGGCGGTCTTCGAGCGCTGGGTGGAGACCCTGCTGGCGACGATCCCGGGCACCCGTGAAGAGAACTCTCCCGCATCCGGCGGGTAGGATGCCCCCAGGCGCCGGCGCGGTTCGGCGTCGCATTGCCAAGGAGCCTACGATGGTGTCTCGCCGGACCGTGCTCACAGCGCTCGTCGCCGTCGTGTCGGCACCCACCGCGGCAGTGGCCCAGAGCGTCGTGGTGGACGAGGGCACGTTCGCCCTGACGCTGGGCGGGGCCCCCGCCGGGACCGAGCGTTTCACCATCCGGCGGGCGGGGGTGGGCGACGACGCCATCGTCATCGCCAACGCCGTGGTCCAGCTGAGCGGGGGCGGCGGCACGACGGAGCTGCGCCCCCTCCTGGAGGCGACGCCGCTGGACGACGCCTCGGCGAACTACCAGCTCAAGGTGTCGGGGGCGGAGAGCGCAGAGATGAGCGTCCGCCTGGCGGGCCGCCGCTACGTGTCCCGGTTCCAGACGCAGGCGGGGGAGGAGGAGCGTGAGTTCCTCGCCCGCCCCGGCACCCGGATCGTCGAGGAGGGCGTTGCCCACCAGTACTACTTCCTCCGCAACGTCCGTGAGGGGGCCCGCGTTCCGGTCATCGAGCCCCGCACGCGACGCCAGGTCCAGCTCACCGCCTCCGCCCCGGAGGCCGTGGAGCTCCGGGTCGGGGCCGTCCGCATCCGGAGCCGGAAGGTGACCTTCAGCGCGGGAGAGGACGTCCGCGTGGTCTGGTTCGACGAGCAGGGCCGCGTGGTGCGCGTGGAGGTTCCGGGGGCCGGGTACGTGGCGGTCCGCGAGGACCTGGTAGGCTGAGCGTCTTGGGGTGGCCCCCGGCTCCGTTACCTTTCCGACGCGGCTTCCGTGAAGGACTTTCCCTCCAGGTCCGTAGTCGGATCGAGTCTCCGAAACCCGGGGGGCCGCCGCGGCGTACGGGCCTGTGCCGCCCGTTTCCCCCACCAGACCGCACCAGGGAGGATGTGAGGATGAGGATCCGTGCAGGCGTCTGGGCCCTCCTCGGGCTCCTCGCCGCCCTGCCCGCCGGTGCCCAGCAGGTCCCCGCGTCCCTCACGCTCGAGGAGGCGTTGGAGATCGCCCGGGGCAACAACCCGGCCTACCTTCAGGCGCGCAACGACGAAGGGCTCGCCGACTGGGACGTCCGCCAGGCCTACGGGCAGTTGCTCCCGTCTGCGTCGGCCAGCGGGTCCCTTGGCTGGCAGGGTTCGGGTGAGCAGCAATTCGGGGCCATCACCCTGGGAGACCTTGGCTTCGGCAACCTCCCGTCGTACTACAGCTCCGGCTACAGCCTGAGCGTGGGGCTCAACCTGAGCCTGGCCACGCTCCTCGGGCCCTCCCAGGCCAAGGCCCAGCGGGGAGCCACCACGGCGCGGATCCGCGTGGCCGAGCGGAGCCTCGTCTCCCAGGTGACACGGGCCTACCTGGACGTGCTCCGCCAGCAGCAGGGCGTCCGCCTCGCCGAGCAGCAGCTCGAGAACAGCCGGTTCAACCTCCGCCTCGCCCAGGGGCAGCTGGAGGTCGGATCCGCCACGCCCATCGACGTCGGGCAGGCGGAGGTTCAGGTGGGACGTGCCGAGGTGGCGGTGCTCCAGGCTCGCTACGCGGTGTCGACGGCGCGGATGCGCCTCCTCCAGCAGCTCGGCCTCCCCGTGCACGGCGAGCCGGAGCTCACCACCGCGTTCCAGCTCTCCGAGCCCCGGTGGAACCTGGACCAGCTCCTCGGCCTCGCGGTGGAGGGCAACCCCAGCCTCGCGTCGCTCCGGGAGTCGGAGCGCGCCGCGGGCATCGGGGTCACGCAGGCCCGCTCGCAGTACCTCCCCTCCCTCTCCCTCTCCACGGGGTGGAGCGGCTTCACGCGGGAGGCGAGCAGCACCGACTTCCAGATCCTCCAGGCGCAGGCCCAGGTGGCCAGCCAGGTGGCGTCGTGCAAGGCCACCAACGACCTCTACAGTCGCCTGGCCGACCCGCTGCCCCTCAGGGACTGCACCCAGTACGTCTTCACCGACGCGATGCGGCAGGGCATCATCGACGAGAACGACCAGTTCCCGTTCAGCTTCCAGAAATCGCCCCTGAGCCTCCGCCTCGGCCTGAGCATCCCCATCTTCTCGGGCTTCAGCCGCCAGCGGACGCTGGAGGCGGCCAAGCTCCAGCGCGACGACCTGCGGCACCAGGTGCGGGAGCAGGAGATGGCGCTGAACGCAGACATCTCCGTGGCGCTGGCCACCGTGGAGACGGCGTATCAGAGCGCGCTCCTCGAGGAGCGCAACCGCGCGCTGGCCGAGCAGCAGCTCCGGCTGGCCCGGGAACGGTACCAGCTCGGCGCCATCACCTTCGTGGACCTCGTCGCCGCGCAGACGGTGCTGGCCCAGGCGGACCGTGACCAGACGGCCGCCATCTTCGCGTATCACGATGCCGTCACGAGCCTCGAGGCCCTCATCGGCACCTCACTCCGGTAGAGACCAACGCAATGCAGACTCGAACGAAGGTCATCATCGGCATCGCGGTGCTCGCGGTGTTCGGCTCCGCCGCGGCTCTCAGCGTGGCCAAGTCGCGGGACCGGGGAGCGGAGGTCCGCATGGAGGAGGTGAGCCGCCGCGACCTGGTGGAGACGGTCACCGCGTCGGGGAACATCCGGGCCCGCCGCGCGGTGGAGCTCTCCTCGGACATCTCAGCGAAGGTCGCGGAGCTCCTGGTGGACGAGGGTGAGGACGTGCGGGCAGGGGACGTGCTCCTGCGCCTCGACCCCGCCCTCTACCAGGCCGGCGTGTCCCGGGCGGAAGCCAGCCTGTCCCAGGCCCGCGCCTCCCAGGCCCAGATGGAGGCCAGCCTCCTCCGCTCCCAGCGCGACCTGGACCGGCTCCTGGCGCTCCGGGCTCGCGATTCCCTGTTGGTGAGCACCCAGCAGGTGGACGATGCCCGCACCGGCGTGGAGGTGGCCGAGGCCCAGCTCCGCTCGGCGGAATACGGCGTGACCCAGGCCCAGGCGTCCCTGGACGAGGCCCAGGACCGCCTCTCCAAGACCATCATCCGGGCGCCCATGAACGGCAAGGTCACACGCCTCAACGTGGAGCAGGGCGAGACGGTCATCATCGGGACCATGAACAACCCGGGAAGCCTCATCCTCGCCATCTCCGACCTGTCGGTCATCGAGGTGGTGGTCCAGGTGGACGAGACGGACGTCCCCCTGGTCGCGCTGGGGGACTCGGCGTCGGTGCGCATCGACGCGTTCCCCGACAGCGTCTTCACAGGCCGCGTCACCGAGATCGGCAACTCGGCCATCCGTCCGCCCTCCCAGCAGGCTGCGGGCCAGCAGGCCGCCATCGACTTCGAGGTCGTGATCACCCTGGACCCCACGCCGGTGGAGCTGCGCCCCGACCTCTCGGCCACCGCCGACATCGTCACCGAAACGCGCAAGGACGCCGTCACCGTGCCCATCATCGCGCTCACGGTCCGGGAGGAGAAGAAGGACTCCACCGACTCCGCCGCTACCGACTCGGACGCGACGCCCCCCGCGAAGACCGGCGAGGCCAAGGACCGGGAAGGCGTCTTCGTGGTCCGCGAAGGCAAGGCGGTGTTCACCCCGGTGACCATCGGCATCGCCGGACAGGAGTACTTCGAGGTGCTCAGCGGACTCGCCGCCGGGGACACGGTGGTGGCAGGGCCGTACCAGCGCATCCGGGCCCTGAAGGACGGCGATCCGGTGAAGCGCATGGAGGCCGCGGACACCACGGCCACGCGGTAGCGCAGGAGGTCGCCTGCCATGCAACTCTGGGAGGGCGTGGCCCTCGCCATGCACCAGATCCGCACCCAGAAGCTGAAGAGCTTCTTCAGCCTCCTGGGCGTGATCCTGGGCGTCATGTTCCTCATCGTCGTGGTCACCGTGGTGGAGGGGCTGGACCGGTACGTCCGGGAGGACTTCACCTCCGAGGTGTTCGGCGTGAACACGGTGACGCTCCGGCGCTGGCAGAGCGTGAACATCAACACCGACCCCGAGGAGTGGCGCGCCCGGCAGCGGCGACCCCGGCTGGATTACGCCGACGCCGAGGCCATCCGCGGGCGCCTCTCGGTGCCCGCCCGGGTGGCGGTGGAGTCGGAGACGGGCAGCGACGGCATCGGAGACACCGGCCGCACCGCCACGGGGATCCGCGTCACCGGGGCTTCCCCGGAGATCTTCGAGATCCGCTCCCTGGGCGTGGAGCGCGGACGGGCGTTCACGCCCCAGGAGGCCAACGCCGGCGCCCCGGTCATCGTCATCGGCTCGGAGACGGCGGAGGTGCTCTTCGAGGGGATGGACCCCCTGGGGAGGACCATCCGGATCAGAGGCTTCCCCTACCGGATCATCGGTGTCCTGGAAGAGCGCGGCTCGCTGTTCGGCCAATCCCTCGACAACCAGGTCATCGCCCCGGCGCGCTCGCCCATCCAGGCCATCACGAACCCCCGGGGGGTCGTGGACCAGATCGTCATCCAGACCTACGACCCCGACCGCCTCCGCGAGGCGCAGCAGGAGGTGGAGGGAATCATGCGGGCCCGCCGGGGGCTGCGCCCCGGCGACGACAACGACTTCGCGCTGGAGACCGCCGACGAGGCCATCAGCTTCTGGGACAACATCTCCCGGATCCTCTTCACGGCGCTCCCCGGCCTGGTGGCCATCAGCCTCGTGGTGGGAGGCATCGTCATCATGAACATCATGCTCGTGTCGGTGATGGAGCGGACGCGGGAGATCGGCGTGAGGAAGGCCCTGGGCGCCAAGCGCCGGGACATCCTCACCCAGGTTCTCATCGAATCGGCCACGCTCTCCACGGTGGGCGCCGTGTTCGGCGTGGCCGCGGGGCTGGGCGTGGCCATGCTCATCGCCACCGTGTCGCCCCTCCCTGCCGCCGTGAGCCCCAAGTGGATCGTCCTAGGGGTGTCGCTGGGGCTCGTGGTGGGGATCATCTCCGGGGTGTACCCGGCCTCGCAGGCCTCGAAGCTCGACCCCGTGGACGCGCTGCGCTATGAGTGACGTCCGGGGGGGGGTCTCGGGGCTCACGGCCCTCATGGAGGGCCTGGCCATCGCCTGGGAGGCGCTGCGGGCCAACAAGATCCGATCGTCTCTCACCATCCTGGGCGTGGCGGTGGGCGTGTCGGTGGTGGTGGCCATGGCCGCCCTCATCACCGGAATCCGCACCAGCGTCATGTCGGCCTTCGAGTCGGCGGGGCCCAACAACTTCATGGTGACCCGCTTCGACTTCACCGCCGTGCGGTCCGAGGACGAGGGGAACAACCGGCCGCCGTGGTGGGACAAGCCGGAGCTGGAGCCACGGGAAGCCGAGCGCATCGCCGGGCTCCCCTCCATCGAGGAGGCGCTCTTCAACTTCGGCTTCGCGGTGAACTTCGACTTCGAGGGTCAGCGGGTCCGCAACGTGAACGCTCAGGGGTACTCGGCCGGTTGGCCCCAGTACAGCCAGGGCGATTTCGTCGCCGGACGGGACTTCACCGACGCCGAGGTACGCCAGAACCGGGCCCTGGTGGTCCTCTCCTCCGAGCTCGCCCACGAGCTCTTCGCCGGGCGCGATCCCGTGGGCAAGCGCGTCCGCGTGGAGAACCCGTGGAGAGGCACGCAGGAGTCGTTCACCGTGGTGGGCGTGTTCGAGCCGGAGCCCAACATCTTCACCAGCGCGGTGAAGCACTGGGCCGTCTTCCCGTACACCGCCGCGGTGCGCCGCCTGCGCCAGTCCGACTGGCAGGCACAGATCCTGGTGGTCCCCCGGGACTCGGTGACCATGGAGCAGGCACAGGACGAGGTGATCGCCGCCATGCGGGGCATGCGGGGCCTGGGGCCCCGGGAGGAGAACAATTTCGCCCTGCTGGCGTCGGCCCAGATCGTGGACCTCTTCAACCGACTGACGGGCGTGTTCTTCCTGGTGATGCTGGCGCTCTCGTCGGCGGGGCTCCTCGTGGGGGGCGTGGGCGTCATCGGCATCATGCTCATCAGCGTCACTGAGCGGACCCGGGAGATCGGCGTCCGCAAGGCGGTGGGGGCCACGCGCCGCGAGATCCTCTGGCAGTTCCTGGTGGAGGCGTCCGTCCTCACCGCGCTGGGCGCCGGCGTGGGCATGCTGGCCGGCTGGGGCCTCGCCTCCGCCGTCGCAGCGTGGACGCCGCTCCCAGCCCGCATCCCCCTCTGGGCGGTGGGCGCGGCCATCGGCATGGCGGTGCTCACGGGCATGCTCTTCGGCCTCCTCCCGGCGCACCGCGCCGCGCGCATGGATCCCGTGGTGGCGTTGAGGTACGAGTGAGCGGCCTGGACGTCCTGGCCGTCATGGCGCACCCCGACGACGCCGAGCTCCTGTGCGGAGGGGCGCTGGCCAAGAGCGCCGACGCGGGCCGGCGCGTCGGGATCCTCGACCTCACGGCGGGAGAGATGGGGAGCCAGGGCACTCCCGAGCTTCGCGCCCGGGAGGCCGCGGCCGCCGCCGCCGTGCTGGGCGTGGAGGTGCGGCGGTGCGCCGGCCTCCCCGACTCCCGGCTGGAGGACACCGAGGCCGCCCGACTCGCCGTGGTGGCGCACCTCCGGGAGCTCAGGCCCCGCGTGGTGGTGACCCACTGGAAGGTGGGGCGGCACCGCGACCACCGCGTCGCCTGCGAGCTGGTGCGCGACGCCTGCTTCCTGTCGGCCCTGAAGAAGCTGGACGCCCCGGGGGAGCCCTTCCGTCCCCTCAAGCTGGTCTACGCCACGGCCTTCCGTGAGGACGCGGACCCGCCCTCCTTCGTGGTGGACGTCACGGGGCAGATGGAGCGGAAGCTCCGTGCCGTGGCGGCCTACGCGTCGCAGTTCGAAGGCAAAACCCAGGCCGGGGAGGTCTTCCCAGGTGGGGACCGTCCCCTCCTGGAGCAGATACGGGCCCAGTGCGCCCACTACGGCTCCCGCATCCGCGTGGCCTACGGCGAGCCCTTCCGCGTGGAAGAGGCCCTGGAGGTCGAGACCCTGGACGGGCTGGGCGTCGCGACGTTCTGACCGCTTGTCCGGTCGCTCCATTCCGACTAGGCCGCGCCCTCGCCCTCCCCCCCGGTCGGGCCGCAAACCACCTCCAGCACGACCCGCCGCCACGACGGAACGTCGTCTCCCCGCACCCGCACCGCCGTCGCCTCCGCGCGGCCCCCTTCCTGCATCCAGGGGCAGAGCCACTGGCTGATCTCGGGCGGGAGATGCCCGATGGGGTCCCCCGACGGCAGGTGCACCCAGACCTCCGGCGCGTCCTGGCCGGGAGGGTCGGCCACCAGGCGGACGCGGTCCCCGTCGTGCACGCCCTCGAGGAGCTGCTCCCGTCCCGCGAAGACGGTGCCGTGTACCGTGGAGCGGAAGCAGGAGGGGCGGCCCCGGGGGAACGGCGGGGGTGGATGGCTCATGGAGTGAGGGACCTCCGGGGGACGAAGGAGGTAGATGGGGCGGGTGCGCCGGTTAACTTATCCACCGCCCCCCGGCCACGGAAACCTGAGCGGGAAGCCGCCCTCCATGGACCCCGTCTACCTCGACCACGCCGCCACGACCCCGGTCCGCCCGGAGGTCCGGGAGGCCATGCTCCCCTACCTCGGGGGCGTGTTCGGGAACCCCTCGTCCACGCACCGGTGGGGGCGGGAGGCCGCCGCGGCGCTGGCAGAGGCCCGGGCCGAGATCGCCGCGGCGCTGGGGGCCCGGTTCCCGGAGATCCACTTCGTGAGGGGAGGCACCGAGTCGGACAACCTGGCCGTACTGGGACGGGTGGCCCGCCTCCGGGGGGAGGGGGCGACGCCCACCGTGGCCGTGTCCGCGGTCGAGCACAAGGCGGTGCTGGACGCCGCCCGGCACGCCACCGCCCGGGGCGCCGGGCGCTTCGTCACCCTCGGCGTCGCCGCCGACGGGGCGCTGGACCTGGACGCCCTGGACGTCGCGCTCCGGGACGGGCCCGCGGTGGTATCCGTGATGTGGGTGAACAACGAGACGGGCTCGATCCTCCCCGTGGAGGAGGTGGCGGCGCGCACCCGCGAGGCTGGTGCCACCTTCCACACCGACGCGGTCCAGGCGGTGGGCAAGCTCCCGGTGCGCGTGGACCGGGTGGACGTGGACCTCCTCACCGCCACGGGGCACAAGCTGTACGGCCCCAAGGGGACCGGCCTCCTCTTCGTGCGCGAGGGCACGTGGCTGTCGCCCCTCCTCCACGGCGGTGGCCAGGAGCGGGCGCTCCGCCCCGGCACGGAGGACGTGGCGGGGGCGGTCGGCCTCGCCGTGGCCATCCGGCTCGCGCTGGCGGACATGGAGACGGAGGCGGCGCGCCTCGGCGCGCTCCGGGACCGCCTCGAGGCATCGCTCTCCGACGCCGTCGCGGGCCTCCGCGTGAACGGGGGCGCCGGCCCCCGGGCGCCCCACATCGCCAGCGTCGCGGTGCCCGGCGTGGACGGCCAGGAGCTGGTGATGGCGCTGGACCTCGCCGGCGTGGCCATCTCGGGGGGCTCGGCGTGCAACAGCGGCGCCGGCGGAGGCAGCCACGTCATCGCGGCGCTCTACGGAGCCCACGACGCCCACGCCACCGTGCGCTTCTCCCTTGGGCGGAGCACCACCCTCGACGCCGTGGACCGCGTGGCCGCCGTCACCGCCGGGACGGTGGCGCGCCTGCAGGCCCTGGAGGCCGCTCCGTGAGCCGGGTGCTGGTGGCCATGTCGGGGGGCGTGGACTCGTCGGTGGCGGCGGCCTTGCTGAAGGAGCAGGGCCACGACCTGGTGGGCGTCACCATGAAGACGTTCTGCTACTCGGGCACGCCGGGGCACGGGAAGACGTGCTGCGGCCTGGACGGGATCGCCGACGCACGGAGGGTGGCGGTAGCGCTGGACATCCCCCACTACGTCTTCGACGTGGAGGAGGACTTCACCCGCGACGTCATCGACGACTTCGTCTCCGAGTACGCCCGGGGCCGCACGCCCAACCCGTGCGTGCGCTGCAACGGCAACACCAAGTTCCGGGACCTCCTCCACCGGGGGCGAGCGCTGGAGTGCGACGCCATCGCCTCGGGGCACTACGTGCGCCGGATCGAGGGTCCTGAGGGGGCCGAGCTCCACCGCGCCCTGGATCGGAGCAAGGACCAGAGCTACTTCCTGTGGGGACTCCCCCGGGACATGCTCTCCCGCCTCCGCTTCCCACTGGGTGACCTCACCAAGCCCCAGGTCCGCGAGCGGGCGCGGGCCCTGGCGCTGGCCACCGCCGAGAAGCCCGAGTCCCAGGAGATCTGCTTCGTCCCCACCGGCGACTACCGGGACCTCCTGAGACGGCGCCTGGGCGACGTCCACCCCGCACTCCAGCCCGGGCCCCTGGTGGACCGCGCGGGCAGGGTGCTGGGCGAGCACGCCGGGTACGCCGCCTTCACCGTGGGGCAGCGGAAGGGGCTGGGGGGAGGCTTCCCCGAGCCCCACTTCGTCCTCGAGATCCGCCCCGAGACGCGGGAGGTGGTGGTGGGGACCAGGGACGAGCTCCTCGCCGACAGGGTGGAGGTGGGGGAGCTCAACTGGCTCGGCGCGCCGCCCTCCCCCGGCGACCGCGTCCGCGTCCAGCTCCGCTATCGGGCACCCGACGTCCCGGCGCTGGTGACATGCTCGGGAGACCCCGTGCGTCTCGCGCTGGAGGAGAGGGTGGCGGGTGTGACGCCGGGCCAGTCGGCGGTGTTCTTCGCCGGCGAGCGCATGCTGGGCGGCGGGAGGATCGTCGGCTCCCCCACCTGACGAACCCAGCCCTAGTGGCGCATCCCCGTGGCCTGGGCGAACTCCTCCATGGCCCGCTGCTCCTCGTCGGACAGCTTGTCGGGGATCTCGACCTTGACCTCCACGAACTGGTCGCCCTTCCGGTCCGCCTTCTCCACGCCCTGCCCCCGGATGCGGAACTTCGTGCCCGTCTGGGTCCCCCGGGGGATCTTGAGCACCACCTTCTTACCGTGGATCGTGCTCACGCGGATCTTCGAGCCCAGCGTGGCCTGGACGATGTTGATGGGCACGGTGACGTGGATGTCCAGCCCGTCACGGCGGAAGAAGCGATGGCCCTCCACCCTGAAGGTGATGACAAGATCGCCGGCCGCGCCCCCCTCCCTACCCCGTTCCCCCTGCCCCGACAGGCGCACCTTGGAGCCCGTCTCCGTCCCCGCGGGCACGTTGATCTGGAGCTTGCGCCGCTGGCGCACGGTGCCGCGCCCATCGCACGACGGGCAGGGCACCTCGGGGATCCGGCCGCGGCCGAAGCACGCGGGGCACGGCCTCTTCACGGCGAAGCCACCTTGGCCGAAGGCCACGTTCCCCGAGCCGCCACACTCGGAGCAGGTGCGGAGCGCCGTGCCGGGTTTCGCCCCCTCGCCGCCGCACGTAGCGCAGTCCTCCGTGATGGCCACCTCCACGGACACCCTTCCGCCCAGGGCCGCCGCGAGGAAGGGCACCTCCACCACGTACTCCACGTTCTGCCCCTTCTCGGGCCCCCGCTTCCGCGGGCCGTGTCCACCCTTCTTCCCCAGGTCGAAGAGGGAGCTGAAGAGGTCGGAGATGCTGCCGAAGCCCCCCTGCAGGTCCTCGAAGGAGAAACCCGGGTCCGCCTGGAACCCTCCCCCCGGGGCGCTGCCCGCCCCCGGCCGGGGCGACGAAGCCGTCCTGCCGAAGCCGCCGAAGGCCCCGAGCTTGCGCATCTGGTCGTACTGCTTGCGCTTGTCCGCGTCGGAGAGCACCGCGTAGGCCTCGCCGATCTCCTTGAACCGGTCGGCGGCCTGCGGATTCCCGGGGTTGGCGTCGGGGTGGTACTGCTTGGCCAGCTGCCGGTACGCCTTCTTGATCTCGTCGGGCGTCGCCTTCTCGGGCACGCCGAGGAGCTCGTAGAAGTCCTTCTTCGCTGGCGCCATGCTCTTCCCGTCCCGCGCTTCAGCCGTGCTTCCTCACGCTCACCCGCGACGGGCGGATGAGCTGCCCCTTCAGGGCGTACCCCTTCTGGAACACCCGGTCGACGGTGTCGTCGTCGCCCTCGTCCTCCGCCGGCACGCGCATCATGGCCTCCATGGTCTCGGGGTTGAAGCGCTCCCCCTGGGGGTCCAGCACGTCCACGCCGACGTCACCGAGCATGCGCTGGAACTTCCGGTCCACCAAGTCGATCCCCTCCATGATGGCCTCGACCGTCGCGTTGTCGAGGTCCAGCGCCGCCACCCTCTGGAGGTCGTCGAGCACGTCGAGGAAGCGCCCCACCACCTCGGCCTGGGCCCGCCCCCAGAGGTCGGCGCGCTCCTGCTCCACCCGCCGCCGGTAGTTGTTGAACTCGGCGCCGAGTCGGAGGTGGCGGTCGTTGAGGCTCTCGAACTCCTCTCGAAGCGCCACCAGCGCGGCATCCTGCGCGGGCGCCGGAGCTTCCTGGACGGCCTCGGCCTCCGCCGCGGGCTCGGCCGGGCCTTCGGGAAACTCGGCGTCCAGCTCAGCCATGATCTCGTCCAAGGCCTCCTCCCGGGGCTCGTCGCCTTCGGCGCGGGTCTCCGAGCCGGTGGGCTCGGGGGCGTCCGTGTTCGATACGGAATCGGTCATGGTTTTGTTTTTCTTCGGGGGTCGGCTGGGCTTCCCGGCGGCCGCGGGGCCTTCAGGGGCGACGGTCGGCCGTTCAAGATACCACAGACCGAGCGCTTGGTTCAGCCCCGGTCGACCCCGCCCGGCCGTCCAGGAGGGTCAGGAGAAGGAACAGGGCCGCCTGGGCCGCGCGCTCCCGGACCGCATCGCGGTCGCCGGAGAAGCGCTCCCGTCGGGTCACCACCCGGCCGTCCATCGAGGCTGCGTACCAGACCGTGCCCACCGGCTTCGCCTCGGTCCCCCCGCCGGGCCCCGCCACGCCGGTGATGGAGATGCCGGCCCGGGCGCCCAGGGCACGGGCCACGCCAAGGGCCATGGCCGACGCCACCGCCTCGGAGACCGCGCCGTGGGCCGCCAGCACCTCGCGGGGCACGCCCAGTACCTGCTCCTTCACGGCATCGGCGTAGGCCACCACGCCGCCCACCAGGACCTGAGAGGCCCCCGGGAGGTCGGTGATGCGTTTGGACACCAGGCCGCCGGTGCAGCTCTCCGCAACTGCCAGGGTGGCCCCCACCCCGCGCAGCGCGCCCGACAAGGCCTCGGCCAGGTCCCCCGAGGGAGCCCGGAAGCGCCAGGGAGCCAGCACGTCGGCCAGGGCCTCCTCCACGGCGCCGAACCGGCGCCCCGCCTCCTCCGGAGTCATGTCCACGGCGGTGAAGCGCAGGTCCACGCCGCGCACGTCGGGGAGGAAGGCCAGCCGGACGGGCGCGGCTCCCCCGGGGAGCCGCTCGGAGATCTCCTGCGAGAGGCGGGACTCGGGGATGCCCGTGGTGTGCACCATGTGCACGAGTACCTGCCGGAGCCGGCCCTGGAAGCGCGCCTCCACCAACGGGAAGAGGGCGCCTTCGACGATCCCCCTCATCTCCCGGGGCACGCCCGGGAGGAGCACGACCAGGGCTCCCCGGTGCTCCAGGGCCAGCCCGGGCGCCGTGCCGTGGGGGTTGGCCAGCGTGGCCGCCCCCTCGGGCACACGGGCCACGCGGCGGTTGGGCTCGGGGACCTGGTCGAGGCCGCGCCGCCGGTAGAGGTCCAGGATGCGCTCCATGACCTCGGGGTCCTCGCGGAGGGGGCGCCCGGTGAGGGCCGCCACCGCCTCCCGGGTCACGTCGTCGGGCGTGGGCCCGAGGCCGCCCGTGACCAACACCAGCTCCGCCGCCTCCACGGCGGCCGAAACGGCCAGGCGGATCTCCGCGTCGTCGTCGGCGACGGTGGCCCTCCTCGCCACGGGAATGCCCCGCTCCGCCAGGCGTTGCCCCAGCCAGGCCGCGTTCGTGTCCACCGTCCTTCCCAGGAGGAGCTCGTCGCCCACGGTCACGATGGCGGCGCGGGGAGGAGGGGGCATGGCTACGACCGGCGCGTCCTCAGACGCGGATCCCCATCACCGACCGGTATCTCCACAAGTAGTCCAACATGGAGTACACGGTGAGGAGGAGCGCCAGGGCCAGCGTGATGGCGATCCAGGTCCCGTGGAAGACGGACCAGGCCCGCCAGGCCGCGGTGTCGGCCCACCCTCGGGCCGCCACCTCGGCCACCAGGGGATACCAGAGGAGGAGCCCCCCGATGAACAGGGACTGGAAGAGGGCCTTCCGCTTCCCCGTGGTGCCCGCGGCGATCACGACGCCCTTCCGCACCGCGAAGCTGCGGAAGACGGTGATGAGGAGCTCGCGCCCGAAGATCACCAGCACCACCCAGAGCGGGAGCGCCCCCCACCAGGGAAGGTGCCACGCCTCGCCGCGGTGGGAGATCAGGTAGAAGGGGATGAACGTGGCGGCGAGCAGGAGCTTGTCGGCCAGGGGATCCAGGAGCTTGCCCAGGTCCGTGATCCACCCGTATCGCCGCGCCAGCCACCCGTCCCACACGTCGGAGAGGCCGGCTATGACGAAGAGCACGAACGCCCAGAAGCGCTCACCCACGCCCGGTGACATGGCCAGCCAGAAGATGATCGGGCAGACCGCGATGCGGACGACGGTGATGACGTTCGGGAGGGTGAAGCGGCTCCCCGACACGGTGCCGGCCCTCAGGACAGGGACTTGACGACCAGCTTGCTCACGCAGGAGAGGGTCTCGAACACACCCCTCCCCTCGATGGCGATCCCCTCGAAGTCCGGCACCCCCATGGGATTGATCTGGGCCCGCAGCTCCTCCACGGAGAGGATGTTGGGCATGTCCCGCTTGTTGTATTGGATGGCGAAGGGGATGGTCTGGAGGTCGTACCCGTACGTCTCCAGGTTCTCGTAGAGGTTGTGCATGGACTCGATGTTCGCCTCGGCCCGCGTGGCCTGGGAGTCGGCGACGAACACGAGGCCGTCCACGCCCTTCAGGATGAGCCGGCGGCTGGCGTTGTAGTACACCTGGCCGGGGACCGTGTACAGGTGGAAGCGCGTCTTGAACCCGCGGATCTCGCCGAGATCGATGGGCAGGAAGTCGAAGAAGAGCGTGCGCTCGGTCTCCGTCGCCAGCGAGATCATCTTCCCCTTGGTCTCGGGGTTCACACGGGAGTAGATGTACTCGAGGTTCGTCGTCTTTCCCCCGAGCCCCGTGCCGTAGTAGACGATCTTGCAGTTGATCTCCCGGGAGGCGTAGTTGATCATCGACATGGGTCGACGCTACCTCCTCCCGGTCACGAGATGGTCAGGCTTCACGAAGGCTTCCTCGGCGGTCGAGTCTCGACCCGACAACATATGTTCCCACTGCCGCCCGGCAAAAGGCCCGAGGCCCCTGCGGAGGGAGACCAATAGTCGGTTGAGGGCGGGCTGGCGGCAAGGTGCGCGACGGGTCACACCGCGCCCCCGGCGGCGGGAAGCGCCGGGTTCGAGACTTCCGTCTCCATGCGCATGAGGATGGAGCGCGCTCGCTCGCGCAGCATCCGGCGGGGCTCCCAGGCGATGAAGTCCCGGAGGAGGCGGATGTTGTCCACCGAGGCGCCTTCCCCGCTCATGTACCCCAGGGCGGCCAAGCGCCTCAGCGCGCGGGGGCTGAAGAGGTCCCGCTGGTGACGGGAGATCTGGTCCCGGATGATCCACGCGGCCACGGCGCCGGCTGCGGCTGCGGCCAGGATGGTGATCCCCGCGGTCTTGAAGGTCTTGTTCATGTCCCCGTCACATCTCGCGACGGCCCGCCAGGGCCTCGGCGATGGTTGTTCCGTCCACGTATTCCAGGTCGCTTCCCACCGGGATCCCCCGTGCCAGCCGGGTGACCCGGGGCCCCAGCGGGCGGATGAGCGCCTCCAGGTAGACCGCGGTCGCCTCCCCCTCCACGCTGGCGTTGGTGGCGATGATCACCTCCTGCAGCGCCCCGGTGGCGCCCTGCACCCTCTCCATGAGCGCGGCCACGCTCAACTCCTCGGGCCCGATCCCATCCAGGGGGGACAGCCGTCCTCCGAGAACGTGGAACAGACCCCTGAAGTGGCCGGTCCGCTCGATGGCCCCCACTTCGAAGGCCTCCTCAACGATACACAGGACACTCGGGTCCCGCCTGGGGTTGGCGCAGATCTCGCACAGCTCGTGCTCGGTGAAGTTGCCGCACCGCGCGCATGGGCGGATGCGCTCGGCGAGCTCGGTGATCGCGCGGGACAGGCGTCTCGCGTCGTCCTTGGTGCCCTTCATGAGGTGGTGGACCAGCCGGAGCGCGGTCTTGGGCCCGATGCCGGGGAGCCGGGCGAACTCACCCGAAAGCTGGTCGATCACGGACACGGACGTACGCCGTCCCGCGGGCTCAGAACAGGCCCGGGAGGTTCATGGGTAGCCCCCCGGTGGCCTTGCGCATCTCCTCCTCGTACAGCGTCCGCGCCTTGCCCTGGGCCTCGGAGACCGCGGCCAGCACCAGGTCCTCGAGCATCTCGACGTCCCGGGGGTCCACGCAGGTGGGGTCGATCTTCACCTCCCTCACCTGGCCCTTCCCGTCGACGGTGGCGGTGACCATGCCGCCTCCCGAGGAGGCGGTGATCTTCATGCCCTCCAGGGACTCCTGGAGCTTGGTCATCTTGGCCTGGAGCTGCTGGCCAAGCTGCATGATCTGCTGGAGGTTGGGGTTCATCGCGGAAGCGGGGGTGCAGGGGGCGGCGGTGCGGGTGCGGTGACGACCTCGCTACTCCATGAGCTCGAGGTCGAGTTCTTGTACCGCGCGCTCCAGCCGTGGTTCCTTGCGGTACAACGACTTCAGCGTGTCGGCGCGCACCTCGTCCTGGCTTATCCGCGAGGCCGGCTCACCCGGCTCCGCCTCCACGAGGACGATGTGGGGACGGCGCCCCAGGAAGGGCGCGACCCCCGCGGAGATGGCCGCGATCACGCCGCCGTCCCGGAGGCGCTCCAGCGCCGGTCCGGCGGGCGGGGACAGCTCCACGTTCCCCCCCGCCTCCCGGACGGAGGCGGAGCGCAGGAACGCGGTCAGCCCCTTCGGCACGCCGGTGCCGGCGTCGAGCCATCGCGTCCACGCCTCGGCCAGGGTGGAGGACGGTGCGATGAACTCCCGGGCCGGCGCGCCGCCTCCGCCGCCGGCTTCCGCGGATGCCTTCGGCGCCGTACCGGTCCCGGCGGTGGGGGCGGGGGACGCCCGGGGGCCTCCGCCCTCCGTGGGCGGTCCCGCCGCGCCGCCCCGGGGGGCCGGCGCGCCGCCCATGGCCCGCAGCAGCTCCTCCAGGTCCACCGTGCGGTCCAGGTAGCTCAGCCGGAGGAGGAGCATCTCGACGAGCACGCGGGGGTTGGCGCTCCGGCGCAGGCTCCCGTTGCTCTCCAGGTCCGCCGCCGCCGAGAGCATGCGCACCAGGTCTCCGGGACCGAACCGGCCCGCCCGGGAGGCGAACGCCTCCCTGAGGTCCTCTCGCACGTCCAGCGGCGCACCGGGCGAGAGGCGAAGGCGGAGGACCGCGCGGAGGGCGTCCATGAGCCCGTGGTAGAACTCCACCAGGTCGTAGCCCTCGTCGAGGAGTTGCTCCACCACGGTGAACACCTCGGCGTGGCGCCCGTCGGCCAGGATGTCCAGGAGCTCCAGGTAGCGCTCCTCCTCCACCAGTCCGAGGACCCGGCGCACCGCCTCCGAGTCCACCTCGCCGCCGGTGAGGGAGAGCACCTGGTCCAGGAGGGAGAGGGCGTCGCGCATGCCGCCGTCGGCCTTGCGGCCGATGATGCGGAGCGCTTCCTCCGGCGCCTCGAGTCCTTCGCGCTCCAGCACGGTGTGGAGCCGGGCCACGATGTCCCCGACTCCGATGCGCCGGAAGTCGAAGCGCTGGCATCGGGAGAGGATGGGGGCCGCCGACTGCTGGATCTTCTGGGGCTCCGTGGTGGCGAAGACGAAGATCACCCGGGGCGGCGGCTCCTCGAGGATCTTCAGGAGGGCGTTCCACGCCTCCCGGGTGAGCATGTGGGCCTCGTCCACGATGTAGACCTTGTACCGCCCCTCCTCGGAGGGGGCGTACATGGCCCGCTCGCGGAGGTCCCGGGCGTCGTCCACGCCACGGTTGGAGGCGGCGTCGATCTCCACCACGTCCAGGGCCGTGTGCCCGCCCCAGATCCGCCGGCACGACTCGCATTCCCCACACGGCTCGCCCTCCGGGGTCCGGTCGGGGCAGTTGAGGGCCATGGCCAGGACCCGCGCCAGCGTCGTCTTCCCCACCCCACGGGGGCCGCAGAACAGGTAGGCGTGGCCCACGCGCCCCCCCGCCACGGCCCGCCGGAGGGTCTCCGAGACGTGCTCCTGGACGGCCACGTCGTCGAAGGTCCGGGGTCGGTACTTCCTGGCTAAGGCAGTATGGGACAAGGAGTTCCGCTGCTCGGGGACGATCGGTGTCCCGCCCAGCCTCCGCTGGCGCGTGGGGACGGCACGCGGACGCTGGGGGGAAAAAAATGCCCCAGGCTACCCGCAGCGACGATCGCCGCACTTACCGCTGCTACCTGCGGGGTCCTGACGGGATTCGCGGGCTTTCGCCCTGCGGACCTGGGGCACACCGCAAGCTACCGGGCCCCCGGGTGGAGGTCAACGCCGCCCGGGGGCCCCCAGGCGAGCCCGCGGCATGGTTCGGGCCGGCCCTCAGGGGGCCTCCGGACGCCAGGCGTCCTCCAGGTGCTCCAGCGCCACCTCCGTGCGGCCCCCTCCTCTCCGTCCCACCACGATGGCCACGGCGTCGAAGCGCACCGGGGCCTCCTGGAGGCCGTGGCGGGCCAGGAAATGGGCGGCCACGGCCTCCACCTCCCTCCGCTTGAGCCGGGTGATGGCCTCCTGGGGCGCCCCGAAGCCCTCCCCGGCTCTCGTCTTCACCTCCACGAAGACCACGAGAGGGCCACGGCGGACCACCAGGTCCACCTCCCGGCGTCCGAAGCGGTAGTTGCGGGCCAGCACCGTCCAGCCGCGGCGCTCGAGGTAGCGGGCCGCCCGGGCCTCGCCCCACCGCCCCAGGGCGTGCCCCGCGTGGGCGTTCTCTTCCATGTCCCAACGTGGGGTCCGGCGCCGGGCGCCGGAATGCGTCAGCGGGCCGCCGGCTCGCCCAGGGGGGCGACCAGCGTCCGGCCGATGGCCTCGGCGATGACGCGGATCTGGACCATCATCTCGTCGAACTGGTCCGGGTAGAGGGACTGGGCGCCGTCGGACATGGCCCGAGGCGGGTCCTGGTGCACCTCCACGATGATGCCGTCGGCCCCTGCGGCCACCGCGGCCCGGGCCATGGGGATCACCTTGGAGCGGATCCCCGTTCCGTGGCTCGGATCGGCGATGATGGGGAGATGGGAGAGCCCCTGCACCACGGGAATGGCCGCCAGGTCCAGGAGGTTACGGGTGTGGTTGTCGAAGCTCCGCACCCCGCGCTCGCACAGGATGACGTTCTCGTTCCCCTCGGCCAGCAGGTATTCGGCGGCCAGAAGGAGCTCCTCGATGGTCGCCGACATGCCCCGCTTCAGGAGCACCGGCTTCCCGAGCTGCCCCACGCGTCGGAGCAGCGCGTAGTTCTGCATGTTGCGGGCACCGATCTGCACGATGTCGGCGTACTCCGCCACCGCGTTGGCCCCCTCCGGGTCCAGCGCCTCGGTGACGATCATCAAGCCGGTGGCTTCCCGGGCCCGGGCGAGCATCTCCAGCCCCTTGATGCCCAGCCCTTGGAACGAGTACGGCGACGTGCGTGGCTTGAAGGCGCCGCCCCGGAGCACGGTGGCCCCCATGGCCCGGAGCCGCTGGGCCATCTCCAGGATCTCGGCCTCGCCCTCGACGGCGCACGGACCGGCCATGACCACCACTTCGTTGCCGCCGATGGTGGTGCCGTTGGGGAGCCTCACGAGGGTGTCGGCCTCGCGCCACTCCCGGGACACCTGCTTGTACGGGTGGGTCACGGGGATGACCTCCAGGACGCCCTCCAGCCCTTCCAGGCGCCCCGAGTCCACCCGGCCGTCGTTGCCGATGAGGCCCACCGCGGTCCGCTGCTCGCCGGGGATGGGCCGGGCCTGGTACCCCATGTCGTTGATGACCCGCACCACTTCGGTGATGTCCTCGGGCCGTGCGTTGTGCTTCATCACCACCAGCATCGGTCGCGCGCGCTCGCTGTCGTGTACGCCCCCGGGGCACCCCCCCGGAGAGCCAATAAGGTTAAGCAGGGCGCGGTGGGGGGTCTACGCCCCGCCGTTCACGGGAACCCTCAGGCCGTCGGCACCGGCCATCACCCTGCCGCCGAACCCCGCGCGCCGCACCTGCAGGACGGCCTCGTGCGGGGTGAGGGGCGGGAAGACGTGGGTGAGCACGAGGAGGTCGGGGGCGGCCTCTTCCGCCAACGCCGCGGCGCCCGCCGGGGAGAGGTGCGTGTCCACGCCGGGGGGGTCCGCCTGTCCGCACTCCGCCACCAGAACGCTGCACCCCGCCAGGAACCCCGCCAGCTCCGGCGATGGGCCGGTGTCCCCCGTGTAGCCCACCGTCCCCACGGGCAGCTCCAGCCGGTACGCCACGGACTCGGGCGTGTGAGGCGTCGGGTGGGCGCGAAGGCGCATCCGGGCCGCGGGCACCTCCAAGGCGTCCCCCTTCCCCAGCTCCACCACGTCCACGTCGAAGCCCGGGTCCACCACGTGGTCGCCCAGGGCCGCCGCCAGGCGCTCGAGCCAGGTGCCGAAGCCCCGGGGCCCCACCAGGGTGAGGGGCCGGGTCCGGGAGGGCCGTATGCCGTGCTTCAAGGCGAAGAGGACCGCCGCCAGGTCGCCGACGTGGTCCAGGTGGTAGTGGGTCACGGCCACGTGGGTGAGGCCCCGCCAGTCGACCCCGTGGCGTTGGAGTCCGTGGAGCGTCCCCGGCCCGCAGTCCAGCAGGACCAGGGCGCCCGGGGCCTCGACGAGGAACGCCGGCGAGCGCCTCCCGTCGTCGGGGAGCAGCGTACCCGCTCCCAGGATCGTGAGGGTAGCCGTCAAGCGGCTCCGGCGGCCTGGAGCGCCTCCTCCAGACGCACGCCCACGATCGTGCTCACGCCCGGCTCCTCCATGGTCACGCCGTAGATCCAGTCGGCGGCCTCGATGGTGCGCGGGTTGTGGGTGATGACCACGAACTGCGTCTGGGCCTTGAAGTCCTGGAGGAGCTTGATGAAGCGCCCGATGTTGTTCTCGTCCAGCGGCGCGTCCACCTCGTCCAGCACGCAGAAGGGGCTGGGCTTCACGAGGTAGATGCCGAAGAGCAGCGAAAGCGCCGTGAGCGCTCGCTCCCCGCCGGACAGCAGGTCGATGCGCTGCGTCTTCTTGCCCCGGGGCGACGCGTGGATCTCCACCGGCGATTCGAGGGGGTCCTCCGGGTCCTGGAGCCACAGGTCCGCCTCGCCGCCCTCGAAGAGCCGCAGGAACGTGGACCGGAAGTTCTCGCGGATCTGGTTGAACGTCTCGTTGAAGAGGTCGGTGGCGGTCTTGTTGATCTCGCGGATGGCGTTGCGCAGGTCGTTGCGCGCCGTCACCAGGTCGTCGCGCTGCTCGGTGAGGAAGTCGAGGCGCTTGCTCTCCTCCTCGTGCTCCTCCACCGCGAGCATGTTCACCGGCCCCAGCTTCTCCAGCGCGATGACCAGCTCCCGGAGCTCCTGCTGCAGGACCTCCGGATCCCCCTCCACGGCGTCGGCGTCGGCGAGGAGGGTCTCCAGGGCCCGGCCCCACTCGCCCTCGAGGCGCTCGCGGATGCGCTCGATCCTCCCGTTCAGCTCCTGGCGCTCCAGCTCCAGGGCATGGCGGTGGTCCGACGCCTCCCGCTCGGCCGTGCGGGCGTCCCGCACGCGCTTCTCCGCCGCCGCCAGGGCGGCGGCAACGGCCTGGAGCGCCTCGTCCTTCCCCCGCATCTCCGCCTCGGCCTCGGTACGCTGTGCGAAGAGGCGCTCGGTGGCGGCCTCGCCCTCGGCGCGCACGCGGCGGGCCTCGTCGAGCTCGGCCAGGAGCTGCTCCTCCTCGGCGTCCAGCGAGGCGACGCGGGCGTGGGCCTGCCCCCGCGCCGTCACGACGCCGTCCAGGCGCTCGCTCAGGCGGGTCACCTCTCCCTCGAGACGCGCAAGGTCGACCGCCAGGCGGGCCTCCTCGGCCCGCGCCGTCTCCCACTCCTCCTGGACGGCCTCCATGGCCTCCCGGGCCGCGGCCCGCTCCGCCTGGATGCCCTCCTCCTCGGCGAGGAGGACCTGCCGGTCCTCCCGGGCCTCCTGGGCCCGCTCCAGCGCGCGGGAGCGGGCGGCCCGCGTACCCTCGACCTGGCGGGCCACCTCGTCCCGGTGACGGTCCACGCGCGACTGCTGGTCGAACTGGGCCTGGAGCTCGGCGGTGCTCTTCCGGTGGCCGTCCTCCTCCGTGCGGAGGGAGGCCCGGGCCGCCTCCAGGTACTCCTCGGCGGCCTTCAGCGTGGCCTCGGCCGCGTCCCGCTCCCGCCGGGCGCCGACGGCCTCTTCCTCCGCGATGCCGTGCTCCCGGCCCACCGCCCGGAGCTGCTCCTTCCTCTCCAGGACGCCGGTGGCGCCGGCGGGGTTGCCCAGGCGCACGACACCGCGGCGGTCCACCACGGCGCCCGACGCCGCCACCCGCTCGCCGTCGCCGGCGTGGAGGGCCCCGTCGTCCACCAGCTCTACGCCGTCGAGCAGGGCCCGCACCCACGGCGCGCCCTCGCCCACCGGGCGGACGCGCTCCAGCAGGGAGCCCCGGGCCTGCGCCTCCCCGGCGGGGACCCGGTCCAGGGGCAGGAGGATGATCCCACCGCCCCCGCTCCAGGTATCGGCGAACCAGCGGTGGAGGCGGCCCACAGCCCCCCCGTCGCGCACCACCAGCGCCCGGGCCATGGTGCCCAGGTACGACTCCACCGCCCGGGCCAGCTCGCCCTCGGCGGTGATGAAGTCCGAGAGCGTCCCCAACACCCCGGCGTCGCGGAGGGCGAGGGCCGCCTTCACCACCGGCTCCACCCCCTCCCGGTCGCGCTCGAGCTGCTCCAGGGCCGCCATGCGGGCCCCCAGGGAGGCCGCCCTGTCCGAGGCCGCCCGCTCGCGGCCCCGGGCGGCCTCCATGGCCTGGCGCGCCTCCGCGACGCTGGCCGAGGCCGCCTCGACGCCCTGGCGGGCCGTCTCCACCGCGCGGGCCAGGTCCTCCACCCGGCCGGAGAAGAGGTCGCCCTGGGACTGGAGGTCCACCAGCGTGCTCGCCGCCTCCTCCAGCTCGTGGGTCAGACGCTCCAGGCGGCGCTCCAGCTCGGCGGCCTGGGCCTCGGACGCCTCGGCGTCGCCCTCGAGCTGGGCGCCCCGGCGGGCCAGGTCCCGCTCCCGGGACTCCACACCTTCCAGCCGATCCCGGGCCGCCTGGAGGCGCTCCCGCACCACCTGCAGCTCGGCCCGGCGGGCCTCGGCCACCTCCCGGAGGGCGGTGAGCTCCTCCTGGACGCGGTCCCGGTCGGCCTGGAGCTCGGCGGCGTCCCGGTCCAGGCGCTCGGCCAGGCCGCGGGCGGAGGTCCGCTCCTCTTCGATCTGGGCCAGCCGTCGCTCGGCGTAGACCGCCCGCTCGTCGGCCACGGCCAGGTCCCGCTCCCAGCGCACGAGCTGCTCCCGAACCGCCTCCAGCTTCCGCGCCGACTCGGCGCGGGCCTTCTCCGCGTCGACCTCCTTGAGGCGAAGGGACTCGAAGTCGGCCTCCGCCGCCCGCAGCTCGGCCACCATACCCTCGCCGCTCTGCACGTCCCCCTCCAGCTCCCTTTCCACCCGGCGCAGGCGCTCGCCCAGGGTGTCGAGCTGGTGGCGCACCACCGTGACCTCCACGTCGAGACGGCGCTTGCGGTACTCCATGTAGCGCTCCGCCTTCCCCTTCTGTCGGGCCAGCGACCGGACCTTGGTCTGGACCTCCGCGATGACGTCCTCCAGCCGCTGCAGGTCCAGCTCGGCCCGCTCCAGACGCCGCGTGGCCGCCTTGCGACGGTCCTTGTACTTCCCGATGCCCGCCGCCTCCTCGAACATTGACCGGCGCTCGTCCGCCCGGTCGGAGAGGATGGCGTCGATCATCCTGTTCTCGATCATCCCGTAGGCGTTGGCGCCCAGCCCCGTGTCCCGGTACAGGTCCACCACGTCGCGGAGCCGGACCGGGGAGCGGTTGATGCTGTACTCGGAGCCGCCGTCCCGGAAGACCTGGCGGCCGATCTCCACCTCCTCGAAGGGCACGGGGAGCGCGCCGTCCTCGTTGCTCACCAGGAGGGAGACGGAGCCCCGGTTCACCGGGCGCCGGTTCACCGTCCCCTGGAAGATGGCCTCCTCCATCTTGGCGCCGCGGATGGCCGTGGGGCGCTGCTCGCCCAGGACCCAGCGGATGGCGTCGCTGATGTTGGACTTCCCGCAACCGTTCGGACCCACGATGGCGGTGATGCCGTCGTGGAAGTCGATCTTGGTGGCGTCGGCGAAGGACTTGAACCCGTGAACGCGGAGGGCGCGGAGCTTCATTCGGGCAGACGACCGATTCGATCTGAGAGGGATGCGCTGTTCAGGCCCCGCTCTTCCAGCAGGCCCGAGAGGTAGGAGGCTTCCGCCGCGTCGGCATACGCGCCGGCGTAGACGCGGAAGCGGAGGGAGCCGTCGGAGAAGGGCACCGCCAGGACGTACGCCGGGATGCCGAGGCCCTGGAGGACCTCGGCGCGGCGGCGAGCCGCCTCCAGCTCGGGCATCTCGCCGAGCTGGAACGCCTTGGGCGTCGCCCGGGGCGCCCACGCGGAAGCGTCCAGGCCGCCGGACCCGGCCACCACCGCCGAGAGGGCGGCGGCGGTCGCGGAGTCGGCCGCCGGCCCGGCCAGCACCCGGTGGAGGACGACGCCGTCCACGGCCACCGGCGCAGTGACGAAGAGGACCCCTTGGACCTGGGCGGCGAGGGTCTCGGCGAGGGAGCGGGCCGCCGCCTCGTCCTGGAAGGCGCCCAGGGCCAGGGAGTACGGCTGGGGGTCGCCCGCCTCGGACGGGGGTCCCGCGGCGATGGTGGGCCCCGGAACGGAGACGGCGTCGCCCGGCTCCACCGCGCCGCCCCGCAGCGGCGCGATGCCGGGGATCCGCACGTACCCGAGGAGGGCCGCGGCCACGGCGCCCAGGACCACCACGAGGAGGACCAGCAAGAGGATCCGGCTCCGGCCGGACCCCCTCGCGACGTTGGGCTCGGAACCCGCCTCCTCCACGATCTCCTCGAAGGTGGGCACCGGCTCGTCCCCCACCTCGTCCACGATCTCCTCGAAGGTGGGCACCGGCTCGTGGACGGCCGTCGGGCGGGGGTCTTCGTCGGGGGTGTGGAAGGGCTCCGGAGCCGGCTCTTCGTCGGTGTCGTCGGCTTCCGCGGAGTCCCCTGCGAAGTCCTCGGGGGAGTCGTCGCCTCCCGCGGGCTCCTCGAAACCCCACGGGCTCAGGTCCTCGGTGGACACCAGGCGGGAGGGGGCGGCCTCCGGCGGCCCGTCGGGCTCCGCCTCCATGGCCTCGGGCTCCCAGAGCCGGGGCTGGTCGGGCCCGGGCTCCGGCGGCGCTGGGTCCGCAGGCGGGGCTTCCACGGGCGCGGCTTCATCCGGCCGGGCCACCTCGGGCGCGGCGGGGGGCGGAGGCGCATCCCGCCCCAGCACCCCCAGCACCGGACCCTCCCAGCCCGCGAGGAGCGTCCCGGCGTCCTCGTCGGGACCGGCCAGGACGAGCACCTCCGTGGCCTGTCCCAGGATCCCCTCCCGGGAGGACTCGCCTTCGGGCACGAGCACCGCGAGGGTCACGCCCGCCTCCCGGAAACCGGCGCAGAGCGCCGGCCAGCGCGGGCCCTGCACGACGGGTACCGCGTCGGCCACGGCCGTGCCGGCGGTGATGACGAAGAAGGAATGGCCCGCGGGACGCGTGGCAACGCGCTTCACCGACGCGCCCCAGCGGAGGGCGTCCACCAGGCCCTCGCCCAGGGGGATCCCCAGGGTCTCGTGGAGCAGCGGACGGGTGAGCCCGCCGTCGGCCAGCACCAGGCGGGCGCCTGCGTCGCTCCAGGCGCGTGCGAGATCCACCGTGACCTCGCCGACCCACCCCGCCTCGACGGCCCCCTCGCCGGCCACCAGGACGATCACCCTCCCACCCGCGCCCACCGGCGCGGAAAGCGCCGGCGCGACGCCGGGTTCGGCAAGGGCCCAGTCGGGAATCGGGAAGGTCATGGGGTCTCTGGCTGAGAAAGCGCCTCGACCCGCCGCCCCGCCCCTCGGGGCGTCTCGGCGAGCCGGCACGGAAGAGGGCCCGACCAGCGGCGCCGAGCCGGGTCCAAGTTAGAGCCCGGGAGGTCCCGGTGCAAACCTCGGGGAGGCGCCCAAAGGGCACGCCGGACGCGGGGTTTTACACCCTCCCCGCGCCCGGCGCGCGCCCTCACTCCGGCGACTCCACCGCCCACCGGGGCGCGTCGCCCCAGAGGTTCTCGAGCTGGTAGAAGTCGCGGGCCTGGGGGTGGAAGACGTGGACCACGAAGTCGATGTAGTCCACGAGCACCCACCGTCCGCCCTGGAGCCCTTCCACGTGCTCGGGGCGGTGCCCCTCCTTCTTCAACTCGTCCACGATGTGCTCGGCGATGGCCCGCACCTGCACGTCCGAGCGCCCGGAGGCTAGCAGGAAGAAGTCGGTGGCGGACGAGATGCCCCGGAGGTCCAGGGCCACCACGTCGTGGGCCTTGCGCTCCAGGGCCAGCTCCGAGGCCCGGTGCACCTCACCCGGCACGTCCTTGGCCTTCATGTGGGCGTCAGCCCTCGTCGCGCTCGACGGTGACCTGGATCTCGGCGTCCACCTCGGCGTGGAGGTGGACCGTCACCGGGAAGGTCCCCAGCGCCTTGAGGGGCTCGTCCATGACCACCGAGCGCTTGTCCAGCTCGAAGTCGAGCTTGCCCGTCTCGTTGGCCCGGTCGGCGATGTCGGCGTTGGTCACCGAGCCGAACAGCTTCCCGTCCTCGCCGGCGCGCGCCTTGAACGCGAGGGCCATGCCGGCGAACTGGGCTGCCCGGCGGCGGGCCTCCAGGTAGTCGCGGCGCGAACGCTCCTCGGCGCGCTTCTGCTCCTCCTCCAGCCGGCGCATGTTCGCCGCGCTGGCCTCGTAGGCCAGCCCCTGGGGGAGCAGGTAGTTGCGGGCGTACCCGGCCTTCACCGACACCACGTCGCCGGCGTCGCCCAGGTTCTCCACAGCCTTCTTCAGGATCAGCTTCATCATTCCTCCAACGTGTCGTCTAGTCGGCCGTGGACGCGGACCGGCGGCGTACGTCCAGCCAGGTGTCACCCAGCCCCACCACCATGGCCCCGGTGAGGACCAGAGGGGGGAGGAACACCAGCCCGAAGGCGAGGAGGACGTAGCCGGCCAGGGACAGGCCACCGCTCAGGAACAGGATCACGGCGGCCCCGCGCAACGCGTAGAGCGCGCCCATGAAGACCACCGCGTTGGCGCCCACCCGGGTGGCCACCGCTTCCCATTGGGAGAGAAGCAGCAGCAGCCCGACGATGAACACCCAGACGAGGTGGTCGTTGAACCGGAACTCGCGAAGCGGCCCCACCCCCTGGTCGTTCCCGGAGGAGAGCCGCGTATACCCCCACCAGGCCACCCCCAGCGCCGCCATGGACGAGATGCCCACCAGCGCGGGGAAGACCTTGATCTGCATCTGAACCGTCTCGTAGACGGCGGTGACGAGGGCGGGCGGCAGGCTCGCGTCCCCGCGCAGGAGGCGCACCGCCTCCATGGCCTGGGCGATCCCCGCTCCCACCCGCTCCTCCACCGTCCACTCCACCACGCTCCAGGACCCGGAGCGGACCCCCAGGATCACCGCCACCGACGCGGCCGCCACGGCCACGGCGGCCATGGCCCGTCCCGAGAAGGACGACCGTGGGTCCCGGACCGTCAGCGCCACGAAGCACCCGCCGGCCAGAAAGGCCCAGCCACGCTCCAGGTACCAGAACGCGTCGCGCCCCGCGCCCCCCATGACCAGCGCCAGGGCCACCGCGGCGGCGACGAACACGCCGACGCGGCGGAGGCCCAGTACGAGGCCGAGCAGCACGAACGGCAGCCCCACCAGGACCGACGTCTGGACCACCGCGGTGGCCATCGTGATCCCGAGGAGCGCCGCCGCCCTGGGCCAGCCTCTCGGCGGCCGGGCCGCCGGGGGAGGGGTGGTGACGTCCTGCACGGGTGCCCTACGCCTCGTGCCGGCGCGTGTAGGGGATGAGCGACAGGTAGCGCGCCCGCTTCACCGCGGTGCCGAGCTGGCGCTGGAAGGCCGCCGTCACCTTGGTGGTGCGCTTGGGCAGGATCTTCCCCGACTCGGTGAGGAAGCGCGAGAGCGTGCTCACGTCCTTGTAGTTGAGGAGCTGGATGGGAGGGCCCTCCATCCGGCGGCGCCGGCCGCGGCCACCCTGGAACTGGGGCGGTGAGTCGTCGTCGTCGTCTTCCTCCTCCTCGTCCTCGTCGTCGTCGTCGGCGCTGGCCGGCTTGGTCACCTCGGCCATGATGGACATGCCGGAGGTGGGCTCGCCCTCGTTGAGCACCAGGAGGTAGCGCAGCACCTCGTCGTCCAGGCGCAACAGGCGCTCGAACTCGGGGAGCGCCTCGGCCGCCGCCGTGAACTGGGCGACGACGTAGTAGCCGGACTGACGCTTGGCGATGGGGTAGGCGAGCTGGCGGTTGCCCCAGTGATCCACTGCGGAGACCTCACCGCCGTTCGCGTTGGCCAGGGCGTGGAACTTCTCCAGCTTGGCCGTGGCGGCGCCCTCGTCGAGCGCCGGGTCGAGAATGTAGACGACCTCGTAGAGCCGCATGCTTCGTTCCCTCGGTCCGTGGGTTGGTTACGGGCTCCCCCGTGGTGGGCGACCGGTTTGCGGCTGGGCGCCCGGGAGGAGCGGGATGGTCTTTTCGAGCCCTGTAAGGTAATCGGAGGGGGGCCTTCCACAAAGGCGCGCAGGCGGGTCGCCCTTGAGCACCCCCGCCGCCCCGCCCCCCTAAACGTTGAACCGGAACAGCATGATGTCGGCGTCCCGCACGGCGTACTCCTTCCCCTCCGAGCGCACCAGCCCCCGGTCCCGTGCGTCCTTCCACGACCCGGCGGCGGCGAAGGCGTCGAAGTCCACCGTCTCGGCCCGGATGAAGCCCCGCTGGAAGTCCGAGTGGATGACGCCGGCGGCCTCGGGGGCGCGGGCGCCCCGACGCACGGTCCACGCCCGGGACTCCTTCTCCCCCGACGTGAAGAACGTGATGAGCCCCAGGAGCTGGTAGGCCCCCCGGACCAGCCGGTCCAGCCCCCGCTCCTCCAGGCCCAGGTGCTCCAGGAACTCGGCGCGGTGCGCGTCGTCCAGCTCGGAAAGCTCGGCCTCGATGGCCGAGCACACGGACACCATCTCGGCGTCACCCTCGGTGACCAGCGCCGCGGCCAGGGCGTCGGTCCACGGGTTCGTGCCCGCCGGCAGGTCGGCTTCCCCCACGTTGGCCACGTAGAGCACGGGCTTGAGCGTGAGCAGGGGGTAGGGGCGGAGCGCGTCGCGGTCGTCGTCGGTGAGGGGCACGGAGCGGGCCGGCCGCCCCTCACGGAGGGGCTCCAGGACCTTCCTCAGCACGGCGACCTCGCGGACGGCGTCCTTCTCCCCGGACTTGGCCTTCTTCTCCACCTTGTCCAGGCGGCGCTCGATCATGTCCAGGTCGGCCAGCGCCAGCTCCGTCTCCACGATGTCCCGGTCCCGCAGCGGGTCCACGCTCCCGGAGACGTGGGCCACGTCCGGGTCGTCGAAGCAGCGGAGGACGTGGGCGATGGCGTCCACCTCGCGGATGTTGGCCAGGAACTGGTTCCCCAGCCCCTCCCCCTCCGACGCGCCCTCCACCAGGCCGGCGATGTCCACGAACTGGATCACCGTGGGAAGCTTGGCCCGCGAGCCGGTGAGGCGGTGGATGGCGTCCAGCCGCGGGTCCGGGACCTCGACGGTCCCGACGTTGGGGTCCACGGTGCAGAACGGGTAGTTCTCGGAAGGGGCCCCCGCGGCGGTGAGGGCATTGAAGAGGGAGGACTTCCCCACGTTGGGAAGCCCCACGATACCAACGCGAAGCATGGAGGGTCTTTCGGCGGGTTCGAGTCTGGAAGGGTGTTCCGGAAGGGTGACGATCAGAGGGCCGACTGCGCGGCTGTGATGAGCCCGGGGTAGCGGGCGAAGGCCCAGCGGGCCTCCTCCACGTCCAGGCGCTCCCGGTTGGTGTGGGCGTAGCGCTCCTCGCCGGGGGCGAAGCCCACCGTGGGGATGCCGAACACGCCGCTGGACCAACCGCCGTCGGTGGCGAACGTCCACGGGCGGACGGTGGCGGGCTCCCCGGGGCGGTCCCGCCTTCCCGCCGCCGTCGCGGCCGCCGTGACCACCGGGTGGTCGGGGGCCATGAGGAAGCCGGGGGTGAGGAGGTTCTTGTCCTCCTCGAGGCCCGTCCACGTGCGCTGCAGCTCGGTGGCCATGCGCGCGGTGACGGTGAAGCCCTCGGGCACGGTGGGAAGGGCCTCGGCCAGCACCTCCCGCACCGCGGCAAGGAGCGTCTCGTCGTCGGCGCCGGGGAGGATCCGCCAGTCCAGCGTGACCACCACCTTGTCGGGGATGACGTTCCTGCTCTCGGGGAGCACGTCGATCATGGTGGCGGCCACCGACGCCGCGCCCAGGTACGGGTCCGAGGGCTGGCGCGCCCCCAGCGCCCGCACCGCCGCCAGCACGTCGCCCACCAGGTCCAGCGCGTTCCGCGCCCGGTCGGGGGCGCTGGCGTGGCCCGCCATCCCGGTGACGACCACCTCCAGCTCCGCCCGGCCCCGGTGGCCGATGCACACGTCGCCGTGGGTGGATTCGCCGATGATCACCACGCCGGGCTCGACGCTGCCCGACTGGAGGAGGTGCTTCATGCCCAGCCCTCCCCGCTCCTCCAGGACGGTGTGGGCGACGATGACGTCCCCGGGCGCGCGGCCGATGAGCGCCGCTGCCGCGTACGTCTGGAGAGCCAGGGGGCCCTTGATGTCCATGGCGCCCCGCCCGTGGAGGAAGCCGTCCCGGACCTCGCCGGAGAACGGGGGCACCTCCCACTCGGCGTGATCCCCCTCCGCCACCACGTCCAGGTGGCAGTTGAGGAGCGCAGGGGGCGCGGCGCCGGTGCCCGGCGCCACGCCCACCACGTTGCCCGCCTCGTCCACGCGGACGTCGGCCAGGCCCAGAGCCTCGAGCTCCTCCCGGACGCGGCGGGCGACGTCGCCTTCCTGCCCCGGCAGGCCGGGGATCCGGATGAGCTCCCGGGCGAAGGCCAGGGCGTTCTCGAAGGTGGCTTCCTTCCTCAGCCGAAGATCCCCCTCACCAGGTCGGCGACCCAATCCACCCCCGTGCGGCCCCCGACGTCGAGGCCGTGCACCCTCACGAACCAGGGCGCCAGCACCAGCGACACCACGCTCATGAGCTTGATGAGGATGTTGAGCGAGGGGCCCGACGTGTCCTTGAAGGGGTCGCCCACCGTGTCGCCCACCACCGCGGCCTTGTGGGGATCGGAGCCCTTCCCGCCGTGGGCGCCGCTCTCGATGTACTTCTTGGCGTTGTCCCAGGCGCCGCCGGCGTTGGCCATGAACAGTGCCATGAGCACGCCGGTGACGGTGGCGCCGCCCAGGAGGCCGCCCAGCGCCTCCACGCCCAGGAAGTACCCCACGACGACCGGCGCCGCCACCGCGGTCACGCCGGGCACGATCATCTCGCGGAGGGCCGCCCGGGTGGAGATGTCCACGCAGCGGGCCGAGTCGGGCTTGGCGGTGCCCTCCATGAGCCCGGGGATCTCCCGGAACTGGCGGCGAACCTCCTCCACCATCCCCTGGGCCGCCCGGCCCACGGCGGTCATGGTGAGGGCGGCCACGAAGAAGGGCAGGATGCCCCCCAGGAAGAGGCCGATGACCACCATGGGGTTCACGATGTCGATGCCCGTCTCCCGGAGCCCTACCTTGGAGGCGTAGGCGGAGAAGAGCGCCAGCGCGGTGAGGGCCGCCGACCCGATGGCGAAGCCCTTCCCGATGGCCGCCGTGGTGTTCCCGATGGCGTCCAGGGAGTCGGTGATCTTGCGCACCTCGGGGCCCAGGTGGCTCATCTCGCTGATGCCGCCGGCGTTGTCGGCGATGGGCCCGTAGGCGTCCACGGACATGGTGACGCCCACCGTGGCCAGCATGCCCACCGCGGCGATGCCGATGCCGTAGAGGCCGGCGAACATGTACGACGACCCGATGGCCACGCAGATGAGGATCACCGGGATCGCCGTGGACTCCATGCCCACCGCGAGCCCCGCGATGATGTTCGTGGCCGGTCCGGTCTTGCTGGCTTCGGCGATGCGACGGATGGGTCCGGCGGCGGTGTAGTACTCCGTCACCAGGCCGATGGCGATGCCCACGAGGGTGCCGGCCACCAGGGCGATCCACGGCCCCACCGTTGGGTAGACCCGCCCGCTGAAGCCGTCGGTGTAGCCCAGGCCCATGGACTGGATCACGAAGTACATCACCGCCAGGAAGAGCGCGGCTGCGATGAGGGTGACGTTGCGCAGCGCGGCGGCCGGGCTGGTGCGCTCGAGGACCTTCATCATGCCGATCCCCACCAGGGAGGCCAGGAGGCCCACCACCACCGTGAGGATGGGGAGAGCCACCGCCGAGCCCCGCACGGCCGCCAGGCCGGGCGCCGTGGCGGCGATGGCGATGGTGGCCACGATGGAGCCCACGTAGGACTCGAAGATGTCGGCGCCCATGCCCGCCACGTCACCCACGTTGTCGCCCACGTTGTCGGCGATGGTGGCGGGGTTGCGGGGGTCGTCCTCGGGGATGCCCGCCTCCACCTTGCCCACCAGGTCGGCGCCCACGTCGGCCGCCTTGGTGTAGATGCCCCCGCCCACGCGGGCGAAGAGCGCGATGGACGAAGCCCCCATGGCGAAGCCCGACACCACCTCGGAGAAGAAGCCGAACTCGCCGTCCCCGATGGCCCCGGCGCCGAAGAGCACGTAGAGCACCCCCACGCCCAGCAGGCCAAGGGCGGCCACCGCCAGCCCCATCACCGCGCCGCCGAAGAAGGCGATGCGGAGCGCCTTGCCCGCGCCGCCGTCCTTGGCGGCGGCGGAGGTGCGGGTGTTGGCGCGGGTGGCGGACTTCATGCCGAAGAAGCCGGCGCCCACCGAGCTCAGCGCGCCGAAGACGTACGCCACTGCCGGCGTCACGCCGATGGCCAGGCTCAGCAGGACCGCCACCACCGCCACGAACACCGCCAGCACCGTGTACTCACGGCGAAGGAAGGCCATGGCGCCATCGTGGATCTGCTCCCCCAGCTCCACCATGTGGGCGGTGCCGGGAGACTGCTTCTTGACGTAACCATAGATACCGGCGGCGGACAGGAGTCCCAGGACTCCAAGAACCCACGCCCATTCGGTCAATACGACGAGGTCGGTCATCGGATCGATTCCTCTGTGTTCCTCGTAGTCGTGTGCCTTCTAGCGATTGTGGCGGCTCATGGCCGCCTCCGTCCCCTCCCCGATCCAGGCCTCCACGGCCCGGGTCAGCTCCGGCAGGAGCCCCACCACCACGTCTTCGTCCTCTTCCGGCATGGGAGACAGGACCCAGTCGGCCAGGTCCAGCCCCTCCGGCTTCCGCCCCACGCCGATCCTCAGGCGGGGGTACTCGTCGGAGCGCAGCGCCCCCGACACGGACTTGAGCCCGTTGTGCCCACCCGGGCTCCCCCGGGGCCTGAAGCGCACGCGCCCCACCTCGAGGGCGGCGTCGTCCACCACCACGAGGAGGTCCTGGGCAGGATCGAACTCCTCCAGATCGTACAGGAACCGGAGGGCCTGGCCGCTCCGGTTCATGTACGTGGTGGGCTTCACGAGCCGGATGTCCGACCCTCCCACCGTCCCGTCCACCATCAATGCCCTTCCGTCCCTACGGAAGGCCCCGAAGTCCCAGTCGTAGGCCAGCCGGTCCACCACCCACCAGCCCACGTTGTGCCGGGTGGCGTCGTACTCGGGACCCGGGTTGCCCAGGCCGACGACGACCTTCACCAGGCCTCCGTCGGAACGGGATCAGTCCTCGTCTTCGTGGCCGATGACCTCGGGCTCGGGGGCCTCGCCCCCCTCCTCGGCCTCGCCCTCGGCGTCTCCCGCCTCGACCCTCGGCGGCGCCACGATGCACACCGCCTGCTCCGGGTCCAGATCCGTCTCCACCCCTTCGGGAAGAACGATGTCGGACACGTGGAGCGCGCCCTCGATGTCGAGGCCGCTCACGTCCAGCTCGATGACCTGGGGGATGAGCGACGGGAGGCAGCGCACCGGGATCTCGTGGAGGAGGTGCTCCAGCGTGCCGCCGTGGGTCTTCACGCCCACCGGGGTGCCGAGGAGCTCGACCGGGACCTCCACGTCCACCGCCACGCCCTTCTGGATGCGGTAGAAGTCGACGTGGATGAGCTCCCTCTTGGCCGGGTGGCTCTGGATCTCGCGAATGAGGGCCTGGTGGGGCTCCTTCTGTCCCTCGATCTCGATGTCGATGATGGTGTTCTCCACCGAGATGCCGGAGAACAGGTGATCGGCTTCCATGGCGTCGATGGACACCGAGATGCTCTCCATGTCCTTCCCGTACAGCACGGCCGGCACGCGGCCCGCCTGGCGGAGCTTCCGGGCCACGCCCTTGCCGCTCCCGTCGCGAATCTTGGCTCTCAAGCTCTTCGTGGTCGTCATCGTTCAACCCTGCGTGTTGGGTCCCCGCGGGACCTGTGAAGGCCTCCTGCGGGCCTGTCCGTTGTGGTCAGTTCTCCGGCGGAATCTCGAAGAGCTGGCTCACAGACTCGTTCGAGTGGATATGGTCGATGGCCTTCGCCAGAAGGTCGGCCACCGAGAGGATCCTGAGGTTCGCGAAGCGCCGATCCTCGGGAACGTGGATCGTATTGGTCACCACCATCTCCTCCAGGGGCGACTCGGCCAGACGCTCGGTGGCCTTGCCCGAGAGGAGGGCGTGGGTGGCACAGGCGTAGACCGCCGTGGCGCCCCGGTCCCGGAGCGCGTGGACCGCGTTGGCCAGTGTGCCCCCCGTGTCCACCATGTCGTCGGCGAGGAGACAGGTCTTTCCGTCCACCTCACCCACCACGTTGAGCACCTCGGCCACGTTGGCCGCGGGGCGGCGCTTGTCGATGATGGCCAGGCTGGCGCCCAGGCGCTTGGCGAAGCCCCGGGCCATCTTGGCCGAGCCCACGTCGGGGGCCACGACCACCAGGTCGGGGAGGTCCAGGTCGCGGAAGTACTTGGTGAGCACCGGCGCGGCGTAGAGGTGATCCACGGGGATGTCGAAGAAGCCCTGGATCTGGTGCTGGTGGAAGTCGATGGACACCACCCGGTCGGCGCCCGCTGCAACGATGAGGTTGGCGGCCAGCTTGGCGCCGATGGCCACCCGGGGCTGGTCCTTGCGGTCCTGGCGCCCGTACCCGAAGTAGGGGAGCACCGCGGTGACCCGCGCCGCCGACGCCCGCTTGGCGGCGTCGATGAGGAGCAGCAGCTCCATGATGTTGTCGGCGGGAGCCACCGTGGGCTGGACGATGAAGACGTCGCGCCCCCGGGCGTTCCGGTCGATGCGGACGAAGATCTCCCCGTCGGCGAAGTCCCGGATGGTCACCCCGTCGGGCGACTTCCCGATCCGCTCTCCGATCTCCTGAGCCAGCGGCCGGTTGGCCCGCCCGCTGAGGAGGAGGAGGGGCCCCCGTCTGAAGGTGTCGTCCATGGCTGCGGGGTCGGCGGCTCGGCTGAGGGTCCTGGGGGTGCGTGCGTGCTCGCGAGAGCCCGAAAACCTAGAAAGGACGCCGCTGATCGTCAATGTCGGCCGGCGCGAGCGTGACCCTGGCCCGGGAGGTCAGGAGGCCCCTTCCCGGCACCTGGGCCCGAAGCGTCACGACGTAGGCCCCCGGGTCCACGGGGCCCAGCTCCAGGGCCACGGAGCGCAGCACCGTCTCCGGGCGGGAGGGCCCCGGCTCCGTCCATGAAAGCGCCAGCGGGCGCTGGGAATCCACCAGGCCCAGGGCCTGGCCCAGGCGCCGGAAGACGCCCACGTCGGCCTTCTGGACCGAAAGCTCGTACGTGACCTCCTCCGGGGCCCACCCCAGGCCCGCCACCTCCCAGGCCACCGCCAGGGGATCGCCCACGCGGCTCTCGGGCCGGACCAGGGCGCTCGCCGCCAGCGTCTCCAGCGTCGCGAGGGAGTCGCCCGGCTCCCGGACGAGGAGAAGGTCGGAGAGGGTCACGACGTCGGGGGGCACCGTGTCCCGGGTCAGGCCGGCACGGAAGCGTCCGGCCCGGCGCTGGGCCGGAGCCCAGGACTCCACGGCCACCACCCAGCGGCCGGCGGGCGCCTCCAGCAGAAGCGCCCCCTCCTCTTCGTCCCCGACCTGGACGTCCCGGCCCCGCCCGCCGCCCGCCGGGACCAGGAAGAGCCCGGCCCGGCGAGGTAGCGTGTCCGCGCCCGGAACCGACAGGCGCGCCCGCAGGGAGTCGCGGCTGGCCCGCTCCACCGTGTCGGCGGGGAGGTAGTGGGTGGCCACCACCACGATCCGGTCGCCCCGGGGGAAGACCGCGACCTGGCCCTCGAGGGGGAGGACGGCGGGCGCCAGGGGAGGTGAGTACAGCGTCCGGGGGCGCCGCTCGTCTCGCTGAAGCTCTTCGGGGGCCGCCTCCCCAAGGGCCCGGAGCGCGTCCCCCGAGGGGAAGAAGTCGCGGCTGTCGGGGGCGTGGTGCCCCACCACGGTCACGCCGGAGGCCAGGGGCGCCCCGACCCTGGTGTCCCGGGAACGCTCCCACGCCACCTCCCACCCCATGCGCACCGTGAGCTCCTCCATGTCGCGGCCCCAGGAGATGCCGAAGGGGTTGCGGGCCCCGTCCTTGAGAGCCGAGACGGTCCATCGGGCGTAGTGCTCGGTGAGGCGGTCGTTCCCCGGGGCCAGGAGGAGGGGATCGGCCAGCGTCCACACCCTCTCCAGCGCCGCGGGATCCGAGCGCCGCGCGTCCTCCAGCGCCCCGCGGGCCCCGCCATCCAGGACGAGGCGGGGGTCCCTCCACCGGCTCGCCCGCTCGGCGCCCATGGCCGAGAGGGCCGTGTCGAAGGCGGCTTCGGCGTTCTCGTAGTGGCCCAGCCCGTGGAGGGCCAGTCCCCTCAGCGCCGCACACCACCATCGCTCCCCGGCGCACGAGCGGGCGCTCTCCAGCGCGTCGTCCCACCGCCCCGCCTCCCCCCGGTACCACACCCTCTGCCCGGTGATCCACCCCTCTCCGGGAACCAGGGCCTGCACCGAGTCCAGGTAGGCGAGGAAGGCGTCCCGCGCTTCGCCGATGGCCGCGGGCTCGGGCGCCGGGTCCCGGCCTTCGTCGCCGAACCAGAAGCAGAAGCGCCCCACCCGCTCCTCGCACTCCCCGCCGGACCTCCACCACGTGGAAGGCAGGAGCCGCACGCGCCGGGCCTCGAAGCGGGCCTGTTCCCGGCGGGCCCGGGCCAGGACGTCGGAGGAGTCCACGGGCACGGCGACGGTGTCCACGCTCCCCCGGAGCACCTGGGCCGCCAAAGGCGTCGCGGCCGGCCACGCCGCGGTCAGGCACGCCGCGGCCAGGGCGAGGGCCGGCGTCGCGCGGGTGGGGGAAGTAGCCATGGTCCGCGGGGAGGGAGGATTGGCCCGGGTGGATTCGAACCACCATCGCCGGTTCCAAAGACCGGTGTCCTGCCATTGGACGACGGGCCAGCAGCGCTTCACGCCGCCACCATCCTACCCGGGAGGGGTGGGTGCCTCAACCCCCTCGCCTGGGGCCTCCGTGCCTTCAGTCCAGGTCGGGGTCGGGGATGGCGGACAGCGTCCGGACGGCGAGGGCGGCCCCGCCCAAGGACGCGGCGAGGGCCCGGGCGGCCTCTTCCGCCTCCCCGGCGCCGGGGAAGACACCGAAGCACGCACTCCCGCTCCCGGAGAGGAGCGCCGGTCGTGCCCCGGCGGCGCGGAGTGCCTCCAACGCGGCCGCCACGGGTGCGTACGCACCGGGGACCACGGCTTCGAAGTCGTTCTCGGCCAACGTAGCCACGTCGTCCCAGGTGCGCGGAGGACGAGCCTCCTTGCCGCCCGGGGCGCGGGCGATACCCTCTCCGCGACTCCGCGCGAGGGCCGCGTAGGCGCCCCCGGTGGCCACGTGGACGGGAGGGACGACGAGGACCAGGTGGGCGGTGGGCAGGGGATCCGCGGGCTCCAGGAGCTCTCCCCTCCCCTTCCCCCAAGCCAGCCCCGAGGGCCCGAGGAAGAACGGGACGTCGGATCCCAGGGAGGAGGCGATCTCGTGGAGGGCCAGCCCCGGCACCCTCCCCGGCCACAGCGCCGCAAGGCACCGGAGCGTCGCGGCGGCGTCGGACGAGCCGCCCCCCAGGCCGGCCCCGGCGGGGATGCGCTTGGCCAGGTCGACGTCCACGCCGTCTGCGGCCGCGAGCCCCGTCCGCTCGAGGAAGGCCCGGGCGGCGCGGTGGACCAGGTTGTCCTCCGGGGGTCCCAGGTCGGGGCCGTCCACCCGGAGGCGCACCCCCGGCGCGCCGCGCGCCACGCGGACTTCGTCGAAGAGGTCCACCGCCTGGAAGAGCGTCTCCAGGTCGTGGAACCCGTCGGCGCGCCGCCCCAGGACCCGGAGAAAGAGGTTGACCTTGGCCGGCGCCAGGGCCCGTGCCGCGACCCGACTCATGCTCCCCCGGAGGCCGCGCCGTCGTGGGCTTCCGGGTGCTCCCCCTCGATGATCTCCTCCACCCGCTCCTCGGCGGCGCCCACGTCGCCCAGGGAGAGGCCCAGGCGCCAGGCGTACCAGAAGCCGATGGCCGTGATGGGGATCCAGCCGCCGAAGTGGTACCCGAAGGCGAAGGCCAGGGAGCGGGCCTCCTCCACGCCGTACACGTTGGTCAGCGCGAAGTTGGCGGAGGCGTGGAACGTCCCGATGAAGCCCGGCGCCGACGGGATGGCCACGCCGAAGCCCACCACCGCCTCGGTGAACCACGCCGACACCAGCCCGGTGTCGATGCCGAAAGCCAGCATCCCCAGCCAGAACGACAGGCCGTGGAAGAGCCAGAAGCCCAGCGTCCACAGGAAGGCCAGCGCCAGGAGCCGGGGAGAGCGCAGCACGCCGATGGCGTCGAGGAGCGCCTCCAGCGCGCCCACCAGGGGCCGGGCGACGGCTTGGGGAAGGAAGCGGGCGACGCGCTCCGCCACGCGCACGAAGGCCCGCGGCCAGATGGCCATGACGGCCAGCCCCCCCATGACCACCACCACCGCGGCGATCCCACCCCGGAGGATGAGGGCGCCCAGCCCCTCGGAGAGGGCGCCGGTGGCGGGGAAGCCGGGGGTGAGGGGCGGGATCACCAGGAGCAGGAGGAGCACCACGCCGTCCAGGAAGCGCTCCACCACCAGGGAGCCGAAGGCCGCGCTGGCCGAGATGGGCTCCAGGCGGCTGAAGGCGTACGCCCGGGCGAACTCGCCCACCCGCGCGGGGAGCACGTTGTTCGCCATGAAGCCGATGCTCACCGCCGAGAAGCGGGAGTGGAGCGACGTGTCGGAGCGCACGGGCTCCAGGAGCACCTTCCACCGGAGCGCCCGGATGACGAAGCCGAACGTGGCCACCGCCACCGCCGCCAGGAGGAGGAGGGGGTCGCCCTGGCGGATCTGCGCCCACACGTCGCCGAAGGAGACGTCGTGCAGCGCCCACCAGAGGAGGACGACGGTGACCGCCACCCCGAAGACCGCCTTGCCCGCGTGCCTCACCGGGGGGCCCGCGCCCGCCGGATGAGCGTGGCCATCTCCCGCACCGCCACCTCCAGCCCCGTGAAGACGGACCGGGCGATGATGCTGTGCCCGATGTTCAGCTCCTCCAGCTCGGGGATGGCGGCCACCGGGGTCACGTTCTCGTACGTGAGGCCGTGCCCGGCATGGACGTCCAGGTCCAGCTTCCTCGCCAGCGAGGCCGCGCGGTTCAGGCGGGCGAGCTGCTCCATGCGCTCGCCGCCCCGCGTGTTGGCGTACTCCCCGGTGTGGAGCTCCACGGCCACGGCGCCCAGGTCGGCGCTGGCCCGGATGGCCTCCTCGTCGGGGTCGATGAAGAGGGACGTGCGAACGCCCACCGCGCCGAGGCGCTCCAGCGCCGCGGCCAGCGCGGGCCGGCTGCCTTCGGAGACGTCCAGCCCGCCTTCGGTGGTGATCTCCTGCCGCTTCTCCGGGACCAGCGTCGCCTGCATGGGCTTCCAGGCGCACGCCAGCTCGAGGATCTCCGAGGAGGCCGCCAGCTCGAGGTTCACTCCGGTGCGCGCCGTCTCCATGAGGAGGCGGACGTCCCGGTCCTGGATGTGGCGCCGGTCCTCGCGCAGGTGCACGGTGATGCCGTCGGCTCCGCCCAGCTCCACCAGCACGGCGGCCCGGACCGGGTCGGGCTCGTCGGTGCGCCGGGCCTGCCGGACGGTGGCCACGTGGTCGATGTTCACGTACAGCCGCATGATCATGCGCCCAACTCTCTGTTGAACCGTTCCGTGAGCTCCCGGAGGGACTCCTCCGGGATGACGGGCCCCGCGAGGCGGAGGAGCTCCAGTCCGAGCACCGCGTAGAGCCTCCGGTCGTCGCCGTCCAGCGCCCGGAGATGAAGGGCCACCGTCTCCACGTCGCCCCGGCGCACGGGACCGGTGACCGCGCCCTCCACACCGAACTCCCGGATGTTGAGGAGCGTGCCCTCCACCAAGGGGAGCACCGCGGGCAAGGCGTCCTCGTGGGGGACGCCGGCCTGCTCCAGGATGCGGCACGCCGCGTCCACGAGGGGGGGAAGGAAGTTGGACGCCATGACGGCGGCCGCGTGGTAGACGGGACGACGCGTCTCCGGCACCGTGAGCACCGGGGACCCGATGGAGGAGGCCAGACGTCGGGCCACCGCCACCGCCTCGGGCGCCCCGGTGACCGCCACCCACGACCCGGGAAGCCGCTCCGCCCCCGTCACAGGGTGGGCCAGCGCCTGCATGGGGTGGAACGACCCCACCGCGTACCCCCGGGCATGGAGGGGCGCCAGCACCTCCGTGGACAGCACCCCGGAGAGGTGGAACGCCGCGCACCCCTCGGGGGCGGGGCCCTGCCCGGCCAGCGCGTGGGCCATCTCGGGCACCACCGCGTCGGGCACCGCCAGGAAGACGGCGGCGGTGACGGGCCCGGGGCGGGCGAGGCCGAAGACGTACTCGGCGAGCCCCTGGGTGAAGAGGGGGTGGGCGGGCGGATCCGGGCGGCGGCCGCACACCGTGACCCCGGCGGCGGCTTCGTTCTGGACCAGCGCGTAGGCCAGGGCCAGGCCCGCGCGCCCCGGACCCACCACCATCACGTGGCTCACAGCGCTCACGCCACCTCCTGGATCTCGGTCCCCGGGCGTCCCGCGAGACGCCCCAGAAGCGCCCGCGGCACCCGCACGGTGACCGCCATGGAGCCGTTCTCCTCCGCCCGGCTCAGCACCTCGCCCTCGCGGTACAGGACGGCCAGCGTCTCCCCGTCGGAGGCGGGGAAGCGCACCACCACGTGGGCGAGGCGGGCCCGCATGCGCGCCTTGAGCGTCTCCCGCAGCGCGTCAAGCGTCTCGCCCTGATGCGCCGATACGAACACCGCGGGCCACGGGTCCAGCGCGCGCACGCGCTCCCGGAGCGACTCCTCCTCGGCGTGTGTGATGCGGTCCACCTTGTTGAACACGAGGATCCGCTCGGCGTCCTTGAGCCCCAGCTCCTCCAGGACCTCTCGCACCACCTGCCGCTGCTCCTCCCAGTCGGGGTGCGACGCGTCCACCACGTGGAGGAGGACGTCGGCCTCCCGAGCCTCTTCCAGCGTGGAGCGGAACGACGCCACCAGGTGGTGCGGGAGCTTGCGGATGAAGCCCACCGTGTCCGTGACCAGCGCCGCGAAGCCCGACCCCAGCTCCACCGAGCGGGTGGCCGAGTCCAACGTGGCGAAAAGGCGGTCCTCCACGAAGAGGTCGGCGCCGGAGAGGGCCCGGAGGAGCGACGACTTTCCCGCGTTGGTGTAGCCCACGAGGGCGGCGCGGAACTGGCCTTGGCGCGACTTGCGCTGCTGCGCCCGCGCCGACGCCACCTCGCGGAGCTTCACCTTCAGGTCGGCGATGCGCGTGCCCACCAGACGGCGGTCCGTCTCGAGCTGCGTCTCACCCGGGCCCCTCAGGCCAATGCCGCCGCGGATGCGGGAGAGGTGGCTCCACATGCGGCGGAGGCGGGGGAGGAGGTACTCGAGCTGGGCCAGCTCCACCTGGAGCCTCGCCTCCCGGGAGCGGGCCCGGGTGGCGAAGATGTCCAGGATGAGCTCGGAGCGGTCCATGATCCGCACGCCCAGGAGGTCCTCCAGGTTCTTCCCCTGCGCCGGGCTCAGCTCCTCGTCGAAGACGACCAGGTTGGCCTCCCGGGCCTGGACCAGCTCCTTCAACTCCTCCGCCTTCCCCTCCCCGATGTAGTACCGGGGGTTGGGATGGGGAAGCCGCTGGCGCAGCACGCCGACCACGGTCCCGCCGGCGGTGTCGGTGAGGCGGGCCAGCTCCTCCAGGTGCTCGTCGGCCAGGCGGACGTCCAGGTCGCGCTCGGGAGCGCCCACCAGGACGGCCTTGTCCACGGGCGTCCGCATGTCGATGAGCTGGGTGGGAATCCTGCACCTCCGTCGGTGGTCTGGGCTACGGTCGGAACAGGCCGCGCTGGTCGAAGGGGACGCGCTTCGCCCCCACGGGCGTTCCGGCCCGGAGCTCTCCGGAGAAACGATACTCAAGCTCCCCCCGGCGAAGAAGGCGTCCCATGGCCGCCCCCAGGGAGGCCATCTCGAAGGGGACGCGCAGCTCGACGCGCGCCGTCTCGCCGCCGGGAATGCGCACCGTGTCGGGGTGCTCGCCCCGGGCCAGCGTGATCCACGCCTCACCGTCGGGACTCCCCTCGGCGAAAGCCACCGCATACTGGAAGGCCTGGCTCTCCAGGGCGTAGCGGTTGGGGTTCTCCACGTCGAGGCTCACCACCAGCGTCCCGCCGGTGAAGGTCATGGACGTCAGGGTGACCTCCGCCACGCGCACGGTGGGGGGGGTGAAGGCCAGCCCGCACGCCGTGAGGCCCACGAGGGCGCATGCCGCCCCCGCCATCCTCCAAGGCCGCCGTTCAGTCTTCCCCATCCCCCGCTCCGTCCTGCGTTGCCGCCCCGCCCCCGGCCGCCTCGCGCCGCCGGGCCGCCCACCACTCCAACCGCGCCGCCACCGTCTTCTCGTGGCCGAAGCGCCCCGGCTCGTAGAAGCGCTCCCCCTCCAGCCGCGGAGGGAGGTAGCTCTGCGCCGCGACTCCGTCGGGCTCGGCGGGGTCGTACCGGTACCCCTTACCGTACCCCAGCTCCTTCATGAGGGTCGTGGGGGCGTTGCGGATGTGGAGGGGAACGCCCTCCCCGGGGGTGCGCCGGGCGGCGTCCAGCGCCCGGCCCCACGCCTCGTAGGCTCGCGTGGACTTGGGCGCGGTGGCCAGGTAGAGCACCGCCTCCGCGAGGGCCAGCTCCCCCTCGGGGGAGCCCAGGAAGTGGTAGGCGTCCCGGGCGGAGAGGGCCACGGCCAGCGCCTGGGGGTCGGCCATCCCCACGTCCTCCGAGGCGATGCGCACCAGCCGTCGGGCGATGTAGAGGGGGTCTTCACCGCCGTCGATCATGCGGGCGAGCCAGTACAGGGCACCGTCGGGGTCGCTCCCCCGCACCGCCTTGTGCAGCGCCGAGATGACGTTGTAGTGCTCCTCCCCGCCCTTGTCGTAGGTGGCGAAGCGGTGCTGAAGCGCCTCCCTGGCCACGTCGACGTCGACGGCTCCTCCTTCGCCCACCAGCCCCGCGGCGGCCTCGAGGACCCCCAGCGCCCTGCGGGCGTCGCCGTCGGCGGCCTCGGCGACGAAGTCGAGGGCGTCGTCGCTCGCGGTGACGCCACTCCCCCCCAGCCCCCGCTCCGGCGAGGCCAGCGCCTCGTCGAGGATGGAGCGCACCTCCGGGGCGGACAGCGGGTTGAGGACGTACACCGGCGCCCGGGAGAGGAGGGGGCGCACCACCTCGAAGGAGGGGTTCTCGGTGGTAGCCCCGATGAGGATGATGGTGCCCGCCTCCACGTGGGGCAGGAACGCGTCCTGCTGGGCCTTGTTGAACCGGTGGATCTCGTCGCAGAAGAGGATGGTCCGCCGCCCCGAGGCACGGAGGCGCTCGGCCGCCTCCTTCACGATCTCCCGCACCCGGCCGATGCCGTCGGTGACGGCGCTGAACGCCACGAAGGTCACCGACGTCTCGTGGGCGATGATCCGCGCCAGCGTGGTCTTGCCGCTCCCCGGGGGGCCCCAGAGGATCATGCTGGCGGGCTGGCCGTTGTCCAGCATGGCCCGGATGGCCTTCCCCGGTCCCAGGAGGTGGCCCTGGCCCCGGAACTCCGCCAGCGTCCGGGGGCGCATGCGCGCCGCCAGGGGCGCGCCGGGCCCCGCCTCCTCCGTCGGCCCGGGCGCCTGCCCGCCGCCCCGCTCTCCCTTTCCGAAGAGGTCCAGCTCAGCCATCCCCCGCGCCCTCCCCGGCGCGGCGGAGGGCCTCCTCCTCCAGCGCCTGGCGGCGGTTGCGGGCCGGGTCCTCCAGGACCCACTCCAGGAGCTCGTCGAGGAGCCTCCCGAAGCGGGGACCCGGGCGGAGGCCCAGGCGGATGAGGTCGCGGCCGTCCAACGCCAGCTCCCCCACCGTCAGCGGCGGGCGGGTGTCGACGACCCGCCGGGCCCTCCGCCACGCGTCCACCACGGCGGCGGCGGCTTCCCTGCCCCGGCCGCGGGCCTCCGCCAGGTCCAGCCGCGCCACCGCGGCCAGGCGCTCGGGCCCCACCGCCGCCAGCCACCGCCGCACGTCGGCGTCGGACGCCCCCGCCGCGGGAAGCGCCGGCGCGCCGGCACGGCGCGACGTCTCGTCCGTCTGCGCGTTGGAGAGCTTGAGCCTCACCAGGACCTGCGCCGCATCCCGGGGGTGCAGGGGGCGGAGGAGGGCCGCGAGGCGGAGGAGGGGCCGCGCTCGGGGTAGCCTGTCCACGGTGGCGAGGGCCCGGTCCCAGGCGTCCCCACCGGCGTCCGCCAAGGCCGCCAGCTCGGGGTAGAGCACCGCCAGCGCCCCCGAGGTCCCATACAGTCCCAGGGCACGGGACGGCGCCGCGTCGGCGTCCAGCACCTTGAGCAGCTCCTCGCGGATGCGCTCGGCGGAGAGGGACGGGAGGTGGCCCACGGCTCTCGCGAGCGCCTCCCACGTATCCCCCTCCACCGTGAGGCGGAAGCGGGACGCGAAGCGGAGCGCCCGCAGGATGCGCAGGTGGTCCTCGGCGAAGCGCTGCGACGGGTCGCCCACCGCCCGCAGGACGCCCCGCTCCAGGTCCTCGACGCCCCCGAAGGGATCGAGCATCTCCTGGCGCAGGGGGTGCCACGCCACGGCGTTGATGGTGAAGTCCCGGCGGGCCAGGTCCTCCTCGACGGTGTCGGCGAAGGCCACGGTGGCGTGGCGCCCGTCGGTCTCCACGTCCCGCCGGAAGGTGGTCACTTCGTACATGACGCCGTCGTCGGAGAGCACCCCCACCGTTCCGTGCTCCACCCCCAGGGGCACGGTACGGCGGAACAGGCGCCGCACCTGCTTCGGGTGTGCGCGGGTGGCCAGGTCCCAATCCCCCATGGGATGGCCCAGGAGCGCGTCTCGGACGGCGCCCCCCACCGCCCAGGTCGCGAATCCGGCGTCCTCCAGCGTGCCGGTGATCCAGCGCACCGCGGGAGGCGCCACGGGGCGGGTCGGCGTCACCCCACCAGGACGGCACCCCCGTTCACGTTCAGGATCTCGCCGGTGATGTGCCGCCCCAGGGCGGAGCACAGGAAGACGATGGGGCCCGCCACGTCGTCGGCGGACGCCACACGGCCGATGGGGATCCCCGCCTCGATGCGCCGGCGCTCGCCGCCCTCGTAGGCCGGCGCAGCCATCTCGGTGTCGATCCACCCCGGCGCCACGCAGTTCACGGTGATGCCACGGCCCCCGAGCTCCACGCAGAAGCCCTTCACCAGGGAGATCATGGCGCCCTTGGTGGCGGCGTAATCCGCGTGGTACGCCTCGCCACGCTGCCCCGCGGTGCTCCCCACCAGCACGATGCGCCCGTTGTCGCGGAGGCGTCGCGCGGCGGCCCGGCAGGTGTAGAACACCGAGTGGAGGTTCGCACCCACGGTGCCGTGCCACTGCTCGTCGGACATGTCCGCCACCGCGACGTCGGGCACGGGCCAGATGCCGTGGTTGCCGACGAAGATGTCCAGGCCGTCGAACTCCTTGTCGGAGCGGGCCAAGAGGGCGTCGGCGGCCGCGCGGTCCGAGAGGTCGCCGGCGTGGGCCCAGGCGTGCACGCCCAGGGCCTTCAGCTCCGCCACCACGGCGTCGGCGTCCCGCTTCCGGCTCCGGTACCCGATCCCCACGGATGCGCCGGCGCGGGCGAGCAGGAGGGCGGTGGCCCGGCCCACGCCCCGCGATCCCCCCGTGACCACCGCGTTCATGCCGCTCAAATCGATGAGCCCGCTCACGACGTCTCCTCCGGTTCGGTGGGTCCAGCCGGCATCCACTTCCCCCCCAGGTGCTCCAGGTGCTGGCGCTCCGAGGCCAGGATCTCGCGGAGGATCGCCCGCGTGTGGGGGTCATCCGTGCGGGTCAACGCGCTCTCGTACCAGGCCACCTCGTCCGCCTCCCGCCTCCGCGCCTCTCCCTCCCAGCCCTCCAGCGGAGGCACGTGCCCGCCCCCGCGGGGCTCGTCCGCGGGCTTCTCCCCCAGCTCCAGCAGGCGAGCGGTGAGGCGGGAGACGTGATGCTGCTCGTCGGCCAGGAGGTCGTAGAGCCGCGCCGCCGCGGCCGCGTCCCCCGCGTTCTCCGCGTCCGCCGAGAGGAGCCGGTAGAAGAGGGCCTGCCGAAGCTCCCGGCGCCGGCCCTCCTCCAGGAGGATGCCCACCTCGCTCATGGACGCTCCGCCAGGGAACGCTCCACCATGTCGCACACCACGTGTCCCACCGCCAGGTGCAGCTCCTGCGCCCGGGCCGTGACGTCCGTGGGGATCACCAGCGCCAGGTCCACCCGGTGCCGGAGCCGTCCTCCGCCCTTGGCCAGGAGCGCCGCGGTGCCCACCCCCTGCGCCCGGGCCGCATCGGCCGCCCGGAGCAGGTTCTCGGACTCGCCGCTGGTGGAGTGGAGCAGGAGGAGGTCGCCGGGGCGGGCCAGCGCCCGCACCTGCCGCTCGAACACGGCTTCGAAGCCGTAGTCGTTCCCCCCCGCGGTGAGCACCGACGTGTCGGTGGTGAGGGCCATGGCCGCCAGGGGTCGCCGCTCCCGGGCGAAGCGTACCACGTACTCCGCGGCCAGGTGCTGCGCATCGGCGGCCGAGCCTCCGTTCCCGCAGAAGAGGAGCTTCCCTCCCCCCCGCAGCGTAGCCTCCACGAGGGCCGCCAACTCGGCCACCGCGGCGGGTAGCGTCGTGGCGACCGTCTCGGCCAGCCGCGCCAGCGCCACGAGCTGGGCCTGGGCCTCCGGTACCTCCCTGGGCGAATCGCTCACACCGACTCCGGGCTGAGGATCTCCTTCACGCGGGCCCAGAAGCCCCGCTCCACCGGCAGCATGGGGACGGGCATGGGGGCCTCGTCCCGCAGGATACGAGCAGGGTTTGTGAGGGCCATGGTCACGAACGCCTCCCCGGCGCCCATCTCCTCCATGCGGTCCCGCGCCTCGTCGAGGTAGAGCTTCCGGTCTCCACGGCCATGGAAGTCCGACGCAAGGTAGTCGGCCAGCCCCCGGCGCAGGAGCCGGAACGCGAACGTGCGGGCCTCTCCGCCGTAGCGACCTTCCAGGGATCCGTAGTTCACCTGCAACAGGGCGCCCGCTTCCCGCCAGCGCTCCACCAGCTCCAGGTCGACTCCGATGTAGCGCTCCGGGTGGGCCACCACGGGAACGTATCCCTCCGAGCTGACTCGGCGCAGCACCTTGGTCGTCCCCGGCGGAAGGTGGAGGCGGGGCCACTCCAGGAGCACGAAGCGGGTGCCCGCCAGGCGCATCCGAGGATCGGCGAAGTCCACGTCGGGGACGTCCAGCATGACCTCGTGTCCGCGGCGGAACTCCACCTCGGGGAAGTGCTGGCCCACCGCCTCCGCAGCCCGCTCGAAGGCCTCCGTGACCTCGGAGAGCCGCTCTTCCAGCGCGGGCGGATCCAGGTGGAGGCTCCCGTCCAGGTGGGGCGTCGTGATGATCTTGCGCACCCCCGCCAGCGTGAGCCGTTCCACCGACTCCAGGGTCTCGTCCACCGTCCGGGCCCCGTCGTCCACGTCGGGCACCAGGTGGCTGTGGATGTCGGCGAACGCGGTGGGGTCGCGGTCCATCACCGGTGCTCCGCCGCCCTTTCCATCAGGGCGGCCAGGTCTCCGTCCGGATGGTCTCCCTCCAGTGCCGCCTCGCAGGCGTACGTGAGGAGGGCGTCGGCGCCCAGGAGGTGGAAGGCGCTCTCCCGCACCCGCCCCGGGGCGCTCCGCGCACGGTCGAGGGCCGCCAGCGCCTCCCGGGCGAGTCCCTCCCCAGGTGACGCCCCGTCCAGGTCGGTGCCGGCGAGCCAGCGGCCGAGCGCCGGAGGCGGTGCCGGAGTCCGCGTGGCCAGGAAGGCGCGGGCGTCCGTCACGCGCCCGCCTCCAGGAGGCGCCGGACCACGTCGGCGCCGAGGCGGAGGGCCTCCTCCAGGCGCGCCGGGTCCTCGACGCCCGCCTGGGCGAGGTGGGGACGGCCGCCTCCGCGTCCTCCCACCAGCGAGGCCACCTCCTTCACCACCGCGTCGGCGCGGACGCCGCGGGAGATGAGGTCGTCGGTGACGAAGGTGAACAAGGTGCGCTTGCCCCCCGGGAGCTCGGCGGCCACGACCGCCACGCCGCTGTTGCCTCCGGCCAGGAACGCATCGCCCCACTTGCGGGCGTCGTCGGCCCCGCGGGAGCGCAGGCGCAGCCCCCGGTACGAAGCCGTGAAGCCCGCCGCATGCACCTCCTCCTCGTGGACGCCCGACTCGCCGGCGCCGCCACCGCTCCGCAGCTCGTCCATGAGCGCCTCCAGCTCCTCCTTCTCCTGGAGGAGCTGCTCCGCCCGGTGGATGAGGTTGTCGGGCTGGGTCTTCAGCGTCCTGGCCGCCCCCTCCAGGCGGGCCTCCTGATCCTTGAGGTAGCGGAACGCCCCAGGGCCGGTGAGGGCCTCCACGCGGCGCACGCCGGCGGCCACGCCGCTCTCCGAGACCAGGCGGAACAGCCCGATCTCGGCGGTCCGGCGGACGTGGGTGCCTCCGCACAGCTCCATGCTCACCTCGGGGATGTGAACCACGCGCACCACGTCGCCGTACTTCTCGCCGAAGAGGGCCATGGCGCCCGCCCCCACCGCCTCGTCGTACGAGCGATGCCCGGTCTCCACCGGGTGGTCCCGCCAAACCGCCTCGTTGACCAGGCCCTCCACGCGCTCCCGCTCCTCGGGGGTCATGGGGGCGGTGTGGGCGAAGTCGAAGCGCAGGCGATCGGGGGCCACCAGGGAACCCCGCTGGACCACGTGCTCTCCCAGGACGCTGCGCAGCGCCGCGTGCAGGAGGTGCGTGGCTGTGTGGTTCCTCTCGGTGTCGTGGCGCACCCCTGCCGGGACCTCGCCCTCGGCCACGAGGGGCGTCTCGGGCGCGTCCGGGAAGGTCCCCTCCACCGGGCCGAACAGCGCGGTGCGGCCCCCGACCTTCCGCACGTCGGTGACCCGCAAGGTCCACCCATAGCCGCGGACCTCGCCCCCGTCGGAGATCTGTCCGCCGCTCTCGACGTAGAAGGGGTTCTCCCGGAGGACGAGCCCCAGCGTTTCGCCGTCCCGGCGGTACGCGAGGGCCTCGGTCTCGACGCGGGTGGCGTGATAGCCCACGAATACCTGATCGTGGTCGGAGAGCTCCGTCCACCCCGCCGCGTCGGCGCCCTCGTCCATGGCGATCCCCGACGCGGCCCGGTCGGCGCGGGAGCGGGCGCGCTGCGCCTCCAGGGCCTCCTCGAAACCGACCACGTCGACCTCGAAGCCGCGCTCCTCGGCCATGAGCTGGGTGAGGTCCAAGGGGAACCCGAAGGTGTCGTAGAGGCGGAACGCCTCCTCCCCCGGGATGGTGCCGCCTGAGCCGTCCTCGGGCGCCAGCTCGTCGAAGCGGCTCATGCCGCCCTCGATGGTGGCCAGGAAGCGCTCCTCCTCGCCCCGGGTGGTCTGGAGGAGGTGCTCCCGCCGCTGCCCGAGCTGGGGATAGGCGTCGCCCATGGCGTGCACGACCTCGTCGACGACCTCCACCAACGCGGGGCGGCGAAGGCCCAGGAGCCAGGCGTGCCGGACGGCGCGGCGCAGGATCCTCCGGAGGACGTATCCCCGCCCCTCGTTGGACGGGAAGACGCCGTCGGCCAGGAGGAAGGCCACCGCCCGGGCGTGGTCGGCCAGGACCCGGTAGCTCACGCTCTCCTCCGCGGAGGCGTCGTAGGGCCGTCCCACCACCTCGGCCACGCGCTCGAGCAGGGGCACGAAGAGGTCGGTGTGGTAGTTGGAGTCCTTGTCCTGCATCACCGCCGCGATGCGCTCGAGTCCGGCGCCCGTGTCCACGCAGGGGGCCGGGAGGGGGTGGAGCTCCCCTTGGGCGTCCCGGTCGAACTGCATGAAGACCAGGTTCCACAGCTCCACGATGTCTCCGCGGTCCCCGGCGGCGACGAACTCCTCGGTGGTCTGCTTCGAGGGGACCTTCGCGCGCAGGTCGTAGTGGAGCTCCGAGCAGGGGCCGCAGGGACCGGTGTCGGCCATCTGCCAGAAGTTGTCCTTGTCCCCCAGACGGAAGATCCGCGACGGGTCCAGCCCCACCTCGGTGGCCCAGAGCTCCGCCGCCTCGTCGTCGGAATGGTGCACGGTGGCGTAGAGCCGGTCCGGATCCAGCGCGTACACGTCTGTCATCAGCTCCCACGCGTAGCGGATGGCGTCCCTCTTGAAGTAGTCGCCAAAGGAGAAGTTGCCCAACATCTCGAAGAAGGTGTGGTGCCGAGCCGTCTTGCCCACCTCCTCGAGGTCGTTGTGCTTCCCCCCCGCCCGGACGCACTTCTGGGACGTGGTGGCCCGCTTGAAGCCCAGCTTCTCCTGGCCCAGGAAGACCCGCTTGAACTGGACCATCCCCGCGTTGGTGAAGAGGAGCGTGGGGTCGTCCGAAGGCACCAACGACGAGCTCGGGCACACTTCGTGGCCCCGCTCGCGGAAGTACTCCAGGAACTTCTGGCGGATCTCAGCAGCCTTCATGGTGCCCGAATCGTTGGGAAATGTCGCAGGTGGCTCAGACGAGGAAAGGTAACCGGTGGGTCGTCGGGGCCTCAACGTGGGCCGGCGGCGCGCCTTCCGGGCATCCGGCGTGGTACTCCTCGTCGGCCCCCGTGGTTCTGCCTCCCGTGTGGGGGGGCGGCGCGGGGGTTCCCCCTTCCGACTCCGGTCCTGAAGCGGGATCGTCCCGGCTGCGGGCTCGCTCCGGCTGTTCTTCCTTCTTCCCGGCCCCGGGTCGGCGAGGGTGGGAGCGATCACGCTGGAGACCGGGTCACACAGACAAGGTGGTCCATCTCCCCCGTTCGGGCTTGTCCGACCGTGGCAGGGGGCGGGGCCCGGGCCCCGCCCCCTGCCCTCCACGAGCGCGCTCCGGCGCCGCGCGCCGGTCGCTGGGTTCGGAGACCATTGGGTCACCCTGAGCACGGGGGCGAATCCGGGGGGTGGGTCTCAACCACCAAGGCCCCAAAGCCACGTGGTCGAGGGCGACGCAGGCGCTTCCCCCTGAGCGGAGGTCCGTGGCCCGCGAGTGGGTCGGCGTGCTGGAGGCGGGGGTGGGGGGACATGGGCAAACGCCGCCGACCCGGGGACTGATCGAGAAACGAACAGCCGCGGATGCCCGGAGGGCCGGAGCAACCGTCTTCAGGACCGCAGACGGAGGGGGAAGCGCCTGGGGCGCCCCCCACCTCCATGGCGACCCCCTACGCGTCCTCCACCACGTCGTCGTCGTCCGAGGCCGAGCTTCCCCCCTTCATACCCAGCGCGCCCTTGACCTTCGCCTCGATCTCCTGGGCGATGTCCGGGTTCTCCACCAGGAACTGCTTGGCGTTCTCCTTGCCCTGACCCAGCCGCAGGTCCCCGTAGGAGAACCACGAGCCCGACTTGTCCACCACGTTGTTCTCCACGCCCAGGTCCACGAGGAGTCCGGTGTGGCTGATCCCCTCGTTGTAGTGGATGTCGAACTCGGCCTGGCGGAAGGGCGGCGCGCACTTGTTCTTCACCACCTTCACCCGAGTGCGGTTCCCGATGACGTCCTGCCCGTCCTTGATGGCGCCGATGCGGCGGATGTCCAGGCGCACGGACGCGTAGAACTTCAGGGCCCGGCCTCCCGAGGTGGTCTCGGGGTTGCCGAACATGACGCCCACCTTCTCGCGGATCTGGTTGGTGAAGATCACCGAGGTGTTGGACCGGTTTACCGCACCGGTGAGCTTGCGGAGCGCCTGGCTCATGAGGCGGGCCTGGAGCCCCACGTGGGTGTCGCCCATCTCGCCCTCGATCTCCGCGCGGGGGACCAGGGCCGCCACCGAGTCGATGACGACGACGTCCACCGCGTTGCTGCGGATGAGGACCTCGGCGATCTCGAGGGCTTGCTCCCCGGTGTCGGGCTGGGACACCAGCAGGCTGTCCACGTCCACGCCCAGCTTCCGGGCGTACCCCACGTCGAGGGCGTGCTCGGCGTCGATGAACGCCGCGATCCCCCCACCCCGCTGGGCGTTGGCGATGACGTGGAGGCACAGCGTCGTCTTGCCCGACGACTCGGGTCCATAGACCTCGCTGATGCGCCCCCGGGGTATCCCACCGATCCCGATGGCGGCGTCGAGGTTGAGGGCCCCCGTGGAGATCCCCTCGATGTGCACCTTGGCCCCTTCGGCACCCATGCGCATGATCGCGCCCTTGCCGTAGGAGCGTTCGATCTGGGTGATGGCCGTGTTCAGGGCCTTCTGCTTCTGCTCGCCGACTTCCGTGGCCATCGCACGCCTCTGGTTGGGGACCCGTCCGCCCTCCGCGATGAGGAACGGACTCCAAGGTACGAAACCCGAAGAGAAAACGAAAGTCCCTCCACGCTCGCCCCACGCGGACCCAACGTACGCGGGGGCGCGGGCCACCGGAATGCCCGGGCGGGACGCCCCGCTCAGCTCCCGACGTGCCGCTCCAGGATCCGGTTGGTGGCGTCGAGGATGGCCAGGCCGGCGGCGCGGGCGACCCCTGCCTCGGCCTCCGACGAGGAGGCGCCCAGGAGGCGGAACGTCTTCCCTCCCGCCTCCCCCAGGAGGCGCACGACGACCACCCAGCCGTCGAAGGCGCGGAACGCCTTCACCCCGATGAGCTCCAGGTGGACCCGCTTCCCGGCGCCGGCCAGCGCCGCGGTGAGACACGCTTCGGCCGAGGCACGGACCCTCCCGTGGAGCGTCTCGAGCCCTTCGGCACTTCCCTGGATGTTCCGTCCGCACCACTCGAGGTGCACGGTGACGCGGCAATGGCCGTCGGGCGTGGTCTCGTGGACCAGCTCGTCGAACCGGAGCCGTTGACGAGGGCCTTCCACCGGGTGGGTCTTCTCCGCGTTGGCCTGGGGGGACGACGTCCAACGTGGGAGGGGGCGCGCCTCCGCGGCAAGCCCGCAGCCCCCTGGGGACCCCGGGGACGCTCGAGGGCCCGCCCGGCGACGCCGGGCGGGCCCTCCACCTTCAGGCCGGTCTCAGGACCTCAACCGCGCGTGCGGCGCAGCCCCGTCTGGTAGGCCTGCCAGACGCCCGGGCGGACCGGGACGTAGATCGTCTGGTAGGGCCGTTCGGCGTTGCGCATGGCGAAGAGCGGCACGCCCATGTGCTCGCCCACCCGCATGATCTGCGCGCAGTCGAGGCGGACCTCGTTGCCCGACTTGCTGTAGGTGCCGCGCTCGAACGTGATGTCGCGGTCGCCCGTGTACCAGTCACGGCCTTCGGCATACGTGCCGGCGAAGACCACGCCGGGGCGCAGCGTCCGGATGGACGCGCGGCTCGGACCCACCAGCGTGTCGCCCTGGGCGGTCACGCGGACCTCGACGTTCTCACCCGTGGACAGGCACACCATGGCGGGCGTGCCGTCGGGGAGGGGCCGCTCCACCTCACGCGTGATGCGCACGGTGTCCGGCGGAGGCGCCGGGAGCTGGACCATCTGCGGCTCGGGGCGGTCCATGAGCTTCGGCTTGCAGAGGAAGCTGCCGCCGGACGGGCACACGGCCACGGAGCCCAGGATGCCGAACTTCGGCTTGCGGTACTCGCTCCAGTACCCGCTCCCCGGCTCGGGGTAGTTCACGGCCAGGTAGTGGGCGCCGACGCGGATGCCGCTGTAGTCGAGCTGGGCGCCGACGTTCACGTCGAATCCGTTGTACTCGCCCATGAAGCTGAGCACGGAGTTCTCACCCAGCCCGAAGTGGAGGGCCGAGCCGAAGAACCAGCCGTCGGAGGAGGCGAAGTTGTAGAACTCGAGCTCGTCGCCGTCCTGGAACATGCCCGTCCCGTAACCCAGGGAGAAGGTCATGTCGTGCTTGGGCAGGATCCCGCCGTCGAATCCGCGGAAGTAGGCCGACGCCACCCCGTACAGGCTCAGCTCGGTGTTGACGTCCTCCTTGCCCGTATACGTCTCCTGGAAGCGGGAGTCGGGGATCCCCAGACGGGTGGGCTGGGCGTTGGTCACGCCGGTGAAGTCAGGCGCCGTCACGTAGCGGGCGCCGGCGGCCAGGCCGATTCCCTGGTTCGTCGGCTTGACGATCTCCACCCGGCCGAACGCGCCCCAGATGTTCCCGCCCGCGCCAGCGTCGTTGAGCGACTGGATGGTCGCACCCACCTCGACGCGGTCATAGAGGCCCAGGGCCACCGATGCGTCGGAGTAGAACTTGCTGTCCGTGCCGGGGCCGAAGCCGATGGTGTTCCCGGCCGCGTTGATGTCCACCGTCCGGCCCATCTCCAGGAAGAAGCCTGAATAGGTGCCGGTGATGGCCATGTGCGGCAGCACGCTGGAAACCGGGATGTCGAGCAGCCCCGAGCCGTACCGGAGCGTGCTGGGCATCGTGGTCGTCTGGGCGTGGAGCGCCGGAGCGGCCAGGAGCGCCGCCAGCGTCAGACCCGCAAGCTGTGCGGCACCACTCCGTACCGTCTTCATCGTGAGGAAGCCTCCTGTTGAGGGCCGGGGCTCGGCCGGGGGACCGCCGATGACCCATTGAGAGCGTGGGACGTTTTCGCTTCTAAGGTATCGCATCCGCCAGATTCGTGCCACGCCCATTTCAGATGTTTAGCGGGCCTCGCACTGGCGGTCCGACCCGGGGACGAGTCCCGTCCTACGGGGATTCCCGCCCCACCCGCGACACGGGGGGATGTACCAGAAAACCCCACTCCACCCCCCTTGCGACGAGAGGTGGACGGGCGAGGGCTACTCGCCCAGGCGCTTGTTCAGCTTCGCCATGCGCCTGGCAACGGAGACGACCCACCCCAGCACGAAGATCCACGCCAGGGCGTAGGCGTAGAAGACGAAGCGGTAGGGGCGGAGGGACTGCCCCGTGAGCCCGGCCCCCGGCATGGCCTCCTGGGCCATCGCGGGCACGGCCAGCACGGCCAGCAGCATCAGGGCGGGGGCGCCCCACAGGAGAGCGCGTCTGGGCAGGTACATGGCACCTCGCTTGGATCGGATCATCAACCCTGGGCGCGCCGCTCCCGCACGGCGGCCAGGTGGGTGGCCACCGCCAGCGTGTAGCGCTGGAGGAAGACACCCAGGAAGAGGAGGGTGAAGGAGACGAGCCCCACCGCCAGGGTCAGGAGCATGTCGGGGTGGAGGGTCGGGCCCTCGGGCTTCATCACCACCGGGGTGGGGTGTAGCGAGCGGAACCAGAGCACGCTCAGGTGGATCAGGGGGATGTTGAAGACCCCCAGGATCCCCACCACCGCGGCGAAGCGCTTCCCCCGCTGGGGGTCCTCGGTGGAGGCGCGCACCATGAAGTACCCCAGGTAGATGAACCAGAGGAGGAGGGTGAGCGTGAGCCGGGGCTCCCAGGTCCAGTAGGTTCCCCACGCGATCCGCCCCCACAGGGGCCCGGTTACCAGGACGACGGTGGTGAACACCATCCCCCCCTCCGCCGCGGACTGGGCGGCCTGGTCCAGCTTCTCGTCGCCGAGCCAGAGGTACACCGCGCTGCACAGCGCCACCACGCCGAAGGCGAAGAAGGCCACCCACGCCGCAGGAACGTGGATGTAGAAGATCCTCTGGATGATCCCCATGGTGGCTTCGGTGGGGGTCCAGAAGAACACCATCCAGTGGAGCAGCAGCGTCCCGAGCACTCCCAGGACGGCCAGGGCGGTGCCCCCCCAGCGAAGCGTCTTCGACGGCATCAGTCCTCCACGACGTAGCGGAACAGGGCAGCGCCTCCGGCCACGGCGACCACGGCGAAGGCTGCGAGCATACGCAGATTACCCGCCACCTCGGCCACCGGGCGACCGGCGAGCAGCCGGCCCGTGGCCGAGACGCCGTAGATCACCATGGGGACGAGGAGCGGAAACACCAGGATGGGGAGCAGCGTCTCCCCCATGTGCGTGCCCGAGGACACGGCGCTGAACAGCGTGCCCAGCGCGACGAAGCCCAGGCACCCCAGCGCCAGGGCGAGCGCCAGCATCCCGGGATGGTCCCCCAGGCTCAGCCCGAAGAAGAGCGTGAACACCCCGACGACGAGGAGGGCCACGAGGTAGAGGAGGACGAAGTTCGCCGCGGTCTTTCCCAGGAACACGGCGTCCTTGGGCGCCGGGCTGGTGAGCACGCCCTGGAAGGCGCCGTCCTGCCCCTCGAGGTAGAACGTGCGCCCGATGCCCAGGAGCCCGCCGAAGACCAGCGTCATCCAGATGAGGCCGGCGGCGATGTCCTGGGGCCGGACGATGGTCTGGTCCATGGAGAAGTTGAAGAGGACGCCGGCGAGCACCGCGAACGCGGCCATGGCCGCCATCCGCTCCCGGGTGCGCAGCTCCACCACCAGGTCCTTCCAGACGATCGCCCAGATCTGGCTCGCGTACGTCATCCGGCTCCGTTCTCCACCACGCGGTGGTAGAAGTGCTCGAACGCGTCGGGGTCGATCTCGTCCCGGGTCCCCTCCCAGGCGAACCGCCCGCGCACCTGGATGGCCACGCGGTTGGCCAGCTCGAGGCCCTGGGTGAGGTTGTGGGTCACCATCACCACGGTGCGCTCCCCGTCCTTCAGCGACGACAGGACGCCCCGGAGGACCGCCGCGGCGTAGGGATCCAACCCCGTGTAGGGCTCGTCCAGGAGCACGAGGTCCGGGTCGTGGAGGAGCGCCCGGGCCAGCGCCGCGCGCTGGCGCATGCCGTGGGAGAGCTGGCGCGCCAGGAAGTCGGCACGATCGGCCAGCCCCACCTGCTCCAGCCGGGCTGGAACCCGCTCGTCCAGGTCGCGGAGGCCGAAGAGCTTCCCGAAGAAGCGCAGGTTCTCCGCCACGGTGAGGTGCGCGTACAGGAAGCTCTGGTGGGACAGGACGCCGATGCGGCTGCGCCAGGACGTCTCGCGGAAGTCGAGGCACTCCCCTCCCACCCACACCTCCCCGCCCGACGGCCGGAGCCGCCCTCCCAGGAGGCTGAGCAGGGACGTCTTCCCCGCCCCGTTGGGGCCGAAGATGGTGAGGAAGTCCCCCGCGGCCAGCTCCAGGTCGATGCCGTCCACGGCCACCACCACGCCGTACTCGCGGGTGAGTCCGCGGGCCGACAAGACCGAGGGAGCCCGGCGGCTCACCTCGGGCGCCTGGGCGGTGACAGCTTCCACGACGTCCCCGATTCAGCCCGTGGGGGCACCCTGGAGGGCGTGGCCGCACGCCGAGCAGAAGCGGCTACCCGGCTCGTTGGAAAAGCCGCAGTCGGAGCAGAAGCGCCCCTCCCGCAGGCCCGCCCGCGCCGCGGCGATCTCGGCCTCGAGGGCCACCGCGGCATCCGCCGGGACGGCGCCCGAGCGGGCCCGCTCGTCCGCCTCCAGCGCGGCCAGCGCCTCGGCGGTGAGCTCTCCCTTCAGGGAGCGGTAGTCGTTCTCGTCCAGCTTGCCCGCCAGGTAGTCGTATTCCACGTCCCTCAGCGCCAGCAGAGCGACGCGCTTCCGGGCCTCGGTCTCGGTGAGCTCGTCCTCCTCGCGCTCCAGGGAGGCGTGGAGGCCCTTTGCCACCGGCTGGACGATGAGGTAGAGAATGGCCGCGGCCACCGCGGCGCCGACGAGGAAGGCCATGTCAGGTCGCCCCCGCCGGCACCGCCTCGGCCGCCGGCTCCTCTTCCGTGACCCTGCGCCGCTCGGCGCTGGGCCAGAGCCCGATGAGGCTCCCCAGCGTCAGGACCAGGCCACCCCACCAGATGAGGGCCACCAGGGGCTTTACGAGCACTTGGAGGTCGATCCCCTGGGCGGTGGGGTCGTTGCCCACCGCGCCCTGGAGGTCGTCCAGCGCCGAGAGGATGAGGTACAGATCCTCCTGGGCGTTGGAGCGGATGCCCACCTCGGTCATCCACTGGTCGCTGGTGGTGTACTTGCGCTTCTCGGTGGTGAGGGCGCCGACCTGCTCGCCGTCCCGGGCCACCGACACCAGCGCGATGGCCTGCCAGTCCAGGTTGCGCTGCCCCCGGCCCACGGAGACGGAGAGGCTCTCGTAGGTGAGGGTGTACGTGTGGCCGAAGGGGGAGGCCACCTCCACGGTGTCGCCGGGGAACATGTGCTTGCGCACGTCCACGTTGTACGCGGCGCCGGCGAAGCCCATGAAGATCATCACCGTCCCCACGTGGACGATGTAGCCGCCCCACCGCCTGCGGTTGCGGGTGACGAGGTGGTAGAACGCCTTGGGGATCCCCTCGCCCTCGATGCGGGCGCGGGCCTTGGTCCCCTTCCAGAACTCCGTGGCGATGATGTAGAGCACGAAGGCGCTGATGCCCCACGTGGTGAGGGCCAGGGCGTGCCGGGCCCCCAGGACCCAGAGCACCGCGGCCGTCGCGAGCCCGAAGACCACCGGAGCGGCGAAGTTCCTCTGGAGGTTCCGCCGGGTGGCGCGACGCCACGCGATGACCGGCCCGACCCCCGCCAGCGCCAGCAGCGCCAGGCCGATGGGGAAGTTGACCTTCTGGAAGAAGGGCGGCCCCACGCTCACCTTCTGCCCCGTGACGCCCTCGGCCACGAGCGGGAAGATGGTTCCCCAGAGCACCGCGAAGGCGGCGCCGAGGAGGATGAGGTTGTTGAAGAGGAAGGCCGACTCGCGCGACAGGAACGACTCGATCTTGTTCTCGCTCTGGAGCGACGGGAGCCGGTACAGGATGAGGACCACCGAGCCCGCGAGCACCGAGCCCATGAAGGAGAGGAAGATGTAGGCGATCTTCAGCTCCTGGGCGAAGGAGTGTACCGACTCGATGAGGCCCGAGCGCGTGAGGAACGTGGCGAAGATGGTGAGGAGGAAGGTCAGCACCACCAGGGACATGTTCCAGACCTTCAGCATGCCCCGGTTCTCCTGGATCATCACCGAGTGGAGGAAGGCCGTTGCCGTCAGCCAGGGCAGCAGCGACGCGTTCTCCACCGGGTCCCAGAACCAGTAGCCGCCCCAGCCCAACTCCTCATAGGCCCAGCGCATCCCGAAGATGATCCCCACCGAGAGGAAGACCCAGGACAGGAGGGTCCAGCGGCGCGTGAGGACGATCCATCGCGAGTCCAGGCGCCCGTTGAGCAGGGCGGCCATGGCGAAGGCGAAGGGTATGGTGAAGGCCGTGAAGCCCAGGTACAGCGTGGGCGGGTGGATGGTCATCCAGTAGTTCTGGAGCTGGGGATTCAGCCCCTGGCCGTCGGCGGGCGTGAAGGAGAGCCGCTCGAACGGGTTCACGCCGGCGAAGAGGAGGACCACCACGAAGAAGAGGAGCACGCCCTGGAGCACCCCCACCACGTAGGGCATGAACTCCCGGTTGCGCCGGCGGTTGAGGAAGACGGCGATGGAGGAGAAGTAGCTCAGCAGGAGCGCCCAGAAGAGGAGCGAACCCCGCTGCCCCGCCCACAGTCCCGTGATCTTGTAGAAGAGCTCCAGGTCGCGGTTGGAGTAACTGGCCACGTACCAGTACTCGAAGCGGTCGCCCAGGAACGCCGCCATGACGCCGGCCGAAGCCAGGGTGAGGAGGAGGGAGACCGCGTGGATGGAGCGCTCGGCGCTGAGGACGAGGTCCCCGCGTTGGCTGCGCCCGCCGAGGAAGCCGAGGGCCATCCCCCAGATCGCCACGGGGAGCGCGATCCAGAGGGCGAATTCGCCGAGGATGATCACCCTGCCAGGTCCTCCGGAGCCGCTTCGTAGCGGCTACCACACTTCGTGAGGAGCGTCGTCGCCTGGAAGACCCCGTTCGCGTCCAGGCGACCCTCGAGCACCACCTCCGAGTCCTCGGTGAAGGTGTCGGGGAGCGCGTCGCGGTACTCGGCCCAGAAGGTCTGGGACTCGTCGGCGAGGTCGCGGACCTGGAAGCGGTGCAGCAGCTCCCCTTCGACCCGCTCGTAGGTCCCCGGAACCACCTTGCCGCTGACCTTGACCCCCATGTCCTTGAAGGTCGGATCCTCGCTCACCTTGGCCATGAGCTCGGCGGGTGTCAGGTAGTAGACCATGGTCTCGCTCACCCCGGTCCACACCAGGTAGGTGACCACGGCGGCGACCCCGACGAGGCCTACCATGAAACGGCCGTGAATCTTCATCTCGGTCCCTTCCTTCCTCCGGCCCGGGGGCCGGCTGGGCAGATCGCGATCCCTCGCGGAATCGTGGGCTAGGAGCCCCAGAAGTCGGTCTTCACCGACCGAAATGTAGGGGGGGGTCAGGTAGGGGGACCAGTCGGGAATCCCCCCTACCTCCCCCTCCGTTACGTCCCGGACCCCGGGGGGGGCCTTTCCCCACGCCTCCGGCGGGCCTGGGAGACCGCCCACGCCGCGGCGTCCGACGCCCCCTCGAGGGCCGGGAGCCCCAGCCCGTCGGCGGGAGGGCGCCCCAGCGTCCCGACGGCGATGCCCGCCTTCCGGGCCCAGGCGATCTCCGACAGGGTCCCCCACGAGCCCCCCACGCTGACCACCGCCTCGGCGGTGCCCACCACGAGGGCGTTGCGGGCGTCCCCCAGCCCGGTAGCCAGGGGCAGCTTGATCCAGGGGTTGGCCGACGACGGGTCGGCGCCGGGAAGGAAGCCCACCGTCAGCCCTCCGGCTCCGGCGGCCCCCCGAGCCACCGCTTCCATGACCCCACCCCGCCCGCCGCAGAGGACCACGGCGCCGGCCCCGGCCAGCGCCCGTCCCAGTGCTTCGGCGAGGCCCCGCTCCTCGTCCGTGGCCTGCGCCGCACCCACCACCGCAACGCGGACGGGGCGCTCCACCCCGCTCACGGGGCGGTGTCCCGGGCCCAGGAGACGGCGGCGCGTACCGCCCGGGCCCATCCCGCGAGGAGCGCACCCCGCTGCTCCGGGTCCATGCGCGGCCCGAAGGAGCGGCCCTGCCCCTGTGCGGCGAGGAACTCGTCGCCCGTGGCCCAGACGCCCGTGGCCACGCCGGCCAGCCCCGCGGCCCCCAGAGCCGTGGTCTCCACCAGCGCCGGCCGGCGCACGCCGACGCCCAGGACGTCGGCCTGGAACTGCATGAGCCAGTCGTTGAGGGCGGCGCCCCCGTCCACGCGCAGCTCGGCGGTGGATACCCCCGAGTCCGACTCCATGGCGCGAAGGACCTCGGCGGTGCCGTAGGCCATGGCCTCCAGCGCGGCGCGGGCCACGTGGGCGCGCCCCGTCCCACGGGTCAGCCCCACCAGCATCCCCCGGGCGTCGGGCTCCCAGTGGGGCGCTCCCAGCCCCACGAACGCCGGCACCATGTAGACACCGTCGTTGCCGTCCAGGGAGCGAGCCAGCGCCTCGGAGTCGGGGGCACGCTCCAGGATCCCCAACCCGTCCCGGAGCCACTGGAGGGCGGCTCCCGCGATGAACACCGACCCCTCGAGGGCGTACGCGAGCCCCCCACGGGCGTCGCACGCCGCCGTGGTGAGGAGTCCGTGGCGCGACGTGACAACCTCGCTCCCCGTGTGGAGGAGGAGGAACGCGCCGGTGCCGTACGTGTTCTTCGCCAGACCCGACGTCCAGCATCCCTGCCCATAGAGGGCGGACTGCTGGTCGCCGGCCACGCCCGCGATGGGAAGGTCCGCGCCCAGGTGCTCCCCCAACGCGACGCCGAAGTCGCCTGCACTGGGTCGGACCTCGGGGAGGAGGGCGGCGGGCACCCCCAGGAGGTCCAGGAGCCAGGGATCCCACCCGGCACCCGCCAGCTCGAACAGGAGCGTCCGGGACGCGTTCGTGGGGTCGGTGGCATGGACCAGGCCGTCGGTGAGTCGCGCCACCAGCCAGGCGTCCACGGTGCCCACCGCCAGCTCCCCGGCCTCGGCGCGGCGGCGCAGGACCGGGTCGCTCTCCAGGAGCCACCGGATCTTGGTCCCCGAGAAGTAAGGGTCCAGGACCAGTCCGCTCCGGCGGCGCACCTCCTCCTCGTGGCCGGCCTCCTTGAGCTCCCGGCACAGGGAGGTGGTGCGCCGGTCCTGCCAGACGATGGCGTGGTGGACCGGCTCGAGGGTCTCCCGGTCCCAGAGGACCACGGTCTCCCGCTGGTTCGTGATGCCCACCCCCCGCACGTCGGCGTCGCGCGCCTCGGCCAGCGCCGCGCGGGCCACGCCGAGGGTCACGCTCCAGATCTCGTCGGCGTCGTGCTCGACCCAACCCGGACGGGGGAAGTACTGGGTGAACTCCGAGTAGGCCCTTCCCAGGACGCGTCCATCACCGCCCACGACGAGCGCGGTGGAGCCGGTGGTGCCCTGGTCGATGGCGAGGATGGACGGATTGCTCATGGCCGCCGAGGTGAGGAGGTCGGGGTGACGTCAGCCCGCGGGTTCCAGCCTCCCGAAGGCGTAGCTCCACCCCTTTCGGTGCAGGAGCTCGAGGAAGCGCACGATGGGAAAGCCCACGACGGAATAGTAGTCCCCCTCGATGGCCTCCACCAACGCCGCCCCCTTCCCCTGGATACCGTAGGCGCCTGCCTTGTCCAAGGGCTCCCCGGTGGCGACGTAGGCCTCGGCAAGGGCCCGGTCGAAGGCGCGGAAGCGCACGGTGGCCGTCCCCACGGCGCTCACCGTCCCTCCCTTCCCCGCGATGGCGATCCCCGAGTAGACGCGGTGCTCCCGACCCGCGAGGGCCAGGAGCATCTCCACGGCCTCCGCGGGGGTGCGCGGCTTGCCCAGGACCCGGCCCGCCTCCACCACGACGGTGTCGCCCCCCACCACCAGCGCGCCCACCGCCTCCACGGCCACCGCTTCGGCCTTCTCCCGGGCCAGGCGCTCCACGTGGGCCACCGGGGTCTCCCCGGCAAGGTAGGTCTCGTCCACCCGAGCCGGCAGCACGCGCACCGGGAGGCCGAGCAGCGCGAGGAGCTCCGCGCGTCGCGGCGACGCCGAGGCCAGGACCAACGGCGGCGCGTCGCTCATTCCCGCTCCAGCACCAGCGTCACGGGCCCGTCGTTCACCAGCGACACCTCCATGTGGGCGCCGAACTCCCCCGTGGCGACCAGGCCCGGGGCACGCTCCCGCAAGACCCCGACGAAGCGCTCGTAGAGGGAAACGGCGACCTCGGGGGGCGCGGCGTCCACGAAGCTGGGCCGGCGCCCCTTCCGGGCGTCGCCGTACAGCGTGAACTGGCTCACCACGAGCAGGTCGCCCCCGATCTCGTCCAGGCCCAGGTTCATCTTCCCTTCCCCGTCGGGGAAGACGCGGAGTCCCAGCACCTTGTCCGCCATCCACGAGAGGTGGTCGTCGCCGTCGTCGGCGCGAAACCCCACCAGCAGGACGAACCCGGTCCCGATCTCCCCCACCACTCGGCCGTCCACGCTCACCGCGGCGCGGGAGACGCGCTGCAGGACGACCCTCACTCGACGGTGACGGACTTGGCCAGGTTGCGCGGCTGGTCCACGTCGGCACCCCGCAGCACGGCCACGTGGTAGGCCAGGAGCTGGAGGGGGATCGTGGTGAGCACCGGCAGCAGGCTCGGGATGGTGTGGGGCACGCGGATGAGGTGGTCCACCCTCCCATTCAGCTCTTCGGCGCCGTCGCTCACCACCGCGATGATGCGGCCGCCGCGCGCCTTCACCTCTTCGATGTTGGAGACGACCTTGGCGTACACCGGGTCGCGCGGGGCCAGGAAGACCACGGGCATCTCGGCGTCGATGAGGGCGATGGGCCCGTGCTTCATCTCCGCCGCCGGGTACCCCTCGGCGTGGATGTAGCTCACCTCCTTGAGCTTCAGCGCCCCCTCGAGCGCCACGGGGAACTGGTAGCCACGGCCCAGATAGAGGAAGTTCCCCGCGTCCCTGAACTCCTCGGCCAGGGCCCGGATCTCCTCGTTCAGCTTGAGAACCTCGGCCACCTGGTCCGGGAGGGCCTTGAGGGCCTGCACGATCTCCCGGCCCTGGACCACCGACAGGTGCCGCCGGCGCCCGATGTACAGGGTGAAGAGGGCCAACGCCACCATCTGGCTGGTGAAGGCCTTGGTGGACGCCACGCCGATCTCGGGACCGGCGTGGAGGTAGATCCCGAAGTCCGTCTCCCGGGCGATGGACGAGCCCACGGCGTTCACCACGCCCATGGTGGCGGCGCCGCGCTGCTTGGCCTCCCGCAGTCCGGCCAGGGTGTCCGCCGTCTCCCCCGACTGGCTCACCGCGAGCACGAGGGTACCGTCTTCCAGGACGGGGCTCCGGTACCGGAACTCCGACGCGTACTCCACGTCCACGGGGACCCGGGCCATCTCCTCGAGCATGTACTCGCCCACCAGGCCGGCGTGCCAGCTCGTGCCGCACGCGGTGATGACGATGCGGCGCACCCTGCCCAGCTCGAACTCGTGGCCCGCGAGCCCACCGAGCCTGGCGTCTCCTTCGTCTTCGAGGAGCCGTCCCCGCATGACGTCCCGGAGGCTGCTCGGCTGCTCGAAGATCTCCTTGAGCATGAAGTGGTCGTAGCCACCCTTCTCGATGGCGGCCACGTCCCACGTCACGCGGTGGACCGACCGGCGCACCTCGCCCTTGTCCAGGTGGAAGGTGCGGTAGCCGTCGGGGGTGATGGCGGCGTAGTCGCCGTCGTCCAGGTACACCACCTCGCGGGTGCGGGAGACCACCGCGGCGGCATCGGAGCCGGCCAGCATCTCGCCGTTCTGGCCCACCCCGATGAGGAGGGGGCTTCCCCGGCGCGCCACCACGATCTTCCGGGGCTCGCGGGTGGAGACCACCGCGATCCCGTACGTGCCGTCCACCTGGGCGAGGGCGGCGGCCACCGCCTCTTCCATGGCCATCCCCTCCTCCCACAGGTGATCCACCAGGTGCACCACCGTCTCCGTGTCGGTCTCGGACGTGAAGACGTAGCCCTCCTCCACCAGCCTGCGCCGGAGGAGGTCGGCGTTCTCGATGATGCCGTTGTGGACCAGGGCGATGTCCCCGCCCCGGGCGGTGTGGGGGTGGGCGTTGGGCTCGTTGGGGGCGCCATGGGTGGCCCAGCGGGTGTGGGCGATCCCGCAGTGTCCCGCAGGGGTCGCCGCGGCGAGGGCCGCCTCGAGGGCGGCGATCTTCCCCGGCTTCTTCACCACGTGGAGGTGCCCCCCTCCGTTGATGAGCGCCACGCCGGCGGAGTCGTACCCTCGATACTCGAGGCGCTTGAGCCCCTCCAGCAGGATGGGAGTGGCGTCCTTCGGCCCTACGTAACCCACGATGCCGCACATGCGCGTGCTCTCCTCGGCGTGGCCGGTGCGCCCCGCCTCAGGCGAGGCCGTCCAGGATGTCCCCCGCGCGCCGCACCAGGGCCTTCGCGGCCTTGGCGTCGCGGGCCTCCGCGATGAGCCGGACCACCGGCTCGGTTCCCGACGGGCGCACGTGGAGCCAGCTCCCCCTGCCGGGCCACGCCAGGCGGAGCCCGTCGGTCTCGTCCAGCTCCACCGCCTCCAGGTCCTGGGCCAGCGCCCGGTAGGCGTCGGCCAGGGCCTCACGGGGGAAGGTCCTCTTCTCCTTCACGATCTGGTAGGTCGGCCACCGCCCGGCGGCCTGGGAGAGGGTGCCCCCCTCGTCCAGGAGGTGTTGCAGGATGAGTGCCACGGCCATGGGAGCGTCCCGGGTGTGGTGCAGCGCCGGGAGGATGACACCCCCGTTCCCCTCGCCCCCCACCACCGCGCCCTCCGCCTGCATGCGGCGGGCGACGTTGACCTCCCCCACCGGGGCCCGGATCACCGACGAGCCGAAGGCCCCGGCCACGTCGTCCAGCACCAGGCTGGTGGAGAGGTTCGTCACCACCGGGCCCGGCGTCCGGCGGAGCACCGCCGCCGAGGCCAGGGCCAGCGTGTAGTCCTCCCCCAGGGGCGTGCCCGTCTCGTCCACCAGGGACAGGCGGTCGGCGTCGGGGTCGATGGCCAGCCCCAGGGCGGCCCCCGACTCCTTCACCAGGCGCCCCAGGTCCGCCAGGTTGGCCGCGGTGGGCTCGGGGTCGCGGGGAAAGCGGCCGTCGGGCTCCATGCCGATGCCGGCGAACGTGCACCCCAACGCCCCCAGGAGCTCGGCCACCACCGGCCCGCCGGCGCCGTGGACGCAGTCCACCGCCACGTGGAACGCCCGTGCGCGGAGCGCGGGGACGTCCACGTGGGGGAGGGCCAGGATGCGCGCCAGGTGGCGCTCCCAGGCGCCACCGTCCTCCGAGAGGGCGCCGAGCCCGTCCCACCCCGCCCGGGGCGGATCCACCTCCTCCAGGTAGCGGCGGAAGCGGGCGGAGCGCTCGGCGTCCAGGAAGATCCCCTCCCCCGACACCAGCTTCAGGGCGTTCCACTCCGCCGGGTTGTGGGAGGCGGTGACGCCGATCCCACCGGCGCCGCCCCCGTCCTCCACGGCCAGCAGGAGCGTGGGGGTGGGCACCACCCCCAGCCCCACCACGTCGCACCCAACCGACTGGAGCCCCGCCACCACGGCCGCCTGGAACATGGCCCCCGAGGTCCGGGAGTCGCGCCCCACGTAGACCGGGCCCGTGTCCCCCTCGGAACGGAGGAAGCCGCCGAACGCGGCGGCCACACCGGCCACGAGCTCGGGGGTGAGGGGGGCGCCCACGCGCCCCCGCACGCCGGAGACGCTGACCATGAGGTTGGCGGGGAGCTGTACGGGCATGGAGGCGGGGGTGGGGAGGAGGCCCGGGAGGGCCGAAAGGCCCTCAGACCATAAGTCTGACGTCCATGGCCGGGAAGCGTCAACGGAGCGGCGGACCCCGTTGGCTCCCCCTTCCCCCCTTGGGTACATTGGCGCCTCCCCGGAACGACCCCACGATTCCCTTTCCAGGCGTCCCCCACCATGTCCCAGCACGGCTCCGAGACCTTCCGCTTCGGAACGAAGGCGGTCCACGCCGGCGTGACCCCCGAGCCCGTCACCGGCGCCATCATGACGCCCATCTTCCAGACGTCCACGTACGTCCAGCCAGCGGTGGGAGAGCCCAAGGGACACTACGACTATGGCCGCACGGCCAACCCCACCCGGGAGGCGCTGGAGGCCAACCTGGCGGCGCTGGAGTCGGGGACCCACGCCGTGGCCTTCTCGTCGGGGCTGGCGGCCATCGACGGCATCCTCCGCCGCCTCTCGGCGGGGGACCACGTGGTGAGCGAGGAGAACACGTACGGCGGGACCACGCGCATGTTCAACCGCGTGCTCGCCCGCTTCGGCATCGAGTTCACCTACGTGGACGCCAGCGACGCCGCCGCGGTGGAAGCGGCCATGCGCCCCAACACGCGCCTGGTTCACGTGGAGACGCCCACCAACCCCATGATGAGGGTGTGCGACGTCGCGGCGGTGGCGGAGATCGCCCACGCCGGCGGCGCGCTGCTCTCGGTGGACAATACCTTCGCGTCGCCGTTCAACCAGCGTCCATTGGAGCTGGGCGCCGACTTCTCCGTGCACTCGTCCACCAAGTACGTGAACGGCCACTCCGACGTCATCGGGGGCATCCTGGCCGTGAGGGATCCGGCGCTCTACGAGGAGCTCATGTTCCTGCGCAAGTCCACCGGCGCCGTCCCCGGACCCATGGACTGCTGGCTCACACTCCGGGGGCTCAAGACCCTCCACGTGCGCATGGCCCGGCACAACGCCAACGGGCTGGCGGTGGCCCGCTTCCTGGAAGCCCACCCCAAGGTCGACCGGGTCCTCTACCCGGGGCTCCCGTCCCACCCCCAGCACGAGCTGGCGGCCCGGCAGATGTCAGGCTTCACCGGCATGGTCTCGGTGGACGTGGGCACGCTGGAGCGGGCCAAGGCCCTCACCGAGCACTGCCGGGTCTTCGCCCTGGCGGAGAGCCTCGGCGGCATCGAGTCCCTCATAAGCGTGCCGGCCCTCATGACCCACGCGTCGGTACCGGAGGAGCGCCGTCAGGCCATGGGGGTGACGCCCGGGCTGGTGCGCCTCTCGGTGGGTATCGAGGACGAGGCCGACCTGGTGGAGGACCTGGGGCGCGTCCTGGGGTAGGAGGAGAAGAAGGAGCTGAAACCCCCGTCTCGGCGGCACCGTAGGTGGGGAAGACGAGCCACGTACCCCCGCCCGCGGGGGATTCCACGTACGAGGATGGCACCATGGCCGATCAGGATCGCAGCACCGAGCAGACGGGAGGAGACGCCAAGGCGCGCCGCATCCTCACCGACATCGCGCCCCGGTCGTGGGAGCACCCCGCGGACAAGGCGGCCCTCCAGGCGCTTCGCCGGATCCCCGTGTTCGACGAGGTCCTGCGCAAGCTCTTCGGCTTCTTCGGCGAGAAGCCCGTCCGCCTGGCCTTCCAGGCCAACGCCGTGCGCGTGAGCCCCAAGCAGTTCGGGCACGTCCACGCCCTCTACCTGGACGTCCTCAAGACGCTGGACGCCCCCGAGGAGTACCCGCTCTACATCTCCCAGACGCCCATCGTCAACGCGGGCGCCTACGGGATGAACGAGCCGTTCATCATCCTGAACTCGGGCACGGTGGCCCTCCTCGACGACAAGCAGCTCGCGTACGTCATGGGGCACGAGGTCGGGCACATCATGAGCGATCACGTCCTCTACAGGACCATGACGCTCCTGCTCCTCCAGCTCGCCACCATGGGCTTCCCCATCGTCGGCCTGGCGGCCCGGGCGGTGCTCGTGGCGCTCCTGGAGTGGTACCGGAAGGCCGAGCTCTCGTGCGACCGCGCCGGCCTCCTGGCCATCCAGGAGCCGGAGACCGTCATGCGCACCATGCTCAAGATGGCCGGCGGCGGCGACGACTCGGAGACCAGCCTGCAGGAGTTCATCGTCCAGGCCGAGGAGTACCGCGAGGGCGGCGACGTGGCCGACCAGGTCTTCAAGATCCTCAACCTCATGGGCTCCACCCACCCCTTCTACGTCCTGCGGGTGAGCGAGCTGCGAACCTGGATCGAGGGCGGCGACTACGACCGGATCCTCCGCGGTGAGTATCCCCGCCGGGGCGACCCGAATCCCGCCTACCAGGAGGACCTCCGCGAGGCCGCCGGCGCGTACGCCGAGGGCGCCAAGGACATCCTCGAGACCATGACCGCCGCGGCCAAGCGCATGGGCGAGCAGTTCATGGGCGGCGCGAAGCGCTGACGGCCCCTCGGGCCGGGGATCCGGGGGCGTCGGGGCGGGTAGCCCCGACGCCCCCGTCCTTTATCTTCCGCCCATGCGCATCCTCATCGTCGGCAACGGCGGGCGTGAGCACGCCCTTCTCTGGAAGCTCCGTCGGGACGCCCCGTCGGCCACCTTCTTCGCCACCCGCCCCAACGGCGGCATGGCGCCCCTGTGCGAGGCGGTGCCCATCGCGCCCGCGGACTTGGAGGCCCTCTCGGGGTGGGCGGCATCCCACCGCATCGACCTCACCGTGGTGGGGCCGGAGGCCCCCCTCGCCGCGGGTATGGCGGACCGCCTCCGCGCCAAGGGGCTCCCGGTCTTCGGGCCCACGAAGGACGCGGCCCGTATCGAGGCGTCCAAGGCGTACGCCAAGGAGCTCCTGAGGAACGCGGGCATCCCCACCGCGGAGCACCGGACGTTCACCGACCGTGCCGGCGCGGAGGCGTACGTCCGCGAGCGGGGCGCCCCCATCGTCGTGAAGGCGTCGGGGCTGGCGGCGGGCAAGGGCGCCGTGGTGTGCATGACCGTGGAGGAGGCCGTGGGCGCCGTGACCTCCATGCTGGGCGACTACGCCTTCGGCGAGGCGGGGCGCGAGGTGGTGGTGGAGGAGTTCATGGAGGGCGAGGAGCTCTCCGTGTTCGCCGTAGCCGACGGCTCCCGCTGCGTGGTGCTCCTCCCCTCCCAGGACCACAAGCGCGTGGGGGAGGGTGACACCGGCCCGAACACCGGCGGGATGGGCGCCTACGCGCCGGTGTCCATCGCCACCCCGGAGGTCCTGGAGGAGGCGCGGACCCGCATCCTCGAGCCCACGCTGCGCGCCATGGCGGCCGACGGGTGCCCGTTCCAGGGGCTCCTGTACGCGGGGCTGATGCTCACCCCCGGAGGCCTGAAGGTGGTGGAGTTCAACTGCCGCTTCGGAGACCCGGAGACCCAGGTCGTGCTCCCCCTCATGTCGTCGTCCCTCCTGGAGCTCCTGGCCACCGTCGCCGAGGGCGGCTCCCTGGCCGGACGCTCGGCGCGCTGGGCGGAGGGCGCGGCCGTCACCACCGTCGTCGCCTCCGGGGGATATCCGGGAAGCTACGACAAGGGAAAGACCATCTCCCTCCCGGGCGGGCTGGACGGCGAGGGCGTGACGGTCTTCCATGCAGGCACGTCGCTGGAGGACGGGCGCCTGGTCACCAGCGGGGGCCGCGTCATGGCCGTCACCGCGGTGGGTGCCACCTTCGAGGAGGCCGCGGACCGGAGCCGGGAGGCCGCCTCGGCGGTGCGCTTCGAGGGCGCGTTCCACCGGAGCGACATCGGGTGGCGGGAGCGCGAGCGGCGCCGTGCCTGAGCTTCCCGAGGCGGAGACCATCGTCCGGGGCCTCCGCTCCACCGTGGTCGGGGCCCGCATCCGAGCCGCTCACGTCCTCCACGCCGACGTGCTTCGCCAGAGCCCCCGGGCCTTCCGCCGGCTGGCCCGGGGGCGGGTCGTCGAGGGAGTGGGCCGCAGGGGGAAGAACGTCCTCATCCACCTGGACGGGGAGGCCGTCCTGGCGGTGAACCTGGGCATGACGGGGCGCCTTCTCCCCTTCCCCCAGGTCCCCCGCGGGCGCCGGCGGCCCACGCACCCCGCGGTGGTCTTCCACCTGGAGGGGGGCGGCGTGCTCTTCTTCGACGACCAGCGCCGCTTCGGGACCGTGGAGATCCTGGACGCCGCGGCCTGGGCGGAGCGGGACGAGCGCATGGGCCCCGAGCCCCTGGAGCGGTCCTTCACGCCGGCGCGCCTTTACCGTGACCTCGACCGCTCACGTTCCCCGGTGCGGTCATGGTTGCTGGACCAGCGACGTATTGCAGGTATCGGGAACATCTACGCGGTGGAGGCGCTCCACCGGGCGGGGATCCACCCGCTCCGGCCCGCCAACCGCGTCGACGAGGGCGAGGCCAAGGCGCTTCACGGCGCCCTTCGCGCTGTGCTCCGCGCGGCCATAGAACAGGGAGGCACCACCATCCGTGACTACCGGAACGCCGACGGGGGCGAGGGCGCGTATGCCCGCCGCCTCCATGTCTACGGCCGGGAGGGAGAGCCGTGCCCGCGGTGCGGCTCCACCGTGGAGCGGGTCGTCCTGTCCAACCGCTCGGCCTACTTCTGTCCCTCCTGCCAGCCCGCCCGCGGCCATGCGTAGCTCGTTCCCGTCCGCCTCCCGCGTTGCGGCGCTCCTCGTCGTCCTCCTCGCGGCCCTCGGCGGTCCCGTCGGCGCCCAGGAAACCACGCCGGGCGAGAGGCTCCCGGTGCGCGAGGTCACGCTGGAGAACGGGCTACGCCTCCTCGTCCTTCCCCGCCCCGGTGCCCCCACCGTCTCCTTCGTGGTGCAGTACGGGGTGGGCGGGATCCACGAGCGCCTCGGCACCACGGGGACCGCCCACCTCCTCGAGCACATGCTCTTCAAGGGCACGCGCTCCGTGGGGACGCGCAATCCCGGCGCCGAGGGACTTCTCTTCGCCCGCATGGACGCGGCCCACGACACGCTGGTCCGCGCCAAGGCCGCAGGCGACACCGCCGCCGTGCGCCGCCTCGCCGACGCCATCGCCACGCTGGAGGACGGAGCCCGGGCCTTCGTCCAGTCCAACGAATTCGACCGGATCCTCTCCAAGCAGGGGGCCCGAGGGCTCAACGCGGTCACCACCAACGAGGCCACCAGCTACTTCGTGGAGCTCCCCGCCAACCGGACGGAGCTCTGGTTCGTCCTCGAGGGCGATCGCATGGCGGACCCGGTGTTCCGGGAGTTCTACACCGAGCGCGACGTGGTGATGGAGGAGCGGCGCATGCGCGTGGAGTCGAGTCCCGGCGGGCTCCTCTACGAGGCGCACATGGCGGCCGCGTACCGGATGCATCCCTACGGCGTGCCCGTGGTGGGATACATGTCCGACCTGGAGAACCTGAGCCGCCGGGACGTGGCAGAGTACTTCCGCCGATTCTACGGACCGAACAACGCGGTGGTGGGCATCGTGGGCGACGTGAACCCGGACCGGGTCGAAGCGTGGGCCCACCGGTACCTGGGGCCCGTGCCCCGGGGGGAGGAGCCCCCGCCGGTGCTGGCCCGCGAGCCGCCCCAACGGGGGGAGCGGCGGGTGGAGGTGGTGTGGGACGCCGAGCCGGCGCTGCGTATCGGGTGGCACGTCCCCGACACCTTCCACGACGACGCGCCCGCCCTGGCCATCCTGGCGTCCCTCCTCACCGGAGGGAGGACGTCGCGCCTCTACAAGCGGCTCATCCTCGACGACCGGCTGGCCGCCGGGGTGTCGGCGGCGCTGGGGCCCGGAGATCGCTTCCCCCAGCTCTTCCAGCTCGACATGACACCCCTCGCCCCCCACACCACCGCCGACGTGGAGGCCGCGGTCTACGCCGAGCTGGAGCGCCTGGCGACGGAGGGTCCCGGCGAGGACGAGGTGGTCCGGGTGCGCAACCAGATCGCCGCGGGCAACGTGCGGCGCCTCCAGTCCAACCTGGGGCTGGCCTTCCAGCTGGTGGAGTCGGCCTCGCTCTTCGGGGACTGGCGCACCACGTTCCGCCTCTCCCAGCGGCTCCACGACGTGACGCCCGAGGACGTCCGGCGGGTCGTGGCGCGCTACTTCACCGCCGAGAACCGCACCGTGGCGACGTTGGTCCGGCCGGAGGCGCCCCGATGAGGCCCCCACGCCACTTCGTCGCCGTCGCCGCCATGGCCGGGCTCTTCGCGGCGGCTCCCGCCCACGCCCAGGCCCCCAACCCCCGGGAGGCGGCGGAGCGCCTGCGATTCCCGCCCCTCCGCTTCCAGCCGGTCCAGCCACGCCTGGCGCGGATCGCCGGGGTCCCGGTGTTCTTCCTGGAGGACCGGGCCGTCCCCCTCGTCAACCTCATGGCCCGCTTCGAGGGAGGGTACAGCCGCTTCCCCCGCGCCTACTTCGCCGCCGGGGTGGCCATGCCCGCGCTCCTGCGGTACGGCGGCACCCCGGGGCTGGCGCCCGACTCCGTGGACAAGGTGCTGGAGTACTACGCCCTCCAGACCACGTTCGGGGGGGGAGGAGAGAGCACGTTCAGCTCGCTGAACACGCTCACCGAATACCTGCCCCAGGCGGTGGAGCTCTGGAGCGCGCTCCTGCGCTCCCCCGGCTTCGACTCCACCGAGCTGGAGGTCTGGCGGGGCCGGGAGCTGGACGCGGTGCGCCGGCGGCCCGACGACCCCCAGCGCCTCGCCTTCAGCGAGTTCAACCGCCTCATGTACGGCGACCACCCTGTCGGGTGGGAGATGGAGGAGGCCGACCTCGCCCCCGACGCTCTGACGGGGGAGAAGCTGGCCCACCTCCACCGGCGCATCGTCTGCCGGGAGAACCTGAGCCTGGGCGTCACCGGAGACGTCTCCTGGGACGAGATCCGGTCCCTCCTCGAGCCCGTCCTCGAGGCGTGGCCCGCGTGCGTCGAGCCGCTGGCGGAGACCCCGGCCCCGTCGATCCGCGACCAGGGCGGCGTCTTCGTCATCCCGCGGCCGCTGGAGCAGAGCATCCTGGTCCTCGCCCACGCCACCGACCTGAACCTGGGAGACCCGGACTACTTCTCCGCCCAGATCGGCAACACCATCCTGGGCGGGGGAGGCTTCAGCTCCCGGCTCCTCTCCCGGGTGCGCACGGAGGAGGGGTACGCCTATTCCGCGGCTTCGCTGTGGACCATGCCTCGGCGGCACCAGGGGCTGGTGGGCGCGGTGACGCGCACGCGCCCGGAGAACGCGGTACCGGCGCTGCGCCTCATCCTCGAGATCCTCGAGTCGGTGCGGGAGGACCTCCCCACCGAGGACGAGGTGGACACCTCGGTGGACCAGATCGCCAACGGGTACGTCTTCAACTTCGAGACGGCCGCCCAGGTGGTGTCGCGCCGCATGTCGTTCATGGCGCAGGAGCTCCCCGACGACTGGCTGGAGCGCTACCTGGAAGGGATCCAGGGCGTCACCCGCCAGGCGGTGCGCAGCGTCTTCCGGCGCCATCTCCACCCGGAGTCGATGGTCATCCTGGTGGTGGGCGATCCCGCCCGCATGGACATGGAGGGGCTGGCCACGCTGGGGCCCGTGACGTTCCTGGACGTGCGGGGCGTGCCCACCGAGCCCCCCGGAGCGCCGGGCGGCCGTTGAGGGTGGGCCGACCCACCCTCCCCCTCACCCCTTCCGCCCCCAGTGGATGGCGGCGATGCCGAAGGTGAGGAGCTGGTACCCGGTGTCGGTGAAGCCCACGTCGCGGAAGAGCCCCTCCAGCTCGCGGGGGCCGGGGAACTCCCTCACCGAGTTGGGGAGGTAGGTGTAGGCCCACGGGTGGCCGGACACGACGCGGCCCACCACCGGGAGCACCCGGTGGAAGTAGAAGTGGTATCCCGCCCTCACCAGGGCGTTGGGGGGCGTTGTGAACTCCAGGACGACGAGGCGGGCGCCGGGGCGCAGCACACGGAGGAACTCGGAGAGTCCCTTCCCCAGGTCCGCCAGGTTGCGCACGCCGAAGCCCACCGTGGCGCCGTCGAAGCCCTCGTCGGGAAACGGGAGGCGCAGCGTGTCCGCGCACACGGGCACGACCTCGGCATCCCGAAGCTTCGGGCTCCCGGTGACGAGCATGGGCTCGGCGAAATCGGAGGCCACCACCCGGCCTTGGAAGCCGTCCCGCTCCGCCAGCTCCAGCGCCAGGTCGAAGGTCCCGGCGCACGCGTCCAGGAACGTGCCTCGCGGTGCGTTCTCCCACCCCATGCGGTCCACCGCCTTCCGGCGCCAGGCCCGGTCGACGTTCAGGCTGAGGACGTGGTTGAGGAGGTCGTAGCGGGGCGCGATCTCCGAGAAGATGCGCTGGACCTGCTCCTCCCGGTCGGTCCCGGCCCTCGGGGCGGCGGGGTCGGTGTACGCCATGACAGACGGCTCTGCGCCTCGTAGAATTGGGATTGGCCCCAAGTGCGAAAGGGGCCGAAAGTTACGGGAACGACCCGGGGGCCTCAACGGCCCGCCCCGAAACCCCGCCGGCGCGGGGGGCGTAGGGCGCCCGATGATCTCCGACGCCGCTCCCCTGCTCCTGCATGCCGTCCCCACCCGGGGGCGGGCCCGTAGCGCCACCCCGCGGTGGCACGCGCAACCCAGGCCGGACACGCGAACGCTGCCTGCTCAGGACTACGCCCGACTGGACGACCGGGAGCTGGCGACCCTCGCCGCCGACGGCCGCGAGAGCGCGTTCCGCGAGCTCCTGAAGCGGTACGAACGCCCCGTCTTCTCCCTCATATACCGCATGGTGCGCGACCGCACGCTGGCGGAGGACCTCTCGCAGGAGGCCTTCATCCGCGCGTTCAACGCCATCGGCAGCTACAACACGAGCTACAAGTTCAGCAACTGGATCTTCAAGATCGCCAACAACCACACCATCGATCACCTGCGCAAGCGCAAGCTGGAGACCGTGTCGATCCACGGATCCCCCCACGCCACCACCTCCGACGAGATCAACCAGTCCCGCCTGGTCATCGAGTCGGGCGACGAGAGCCCGTTGGAGCTGGTGGAGAACCGCGAGCTGGGAGGCCAGATCGAGGCGGCCATCGGCGAGCTGCGCGAGGAGTACCGCACGGTCATCCTCCTCCGTCACGTGGAAGGGTACGCCTACGAGGAGATCGCCGAGATCATGGACCTCCCCCTGGGGACGGTGAAGACGTACCTCCACCGGGCCCGAAACGAGCTGAAGAACAAGCTCGCGGATCTGGCCTGAGCGGAGACGGCCCCCCATGCCCCGAATCCCCCTGTGCCGAGCCGACGAACCCCGGGTGGGGAGAGCGCGTCACGGGACGGCGTTTTTCGTGAAACTCCCCGGCCGCGGGGCCCGTAGGGTGGTACGGAACGAAGTCCAAGGAGTCCCGTCGTGAACGAGCACACCAACCGCCAGCACCTGAGCGCCGAGGCGCTCCAGGCCCTCCTCGAGGGCGAGCTCCCCCTGGGGGAGCGCCGCTCCGCCGAGGAGCACCTGGCGTCGTGCCCCCGTTGCGCGGCGGAGCTGGACGCCTGGCGGGTCCTCTTCCGGGACCTCACCGGCCTCCCGGCCCTGGCCCCCTCCGGGTCCTTCGCCGAGCGAGTGATGGCCGGAGTGAACGTCCCCGAGCCCGTCGGATTGGCGGCGCGGGTGCGGGGCTGGCTGGGGGCGTCGTCCGCCCCGGCCCACCCGGCCGGGGAACGTCTCCAGGACTTCGCGGAAGGCATCCTGCCGGCGCGGAAGGCGGCCCGCATGCGGGCGCACCTTGAGACCTGCCCCCGGTGCGCCGCGGAGGCGCACGCGTGGCGCCTCGCCCTCTCCAGGCTGAACGAGCTTCCCCGGTTCGACACGTCCGAGGGATTCGGCGAGCGTGTCATGGCGCAGGTGCGCGTCCCCGCGAAGGCCCCGGCTCGCGTGCCCGAGTGGCGCAGGGCCCTGGCCTGGGCGGGCCGGGCCATGCCCCATACCCGACAGGCCTGGGCCGCCGTATCGGGCGTCGCGCTGACGCCGGCGGTGACCCTAGGCCTGGTCCTCTGGACCGTCTTCTCCCACCCCACGCTCACCCTGGACGCGCTGGCCTCCTTCGCCTGGTGGAAGGCTACGGAACTCGCCGGGCTCGCATGGCAGTCCGTGGCGTCGGCCGCCACGGAGAGCGCGGGGCTCTTCAACATCTACTCCTTCTTCGGATCCCTGACCCTGTCGCCCATGGCGGTAGGGGGTCTCGTCGCCGCGTTCTCCCTGGGGACCGTGGCGGCCACGTGGGTCCTGTATCGCAACCTCTTCGCGCATCACCCCATCGATGCCCGGATCGCTCATGCGCCGCTTTCTTAACGCCCTGATCGGGCTCGCGCTGCTGCCGCTCCTCCTCCCCACCTCGGGGCAGGGACAGGAGCGCGTGGTGGTCTCCAAGGAAATCGCCGTGGGGCAGAACGAGGCCGCGTTGCGCCTCGAGTTCGCCGACGGCGGCCGGCTCGCCCTCTCCCTCCGCGACGGCTCCGTGCTCGTCGACGGGGAGACGGTGGGCAGCTACACCGCCGGGGACGGCGTCGAGGCCGCCTGGCGTGCGCTTCTCGGGGAGGCCGTCCTCCTCGACGACGGGCCCCTGGCCGAGATGCTCCGCAACTGGTCGCCCCCCGCGGCCTTGCAGGGAGACCGCATGGCTCTCGCCCGGCGCCTCGATGGGGCGCTGGAGGGGGCGCTCTCGGTCACCGCGGCTCCCGAGCCGCCCTCGCCCAACGTCTCGGTTTCGGTAGGCGACGAGCGGGGCGAGGCCCTGGTGCGGGTCCTGTTGGGCCAGACGGCGCGCCTGGCCACGCTGGGAGCGGCGCTGGAGGGGCTGGGCTCGGACATCCGGCTGCACATCGACGAGGACGTGGAGGTCGCCGCCGGGGAGACCATCCAGGGAAGCCTGGTGGTGATCCAGGGCGATGCCCGCATCGAGGGCACCGTCGACGGGGACGTGGTGGTGGTGGACGGGACGCTGGAGCTCCTCGACGGCGGCCGTATCCTCGGAGACGTGCGTCTGGCCGACGCCGAGATGGAGCGAGACGGAGGCGAGGTGGAGGGCTCGGTCGTGGACCTGGGCGAGGGGAGCCGCGGCATCGACGCCGAGGTGCGCGAGCGGCTTCGCGACGAACTGCGGACCGAGCTCCGCAACGAGATCCGCTCGGCCACGCGCTCCGAGGACCTCGGGCGCAGCTTCTTCAACCCCTTCGGGCGCGTGTTCCGCGGCGTCGGAGGGCTCGTGGAGAACCTGGTGTTCGTCTTCATCGCCGGCCTGGCGGGCATGGGCGTCCTGGCCTTCGCGCCGCGCAACCTCGAGGTGGTAGCGGAGACGGCCCGCCGCTCCCCGGGGCGGTCGGCCATGGTGGGGGTGGCGGGGACGTTCCTCCTCATCCCGGTCTGGGTTCTGGGCGCGGTGGCGCTGGCCGTCTCCATCGTCGGGATCCCGGTCATGATCGCCTGGCTCCCCCTCTTCCCCTTGGCCGCCCTCGCTGCGGCGATCCTGGGCTACCTGGCCACCGCCCGAAACGTGGGTGAGTGGATGGCCGACAGCGATCTCCGCTTCACCGACTGGATCCGGAAGTCCAACCCCCTGACCACGCTGGTGGGCGGCGTCGTCGGCCTGACCGGGTTCTTCATGGCGGCCAACGTCCTGGGGATCCTCCCCTTCTTCGGGTTCTTCAAGGGCCTGCTCACGTTCGTCGGGGTCATGGTCTCCCTGGTGGCGGTGCAGATCGGCTTCGGGGCCGTGCTGCTCACCCGGGCCGGGCGCCGTCCCGAGTACGGGATGCCCGACTTCGACGAGGCGTGGCAGAGGGCCGTGGACATGGACGTGGACGTGGACCTGGACGTGGACGCGGCGGCGAGCTCCGGGAACGGCGGCGAAGCCGGGAGGAATCGCGATGCGTAGGCACGGCTGGATCTCGGCGGCGTTGACCGCGTTGGTCCTCGCCCCCCACGCGGCACAGGCGCAAACCTGGCGCACCGTGACCACGTCCCGGCAGTCGTCGGGAGAGCGCGAGGTCCGGGTCCAGGTGCGCTACGGGGCCGGCGACTTCACCGTGCGTCCCGCCGACGGCGGCCTTCTCTACCGCATGCAGCTGCGTTACGACGAGGACGTCTTCGAACCGGTGTCGGAGTACGACGACGGACGCCTTCGCCTGGGCGTGGAGTCCATCCGCAAGTCCATCAACATCGGCAAGGGACGCTCCGGCGGCGAGATGGACCTGCGCCTCGGGCGCGGGGTGCCCATGGACCTGGACCTGGAGTTCGGGGCCGTGCAGGGCGACCTGGACCTGGGCGGCCTCTCCCTCAGCCGCCTCGAGCTGAGCACGGGCGCCTCCGAATCCGTCGTGGACATCTCGGAGCCCAACGCCCTGGAGATGGACCGGGCGTCGTTCGAAGTGGGCGCCGCCGACTTCACCGCCCGTCACCTGGGGAACCTGAACGCCGACCGGATCGAGGTGGACGCCGGCGTCGGCGAGGTGACCCTGTGGTTCAACGGCGAGTGGCGCCGGGACGCCAGGGTCCGCCTGAAGATGGGGCTGGGCGCCCTGGAGCTGAGGTTCCCCGAGGGCCTCGGGGTCAAGCTCACGAAGGACAGCTTCCTCACCTCCCTCGACTCGGAGGGCTTGGTGAAGCGCGGGGACGCCTACTACTCGCTGGATTGGGACCGGGCCGACCGCAAGGTCAGCATCGACCTTGACGCGGCCTTCGGCAGCGTCAAAGTGGTCTGGGTGCGCTGAGGCCGGAGAGATTCCCACAAGGAGGATACCATGCTCGGCACGCTTCTCACCTTCTTCGCCGTGGGTCTGGTGACGCTCATCGTGGCGGGGATCGTCCTGTCGATCGTGGGAACCGTGTTCTCCCTCACCTTCGGCCTGGCCACCTTCCTCCTGTTCAAGGTGGCGCCCATCCTGCTGGTGGGGTGGATCGTGGTGAAGGTGGTCGAGAAGGTCCGCAGGAGCGACTCCCTCTCCGATGCCGACCGGAAGTGGCTCGAGGGCGAATAGCGCCTCCCCCACCCCTCCCCCGATGCACGAAGGGCCGCGGCTTTCCAGCCGCGGCCCTTCGTCGCGTCCACCCCGGGTACCTCGTCAGCGCGCGGCCAGGTCCATGAGGGTCTTCTCCAGCGACCGGGCGATCTCGAGGAGCGCCTGCCCCGCCGCCGACGCCGGGGCGGACAGCACGGTGGGGCTCCCCTCGTCCCCAGCCTGGCGCACCGCGGGGTCCAGGGGCACGCGACCGAGGAACGGGAGGCTCATCTCCCCGGCCAGCTTCTCGCCGCCGCCGGATCCGAACACGTCCACGATCTCGCCACAGTGGGGGCAGGAGAGCCCGCTCATGTTCTCCACCACCCCGAGCACCCGGGTGTTCACGCGTTCGAACATCTTCACGCCCCGGCGGACGTCGCCGGTAGCCACCTCCTGGGGGGTGGTGACCATCACCGCGCCGTCCACGTCGATGGACTGCACCAGGGAGAGCTGGGCGTCGCCGGTGCCCGGAGGCATGTCCACCACCATGATGTCCAGGTCGCCCCAGGCCACCTGCTCCAGGAACTGCTTCAGTATCCCGGTGATGAGGGGCCCCCTCATGATGGCCGGCTGCTCCTTGTCCAGGAGGAAGCCGAGGCTCATGAGCTTCACGCCATGGGCCTCCAGCGGCTCGATCATCTCCCTGCCGCGGTCACCTGTGACGCGGGGGCGCCGCTCTTCCCCGAACATGAGGGGGATGTTGGGACCGTAGATGTCCGCATCCAGGAGGCCCACCGAGTGCCCGAGGCGGGCGAACGCAGCCGCCAGGTTGGCCGCCACCATGGACTTGCCCACGCCCCCCTTCCCCGAGCTCACCGCCACCACGTGCTTCACGTCGGACAGGAGGCCCGGCTTGGGCGTGGGGGCGGGCACGGATCCCGGCTTGATCCCCCCGTGACGCCCCCCCGAGGCGCCGCCCATCTGGGGAAGCTGGACGTTGACCTTGACCTGTCCCGCGCCGGCCACGCCTTCGGCGGCGGCCCGGGCCTGCTTCACCAGGTCGGAGGGGTCGTCCGCGCGCATGAGGAAGGAGAACCGGACGTCGCCGTCGCTCCCCACCTCCAGGTTCTGGACATGGCCCGAGGCCACCACGTCGCTGCCGGTGCCCGGGTGCCGGACCTCGGCCAACGCCGCCATGACCGAGCGTCGGATCTCTTCGGCCGTCATACCGCCGTGACCTCCACGATGCCTGGAACGGAGCCCTTGAGACGCCGCTCGATGCCCTCTTTGAGCGTCATCATCGAGATGGGGCAGGATTCGCACGCCCCCAGGAGCCGGACCTCCACCACCCCCTCTTCCTCCCGGTAGGCGAGGAGCTCCACGTCCCCGCCGTCGGCCTGGATCGCGGGGCGGATGGAGTCCAGCACCTCCTGGATCTTCTCGCGGGGGGTCATCCGGGGAGCTCCTCTGCGGGGGTTCGCGCCCCACAGGGACGGGAAACGCGAAAAAATCTACCGGCCCCCCGGGAGGGGGTCAACCGGATTCGTCTTGTCCGGACGCGGCCTCTTCCCCGCTTCCCCCACCATTGCGCGAACCCGGTTTTTGGTGAACTTTTGATTACGTGACATGTCAAAGGCTCGGTTCGCACCCTCCCCGGGGGGTCGGGGGTACGTGCGGAGCTGTGTGCGGTGTTCTCAGATCTTACCCCAGGAGATCGGGACGAACATGACCACCGAGCCATCGCTACGGCCGTACGGCGACGTCGAGCCGGAACGCCTGGGCGGTACGCCCCACCTGTCGGATTACTGGCAGGTCATAGCGCGCCGTCTGTGGCTCGTGCTCGTGGTCTTCACGGTCACCGCGGCCTCTTCGATCTGGGCCGTCTCCCGCCAGCGGGTCTTCTATCAGGGCTCCTTGACCCTCCAGGTCAACGACCCCCTCCAGCGCCAGCGCGGGCTCGTGGCGGGAGGCCGGGTCTCCGGCATGGACATCTTCGTGGATCCCATCGAGTCGGAGATCCAGGTGCTCCGCTCCTCCACCATCGCCGCGAGCGTGGTGGACTCGGTGGGGCTCCGCCTGCGCAGGGTGCCCGCCGACGCCCTCCGGTCCGACCTGGCCCGGGAGATCCGCGTGGCCCCCGACGCCCCCAACGGGCGCTATCAACTGGTGTACGCCGACGATGGCCGGTCGGCGGTCTTCCGCATGGCGGACGGCACCATCCTGGGACAGGCGGACGTGGGCACGCGCCTCGACGCCGGCTTCGTCGGCTTCGTGCTGCAGCCGCCGCCCGACGAGGGACGGGTCCACGACCTGGACATCGTGCCCGGCGCGGCGGTGCGGGGCGAGGCGGTGTTCTCCGCGGCCCCTCGGGAGAGCACGAACATCATCGACGTCTCCCTCATCCACCCCGACCCGTACCTGGTGCCGGCCATCCTGAACCAGGCGGCGATCGCCCTGCGCGACAAAGGGGCCGAGCGGGTCCGGAGCCAGGCGCGGGCGGACATCGACTTCATAAGCGACCAACTGGACTCGGCACGCACCAAGCTGTCCCGGTCCATGTCCGAGATCCGGGACTTCAAGAAGACGCAAGCGTTCACCAACCTCTCCTCCCGGGAGCAGGCGCTGGTGAACCGCTCCGAGGTCCTGGGCAACGAGATCGACTCCCGGGACCGGCAGCGCAGCGTGCTCTCGAACCTGGTCTCCACCATCCAGAGTCGGGGCATCGAGAGCGCCGACCTCTCCGCGGCGTCCGCCCAGCTTCCGGCGGCGACGGCGCCCGAGGTCCAGCAGCTCATCCAGAGGGTTCAGGCGGAGCAGGGCAACGAGCGGCGCCTCATCACCGAGGACCGGAAGAGCCCGGGCCACCCCCAGGTGGTGGCGGTGCGCGCCGAGATCCGCGAGCTGGGCTCGCAGCTCGTCGACGCGGCGCGGGCCTCCCTCCAGGTCATCGAGTCCCGCCTGGGCGAGCTGGCCGCCGAGCAGACCACGGTGCGCGCCCAGCAGCGTGAGTTCCCCGACCTCGAGGGTGAGCTCCAGGCGCTGGAGGCCCAGCAGTCCCTGGACCGGGAGTCCTACCAGTTCCTTCTCTCCCAGCTCTACCAGGCCCAGATCACCCAGGCGGCCGCCTCGCCGTACGTCGAGATCCTGGACCCCTCCCTGGGCGCCCAGCAGATCCAGGGGCGGGGCCGGGTGAACGTCTTCCTCGGGGCGCTCCTCGGTCTCATCCTGGGCGTGGGCGCGGCCTTCTTCCTCGAGTACCTGGACCGGACGGTGCGCACCAGCTCGGACGTGGAGTCGCTGCTGGGCATCCCGGTGCTGGGAATCATCCCCCGGCTGCGCCGTCTGGAGGAGGCGGCAGAGGAGGCCACCCAGCTCGCCGGCAGGGGGCTTCCCCTCATCGTCGCCATGGATCCCCTGGATCCCGCCGCCGAGGCGTACCGCAACCTCCGCATGAACCTCACGTTCATGAGCACGGAGGACGAGCCCATCCGCACGGTGCTCTTCTCCAGCCCCGGCCCCTCGGAAGGGAAGTCCACCACGGCCATCAACTTCGCGGTGATGCTGGCCCAGCAGGGGCAGCGCGTGCTGGTCATCGACGCCGACCTGCGCCGCCCCTCCCTGCACCGGGCGCTGGACGTGCTCCGAGAGCCGGGCCTCACCAACCTCCTCATCGGAGACGCCGAGCCGCGGGAGACCATCCGGCCCAACGTCCTCCCGAACCTGGACTTCCTGCCGTCGGGACCGTTCCCGCCCAACCCCTCCGAGCTGCTCAACTCCAAGACCATGGGGCGGCTGCTGGAGGAGCTGGAGGGCCGCTACGACCAGATCGTCATCGACTCCCCGCCGGTGCTGGCGGTGACCGACGCCGCGGTGCTCGCCGTACACACCGACGGCGCGGTCCTGGTGCTGCGCTCCGGGGAGACGGAGCAGCGTACCGCCGAGCGCTCCGTGGAGCAGCTTCGCAGGGTGGGGGTCCGGGTGTTCGGCGCGGTGCTCAACGAGGTCTCCGCCGCGAGCCCCGACGAGAGCTACTACCTGCAGTACTACTACTCGTACCACCCCTCCGGGACCTCGGGAGGGTCGGGTCTGCAGCGGTTGCGTGAGGGTCTGTCCAAGGTGAGATTCTTCGGGTAGTCACGCGCCGCAAACGACACGGGGGGCGGGAGAACGATGCGGTTCCCCCGCCCCCCGTTCTATGTGGCCCGGCCATCCGCCCTCGACACCCTCGGACACCACCTCATATGAACGGCAACGTGAAGGTCCCCCCGCCGCGGAACGAGCCCGTCCTGTCCTATGCTCCCGGCACCCCGGAGCGCGCCGACCTGAAGGTCAAGCTGAAGGAGATGTCGGCGCAGGTCGTGGACATCCCCCTCATCATCGGGGGCGAGGAGATCCGCACGGGAGACACCCTCGACGTCGTCATGCCCCACAAGCACGGCCATGTGCTCGCCAAGGCGCACAAGGCCGGGCCCGACGAGGTCAAGAAGGCCGTAGCCGCCAGCAGGGAGGCCCACCACGACTGGTCCACCATGCGGTGGGAGGACCGGGCGGCCATCTTCCTCAAGGCCGCCGACCTCCTCGCCGGACCGTGGCGCCAGGTGCTCAACGCCTCCACCATGCTCGGGCAGAGCAAGACCGCCCATCAGGCGGAGATCGACGCCGCCGCGGAGATGGTGGACTTCTTTCGCTTCAACGTCCACTACGCCGAGAAGATCTACGGCGAGCAGCCCCTTTCCGACCCCGGGATGTGGAACCGGTCCCAGTACCGGGCGCTGGAGGGCTTCGTCTACGCCATCACCCCGTTCAACTTCACCAGCATCGGCGGCAACCTCCCGTCGTCGCCGGCCATCATGGGGAACACCGTGGTCTGGAAGCCGGCCCGCACGGCCATGCTCTCCAACTACTACATGGCGAAGCTCTTCGAGGAGGCGGGCGTCCCCGCCGGCGTGATCAACTTCATCACGGGCAACTCCGGCGCCATCACCGACGAGCTGCTGTCGCATCCCGACTTCGGAGGGGTGCACTTCACGGGCTCCACGGGGGTCTTCAACTCCTTCTGGAAGACCATCGGCGCCAGCGTGGGGAGCTACAAGTCCTACCCGCGCATCGTGGGCGAGACCGGCGGGAAGGACTTCATCGTCGCCCACCCCTCGGCGGACCGACAGGCATTGGTGACGGCCATCCTCCGGGGCGCCTTCGAGTACCAGGGGCAGAAGTGCTCCGCCGCATCCCGTGTGTACGTGCCCGAGAGCATCTGGGCGGACATCGAGGACGCGCTGGTGGAGGAGACGAACAACATCGCCATGGGCGACGTGGCCGACTTCTCCAACTTCATGGGCGCGGTCATCGACAATGCCGCCTTCGACAAGATCAAGGGGTACATCGACCGCGCGAAGGCGTCCAAGGACGCCGACGTCATCGCCGGCGGCGACTGCGACGACTCGGTGGGCTACTTCATCCGCCCCACGCTCATCCGGGCCAAGACCGCCAGGTACGAGTCCATGTGCGAGGAGATCTTCGGGCCGGTCCTCACCGTCCACGTGTACAAGGACAAGGACTGGTCCAAGACCCTCCAGGTGCTGGACGGCACCTCGCCCTACGCCCTCACCGGCGCCGTCTTCTCCCAGGACCGGCGGGCCATTCGCGAGGCCATGGACACGCTGCGCCACGCCGCGGGCAACTTCTACATCAACGACAAGCCCACGGGCGCGGTGGTGGGCCAGCAGCCCTTCGGCGGCGCCCGCGCCTCCGGCACCAACGACAAGGCCGGCAGCGCACTGAACCTGCTTCGGTGGGTCAGCGCCCGCACCATCAAGGAGACCTTCGTCCCCCCGAAGGACTACCGGTACCCGTTCATGGGCGGGAAGTAGACAACACCCACCAGCGACGTGCCCGCAGGGCACGAGCGCCGCACGTACAAGACGGCCGGTGGGGCTCGACGCCCCACCGGCCGTCACGGTCAAGAGAGGGGGGGAAGAGGCGCCCGCAGCCTGGACAGACCGAAGGGTGGGGCGCCGCGGAGACTCCCCACGCAGCGCAGGTCCGCGCCCGGAAAGGGGTCGGCGTGCTGGAGGCGGGGGGCGGAGAAGGGGCAAACGCCGCCGACCCGGGGACTGGAACGAAGCCGGCCCCGCAGGGGGGCCCCGCGGCCGCCGGCGACGCAGCCAAGGACCGGAGTCGGAGCTGGGGAGCCTCCGCGGCGCCCCCGGGAGAACTTGCCACTCCCCTCACCCGATCCTACCGTAGAGGCCTCCCGCGTCCCGGCTCCGCGAGCCGGGCACGTCCGACCCTCCCGATGGCTGCCTCACGGCCCATGAACGCACGTCCGCGCACCCTCGTCGTCCTTCTGTTCGCGTCTGCCGCCCCCGCGTGCGCGGCCCCGGCCGGCCAAGCGACCGCCGCGTCACCGTCGCCATCCGACGACGCGGATCTGGCCCGCTTGGAGACCATCTACAGGGCGCGGGCCGACAGCGCGATTCTGGAGGTGAGTCAGGCCGACGTGGACTTCATGTCGGGGATGATCGGCCACCACGCCCAGGCCCTGGTCATGTCGGCCCTGGCGCCCGGCAACGGCGCCAGCCGGGCCGTCCGGACCCTCGCCGCCCGCATCGTAAACGCCCAGACCGACGAGATCGCGCTCATGCAGCGCTGGCTCCGCGAACGGGGCCTCCCGGTCCCGGAAGTCGGAGCGGGCGGACACATGCACCACGCCATGCACATGCCGGGGATGCTCACCTCCGAGCAGCTCCGGGAGCTCGAGGACGCCCAGGGGCCCGAGTTCGACCGCCTCTTCCTCCGCTACATGATCCAGCACCACCAGGGCGCCGTGATCATGGTCCACGAGCTGTTCGCCACCGACGGGGCGGCCCAGGACGAGTCGGTGTTCAAGCTGGCCTCCGACATCCAAGTGGACCAGATCACGGAGGTCGCCCGCATGCAGAAGATGCTAAACGCCATGGCCGCGCCGGACCGTTGACCCGCCCACCCAACCACCACGCATTCGAGGCTTTTTGCATGACCCTCTCAGCGCTCCTGCCCGCCCGCACCGCATCAGAGCGGCGGCGGGCTACGCTCGCTTCCCTGTCGCTTGCGGCGCTTTCGTTGGCCGGATGCGCCTCCGGCCCCGCCCAGTCGCAAAGCACCGCACCGGCCCAGGCGGGTCCATTGACGCCGCTTCGTGTCACCGCCCCCACCCCCGATCCCCGCGTCGGCCTCCGGGCCGGGCTCTTCGACGCGGGGCAGGCGGCCTGGAACCTGCGGGTCGTCTCCACGACGCCCCCACCCGAGGCCTTCGTCGGGGTGACGAACTCGGACCTGGCCTTCAAGGGCGACTTCGCCATCCAGGGCAACTACAACGGCGTCCTGGTGTGGAACATCGCCAACCCGGCCAGGCCCCGCCTCGAAGTCGAGTACCTCTGCCCGGCGTCGCAGAGCGACGTCTCGGTGTACGGCAACCTCCTCTTCGTGTCGGGGGAGGGCCTGGGAGGCCGCCTGGACTGCGGCACCGAAGGCGTCCGCGAGGCGGTGAGCCATCACCGGCTGCGGGGCATCCGGATCTTCGACATCACGGACATCCGGAGCCCGAAGTACATCGCCAACGTCCAGACGTGCCGGGGGTCGCACACCCATACGGTCCTGGAGGACCCCGACGACAAGGACAACGTCTACATCTACGTGTCGGGGTCGGCCCCCGTCCGCCCCGAGGAAGAGCTCCCGGGTTGCTCCAGCGCGCTGCCCTCCGATGACCCCAACTCGGCGCTCTTCCGGATCGAGGTCATCCGGGTCCCCCTGGCCGATCCCGCATCCGCCGCCATCGTCAGCTCCCCCCGGATCTTCAACGACCTGGTGGCCCCGCCCGAGCATGGGCTGGCCCCCGACGACATCGCGGCGGTGGAAGCGGCCCGAGCCCGGGGCGCGTTCATCGCCGAGTTCGGCGCCGAGTCCATCGTGCTGCCCGACCGCATGGTCGTGCCCTTGCTGGACTCCATCGTGGCCGCCCGCGGAGGTACCGGCGCGCCGACGGCAGCGGACAGCGCGGCACTGCGCGCTTATCTCCCCGAGTTGGTGGCCCGCCTCGCCGGCCCGCCCTCCGACGGCGCGGCGCCCGGCCCCACGCAGTGCCACGACATCACGGTCTACCCCGCCATCGGCCTGGCCGGCGGGGCGTGCGAGGGCTACGGACTCCTTCTCGACATCCGCGATCCCGCCGACCCCCGCCGTCTGGCCGCCGTGTCCGACTCGAACTTCGCCTACTGGCACTCGGCGACGTTCAACAACGACGGCTCCAAGATCCTCTTCACCGACGAGTGGGGCGGCGGCGGCGCGCCCAAGTGCCGCGCATCGGATCCGCGGGAGTGGGGGGCCAACGCCATCTTCACGGTGAAGGACGGCCAGATGGAGTTCCGGAGCTACTACAAGCTCCCGGCGCCCCAGACCCCCCAGGAGAACTGCGTCGCCCACAACGGGTCGCTCATCCCCATTCCCGGCAGGGACGTCATGGTCCAGGGGTGGTACCAGGGCGGGATCTCCGTCTTCGACTGGACCGACCCGGCCAACCCCGTGGAGATCGCCTTCCACGACCGGGGCCCGGTGGACCCCGCGCGCATGACCATGGGGGGAAGCTGGTCGGTGTACTGGTACAACGGTCTCATCGTCAGCTCGGAGATCGCCCGGGGCCTGGACGTGTTCGAGCTCGTCCCCAGCGACGTCCTGTCGCAGAACGAGATCGACGCCGCGAAGTCGGTGCGCCTGGAGCAGCTCAACTCCCAGGGCCAGCCCCGGTTCGTGTGGCCCCACACCTTCGCGCTGGCCCGCGCCTACGTGGACCAGCTCGAGCGCCACAACGCCATGGCGTCGCAGCGCGTGGTCCAGGTGCGACAGAGCCTCACCCGAGCCGAGCGCGCCAACGGCGCCGCGAGGGCCAACACGCTCCGCACCCTGGCCGGCGAGCTGGAGGCCGAAGCCCCCCGCTCCCCCGACGCCGCCAAAGTGAGGAGGCTCGCCGAAGCCGTGAGGGGCCTGGCCGAAGGCAACTAGAACCACCAGCGACGTGCCCGCAGGGCACGAGCGCCGCACGTACAAGACGGCCGGTGGGGCTCGACGCCCCACCGGCCGTCACGGTCAAGAGAGGGGGGGAAGAGGCGCCCGCAGCCTGGACAGACCGAAGGGTGGGGCGCCGCGGAGACTCCCCACGCAGCGCAGGTCCGCGCCCGGAAAGGGGTCGGCGTGCTGGAGGCGGGGGGCGGAGAAGGGGCAAACGCCGCCGACCCGGGGACTGGAACGAAGCCGGCCCCGCAGGGGGGCCCCGCGGCCGCCGGCGACGCAGCCAAGGACCGGAGTCGGAGCTGGGGAGCCTCCGCGGCGCCCCCGCCGATTCCGATGCGAAGCGCAGAGAGGGCCTATCCCAGCGCCCCCAACGCCGCCGCGAAGTCCCCCTGCAGGTCCTCCACGTTCTCCACGCCGACGGAGACTCGCACGAACCCGTCCGGAATCCCCTGCGCCCTCCGCTCCGCGTCGGAAAGCGCCGCGTGGGACGTGTACCGGGGCTGGGAGACCAACGTCTCGACGCCGCCCAGGGACGGCGCAACCAGCGCCAGCTCCAGCGCCGCCATGAAGCGGTCGGCCGCCTCGCCGCCCCCCTTCAGCACGATGCTGAGCATCCCGCCGAAGCCCGTGAGCAGCTCCCGGGCCAGGGCGTGGTCCGGGTGGCTCTCCAGTCCGGGATGGAGGACGCGCTCGACCTGCGGCTGGTCCTGGAGCCAAAGGGCCAGGGCCAGGGCGTTTTCGTTGTGGCGCCTTACGCGCACGTCCATGGTCCGAAGGCCCCGGTCCAGCAGCCAGGCCGCGTGGGCGTCGAGCGCAGGCCCGTACAGGCGCGCCATGCGCACGACCTCGGCGATGACGTCCTCCGGCCCCGCCACGGCCCCCGCGATGAGATCCGAGTGCCCCCCCATGTACTTGGTGGCGCTGTGGATCACCACGTCCACGCCGTAGGCCCCCGGCCGGAAGTTCACCGGCGAGGCGAAGGTGGAGTCCATCACCACGCGGATCCCCCGGGGACGGGCCACGGCCGCGATGGGCCTCGGGTCCACGATGCGCAGGGTTGGGTTGGTGGGCGTCTCCAACATGATGACGCGGGTCTCGGGCCGGAGAGCGGCCTCCCAGCCCCCCTCCTCCGGGTCCACGAAGGTGGTCTCCACGCCACGGCGGGGCAGCTCGTGCTTCAGCAGCGCGAAGGTGGCGCCGTACAGGTAGGAGGAGGCCACGATGTGGTCGCCGGCCTGGGTGAGAGCCAGGAGCGTCATGGCCGTGGCGCCCATGCCGCTGGCGAGTGCCGCCGCCGCGGGCTTCTCCTCCAGGGCCGCGATCTTCCTCCCGAGGAGCTCCTGGTTGGGGTTGTTCCCGTACCGGCTGTAGAGCAGCTCTCCGTCGGCGGGGCTCCCCCACTGGAAGGTCGCGCTCTGGACGATGGGCGGGACCACGGGCAGGCCAGGGGCCCGCGGTGCCTCGCCGCCGTGGATGCCCACGGTGGAGGGGCCCTGGGAGCGGGATCGGCGGGCTGGGTCGGTCATGGACTCCTCACATGAGGTGGGCGACGAGGCGGCTCAGGGCGTGGTACCGCCCGCTGATGGGGCTGGCGAAGGCGAGCCTCCGCTCGACGAGCTGGTCCAGGGCGACCCGGGTCTCCCCCTCCGGGAAGTAGGTGCCCAGCTCCTCCCGTGCCACCAGGCCCCGCTCCTCCAGGACGCTCCACGCCGCGTCCTGGGCCTCGGAGCGGTGACCGACGAGCTCGAACCGGCCCGGTCCCGTCTCGGCCACGACGGCCAGCTGCTGGCGCCGCAACACCCACTCGATCTGCTCGCGGTGGGGTTCGGCCACACCGCGGAAGACGAAGTAGGCCTGGGTGTGCCCCGCTTCGGCATATCGCTGGAGGAGCTTGGCCACGACCTCGTCCGCGCAGGAGAAGTCGAGCACGGCGACCTCGGAGAGGTCGATGAGCGAGAGGGAGCGCTCCCCCAGCTCCGCCAGCTGCGTCTCGATGGCCATGCGCACGGCGCGGCCGGTCTGACGGGTCACCAGGTGGGAGTACAGAGACGCTACGGTGCGCTGCACCAGGTGGCCGACGTCGATGGCGATGGGGTCCAGGGGAAGGTCGGTCATCCCTGCCCCCCTTCCTTCGCCGGCAGCACGATGCTGATCTGGGCTCCCGGAAGGGGGGTCAGGCCCTCGGACAGAGGGGGCGTGTCGTCCCATTCGGGCACCTGGCCGATGCGGGCGGTCCCGCTCCGGATGGTGATTGCGCCGTTCCACCGTTGCACCTGCCGGCGGATCTGCTGGATTCCCTGCCCTCGCCCCGAGTCGGGGAAGCGGGTCAGCCCGTGGAGGAAGGCCGCCTCCAGCGCCGTGGAGTCGCTCCATCGGTCGCCGTAGCGGGCGGCGTGCTCCTGGGCCAGGGAGCCGCGGAACCCGCGCCCGAGGTCCATGACCGAGATCACCACCACCCACCGACCCAGGCGGCGCGCCCAGTTGTAGGCCTGCGCCGCCACCCAGCCGGGGGCCTCCGCGTGCTCGATGATGTTCTGGCAGACCTCGGAGAGGATCACGGAGAACTGCACCACGGCGGACACCGGGTACCCGAGCTTCGAGGACAGGATCGCCCCGGCGCGGGCCTGTACCCGGTCCACCACCTCGTGCACGTCGGCGTTGGCCCGGACGGGCGTGATCTCGAGGAGGACGTCGGAGGGAGCGGTGGGGCGGCGGGGCGCACGGTCGTCGAACTCGAAGATCCCCTGGGCCTCCCTGAAGAAGCCCATCCGGCTCAGGTACCCCAGCACGTCCGTGCTCTCCGGCAGCTCCAGGCGGGGAAGCGCGCCTTGCCGCTCCCGGGCCACCGAGCCGGCCACCAGGAGGGAGACCATGCCGTTGGGGTCCACCCAGCGGATGTGGCGGCCGTCGAAGAGGCAGCGCCCATCCCCGTTCCGGGGGACGCGGTCGAGGAACTCGTCCACGGTCTGCTGGTCCAGCGATCCGGGCACGGGAATGACCTGCACCGTCTACTCCTCCACGTGGGACAGGCGGCCCGAGAGGTGGCGGAACAGCCCCCTGGCCCCCCGGTGCTCGACGTTGCGGGCGGCCTGCCGGTTGGCCACCGCCATGGCGTCCTCCAGCCGGTCACCGCCGAGGAGGCGCGCAAAGAAGGTAGCACCCCAGACGTCGCCGCACCCGGTGGGGTCCCCCGACCGGGGGAGCCCCTCCAGGGGCACGCGGCCCGAGCGTGCCGAGCCGGCGCGGGACAGGGAAGCGGGCCGCCGCCACGTGAGCGGGTCCGGCTGGAAGTCCGACCCGGCGACGTACGCCGCGCCCTTGGGGCCCAGCGTGACGGCGAGGAGCTTGAGGTCCGGCCCCAGCGCCCCCGCGGCCAGGTGCCAGGGATCGCCCGTGTCCCGGCCCAGCAGCTCGAACTCGTCCTCGTTGACCTGGACGCCGTCGAAGCAGCGCAGCCAGTCCATCCAGCCCGGGAGGGACTGGGGCACCCTCAGTCCGGTGGGCGCGACGCCCAGGAACAGCGAGTGGAGGTCGGCGTAGGTGGGCCCGCCGTACCCGGCGCGGATGGCGCGGGCCGTGGGGAGCTCCATCTCCATGCCCGAGATGAAGTTCACGTACAGCGCGTCGCACAGGTCGAGGACCGGCGCCAGCTCCGGCCACGTCCACGGCGGCACCCCGCCGCTGAGGCGCTCGGTACGCCGCTCCTCGCTGACGTACCGGAGCTCCACGCGGTTGTTGGGCTCGGGGACCACGACCACGGTCGAATCGTCCACCCCGGGAATCTCCCGGAGGAAGCGGAACGCGTCCTCCGCCAGGTCCCGCCCCACCTTCAGGATGGGGAGGACGGACCAGTCGTCGGGGAGAGCCGAGCGCACGGCGGAGAGGGCGTAGGCGACGCCCCCCCACTCCTCCACGGGGTGCGCCCTGCCGTCCCGGGCCAGGATCCGGTCCCAGACGAGCGTGCCCACGACGCCCAGCGTCCGCCCCGCCATGGACTCAGGCGCTCCGGGTCCCCGCCAGGAAGAGGCCCGCGGCCCCGATGACCCCTGCGGTGTCGGGGAGCTCTCCCGGGACGATGCGGCACACCTCCTGGGCCGTGCGGAAGGCCCGCCTGCGCACCTCGGCGCGGAGCGGGTTGAAGAGGTAGTGCCCCGCCCGCGTCACGCCGCCCACGATGACGATGGCCTCGGGGTTGAGCACGTTCACCACGTTGGCCAGCCCCGCTCCCAGGATCTTCGCCGTCTCCAGCATCACCTCGCCGGCGTAGGCGTCGCCTCGGAGGATGGCCTCGTACACCGTCGCCGCGGTGAGGCGGTCCAGGTCGCCGTCGAGCATGCCGGTGAGGACCGACTCGGCGCCGGCCTCGAGTCCCTCCCGGGCCCGGGCGGCGATGTTGGGGCCCGACGCGTAGGCCTCCAGGCAGCCGTAGTTGCCGCATTTGCAGCGGCGCCCGTGGAAGTCGATGGACATGTGCCCAAGCTCGCCCGCCGTGGTGGATGCCCCGTGTACGAGCCGCCCGTCGAGGACGATGCCACCCCCGATCCCCGTCCCAAGGGTTACGCCCACCAGGTTGCGCACCCCGCGCCCCGCCCCCTGCCAGTACTCCCCCCACGTGGCGCAGTTGGCGTCGTTGTCCAGGCTCGCCGGGAGGCCCGTGGCGTCGGCGAGCGCGTCCCGTATCCGGAGCTCCTTCCAGCCCAGGTTGAAGGCATCGAGAACCACGCCCGCGTCCATGTCGAGGGGCCCGGGGCTGCCGATGCCGATGCCCAGCACCTCGCCGGGGTCGCTCCCGGCCTTCATGAGTCCCTCTTCCACCACCTGGCGGACCATGGCCGCCAGCTCGGGAACCACCGCGTCCTGGGGGCCCAGGGAGGGCGTGCCTCGAGTGCGCAGCGACACCGGCTTGCCCCCCTCCGCCGGGACGAGGCCCGCCACCACGTTGGTGCCCCCGATGTCCAGTCCCACCACCCAGCGGCTCATGCGGGTCTTCCCTCCAGCAGCGCCTCCACGGCGCGCGTCACCTGGTCTTCCTGGATGAGGTGCAGGCACTCGTCCCGCGCCTCGGCTAGCATCGTGCCCCTGCCGGAGCGGGGGCAAGCGTTCCTGAAGCACGGCCGGCAGGGGAGGGCGGGACCCTCCACACGCCGGTGCTCCGGGCCCGGCGGCGCGGCTTCGTCCGGAGGAGAGGGTCCCCAGAGGGTCACCGTGGGCACCCCCACGGAGGCGGCCAGGTGCATGGGGCCCGTGTCGTTGGACACCACCACGTCGCAGAGGGAGAGGAGCGCCGCCAGCCCGGCCAGGTCGGTGTCGCCACCGGCGTCCACGGCCCCCGGGGCGGCTTCGGCCACCCGGGCCGTGACGGGCCGCTCCGCCGGCCCGCCCACCACCACGACGCGTGCGCCGCGCCTCGACAGCGCCCGGGCGACGCCGGCGAAGCGCTCGGCGGGCCACCGCCTGGAGGGGGCGTTGGATCCGGGCACGAAGCCCACCCAGGGCCCCCCGCCTCCAAGCCGCTCCGCCCATGCTTCCACCACGGCCGAGGGAGGGGCGAGGCGGTGGTAGCGGGGCTCGAGCCCCGGGTCCTGCCCGAGGATGAGACGGTACTGGTTGATGCGGTGGTGGGCGCGAAGCCCCTCCCGGGGCACCCGCTCGCGGAGCAGCCAGCTCCGTGCGTCCGTGGCCGTTCCCCGGAGGCGCGCCACGCCCCCCCACCGGAAGAGCCACGCCGCGGAGAACGACGGCGTGAGGAGGCCTCCCTCCCGGTACCCCCCGGCCCTCAGCGCGCGAACCGCGCCCCACCACCCCCGTCCCCCGGGCGCCAGCGGGAGCGTCTTCCCGGGGAGCAGGGCCATCTCCACAAGAGGCGCGAGCCAGGAGCGCACCATGACGTCGCCGCCGTCCGCCGCCAGCGCGGGGAGGGCCACCACCACGTCCCCCAGGTGATTGGGCGCCCGGACGACCCGCCGGCGCCCCGCGCCGGCGGCCGGGGCGGCGATCATTCCCCGCTCAGGTTGAGCACGGCCAGGAACGCCTCCTGGGGGATCTCCACCGAGCCCACCTGCTTCATGCGCCGCTTCCCCTCCTTCTGCTTCTCGAGGAGCTTGCGCTTCCGGGTGATGTCGCCGCCGTAGCACTTGGCGGTCACGTTCTTGCGCAGCGCCTTCACGTTGCTGCGGGCGATGATGTTGTTCCCGATGGCCGCCTGGAGGGCCACCTCGTATTGCTGGCGGGGGATGAGCTCCTTCAGCTTCCCCACCAGCTCGCGCCCGTACTCGAAGGCCTTGTCGCGGTGGATGATGACGCTGAAGGCGTCGACCGAGTCGCCGTTGACCAGGATGTCCAGCTTGATGAGGTCGTCGGCGCGATACTCGAGGAAGTCGTAGTCCAGCGCGGCATAGCCGCGTGTTCCGCTCTTCAGCCTGTCGTAGAAGTCCAGCACGATCTCGGAGAGGGGAAGCTCGAAGTTGATCTCCACGCGCTGTGGGTCGAGATAGCTCATCCCCTTGAACACGCCACGGCGCTCGTGGCAGAGCTTCTGCACGTTCCCGATGTACTCGGCCGGGCACACGATGTGGGCCTTCACGATGGGCTCGGAGACCGTGTCGATGCGCCCCGCCTCGGGCAACGCCGTCGGGCTCTCGATCCAGAGCTCCTCGCCGTTGGTGAGCCGGACGTGGTACTCCACGTTGGGCACGGTGGTGATGAGGTCCACGCCGAATTCCCGGTCCAGCCGCTCCTGGATGATCTCCATGTGGAGCAGCCCCAGGAAGCCGCACCGGAATCCGAAGCCCAGCGCCACCGACGTCTCGGGCTCGTAGTGGAGGGAGGCGTCGTTGAGCTTGAGCTTCTCCAGGGCGTCGCGCAGGTCCTCGTAGTCGTCGGACGACGTGGGGTAGAGGCCGGCGAACACCATGGGGCGGGCCTCCTTGTAACCGGGCAGGAGCGTGGCGGCGCGGTTGTCCGCGTCCAGGATGGTGTCGCCCACCCGCGTGTCACCCACCTCCTTGATGGCCGCGACGACATAGCCTACCTCGCCCGGCGTGAGCTTGGGCTGGGGCTTCCGGCCCAGGCGCAGGTACCCCACCTCGGTGACGTCGTACTCGCGGTCCACGTTTCCGAAGGTGATCTGCATGCCCGGGCGGAGGACGCCGTCCACCACGCGCACCGACGGCACGGCGCCCAGGTACTTGTCGTAGTACGAGTCGAAGATGAGCGCGCGCAGGGGGGCGTCCACGTCGCCTACGGGAGGCGGCACGCGCTGGACGATGGCCTCCAGGATCCCGTCGATGCCGACCCCCTCCTTGGCGCTGGCCGCGAGGACCGACTCCGGGTCCACGCCCAGGAGGTCGGCCACCTCCATGCGCCGCCGCTCGGGCTCGGCTCCCGGGAGGTCGATCTTGTTGAGGACCGGGACGATCTCCAGACCCGCGTCCAGGGCGAGGAACAGGTTGGACAGCGTCTGGGCCTGAACTCCCTGCGTGGCGTCCACCACGAGCAACGCCCCTTCGCACGCCGCCAGGGACCGGGAGACCTCGTAGGTGAAGTCCACGTGCCCCGGGGTGTCGATGAGGTTGATCTCGTATTCGTCGCCGTCGGAGGCCCGGTACGCCATGCGCACGGCGTGGAGCTTGATGGTGATCCCCCGCTCCCGCTCGAGCTCGTTGTCGTCCAGCACCTGCTCCCTCATCTGCCGCTTGTCGAGGGTGGCCGTGCGCTCCAGGAGGCGGTCGGCCAGCGTGGACTTGCCGTGATCGATGTGGGCGACGATGCAGAAGTTGCGGATGTGGTCGAGGCGCACGGGCTTGAGAGGCGTCCGGCCGGTTCGGGATCACGCGTCCCCCGTCGCGGGTGGCCGCGAATGACGGGGGACAGACCAGGAAAGTTAATGGCGCTCCGGGGCCCCCCGAAGGGGGCCCTACGGAATCGTGGCACGACCCGTGGATTCCATGTAGTGTGGAGTCACTTTCTTTCCACCCGCCTCCCCCGGCGGGTCCTCCCTCCCCTGGAGCGTAGCCCATGAAAGCGTCATCCCGCGTCCTGGCCCTGTTGGGGCTCGCGGCGCTCGCTGCATGTGACGTCCCGACGGAGGCCCCCATCCTCGAGCAGCGATGGGTCCTCCCCGTTGAGAACACCACGATCTCGGTGAACGAGCTGCTCCCGGCGGGCGTCACGGCCAGCGGCAACTCCTTCTCGGTAAGCGTGAGCCCGTTCAGCACCAGCCGGACGCTGGGCGAGCTGTGCGGCGCGCCCTGCGTCGCGACGCAAGGCCTGACCGTCCCTTCGCCGGCGTTCAACGCCTCCTTCACGGTGAGCCAGTCGCTCCCCGCCAAGGTCTCTGCCGCCGCCCTCCAGTCGGGCGCCGTGACCATCGCCATCACCAACGGGTTCAACTTCGATCCGCTGGCCAACGGCGGCACCCTGAAGGTCACCGTGACGGATGGGGTCGGCGGACGTCCCCTGGGCGAGGCGAGCTTCGCGGCGCCCATGAATCCGGGGGGGACCAAGTCGGCCGCCCTCACCCTTTCGGCCGGTGCCGTCGGGGCCACGCTGGTGGCTTCGGTGGCGGTCCAGTCCCCCGGCGGGCAGCTCACCACCATCGAGAACAGCCAACGGCTCACGGTGAACGCGACGCCCGGCGCCATCCTGGTGAGCTCGGCCACGGTGAACGTGGCCAACGAGTCGGTGACCTTCGACGCCGTCGACCTGGACGTGGAGGACATCGACTCGGAGATCTCGGACCGCATCGAGAACGGGTCCATCCTCCTGACCATCACCAACCCCTTCGGCGTGTCCCTGGGCGCACAGGCCGACATCACGTATCCCGGCGGGAAGATCTCCAAGACGCTCAACATCGCCGGCAGCGCCACCTCCACCGCGACCTTGTCGTATGACGGCGCCGAGTTCAGGACGTTCCTGGGCAAGTCGGGCGTCAAGTTCACCGGGTCCGGGACCGTAAGCTCGTCGGCAGGGAACATCACGGTGACGCCGGGCCAGAAGGCCGTCATCGACGCCAAGATCGACCTCACTCTCAGAATCGGCGGGTAGGAGGACACCATGCGCACGCACAACCGCATTCTCGCGATCGTCGCCGTGGTGAGCCTGTCGGGCCTCGCCCTGACCGACGCCGCCTCGGCGCAGCTCGGAACCGCCAGCGCCGCCACCCTGGGCACGGGAGGGAACGCCACCGCCACGGTGCGGGGCTTCGGCGCCCTCTCCCTGAACCCCGCCGGGCTGGGCATGCCCGGAGCCGGCTTCTCGCTGGCCCTGATCCCCATCACCGTCCGCCAGGGCCTGGGCCCCGTGGGGCTCGCCGACCTGAAGGACGTGGAGGGGACGCTCATCTCCAGCGCCACCAAGGAGCAGTGGCTCGCCGACGTGCTCGCGCAGGGCGGCCAGCAGGGCTCCCTGGGCGTCGACGTCACGGAGGTGGCGGTCACCTTCGGCCGCGTGGGCTTCCAGCTCTCGACGCAGGTGGGCGCGTCCATGAGCCTGGCCCCGGACATCGTGGAGGTGATCCTGTACGGGAACGCAGGGCGGACCGGCCAGCCCGCGAACCTCAGCCTGGGCGGCTCCACCGCCCAGGGGTTCGGCGTGACCACCGGCGCGTTGAGCTTCGGGATCCCCGTCCCCTCGGAAACCGGGGCCATGGCCGTGGGCGCGACCCTCAAGTACTCGGTGGGCCACGGGGTGGCCTACGGCGAGGAGCAGGGCGGGAGCATCAGCGCCGACCCCATCAAGGTGGACCTGAAGTTCCCCGTGGTCATGGTGGACGACGAGGACTACAGCGCAAACGCCGGCTCGGGCTTCGGGGTCGACGTGGGGTTCCAGATGGAGCGTGACCGGCTCCACTTCGGCGCCTCGGTCCAGAACCTGTTCAACACCTTCGCATGGGACGAGGACAAGCTGGTCTTCCGCGCCGGCTCCGCGTCACTGGAGAAGGGGAGCAACAGCACGGACTTCGACAAGAAGGCCTACGCCTCGGCCCCGGCGGGCTTCAAGCAGGCCGTGGACGACATGACCTTCGACCCCGTGGTCTCGGTGGGCGCGGCCTACGACGTCCAGCCGGACTTCACGGTCTCCGCCGACGTGCGCAACCGCTTCGGCGACGGCATGAGCATCACGCCCAAGCTGCACGCGGGCGTGGGCGCCGAGTACCGCGGGCTGGGCGCGCTCCACGTGCGGGGGGGAGGCGCGCTTGTGACCGACGGCTTCCTCCTCGGGGGCGGCGCCTCCCTCATCCTGGGCCCGGTGAACCTCTCGCTGGCCCTCGCCATGCAGTCGGGAGACAAGGAGGACACGTCCATCGGCCAGTTCACGCTGTCCTTCGGCGGCCGCTGAGGCACCGTTCCGTCCGGCGTTCACCCCCGGGCGCTCCAGGGCCCGGCTCCCTTCCCGGGGGCCGGGCCCGCTCGCATCCCCCGGGGTGGCCCGGGGCCCGTCACCCACCCCGCGTGCGGCGCGGGGGGGGGGGGGCGCCGCCCCCCCTGGGGGGCCGGGCCGACGAGCCCGAGGGGCGTGCCGAGCCCGACGGGCGCGACGGCGGCCTCACCGTGGGCCGCGAGGAGGACGACGGCCGCGAGGGCGTCACCGCCCGGTTGCCCCCGGAGGGAGGTCGCGACTGGAGGGACGGCCGCGCCGCCGACGAGCCGCTGCGCGACGGCGCGGACGGCCGTGCCACGGCGCCGCGGTCCGAACCCGACGTCCCGGGGGGCCGCCGCTGGAGCGTGGGCCGGTCGGGCGTGGGGCGGGCGGTTGGGGGCGCCACATTCCGCGTGGGCTCCGGCCGCCGGGACGGAGCGGCGGTGGTGGGCGTGGTGGTGCGTGGCTGGGCACCGCTCCGCGCGGCTCCGCCGCTGGGCGTGGCCGGCGTCACGCTTCGCCTGGGTGCGACGGCGCCAGGGTCCGTGGTACCCGTGGAGGGCCGGCGGGGGGTCGCGACGCCGGGAGGCCCCCCCGGGGCGACGTCGCTGGGCCGTCTCGACGGCACGTACTCCCTCAGCGGGGGACGCGCGGCGTCGGGCTCCACGTACTCCACCGACCTGCGGAGCGGCGGCTGGCGGGTACGCACCAGGGGCGTCCACGTCTCGCCGACGGCGCGCTCCTTGAACTCGAAGCGGGCCATGGCACGCCGGGGCTGGACGTACACCACCCGCGTGCTCCGGTACCGGTACGCCGGGTAGAACCAGGGGTCGTCCCACACGACCACGCGGAAGGACGTGCAGGCGTAGCTGTAGGGGTTCCACGCGGCGTAGCTCCGGTACCCGTGGCAGTCGTAGCACAGGAACCGGGGGTACTGGTGCACCTCGCCCACGTCGTAGGCGATGAAGTCGAGGGCATAGGGGAGGGACTCCCAGTTCGGCACCACCCGCGCGACGTAGTCGTCCATGGCGAGGTACGGGTCCTGGTAGACCGTCCGCCCCACCCGGGTGAGGTCCCAGTTCCGCTCGCCACGGAGATAGTCGAATCCGCTCAGGTCCAGGGGCTCGGGAGACGAGACGATGAAGAAGTACCCCTTCCCCGGGTACTCGTCCACGAACCAGTAGGACGACTGGGGGAAGAGGAGCCGGTAGTCCCGACCCCCTCGGGTGAAGGTCTCCTCGCCGGGCGCCCGGGGGTGAAGGAGGCGCACCTGCCCGTCCGTGTCGATCTGGAAGATGGCGACGAACGCGTCGTGAGAGGTGTGGTAGTAGATGCGCACCCGGTCCCCCCGCTGGAGCACGGGCTCATCGCCTCGGTCCAGCCACACCCTCACCTCCGGCACCTCGCCGACCGCCTGGTCCTGGGCCGACGCCTTCTCCCCCGGCAGGGCCAGGGTGAGAAGGGCCAGCCAGCGCACGATCCTCATGACGACTCCTCATGGCACAGCGGATTCCCGCCTCCTCGGGTCGCAGGAGCCGTGCCAGCGCCGATTCCGCGGGAACGGGGGCGTTTTCCGGCCCCGCCGTCCCCGTGAGGGGACAACCCCCCCTCCCCGGGGGACACACCGTCGAGGGCGGCCCCGTTGAGCGCGGCCCCGGGGGGCCCTAGCTTGCTTGGCTTCCCCTGCTCCCCATGGCCCAGGAACGAACCACCACCCCGGGGGCCTCCCGGCCCGATCTCCTCGACCCCGCCACGCTGGCCCAGCTAGGCGGGATCGAGCTGCTGGCGCGTGAGGTGGTGGAGGGGTTCCTCATGGGGCTCCACCGCTCCCCCCACCGGGGCTTCTCGGCGGAGTTCGCGGAGCTGCGGGCCTACCAGGCCGGAGACGACCTGCGCTACATCGACTGGCGCATGTACGGCCGCTCCGACCGTTTCTACGTGAAGCAGTTCGAGGAGGAGACCAACCTCCGGGCCCACATCCTCCTGGACGTGAGCGAGTCCATGGGCTGGAGCTCGAACCCGCCGGCCCTCCCGTCCAAGCTGTGGTACGCCAAGCTCCTCGCGGCCTCCCTGTCCCTCGTCCTCCTGCGGCAGGGGGACTCGGTGGGCATGGCGGCCTTCCACGACCGCATCGTGGAGCGGGTGCAGGCGCGGGGCGGGCGAAGGCAGTGGACCGAGCTGGTGCGCCGGCTCCGGCCCCTGGAGGCCCAGGGCGGCACCTCGGCGGACCGGGCCCTCCGGGACGTAGCGGTGCGCCTGAGGAGGAGGGGCCTCGTGATCCTCCTCTCCGACCTCCTGGTGGCGCCCGAGGCGACGCGCACGGCCCTCAAGTTCCTGCGGCACCATGGACACGAGGTGCTCGTCTTCCACCTCGTGGACCCCGGGGAGCGGGAGCTTCCGGCGGCGTCGGAGGCACGGTTCTTCGACCCGGAGACGAACGAGGAGATCCTGGTCAGCGTCGCCGACATCCGCTCCGAGTACCGGCAGGCGGTGACCCACGCCCTCGCCGAGTGGGAGCGGGCCCTGAAGCCCCAGGGCATCGAGTATCAGGTGGTGGACACGGACCAGCCGCTCTCGCTGGCCCTGCGGGCCTATCTGAGGAAGCGGGAGCGCCTCGGCTGACCCATGGGCGCCCTGAACCCCCTCTTCCTCCTCGCCGGCGTGGCTCTGGCGGTCCCGCTCTTCCTCCACCTGTTCCAGCGCCAGGAGGCGCGCCGGATCTCGTTCCCGGCGCTTCGCTACCTGGAGCGCACCGAGCGGGAGCACGCCCGTCGCATCCGGTCCCGGCAGCTCCTTCTCCTCCTCCTCCGCCTGGCGGCCATGGCGGTGCTGGTGGCGGCGGGCGCCCGGCTCTTTCTCCGCCTCGACGGGTCCGATCACCCGCCCACCGCCCTCGTCCTCATCCTCGACAACTCCATGAGCTCGGGCCTGGTCACGGGCGAGGAGCGGGCGTTGGACCGCCTCAAGGAGGTGGCGCTCCTGAGCCTCGCGGCGGCGACGGCGGACGACCGCATCTGGGTGATCCGTGCCGGCGAGCCCTGGCTTCCCGCCGTCCCCGGCGGCCCGGAGGACGCCCGCGCGGCGGTGGAGGCCACGGGGGTCAGTGCGGGCCGCGGGGACCTCACGGCAGCCCTTTCCCGGGCGGCGGAGCTCGTGACCACCTCGCCCCTGGCGGCACGCGAGATCCACCTCGTCTCCGACCTGCAGGCCTCGGCCTTCGCCTCCGCCCCCACGACGCCCGCCGGCGACGTCCCGGTGGTGGTCTGGTCCCCGGGGGCCGACCCGGTACCCAACCGTTCCCTCGCCGGGGTGCTCGTGGGCGGCGGGCTCCCGCCGCTGGAGGGACAGCGCAGCGAGATCGCCCTGGAGGCGGGGCCCGCCGCCGCCGGCGACACAGCGGGTGTTCCCGTGCGCGTGGTCCTGGGCGAGCGGGTGCGGGGGGCGGGGATCCTCCCGCCGGCGACCTCCCTGGTCCTTCCCCTCCCTCCCGCACCCCCGGGGTGGGTCACCGGCTACGCCGACGCCGACCCCGACGCGCTCCGCGCCGACGACCGGAGGTACTTCGCCTTCCAGGCCCGACCCGCGCCCGCCGTGGCCGTGCTGGGAGACCCGGGGATCTTCGTCACCGAGGCCCTCGCCGTCCTGGAGGCGGGAGGCCGCCTCCGCCGCGCCTCCTCCCCCCGTGCCGCCGACGCGGTCGTCTCGGCGGCGGGCGAGGGACTCGCCACGCTGGGGGCCGGCGCCGCGGCCCTGGTCGTTCCGCCTTCCGATCCCAACCTCCTCCCCGCCCTCAACCGCCGCCTCCAGGAGGCCGGCGTCCCCTGGCGCGTGGAGCGCGCGGAGGCCCAGGGGGAGGCGGAGCTCGCCGGCACGCCCCTCCCGACTCCTCTGGCGGGGGTGGTGGTGCGCAGGGCGTACCGCCTGGTCCTGAGCGGCGATCCCCCCGCGCCGCCCCACACCGTCGCGGTGGCAGCCGGAGAGCCGTGGGCCGTGGAGGGTCGCGACGCCTCCGGGCGCCGCCACCTCCTCCTGGCTTCCGCTCTGGACGCCGAGTCCACGTCCCTCCCCGTCTCCGCCGACATGATCGGGTTCGCGGACTGGCTCACCGGCTCGTGGGCGGCGACGGGAGGAGGCACCCCGTCACGCCTGGCCGGGGAGCCCCTCTCGGCCCCCCGGGGCGCCCAGGCCGTCCGCCTCCCGTCGGGCGCCGAGCTTCCCCTGGACGGGACCCGGATGGTGCGCGCAACCGGAGAGGCGGGCCTCTACGCCTTCCTCGCGGACGACAGCGTCCTGGCCTACGAGGCCGTGAACGCCCACCCCGACGAGTCGGACCTCACCGCCCTGGACGAGGAGCTCCTGGCCGCCCGGGTGGGCCCCGCAGTCACCACCGTGGGTCGCGCGTCGGCCTGGGAGAGCGCCCTCTTCCGCGCCCGCCGCGGCCCGGAGCTCTGGCGTCCCCTCGTGGTGGCGGCGCTGCTCATCCTCCTCCTGGAAGCGGCCGTGGCGGCCGCCGGACGCCGGCCTCGCGTGTCCCACGAGCGCCCGGCCCCGGGCACGGTGCGTGTCGAGGCCTGACCCCATCCTGGCGGCGGTGGCCTCGTGTCCCGCGTTCCAGGAGCTGGCGGCCCGGCTCCCGGGACCGGGGCAGCGCGATGCCCTGGCGGGCCTTAGAGGATCGTCGACGGTGGCGGTGGTGGCGGCCCTCCACCGCCGTCACCCCGAGCGCGTGTTCGTGGTGCTCACCCCCGGGCCGCGGGAAGCCGCCGCGGCGGAGGCGGATCTGGAGGCGCTCCTCGGGGGGGCGGGCGACGCCCGTCTCTACCCCCAGAAAGAGGCCCTGCCCTACGAAGAGGTGGAGCCGAACCTGGAGATCGGCTCCCTCCGGGTGGAGGCGGTGGAGGGGGTCTTTTCGCGCCGGACGAAGATCCTGGTCACGACGCCCCGTGCCCTTCAGGAGCGGGTACCCGTTCCCGCCGCCCTGGACAACCTCCGCCTCACCGTGCGGGTGGGCGACGCCGTGGACCTCCACGACCTGGCGGCCGTCCTCGAGGAGCGGGGCTTCGAGCGCGTCCCCCTGGTGGAGGAGGTGGGGCAGTTCGCCGTCCGGGGGGGCATCGTGGACGTGTTCTCCGTGGGCGCCGGCGACCCCGTGCGCATCGAGCTCTGGGGGGACGAGGTGGTGTCCATCCGCTCCTTCGAGATCCTGGACCAGCGCTCCGTGGACGAGATCCGCGAGACCCACGTCCTCCCCGTGGACTTCCGGAAGGGGTCCATGGCCGGCGGGACGGTGTCCCGTTCCCTCCTCGAGCTCCTCCCCGGCGATGCCGTGGTGACGGTCCTCGGCGGCTGGGACGTGGCCGCCGACGCGGCCCGCACGTGGGAGCGGGTCAACACCCTGTTCGACGACCTGGTGGACTCGGGGGCCTCCCCGGCTCCTCCCTCCTCCCTCTTCCTCGAGCCCCACGCCCTGGGCCGGCTCCTGGACGCCCTCCCGCGGCTGGACCTCACCGACGAGGGCCCCGCGCTCCGCCGCCTCCACGCCGCCCCCCCTCCGGCCATCGAGCGGGACATGGGCCGCCTGGAGGAGTACCTGCGCGTGGGCGCCGCCCGGGGACACGAGACGCTGCTGCTGTGCGACAACGACGGCCAGCTCCAGCGACTGGAGGAGATCCTGGGGGGGGAGGGGCGGATCCCGCCGGGCACGCGCCTCGGGATCGGCGCCCTCGCCGAGGGCTTCGAGCTCCTGGAGAGCACGCCGCCCCTCCGGGTGCTCAACGACCACGAGATCTTCCGCCGCGCCCGACGCCTGCGCCGGGCGCGCGGCAGCTCCTCGCCATCCGGGGATTCGATGAC
>BTVB01000006.1:147342-180249 GCA_045863275.1 Gemmatimonadota bacterium
CCCCGCCCGCCCCCCCCCCCCCCGGCGCCGGCCGCGGCGCTTCCGCGGCTCGGTGGCGGTGGAGAGCCTGGCCCAGCTCACCCCCGGCGACTACGTGGTGCACATGGACCACGGGGTGGGCCGCTTCGTCGGCCTGGAGCGCATCGAAGTGGGGGGAGAGGAGATCGAGTCGCTGGCCATCGAGTACGCCGGCGGCGAGATCCTCCGCCTGCCGGTCTACCGCCTGGACCTGGTGGAGCGCTGGGTGGGCGAGTCGGAGGACGCGAAGCCGCCCCACGTGCACCGCATCGGCGGGAAGCGTTGGAAGGCGCTCCGGAGCAAGACCGAGAAGGCCATCCAGGACATGACCACCGAGCTCCTCCAGCTCTACGCCCGCCGGTCCACCGCCACCGGTCACGCCTTCTCCGCAGACAGCCGGTGGCAGAAGGAGATGGAGTCGTCCTTCCTCTACGAGGACACGCCCGACCAGCGGACCGCCGCCGAGGACGTGAAGCGGGACATGGAGTCGCTCCGCCCCATGGACCGCCTGGTGTGCGGCGACGTGGGCTACGGGAAGACGGAAGTGGCCATCCGTGCCGCCTTCAAGGCCGTGCAGGACGGCAAGCAGGTGGCGGTGCTCGCCCCCACCACCATCCTGGCGGAGCAGCACCGCCACACCTTCGAGGAGCGCCTGGCCGACTACCCCGTCCGTGTCGGATCGCTGAGCCGCTTCCGCTCCCCCAAGGAGACCCGGGAGCTGCTGGCGGCCGTGGCCAACGGGGAGGTGGACATGGTCATCGGCACCCACCGCCTCCTCTCGGAGGACGTGGTCTTCAAGGACCTGGGGCTGCTGGTGGTGGACGAGGAGCAGCGCTTCGGCGTGAAGCACAAGGAGCGCCTCAAGCGGCTGCGCACGCAGGTGGACGTGCTGACCCTCACCGCGACGCCCATCCCCCGGACCCTCTACCTCTCCCTCACCGGCATCCGGGACCTCTCCCTCATACGTACGCCGCCCAGGGACCGGATGCCCATCTTCACCCACGTGCTCCCGTGGACGGACCAGATCCTCGTGGAGGCGCTCCACCGGGAGTTGGACCGGGGCGGGCAGGCGTTCTTCCTGCACAACCGGGTGGAGACCATCTACACGGTGGCCGAGAACGTGCGCGCCCTGGTCCCCGAGGCGCGGGTCGCCGTGGCCCACGGCCAGATGGGCGGACACGACCTGGACGAGGTCATGCGCGCCTTCGTGGACGGGGAGGTGGACGTGCTGGTGTGCTCGTCCATCATCGAGAACGGCCTGGACGTGCCCAACGCCAACACGCTCATCGTGGACGGCGCCGACCGCTTCGGCCTCTCCCAGCTCTACCAGATCCGCGGTCGGGTGGGCCGCTCGGACCGCCGCGCCTACTGCTACCTCCTGGTCCCGGAGGAGCTCACGGACGACGCGGAGAAGCGCCTGCGGGTGCTGGAGCACTACACGGAGCTGGGGAGCGGCTACTCGGTGGCCCTCCGGGACCTGGAGCTCCGCGGCGCCGGGAACCTGCTGGGCGCCGACCAGTCGGGATTCGCCCACCAGGTGGGCCTGGACGCCTACCTCCGCCTCCTGGAGAAGACGGTGCAGCGCATGCAGGCGGGAGAGGAGGCGGAGGAGTACCCGGACCCGGAGGTCTCCCTCCCGGGATCCGCGTTCCTCCCCGAGGGGTATGTGCAGGATTCGGGGCAGAAGCTCCACCTCTACCGCCGGCTCTCCAAGGTCGCGGCGCGCCAGGAGGTGGAGGCGCTGGGCCGGGAGCTGGCCGACCGGTTCGGGCCCCTTCCCGACGAGGTGCGGCGGCTCCTGGAGGGGGCGACCCTGCGGATCCTGGGCCGCAAGGTGGGGCTCGACCGGATCGTCCTGCGGGAGCGTTCGGCCCGGCTGACGTTCCGGCCCGGGGTCGTGCCCCCGCTGGCGGTGCTGGATGGGCCTCTCCGGCAACGGCAGGTGGACGTGGAGGTCCGCCGGATGGACCCGCTTTCGCTGGTCCTGAGCCAGGCGGGGGTGGTGCCCTTGGGCGAGACGCTTGTGCTAGCTTTGGACGCGCTGCGTTCCGCTGCCGAGTCGGCGGCGTAGCCATGGAAAGACTCGGATCTCTCTCTGGAGACCCTGTACGATGAAGATCAGGCGGATCGTAGCGGCCCTGGCCGGCCTCGCCCTCGTGGCGGCATGCGGTGGCGAGGAGTCCACCGAGGGGCTCGTGGCCCGGGCGGGCGACCACGTTCTGACGGTGGACCAGGCGACGGCGCTCCTGGTGGACCAGGAGAACCTCCCCAACGACGTGGACGTCGTGCGTGCCCTGGCGGACCTCTGGGTGGAGTACACGCTGCTGGCCACCGAGGTGGCCCGCGACAGCACCCTCCGGTCCGTGAACCTGGAGCCCCTCATCCGCCAGCAGCTCGCCCAGGAGGCCATCTTCCAGCTCCGGGACTCGGTGATCCAGGTGGACACCATGATCGGTGAGGAGGAGCTCCTGCAGGCGTACGAGCAGGAGGCACCCGACGCCCAGCTCCGGGCCAGCCACATCCTCATGGGCTACCCGCCGCAGGCGACGCAGGCCCAGCGCGACTCGGTGCGGGGCGCCATGGATGCGCTGCGCCAGCGGGTCGTGGCCGGAGAGAGCTTCCCCGCGCTGGCCCGCCAATACAGCCAGGACCCCGGCACCTCCACGCAGGGGGGCGACCTGGGGACCTTCGGCCGGGGAGAGATGGTGCGGCCCTTCGAGGATGCCGCCTTCGCGCTCCAGCCCGGTGAGATCAGTCCCGTCGTGGAGACGCCTTACGGCCTCCATATCATCCGGCTGGAGGAGAAGTCGGCGCCGGGCTTCGAGCAGGTGCGCGACCAGTTCCGCATCCGCATGCTCAACCAGCGCTTCCTCCAGGCCGAGTCCACCTACGTCGCCGGGGTGCAGGAGCGGGGCAATCCCCAGGTGACGGAGGGCGCGGCCCAGGTGGTGAAGGAGCTGGCGAAGGACCCGTCCACGCAGCTCCGCGGCAGGGCCGCGAACCGGGCCCTGGTGACGTACGAGGGCGGCGCGGTCACGGTCAGCGAGATCCTCACGATCGTCCAGAGCCAGCAGCCCCAGTTCCGGGATCAGGTCCAATCGGCCGACGACGAGCAGATCGGCAACTTCCTCGAGGGCGTGGCCCAACGGGAGCTCCTGGTGGCGGAAGCCGAACGGGGAGGGCTGGGACCGTCGGACGCGCGGGTCGATTCGCTGGTGACGGAGGCCCGCACCCAGCTCCTGTCCGTGGTGGACGAGATCGGGCTTCGGCGGCTGGAGCGTGCCCCCGGCGAGGACCTGGGGCCGGCGGTGGACCGTGCCGTAGGCGCCGCCCTGCAGGACATCCTCACCGGTGCGCGGGACGTGGTGCCGCTCGGGCAGATCTCCTTCCAGCTCCGGTCGCGGCGGCCCGCGGTGATCTACGAACCTGGACTGGGGCAGGTGGTCCTTCGGGTGGGGCAGGCCCGCGCCACGCGCAGTCCCTCCGCCGCCGACACCATGGCGGTGCCCGACACCACCGGGAACTGAAGGAACCCGAGGGGTTAGGACGCAGCATGACTCGAACGCGAAAGCTCGGATCGACCCTGGCGACGGCGGCGGCGCTGCTCGTCGTCGCATCGCCGGCGGGGGCCCAGGTCGCCGCCGCCGACCTGGACCTGGTGGACCGGGTCGTGGCGCTGGTGGGAGACTCGGTGATCCTCCTCAGTCAGCTCGAGGAGGAGGTGCAGCGCCTCCGCCTCCAGAACCCCAACGCGGTTCCCAGGGACGCCGCCGGGCTCCAGGCGCTGCGCGGCCAGATGCTCGACAACCTGGTGAATCGCCTGCTCATCCTGCAGGCCGCGAGGCGCGACTCGCTGGTGGAGGCGGACGAGGCACGGGTGGAGGAGATCGTCAACGACGAGATCCAGCAGCGCGCCCGCCAGTTCGCCGGGGGGCAGCGCGAGCTCCAGGAGGCCCTCTCCAGGGAGGGGCTCACGATGGCTCAGTATCGGGAGCTCCTCGCCAGCCAGGTTCGCCAGGAGCAGCTCCAGCAGATGTTCCTTCAGCGCCGGCTCCAGTCGGCCCCTGCCGCGGAGGTCAGCGACGAGGAGTTGAGGGAGGCGTTCAACGAGGCTTCGGGGCAGCTCCAGAGCCGCCCCAAGCTCATCACCTTCGAGCAGGTGGTGCTGGTGCCCGCGCCCTCCGAATCGGCCAAGTCGGCGGCGAAGGCGAGGGCGCAGCAGCTCCTGGACAGCGTCCGTGCCGGCGGCGACTTCGAGGCGCTGGCCAAGGCCCACTCCCAGGACCCGGGAAGCGCCGAGGTGGGCGGTGACCTGGGCTGGTTTCGACGCGGCGCCATGGTTCGGGAGTTCGAGGACGCGGCGTTCGCCATGGTGGACGGCCAGGTGAGCGAGGTCGTCGAAACCGAGTTCGGCTTCCACATCATCAAGGTGGAGCGCTCGCGCCTGGGCGAGCGGAAGGGCCGCCACATCCTCATCCGCGCCGAGGTGGGCCCGGAGGACGCGGCCGGCCTGCGGGTCCTCGCAGACAGCGTCGCGAGCCTGGCTCGGGGAGGGACCCCCATGGCCGAGCTCTTCGACCGGTACTCCGATCCGCTGGCTCCCGACACGCTCACCGTGGCCCAGGACCAGCTCTCCGAGCTCCCTCCCGGATACGACCAGTTGGGCACGGCCGCCCGGGGCGACATCCTGGGCCCCATCGAATACGACACGGGACGGGGCGAGATCCGCCTCGCGGTCCTGCGTGTGCGGGAGGTCCGCGAGGCGGGCGCGTACACGTTCGAGGACGTGAAGACGCAGCTCGCCCAGCGTGTCCAGCAGACCAAGCAGATGGAACGGCTGCTGCGGGACCTCCGAGCCCGGACCTACGTCGAGATCCGGATGTAGCGTCCGTGCCCCCACGCCGCGTCGCCGTCACCCTGGGAGACCCCCGGGGCATCGGGCCCGAGGTGGCGCGCCGGGCCGTGGCGGCGCTGGTGGAAGACGACCCCGACGCCGGCGTGGTCCTCCTCGGCCCGCCCCGGCTCATGTGCGACCTCCCGGCCTCGGTGGAGCGCGTCGCGATCGAAGGTTGGGACGGCAGCGAGGAAGGAGCGGGCGGGGTCTCGGCCAGGGCACTGGAGGAAGCGGTGGCGCTGGCGATGGAGGGCTCCGTGGGCGCGGTGGTCACCGGACCCGTCCACAAGCCCTCACTGCACCGCGCCGGGTGGCGCGTTCCGGGGCAGACCGAGATGCTCCAGCAGCTCACCGGCGCCCCCGAGGTAGGCATGCTCATGGCGGCGGAGCGCACGCGCCTGGGCGGTCCTCTGCGGGTCCTCCTCGCCACCACCCACCTCCCGCTCCGGCGCGTCGCGGACGCGGTCACCACCGACCTCCTCGTGCGCCAGGCCCACCTCCTCCACCGTTCGCTCCGCTCCGACTGGGGCATCGCGGAGCCCCGCCTGGCGCTCTGCGCCCTCAACCCCCACGCCTCCGATCAGGGGCTCTTCGGCGACGAAGAGGAGCGCGTCTTCGCGCCCGCGGTGACGGCGCTCCGGGCCGTCGGGGTGGACGTGTCCCCTCCCCTGCCCGCCGACACGGTGTTCGGGCGCGCCCTCGCCGGCGTCTACGACGCCGTGCTCGCCCCCTACCACGACGTGGGCATGGCGGCCTTCAAGACGGCCTCTTTCGGGTCGGGCGTGAACGTGACGCTGGGTCTCCCCTTCGTGCGCACCTCTCCCGACCACGGGACGGCCTTCGACCTCGCCCCCCACCCGGGCCGCGCCGACCCCTCCTCCATGGAGGAGGCGCTGCGCCTGGCCCTCCGCCTGGCGTCCAGCCGCTTTGACACGGATGGGGGCCATGTCTAGTCTTCCTTCCCGGTACCCAGCGGCTTCCACGGCCCCCTTCTCTCCGGTCCGGTGATCAAGCTCACGAACGTCTCCAAGGAGTATCCCAAGCGCGGGTACGCGCTCAGGGACGTCTCCTTCCACGTCCGGAAGGGCGAGTTCGCCTTCCTCACCGGCCATTCGGGCTCGGGGAAGTCCACGAGCATGAAGCTCATCCACATGGCGGAGCGCCCCACGTCGGGGGAGGTACGGGTCACCGGGTACTCCTCGGAGCTCGTCTCCCAGCGGGAGGTGTGGAAGATCCGTCGGCGCGTGGGGTACGTGTTCCAGGACTTCCGCCTCCTCCCGGGCCGCAGCGCCTTCGAGAACGTGGCGTTCGTCCTGGAGGTCACCGGGACCCCCCGAAAGGACATCGGACCGCGCGCCCAGCGACTCCTGGCCCAGGTGGGGCTCTCCACCAAGTCGGGAGCGCTGGTCAACGAGCTCTCCGGCGGCGAGCAGCAGCGGGTGGCCATCGCGCGGGCGCTGGCCAACGATCCCTTCGTCCTCTTGGCCGACGAGCCCACGGGCAACCTGGACGACCGCGCCACGCGGGGGATCGTGGAGCTCTTCTGGGAGATCAACGCCAGGGGCATGGCGGTGCTCATGGCCACCCACGACCTGGAGCTGGTACGGCGGCACCCCCACGCCCGCGTCCTCGAGCTGGACCAGGGGCGCCTGGTCTACGACTCGGCCACGGTGGAGGCGTCCTAGCGTGTACGCCGTCCGCGAGGCCCTGGCGGCCTTCCGCCGCGCCCCCGTCCTCACCGGCCTTTCCGCGGCCATGGTCGGTGCGGCCATCTTCGTGGTGGGCCTCTTCGGCCTGGCCACGTACAATCTCCGCCTGGCGCTCGCCTCCATCGAGGAGCGGGTCGAGGTGGTGGTCTACCTCCGCGACGACGCGCGCCAGAGCGAGATCGACCTGGTCCAGCGGGAAATGGCCGAGATGGGCGAGGTGGCGCGGGTCCGCTACGTCTCCAAGCGGGAGGCCCTGGAGCGGGCCCAACAGGATCTCCCCGAGTTCTCCGACCTCTTCTCGGGCGTGGAGGTCAACCCCCTCCCCCAGTCCCTAGAGGTCGAGCTGCGCCCCGGGGCGCGCAACCAGGAGGTGGTGGAGCGGGTGTCCCAGGCGGCGGGCGCCTACCCCTTCGTGGAGGACGTGCGCTACGGGCGGGAGTGGGTGGACAAGCTCTTCACGCTGCGCCGCGTGGGGGCCGTCACCACGGCCGTGATGGGGGCGGCGTTCCTCCTCGTCGCGGCGCTCATCATCGGCACGGCGTTGCGCATCGCCATCTTCGCCCGCCGTGACGAGATCTACATCATGCGCCTGGTGGGGGCGAAGAACGGCTTCATCCGGCTCCCCTTCCTGCTCGAGGGGGCCATGTCGGGGTTCCTGGGGGGCCTCCTCGCCTGGCTCCTCACCTACCTGGTCTACCGGGGCGTCTACGCCTTCCTCTTCGCGGTAGCCTGGGTGCCCGCCTCCTGGATCTTCGGCGCCATCCTCTCGGGAATGCTCTTCGGCGTGATGGCCAGCGGCCTCGCCATCCGGAGACACCTGAGGGAGGTGTGAGGGTGCCGGCCCGCGGGAGCATCCCCGGCCTCGCCGCCCTCCTCCTGGCGGGCCTGGCCCTCGCCGTCCACGCGGGAGGCGCCGGGGCCCAGACGGACATCCGCCGGGAGATCCTGGAGAGCCAGCGGCGCCTCGAGCAGATCCGCGCGGAGCGGGCCCGCCTGGAAGAGGAGATGGAAGGGGTCCGGGTGCGGGTCCGGGACGCGTCCACCGAGCTGGCCAACGTGGAGCGGCGCCTCTCGGCGTCCCGGTCGGTGCTCGCCGAGATCCAGTTCCAGGCCGACGCCAACGCGGCGGAGGTGGAACGCACCACCCGGGAGCTCCTGGTGACCCGCGAGAGGGCCGCGGAGAGCCGCGCGACCCTCCACCGCAGGCTGCGGGACATCTACAAGATGGGCCCGCTGCACACCGTCCGCGTGCTCCTGGGTGCCTCCTCCTTCACGGATCTCCTGAACCGCTACCGCTACCTCCAGCGGGTGGCCACCTTCGACCGCGCCCTCGTGGACCGGGTCAGCGAGCTCGAGGTCGCCCTCACCGAGCAGAACCAGGAGCTGCAGGAGCGCATGGCCGAGCTGGGTGGGCTGCGCCAGAGCCGCCTGGGCGAGGTGGCCCAGCTCCGCGCCGTGGAGGCGGAGCGCCAGGCCACGCTCCAGGAGTTCCGGACCCACGAGCGCCGGACCCAGAGCCGTCTGGAGCAGCTCGAGGCCGACGAGAGCCGCATGACCGGGCTCATCGACGACCTGGAGCGCCGCCGCGTCGAGGAGGAGCGGCGCCGCGCGGCCTCTCCCACACCCCGGCCCCCGGTGACCAACACGCTCACCGCCGGCGACGCCGGGCTCCTGGATTGGCCCCTGGAGGGCAACGTGATCTACCGGTTCGGCCGGGAGCGCCGTCCCAACGGCCTCGTGCTCCGGTGGAACGGCGTGGGGATCTCCGCGCCCACGGGGAGCCCCGTGCGGGCCGTGAAGGCGGGAAGGGTGGTGCTGGCCGGCCCCTTCGAGGGCTACGGGCCCACGGTGGTATTGAGCCACGGCGAGGGATTCTACACCCTCTACCTCTACCTCGAGGAGATCGGCGTCGTGGAGGGACGCGACGTGGAGGCCGGACAGGTGGTGGGCACCGTCGGGGGAGCGGAGACCCCCGAGGGCCCGCACGTGGAGTTCCAGATCCGGGCCCCGGTGAACGGCGGCTCCCCCCAGGCCCAGGACCCCCTCCAGTGGCTCCGCCCCAGGAGCGGACGGTGATCCAGCTCCACCCGGTGGTGGGCCACGAGGACGTCCGGAGGGCCCTCGCCCACGCGCACGCCGCGGGCGGACTCCCCGCATCCCTCCTCCTCCACGGACTCCGGGGCGTGGGGAAGCAACGTCTGGCGATGTGGCTGGCCCAGCTCCAGCTGTGCGAGGACCCGGGCCTCGAGGGGCCGTGCGGGGCGTGCCGCCCGTGCCGGATGGCGCTGAGCCTCGAGCACCCGGACCTGCACTGGTACTTCCCCCTCGCGAGGCCGAAGGGAGTGAGCGGCGACCGCCTCGCCGACGCCTTGGACGCGGCGCGCATCGAAGCGGTGAACGAGTTCCGGGAGAGACCCGTACGGCCCTCGCAGGGCGACGAGCTGAGGGGCCTGTACCTGGGACTCATCCAGGGCCTGCGCCGCAAGGCCATGGTCACGCCCACCATGGCCGCCGTCCAGATCTTCATCATCGCCGACGCGGAGTACCTCGTCCCCCAGGAGGCGAGCCCGGAGGCCGCCAACGCCCTCCTCAAGCTCCTGGAGGAGCCTCCCCAGGGGACACGGTTCATCCTCACTTCCGGCGAGCCGGGACGCCTCCTGCCCACCATCCGCTCCCGGTCGGTGCCCCTCCACCTGTCACCCCTTCCCCGGGAGACGGTGGCCGCCTTCCTGGAGGAGCACGGGGGCGTGGACGCCAAGACGGCGGGCTGGGCCGCCGGGCTGGGGCAGGGCTCCATCGGCCGGGCCCTGGGTTTCCTTCCCGACGGCGAGGAGAGGGGCACCCTCGAGGCGCACCGGCAGGGGGCCCTGCGCCTGGTGGAGGCGGCGTTGGCCGACGACCGGGCCGAGGGCTTCGCGCTGGCGCTGGATCAGTCCCCTGCGGGAGCCCGCACCCTGGTGGAGCTCTTCGCCTTCGTGGAGGAGTGGCTCCGCGACCTGGCGGCGGTGGCGGCTGGGGCCGAGGACCGGGTCCTCAGCCAGGACGTCCTCCCCCACCTGCGGAAGCTCGCCGAGGGCAAGGCCGTCGACCCGTCCGCGGCGGCGCTGGCCCTCCCGGCGCTGGAGGAAGCCCGGGAGCTGGCCCGGGGCAACGTGAACCCCCAGCTCATCGTGTCGGGGCTTCTGCGGCGGCTCCGTCGGTCCCTGAAGCCGTCCCCTGCCGCCACGGGAGGCGTCTGATGTCCCGCGAAGGGCTCACCCACTTCGACGACGAAGGGCGTCCGCGCATGGTGGACGTCACCGGCAAGGACGTCACCGCCCGGGTCGCGGTGGCGCGGGGGCGCATCGTCATGCGCCCCGAGACGCTGGAGCGCGTCCTCGCGGGCACCACGCCGAAGGGAAACCCCCTGCAGGTGGCGGAGCTGGCGGGCATCATGGCCGCCAAGCGGACCGCCGACCTCATCCCTCTCTGCCACGCCCTCCCCGGCGCAAGCGTCGAGGTGACCCTGGAGCCCGACCGGGAGCTCCCCGGCGTGGTGGCCCGGGCCACCGCCCGCTTCGCCGGGCAGACGGGCGTGGAGATGGAGGCCCTCACCGCCGTCTCGGTGGCGCTCCTCACCGTGTACGACATGGTGAAGGGCGTGGACCGCGGCATGCGCATCGAGGACGTCCGGCTCCTGGAGAAGTCCGGCGGGAAGAGCGGGAGCTGGACGGCGGGCTGAGCCCCGTCCTCAGGGCCCGCTTCGCTTCCTCGGCGCCACGGGGACGGTGAGCCGCTGGCCGATCTGGAGCCGGCGGGGGTCCACCCTGGGGTTGGCGGCCCGGAGCTCCGTCAGGGGCACACGGTACCGGCGCGCGATGTGCGACATCGTCTCCCCCCGCACCACCCGGTGCTCGACGAACGTCACCCGATCGCCCGGAGGGATGAGGGCGTAGCGCTCCTGGAAGGACCCCCCGGTGCCCACCGGCACGCGGAGGATGGTGGCCCGCCCCGGCGGCGTGATGCCCCGCACCACCTCCGGGTTCAGTCGCTCGATCTCCGCCTGGGTGGCTCCGGCGGCCTCGGCCACCACGTCCAAGGTGGTGGCGTCGGGGACAACCACCTCGTCGAAGACGAAGGGCTCGGCGCTCCCCGGCGGGGCGAGGCCGTGGCTCTCGGGGTTCGCCGCCACCAGGGCTGCGGCGAAGAACTTGGGCAGGTAGTCCCGGGTCTCCCTCGGGAGGTGGCCACGCAGGGCCCAGTACAGGGAGTCGGAGCGCGGCGCCAGGGGCGCCTGCCGGTCCAGGAGCCGTTGGACCCGGTAGGGGCCGGAGTTGTACGCCGCCAGAGCCAGGAACCAGGACCCGAACTGCTCCCGGAGTTGGAGCAGGAAGTCCCCGGCGGCCTCGGTGGACTTGCGGGGATTGCGGCGCTCGTCAAGCAGCGGACCCACCCACATCCCGAATCCCCGGGCCGTGGGCTCCACGAATTGCCACAGCCCCACGGCGCTGGCCCGGCTCACCGCGCGGGGGCTGTACCCGCTCTCCACGAGGGGTAGATAGCGAAGCGACGGCGGGAGCCCCTTCCGCTCCAACGTCGAGTCCACCATGGGAGCGAACCACCCCATGCGCTCCAGGTAGCCGGGAAACCACCGGGCACCCGTCGTCCGCCAGTACTCCACCCATCGGGAGACCTCTCGACGGAACTCGGGGTGCCGCCCCATGGGAGACGAGAGGATCACGTCGCGCACCGCGGGACCTGGCTCGGCGAGGAAGGCCTCCCACGCCTCCCCGTCGGGGACCTCCGTCGCGACGTGGCGCGCCCCCAGGCTCGGCGTCGAGATGGGGGGCGGAGGGTCGGGCAGCGCGCGAGGACCACACGCCGTGGCCAGCAACGCCGCCACCAGCCCCCCGAGGGGGCGCCAACCGCCGATGCTCACCCGCGGGGCTCTGGTCCCCGGCCCTCAGGCCAGGAGCTCGTCCACCGCGCCGAGGAGGCGATCCACGCTCTCGTGGGTCGCGCCGTTCCCCATGAGCCCGACGCGCCAGATCTTCCCCTTCGCGGGCCCGAGGCCTCCCCCCACCTCGATGTCGTACCGCTCCAGGAGAGCCTTGCGGAGCGGCGCCTCCTCCCGTCCTCCGGGGAGCGCCGCCGAGGTGAGCTGGGGAAGCCGGTGGCCTTCCTGGGCGAACAGCGTGAAGCCCCTCTCCCCGAGGGCCGCCTGGAGGCGCGCCCCCACCTCTGCGTGCCGCGCGAAGCGGGCCTCGAGGCCCTCCTCCTCCACCATGACCAGCCCCTCGTGGAGCGCGTACATCATGTTGATGGGGGCCGTGTGGTGGTACTTCCGCTCCGAGCCCGCCCCCACGTAGTCGGCCAGGAGGGCGGCGTCCAGGTACCAGCTCTGGCACGCCCGCTTCCGGGAGCGGATACGCTGCACGGCCCGGGGTCCGAAGGTCAGCGGCCCCAGGCCCGGCGGGACGCCGAGGCACTTCTGGGTACCGGAGTAGCACACGTCCACATGGTTGGCGTCCACGTTCACGGGCACGCCGGCGAGGGACGTCACCGTGTCTACGAGGAAGAGCGTGTCGGTGCCCGCCAGGTAGCGTCCCACCTCTTCGAGGGGCTGCCAAGCGCCCGTGGAGGTCTCGGCGTGCACCACGGCCAGCACCCGGGCGTCCGGGTTCGCCCGGTGCGCCTCGATGAGCCGCCCGGGGTCGATGACGCGGCCCCACTCCTCCTCCACTTTCACCACGGTGCTGCCCATGCGCCCGGCCATGTCCGCCAGCCGGCCGCCGAAGACGCCGTTGATGCCGATGATGGCCTTGTCCCCCGGCTCGAGGACGTTGGCCATGGCCGCCTCCTGAGACGCCGAGCCCGTCCCCGAGACGGGGAAGGTCAGCTCGTTCGTGGTCCCGAAGGCGCGCCGGAGCCGGGCGTTGACGTCGTCCATGACGGCGAGGAACTGGGGGTCCAGGTGGCCCAGCGTGGGCCGGGCCATCGCCTGCAGGATCCGGTCGTGGACCGGCGACGGGCCCGGACCCAGGAGGAGCCGGGGCCGGATGGGAAAGGGACCGCTCATGCTGTGCTCCACGGATTTGCGTTGGTCGGTTTCTTCGGCCCGGAAAGGGCGCGGGGGCCTACATCCGGTAGTTGGGCGCTTCCCGGGTGATGGTCACGTCGTGGGGGTGGGACTCCCGCAGACCGCCCATGGTGACCCGGATGAAGCGCGCGCGCGCGCGCAGCTCCTCCAGGCTCGCCGCTCCGCAGTAGCCCATGCCGCTGCGCAGCCCGCCCACGAGCTGGTAGACGGTGTCGGAGACGGGCCCCTTGTAGGGCACGCGCGCCTCGATCCCCTCGGGCACGAGCTTGCGGCCGTCCTTCTGGTCCTCCTGGAAGTACCGGTCGGCGGAGCCCTCCTCCATGGCGGAGAGCGAGCCCATGCCGCGGACGGTCTTGAAGCGCCGGCCCTCCAGCAGGAAGCTCTCCCCCGGCGACTCGTCGGTCCCCGCGAACATGGAGCCCATCATCACCGACTCGGCTCCGGCGGCCAGGGCCTTCACGATGTCCCCCGAGTAGCGCACGCCGCCGTCGGCGATGACAGGCACCTCGCCGTCCAACCCGTCCACCGCGTCCATGACGGCGGTGAGCTGGGGGAGCCCCACCCCGGTCACGACCCGGGTGGTGCAGATGGAGCCCGGCCCCACGCCCACCTTCACTGCGTCGGCACCCCGCTCCACCAACGCACGGGCGGCCTCGGTGGTCCCGACGTTCCCGCCCACGAGCTGCACGTCGGGGAACCGCTCCCGGACCTTGGCGATGGCCTTCAGCACGCCCTCGGAGTGGCCGTGGGCCGTGTCCACCACGAGCACGTCGGCGCCGGCCTCCACGAGCAGCGCGGCCCGCTCCAGGTCCTTCGTCGCCGCGCCGACGGCCGCCCCCACCCGCAGCCGCCCGTGCTCGTCCTTGCAGGCGTTGGGATACTGCTGGCGCTTGAAGATGTCCTTCACCGTGATGAGTCCCCGCAGGTTCCCCTCGGCGTCCACCACGGGGAGCTTCTCGATGCGGTGCTTGTGCAGGAGCTTCCGCGCGTCGTCCAGCGTGGTGCCCACGGGCACGGTGACGAGCCCCTCCGACGTCATGACGCCACGGATGGTCTGGTCCAGGTCGGTCTCGAACTGGAGGTCCCGGTTGGTGACGATCCCCACGAGCTTCCCGCCGTTCTCCACGATGGGCACGCCGCTGATGGAGAACCGGGCCATGAGCCGGTGGGCGTCCCTGAGCGTGGCCTCCGGGGAGAGCGTGATGGGGTTGAGGATCATCCCGCTCTCGGAGCGCTTCACCCGGTCCACTTCCTCGGCCTGACGCTCGGGCGTGAGGTTCTTGTGGATGATGCCCATGCCGCCCTCGCGGGCCATCTGGATGGCCATCCTCGACTCGGTGACCGTGTCCATGGCCGCCGAGACCAGAGGGATCCTCAGAACGATCTTCCGTGTGATGCGGGTGGAGACGTCCGTGTCCTTGGGGTGCACCTGGGAGTGGTTGGGCACCAGGAGCACGTCGTCGAAGGTGAGGGCTTCCTTGAGGATCTCTCCCCGGCGCGGCATGCGGTCACCCATGCGTGGTCTTTCGGGGTTGGGGCGTCGTACCCTTGAAGAACGCGCGCCCGCCCCACGGGGCCCCCGAGGGGCGCCGAAGGGCGGGCGCGGGCCCGCTCTCGCGAGCGGCGACTCTTTCCATGGGTGAGGATAGACGAAGGGCCCCGGAGCGTCAACGCCCCGGCGAGCCCCCTTCCCCACCGTCTCCCTCGGGGTCGGCGACGCGCCGATCCGGGGGGTGCGTCGGGGTCTGCGAGGGCTTCCCGCCCTCGTGGGGGCCCTCGAGGGCCTCACCGAGCTCGGAGAGGATCTGCTTGCCCGCCGAGGAGACGCCCGACAGGACGCGGTCCGCCGCGGCGATGAGCTGGAAGGCCTCGCGGATGGTGGTGGGGCTCACGGCCTTCCGCCTCAGCTTGTCTTCCAGGTTCTCCGCGAACTTCTGCAGGCCCGAGGTCTCCACCGGGGGCGCCTGGGCGTACTTGGACTCCAGGAACTCGATGAAGTCCAGGACCTGGTAGGCCTGCTCGTCGGGGAGGCTCTCGATCTTGCGCAGGAGGCGCTGGCGGAGGACGTCGTGCATGGCGGCGGTGCCTCGGGGGAATCCCGGGACCAGGGCGGGCCCGGACCCCGGTAGTCTAAACGGAATCGCGCCGGGACGCAGCGGCGCGGGGGCCGCCCACGGGAACCGGAGGCCCCTCAGGGGGGTTGGCACTGCGTCCGCCTCCGTCCCCTCGACCCGGGAACCCCGGAGATGCCCTTCCTGCCCCTCCGCCCCGTTGCCGTGGCTCCCGGCGCCGTCCAGGTGTACGACGCGTGGCTCGCCGCCCTGGAGCGGGCGCTTGACCGGCCCGACTGCGACCGGGACGAGCTGTGCCGACGCACCCTCACGGAGATCTACTTCCCGGCGTACGCCGGTGACGGGCGCAAGGACGTTCCCTTGGCGGTGGGCGTCGCCCTGGCCCACATGGACCCGCGCAACGTCACGCTGGAGCCCGAGTACTACCGCGAGACCGACGTGGAGCGCTATGCCCGGGTGAAGCCCCTGCTCTGGCTCTGGGAGATGTTCGACCGGAGCCCGCTGGGGGAGAACGTCGACCTGGGCATCCGTTTCCGGCGCATCCTGGCGCGGCGTATCTTCCGGCGGTGCGGGCGCAACTTCAAGGCGTTTCCCTTCGTCCGCTTCTCCTTCGGCTACAACATGGACGTCGGCGACGACGTCGTCGTCCACCGCCACGTCCTGCTCGACGACCGGGGCGGCATCGAGATCGGCGACGGCGCCTCCATCTCCGACTTCGCCAACGTCTACTCCCACACCCACGACATCGTGGACGGGCGCATCGTCCACACGCCCAGGACGGTCATCGGCGCAGGCGTTCGCATCACGTACCACGCCACCATCCTGGCGGGCACGGTGGTGGCGGAGGACTCCATGGTGGGCGCCGGCTCCATCCTCACCCGCGACACGCGACCCCACTGGGTGCACGTGGGGATCCCTGCCCGGCCCGTGAAGGAGAAGCCCGCCGACGAGCGCGCGGCCAAGGCGCCTCCCACCGTCGATCCCCTGGCGGACACGGAGTGACGCGGTCCCGAGGGCCTTTGCCTCGCCCCGTCCCCCGCTAGCTTTCGGGGGTCCCACGCCAAAGCCACCCGCGGAGGGGGATTCGCCTTGAGCGACAAGGCCCTGGAGCACGACAGCTGGAAGGCCGAGGCCGTGTCCGCCGTGCTCTGCGCCGTCTTCGTCGCCACGGGGTGGAGCCTCCAGAGGCTCGGCTACGCCGGGACGGGCCAGGTGCTCCTGGTGGCGGCCTACGCCGCCGGAGGGTGGGACTCCCTCCGCCGCACCGCGCGGGCGGTGGCACAGGGGTCGCTGGACGTGGACCTCCTCATGCTGCTGGCGGCCGCCGGCGCCGCCGCCGTGGGGCACTGGGTGGAGGGGGCCATCCTGCTCTTCCTCTTCTCCACCGGCAACACCCTTGAGACCTACGCCTTCGGGCGGACCCGACGCTCCATCAGCGCCCTCATGGACCTGCGGCCCGAGGAGGCCTCCGTGGTCACCGACGGCGAGGAAGGCATGGTGGCGGTGGCGAGCCTCGTACCGGGCCAGGTGGTCCGTGTCCGACCCGGCGACCGGATCCCGGTGGACGGCACCGTGGCGGTGGGGACGTCCCGCGTGGACGAGTCCACGCTCACGGGGGAGCCCCTCCCCGTCGCCAAGACCGCCGGCGACGACGTCTTCGCGGGTACGCTCAACGGGTCGGGATCCCTGGACATCCTCGTCACGCGGGGTGCCGAGGACACCGCCCTGGCCCGCGTCATCCGCCTGGTCGAGGAGGCCCGGGACGCCAAGGCCCCCACCCAGAGCTGGATCGAGGAGGTGGAGAGCCGCTACGCCCTGGGCGTGATCCTCGCGTCGGTAGTGGCGATCCTCTTCCCGTGGCTCGTCCTGGGGTGGACCTTCGACGACGCGTTCTACCGGGCGATGACGCTCCTGGTGGTGGCGTCCCCCTGCGCCCTGGTCATCTCCATCCCCGCCACCATCGTGTCGGCGGTGTCCAACGGCGCCCGCCGGGGCGTGCTCTTCAAGGGAGGCGCCCACCTCGATGCCCTGGCGTCGGTGAAGGTCATGGCGCTGGACAAGACGGGAACCCTCACCCTGGGCCGGCCCGAGGTGGTGGACGTCTTCGCCACGCCTTCGGTGAACGGTGGCTCCCGAGGGCGCCTCCTGGCACTCGCCGCCTCCGTGGAGACGCTTTCCGAGCACCCGCTCGGGGATGCCATCACCGCGGCATGCCGGAGCGACGGCGCGGGGATCCTCCCCGTATCCGACTTCCACTCCGAGGCCGGTCGGGGCGTCCAGGGCGTCGTCGACGGCGTCGCCGTCGCCGTGGGACGCCGCTCCTGGATCGAATCGCTGGCCGGGTCCCCCCTCCCCACCGAGATGGGGGCCTGGGTGGAGCAGGAGGAGCGTCTGGCCGCCACCCCCGTGTTCGTGGCCTTCGACGGGGTGCATGCCGGGGCCCTGGCCATCGCCGACCGGCCCCGCCCGGGGGTGCGGGACGCCATGGACGCCCTCCGGCGCGCCGGCGTCCCCCACCTGGTCATGCTCACCGGCGACGACCGGGAGACGGCCCAGGCCGTGGCGAGGGAGGTGGGGGTGGACGAGGTGCACGCCGAGCTGTTCCCCGAGGACAAGAGCCGGGTCCTGGGGGAGCTCCGGGCGCGGTACGGCCCGGTGGCCATGGTGGGCGACGGCGTCAACGATGCCCCCGCGCTGGCGGCGGCCGACGTGGGCGTCGCCCTGGGCGCAGCGGGCACCGACGTCGCGCTGGAGACGGCGGACGTGGTGGTCATGGGCGAGGAGCTGGGCGGGCTGGCCCACGCCGTGGACCTCTCCCGGCGGGCTCGGCGCATCGTGCGTCAGAACCTCACCTTCGCGGTGTCCGTGATGCTGGGACTGGTGGTCCTCGCCCTCGGCGGGTGGATCGGCCTCACCACGGGGGTCATCGGCCACGAGGGGAGCACGGTGGTGGTGGTCTTCAACGGACTTCGCCTGCTCCGCGACTCCCGGGTCTGACGCCCCTCACTCCTCCAGGAACGGCCGCAGCGCCGGGTCGTCCATGAGGCGCCCGAAAGCCGCCACGGCCGCGGCGCTCTGGTCTCTCGCCGCCCCGGCGCCGGCGCGGAGGGTGGCCCGGGGAATGCGCACCTTGAAGCGGGCTTCGGTCTCGGCGTCCTCGGGGGCGGCTCCCGCGTCGTCCAGGCGGAAGCGGAGGGTGATGGGGGTACCGAGCCCGGCAGGGAAGGAACCCGCAGCCATCTTCGCCAGCGCCGCGAGGCAGGCGGCGGCACCTCCCACCTCGCCCAGGCGCCGGGCGTCCACCACCAGGGCCAGGTTCCCCATGAGACCCTGGGTCGTCTCGTCGAGGAAGACGTCCACCGAGGCCCATTCCGGCCCCTCCGGGCGATGGAAGAAGAGGTAGGCGCTCCGCGACGAGTCGCCCGCCCACCGCCCTTCGAACTGGTGACTGGTGGTCTTCTGGAGCCCGGAGAGCGTCCATCCCATGGACTCCACCCCCTCTCGCACCGCCTCGATGAGGGGCTCGAGGGTGAGGAGCGGGTCGTCGGGCCGCGACGTCAACGGAGGGTCCCTCCGGGGTAGCAAATCGGCATTTTTAGTCGTAACAAAAACGAGTTGACAGAAGGTCGAGAACACCTTTAGCTTCGATAGTTGCGGCGCCCGTGGCGCCGCCGCACGCCCGCTTCCGGAATTGTCGAAAATGCAGACCCACGTCGAACCCGAGGAACGCACCCTGCGACGGGCCCTGGAGGCCAACGGGCAGCGGTACACGGAGCAACGGGCCGCGGTCTTCCACTTCCTCGAGTCCACCGAGAGCCACCCCTCGGCCGACGAGGTATTCCTGGCGGTCCGACGGCAGCTTCCCGGCATCTCCCTGGCCACCGTCTACAAGAGCCTCGAAACCCTCGTGGGGTGTGGCCTCGCCGTCAAGCTCACCTACAGCGACGGCTCCGCCCGCTACGACGGACGGACCGACCCCCACCATCACGCCCGCTGCGTCGGGTGCGGAAGGGTCATGGACATCGCCGGGAGCCTCACGCAGGGCCAGCTCGACTCCCTGCGCGACCGGGCCGAGGGCTTCGTCGTCACCGGGTACAGGCTGGAGCTCTCCGGCTTCTGCCCGGATTGCGCCCCCCGGAGGACCCCCGCCGCCCTGGCGTGACGCGGCCGGCCTCCGCGGACCTCGGCGCCCCGGACCCGCCTCGTCGGTTCCGGGGCGCCTTCCGTTCCGACCTCGACGCGCGCCGGGTCATGGCGCGGGCCTCGGGCCCCTTCAGCATCGTGCCCCGCGCGGTAGCGGCCCCCCGGGACGCCGAGGACGTGGCCGTCCTCGTAGCCTGGGCGCGGTCCGAGGGGATCCCCCTCGTCCCCCGGGGCGCGGGAACCGGCATGCCCGGGGGCAACGTGGGGCCGGGCGTGGCGGTGGACTTCTCGGGGCTGGCCGAGCTGGGGGTCGTGGACCCGGAGACGGGCGTCGTGGAGGCGGCGCCCGGCGTCACGGGAGCGGACCTCCAGCGGGCCGCCCTCGCGGCCGGGCGCTTCTTCCCCGCCCTCCCCTCCTCGGCGGAGCGCTGTACGGTCGGGGGGATGGTGGCCAACAACGCGGCGGGCGCCCGCTCCTTCCGGTACGGGTCCGTCCACGCCTGGGTGGAGGGCCTGGAGGCGGTCCTCGCCGACGGTACCCTCGTGCGCCTCCAGGCGGGCGCCGGACAGCCGGTCGCCGGCTTCACGGCGCTCCGCGACGAGCTCCGGGGGCGCATTCCCGCCCCGGCCCTCCCCTGGCCCGGGGTCCGCAAGAACGCCTCCGGGTACGCCCTGGACCGCTTCCTCCCCACGGGAGACCCGGTCCAGCTCCTGGTGGGCAGCGAGGGCACCCTGGCCGTCCTCACGCGGCTCTGGCTCCGCACCGCCCCCCTTCCCGCCGGTCGGGCCCTGGCCCTCGTCCCCGTTCCCGACGCGGACGCCCTGGACCCCCTGGCGGCCCGCCTGACCGAGGCCGGCGCCTCGGCGTGCGAGTTCTTCGGCGATCGCTTCCTCACCCTCTCCGGCCTGCGGGCGTCTCCCGAGGTAGGTGCCTTGGTGGGGAGGCACGCCGCCCTCCTCCTTGTGGAGGTGGATGGAGACGAGGCGGGCGTCGAGGAGGGGCTGGGTCGGGTGCTCGGGGCGGCCGCGGACTTGGGCGTCGACGCCCTCGCGGGCCGCTCCCGGGAGGAGTGCGACAGGCTCTGGCAGGTCCGCCACGCCGCCAGCCCGGTGGTCGCGGCCCAGGCGGAGCGGGGGCTGGTCTCCATGCAGTTCATCGAGGACTCGGTGGTGCCGCCGGGACGCCTCGCGCGCTACCTTCACGGTTTGGACGCCATCCTCGCCGACGAGGGCACCGACGCGGTGGTCTTCGGGCACGCGGGAGATGGCAACGTCCATGTGAATCCGCTGGTGGACGTGCTCCGGCCGGACTGGAGGGAACGGGTGCGCAGGATCCTCGAGAGAACGGTGACGCTGGTGGCGGGGCTGGGCGGCACGCTCTCCGGGGAGCACGGCGACGGGCGCCTGCGGGCGCCGTTCCACGAGCGGATCTTCGGACCGGAAGCCGACGCGGGCTTTCGCCTGGTCAAGGAGACCCTCGACCCCCACCGGATCCTGAACCCCGGGGTCGTGGTGGCCGGCGACGGCCAGGACCCGCTGGAGGGACTCACGCCGGACCGGAGGATCGGGTGAGGCGCCGCTCCCTCCTCCGCGGCCTGGCCGTCGGGCTGGCCGCCTGCGCCTCGCTGGCCGCGGCGCCCACCGCCTTCCCTCCGTCGGGGGAGGTGGAGCGGTTGGGCGAGGAGCTGTCCCGCCTCCTCACGCTGTACCGCTGGCGCGGCGCGGGATGGAGCGTCCTGGTGGTCTCCCTCGATCGCGGAGACACTCTGTTCGCCGCCGCGCCCGACTCGGCCCGGGCGCCGGCCTCCAACATGAAGCTCCTCACCAGCGCCGCCGTCCTCCGGGAGCTGGGCCCCGAGTTCCGGTTCCGGACATGGCTCGTCTCGGAGGGAGATGTCCAGGGGGGCGTGCTCACCGGCGACCTGGTCCTCTACGGCACGGGAGACCCGGGGATCTCCGACCGTTTCTTCCCCCGCAAGGAGTCGGTCTTCCACGCCCTGGCGGACCAGCTCCTGGCTCAGGGCATCACCGCCGTGGACGGCGACCTGGTGGGAGACGCCTCCTTCCTGGCCGGCCCCCTGCGGCCGGAGGGCTGGGAGGCGGAGGACCTCAACGACCATTTCGCCGCCGCGGTATCCGCCCTCTCCTTCAACGAGAACGTGGTTTCGCTCCGCGTGGAGCCGGCGGCCCGGTCCGGGTGGCGCCCCCTGGTTCACACCCTCCCCGACCACGCCGGCCTGGAGGTGGACAACCGGGCTCTCACCGTCGAAGGGAGGTCGCGCCTGACCATCGGCCGGCTGGACCCCCTGGAGCCGATCCTGGTGGAGGGGAGCATCCAGCGGGGCGGCCGCGACGCCTGGCGCGAGATCACGGTGTCCGATCCCGCCCAGTTCGCCGTCTCCGTGTTCCGCTCCGTCCTCGAATCCCGAGGAATCCGGGTCCTGGGGACGGAGCAGGTCATCCGGGACCCGCGGACCTCCCCCGTGACCTCCAGGAAGGTGACGGCCCCGACTCGGGGCACCGGGCGGGCGCGCATCCTGGCCACCCACGTCTCGCCGCCCCTCCGGGACTACCTGGCGGTGGTCAACAAGAAGAGCAACAACCTCTTCACGGAGCTGCTCTACAGGACTCTCGGCCGCCACCGGGAGGGGAACGGGGACCCCGGCGCCCCGGCGCGCGCCGTCGCGGCGTCGCTGGCGGGACTCGGGGTGGACACGACGGGCCTGGTCCAGCTGGACGGGTCGGGCCTGTCGGCGGGAAACCGCGTTCGCGCAGGCACCCTGGTGGACGTGTTGGCCCGCATGGCCGGGTCGGACCTCTGGGGCGAGTTCTGGGCCACGCTTCCCGAAGCGGGCAACCGCCGCGAGCTGCCTCGCATGTACCGCACCGCCGCCGCGGGGAACCTCCGGGCCAAGACGGGCACCATCGAGGGGGTCTCCGCGCTGAGCGGGATGGTGCTGTCGCAGGACGGGGAGCGGCTGGCCTTCTCCATCCTGGTGAACGGCACGCCATCGACGACCCGTGCCAAGCGCGTGGAGAACGACATCGGCGTCCAGCTGGCTTCCTTCCGGCGAGGCCCCGACGCCCCGCCCCTGGCGCGGGTGGCCCAGCTCCCGCCTCCCCCCGTGCCCATGGACTCGGGAGGACCGGCGCGCCATCAGGTGGCCCGGGGCGAGTCCATGGACGGCATCGCGCGCCGGTACGGCGTGACCCTCGAGGAGCTGATGCGGGCCAACCCCTCCACCGAGCCCCGGCGGCTGATGCCCGGGAGCTGGCTCCTCATCCCCCCCATCGCATCCGGCGGCTCGGGCTCGGCGAACCCCGACGGCCGCTGATCAGCGACGGGAGCCTTCCGGCGGGCCCGCCCCCCTCCCCCGCGGAGGGGCTCCGGTAGCTCAGCCGGCGACGGGAGCCGACGCCCGCCCCACGGCGGAGCGGAGCCTGCGGCGGAGCTCGACTTCCGACATGGTCTCCAGCGTGCGGCGGGCGGTGCGCTCGCTGTTCCACCGCACGTCCACCAGAGCCACCTCGCCGGAGCTGTCGTCGGCCGGGCGGAGGAGGAAGTAGAAGCGCCCCTTGTAGTCGGGTCCGTCTGCCTCGGTCACGTCGGCGATCCAGCCCCGCCCCTCGTGGTCCTTGAACTCTCTCATGCCGTCCCGTCTCCAGGGATCCCGGGGAAGGTCCCCGGATTCATGTTCGTCCTCAGGCCGCCGAGCGGCCGTCCCGGCCCCACCGCCGGAGCCCACACCGGGCCATGAAGTGGTCCATGACGAAGTCGAAGCCCCCCCGCTCGGTGACTTCGGTGGGGGTGGCACCGACGTAGCCACGGAGGGCTCGCCGGAAGGCCGCGCCGCTGGAATAGTCCAGCTGCCGCGAGACGCTCTCGGCGCTCCGTCCCGGGTCGGTGAGCCACCTCCCCGCGTGGAGGAGCCGCCCCCAGACCAGGAGGTGACCCACCGACGGGAGCCCATACCCCTTCAGGCAGAGGCTCAGGTGCGCCCGGCTCAGACCCAGTCGCCCGGCCAGCTCGTCCGCGGTGGGCCTGCGATGGACCGCCTCGAGGGCCATCCTCAGCGCCCCCAGCGGCCGCGGCGGAAGATAGGGGCTCACCTCACGGGTAACCAGGGCCTCGGTGCCCCCGCCCAGGGCCCGCGCGACGCTGGGACCGACCTCCCGCTCGATGTCGTCCACCGGGATCAGGAGCAGGCGGTCGACGCCGGCGCGCCCGAGCCCCAGAAGGTCGAAGGGGTCCGCTCCCGGTCGGGCGAGCCAGAGCACGGGAATGCTCGGGAAGCGGACCCTGAGCTCCGACACAACGCCCGAGGGGCGCCTCAGCTTGGGGACATAGGCCTCGTCCAGGATCGCGCAGGTGACGGGGCGCTCCCGGATGGTGAGGAGCAACCGGTCCCAGGCCCCGGTCCGGGCCACGACGTGCCGCTCCTCCAGCGGGCGGCGAACCGCCCGCTCCACGTCTACGTCCCGGGTCAGAAGCGTGACAAAGGCCATGATCTTCGAAAAAGATATACCCAAAACCAAAAAAGATGCGACGGTCCGCCCCTCCGTCGATGAAGTTCGAATCAGACCTGAGCGATCCGTGCCGGACCGCACCCAACCCCGATCCTGAGAGAGTCCTCACATGAAGACGATCAGCCGCTTCGCCCTCATCGCCGTGCTGGCCCTGAGCGTCGCCTCCTGCGGGTCGTCGTCCATCCTTGCGCCGGACTGCGAGGACCCCACCACCTGCCCCTACCAGCCGGGGAACAACGGCTACCAGCCCGGCAACAACGGCTGATCGCCTCCGGCTGTCGGGCCTCAGGCGGGAGCCAGTACCTCCACCGACTCCCGCAGCGCCCGTAGCCCGCTGATCACCTCCGTCGCGGGAGGTGGCGTGGACGCCCGCGCCACCTCCTTCGGCCCAGCCTCCAGCGCTTCCAGCGCGACCTCGGCCGCGAACAGGGTCTGGCTGTAGCCCTGCTCCTCGGCGAAGGCGATGGCACGCTCCAGGTACGCGCGAGCCCGTTCCCGGTCGCCCAGGGCGCCGTGGCTCAGGCCCCGATAGTGCAGGATCTCGGCCTTGACGCGGGGGGCCCCGTGCTCCCAGCCCATGGCGTCGGCCTCGGCCGCCCAGCGGGCGAAGCCCGAGGCGTTTCCTTGCAGCGCTGCGATGTGTCCCAGCGCGTCCAGAGCATACACGCGGTAGAAGTCGCTCTCCGTGAGATCGCGGACGCAAGCCCACGCGTCCGCGGCCGCGTCCAGTTCCCCCGTGTCGATGAGGACGCCGCCCAGTGACGCCAGGGCCATGACCCGCTCATCGAGCTGGTCATAGTTCTCAACCGCCCGCCATCCCCAACGAACGGCCTCCACGAGTCGGCCGGCCTGGTGCTCCAAGCTCGACAGACCATGGAAAAGGTGGGCCTGAACGCCGCGCTCACCGCTTCGTTCGCCGAACTCGAGGGCCTCAATCCAGGCATCGCGGGCACCGGGTAGGTTCCCCCGCTCCCGGTGGATGTTGGCACTCCCGTCGATGGCCAACGCCACCTTCCCCGGGAGACCCGCGGCCACGGCCACGTCGCGGGCGACCCCGTACCAGCGGGACGCCTCGTCCCAGCGTGCCAGGCGGCGCAGGGAGCGGCCGGCGAAGCGGGCCGCGTCCACCGCCGCCTCCACCGTCCCCGTGGCTGCGAAGAGCTCGTACGCCGTGCGGTAGAGCTCCACGGCGCCATGGAGGTGAAGGTGGGACTCCACCACGCCCCCCAACTCCACCAGCGCCCGTCCCAGTCGCTCCAGCTCCCCGTTCTGGAACGCGTCGAGCACCTCGGCCCAGAGCGGCCCCTCGGGGCCCGGATCCACCCCCGCGGCATCCCGGTCCATCTCTTCCCGGGCCCGGGCGGCCTGCTGCCGCAGCCGGTCCAAGGGGATGGCCAGGTCGTCCTCCACGAGGAGGCGGGGGAGCCGTGCGACGAGGAACCGCAGGGCGATGCGACGGCTCGCCAGCTCGTCGTCCTCCCGGCCCTCGATGTCCTGGAGGATGGGCCATCCCGCGAAGCGCGGCCGGGCCTTGCGGGCCTCGTCGGCCTCGGCCAGGGCCATGGCGTCCAGGTCCCGGTGAAGGACCACCGCCGAGCACTCCCCGGCCAGGAACATCACCCGGTCCCGGAGGACATCGGGCAGCCCCCGCGCCTGAGTGACGGCGTCGGCCACGAGGAACCAGCTCCGGGTCCCGTCGCTTCCCAGCGCCACGGCGAGGGTCCAGGCGGGGACCTCGCCCCGCCCCATGCCCTGACCCTCGAAGAGGCCGGGCACGCCCCCCTCCCACGCCTTCCGCAGCGGGTCCGGCGCGAAAGCGCGCCGGGGACGATCGCTGAGGAGGTCCAGGACGACGTGGGGATGGACGATTCCGGGCCCGTACTCGTCCACCCATACCGTCGCGGCACGGTCGGCGCCCACCAGTGCCGCCACCCGCGCCAGATGCTGCAGAAGCTCCGACCGGGCAGGGTCGGCCCGGTAGAGGGAAGTCGCCAGGCGGACGCGCTGATCCCGGCGTTCCCGGTACGCGTCCAGCCTCAGGATTTGGGGTTCGGCCATGAGGACAGGTTTAGGTGACCTTGTCTCGGGGGCTGATCCAAGGTAGTCATCACGATCCGTTACGCACAACATTCCCATTCGGAGACCCGGTGCACCCCACCCGAGACCTGGCCACGGACATGGGCCTCCTTGGGCTGGCGGTCATCTGGGGCGTCAACTTCTCCGTCGTGAAGGCCGTCCTGGTCTTCCTCGATCCGCTGGCCCTCAACGCCCTCCGTTTCCCCCTGGCGGCGGCGGTCCTGTGGGGGGTGGTGGCCCGCCTACCGGGGCCCGGACCGGACGCCCAGGACCGGCTCCCCCTCCTGGTCCTGGGGATCCTCGGGAACGTGGTGTACCAGATGTGCTTCATCCTCGGGATCGACGCCACCCTGGCGGGAAACGCCAGCCTGCTCCTCGCCACGTCGCCCGTCTGGACGGTCCTCCTCTCTGCGGCCCTGGGGCACGAGGAGCCGAACGGCCTGGTCTTCGTCGGCTCCGCCCTCACCCTCGCCGGAATGGCGCTGGTGGTGGCGGGAGGAGGAGGAGCCCTTGGATGGGGGTGGGAGACGATCCGAGGCGACCTCCTCATGGTGGCCGCGGCGTTGCTCTGGTCGGTCTACACGGTGGGCTCCGGGCGCTACGTGCGGAAGTACGGGGCCATCCGCGTGACCGCCTGGACCCTCTGGGTGGGCACCCCGTTCCTGGTCCTGGCCGGAACCCCCGCCCTCCTGGCGACGTCCTGGGCGGCGGTGCCGCCCTGGGCGTGGGCCGGCGTCGCGTACGCCGGAGTCCTTTCCGTGGGCCTGGCCTACCTGCTCTGGTACCGCGGCGTGAAGCGCCTCGGCAACTCCCGCACGGCGCTCTATTCGAACCTGGTCCCCGTGGCCGCCCTCGTCACGGCGTGGCTGTGGCTGCACGAGGTGCCCACGGGCCTGCAGATCGGCGGCGCGGCGGTCATCCTCGGCGGCATCTCCCTGGCTCGCTGGGGAGCCTCGCGTCACTCGCCGGCGCCCAGCTCCCGGCGGTGAAGCACCTCGGGGAACTCGTAGTAGAGCACCCCGTCCTTGGAGATCTCCGACCGGACCCGGAAGCCGTCGTCCATGGAGGTGAGGATCTTCTCGGCCGCGGGCAGGGAGAGGTTCATCTCCGCCGCGACCTCCGTCACGGTGAGCGTCCCCCCCTTCATCGTGGCCAGGCGGAGGATCTTCCTCTGGAGTCCCTGCATGACCGCCTTGCGCCGCTCCTGCTGCCCCCGCCACCCCCAGTAGAAGGACAGCGAGCCGGCGGCTCCCAGGACGCTCCCCACGGCGATGGGGATGGCTTCGAACTCGACGAACCCGATGAGGACCATGAGGCTCGCCAGCAGGACCATCATGGTTCCCAGGACGCGCCGCTTGATTCCGGAGCCCGGGAGGGGCTCGTCGTTGGCCTGCGCTTCCAGCATGGCCCGGCGCTCCGGCTCCGGGCCGGTGAGGGCCAGCGCTCGTGAGGCGTGCTCCCATCCCAGGCCGCAGCGGGGACAGATGAGGTGGCGCCGTCGGGCCAGCCAGTAGATCAGCCCCCCGAAGCCGTAGGTGAAGAGGCTGACCCCCACCAGGAGCCCCACGTGCCCCGCCCGCCGGAAGTACGGGATGCCCTCCCCCTGGTAGCCGCAGCGGGGGCACCGTCGCACGCCCGCGGGCCGCGTCAGCGCCATGCCCACGGGGGTCCCCGTGCCGCACGTCGGGCACTGGAGGGCTCCGGGCTGTAGCGTCTCACCACAGGTGGAACAGCGCATCAGCTCGTCGGCTACGGATGGTCGATGGGAGGACGCCCCCCGGGACAACCCTCCTTACGGCGTCACCGGGGAGAAGATTCAGCGTGCAGCGTGTCAATCCCGCCCTCAGAAGAGGGGAACGACCCGCAGGCGCAACGCGGCGTCCGGCGGGGCGTTCCCACCCGCTTCGCCTCCGAGACGGAGCGCCACGTACCCGGAGGCGGGCGGTATCACAATGTAGTGCCGCGCCGAGGCCGACCATAGCGATCCGGAGCGGGAGAAATCGGCCGCCCCCAGGGTTTCGGGCGCCAGGGCATACCCGTTCCCGGTGGCCAGGAGCTCGCGGAGGGACACCGACGGGTATTCGAAGTCGTAGCGTGGGCCCGAGAGCCCCTCGACGGCGACGGCCGCCGCCCAGTCGGCGAAGACCTCGGGCCAGGACGCGCCCGCCGCCGCAGCGACGTTGGCGGTTCCGGTGAGCGTCGTCTGGGTGAGCCGCGCCAGCACCTGGTCGCGACCGCCGCGGTCCCACAGGTAGAGGACGTGGAGCCATCCCGCGCCCCGCTCCGCCAGCGAGCCCTGGCCGGTGGCCACGATGAGGCTCACGGCGCCGGGATCGGAGAGATAGCGCACCGCCCGGGTCCGATTTCCGGCGCGGTACTCCTCCACCGACTGCAGCGCGCCTCCCTGGGCGAGGGCCAGGGCCACGAGCTCCTCGGCCATCTGGGCCAGCCCTTCCGAGAGCCAGAGCGCCTCGGAGCCCTCGGCCCCCCGCTTCAGGATCCTCTCGTTGAAGTGGACCATGTGCTGGAATTCGTGGGCCAGGATGGCCGGGGTCACCTTCAGCACCTGTCCCCGCGGCCGGGGGTCGGAGAACGTCCCCGCCGAGTCGGGGACGAGGGCGTAGAAGATCTCGCCCCTGTTGCTCCCCTCCCGGTCGAGGAGGTCGAGCCCGTAGAAGAAGCCGCCGATGAAGCCGTCGGCCCCCCGGGCGGTCAGGCGGTTGACCGTGGGCGTGAAGAGGATCGCCACGCGTTCGTTGGCGTCCAGGTCGGACGGCACGCCGAAGGCCCCGGTGACCACGGGGTGGATCGTCTTGTCGAAGGTGGAGGCGAAGCCCTGGAGCTCGGCGAGGGTGAATCCGCCCCCCGGCGCCGTCTCGTCCACATACAGGACCGCCTTCTCGCTCACCAGCCGCGCCACCCCCCGCACGTCGTCGAAGGCGCCCTGGGCGTTGAGGACCTTGAAGGAGCGCTGGCTCCCCACCGCCGGCGGAGCCGCCTCGGGGGCGCGGGCCGCCCCGGAGCCGGGCCGGCTCGGGTTCTGGCGCACCAGGAGGTCCTCCGCCGACCGGAGCCGCTCCTCGAAGCGCGCCGCCACGTCGCCCGGGGGCGGGGCCGGGGGCGAGGCCGTCGCGTGCCCGGCCAGGGGGGCGGGCGCCGGAGAAGGCGTCGTCGATACCAGCCCCGTGAGGCGGAAGCCGTACCTGGCGGCGCCGACGGTGCCCGCGGACTGGGCCACCACCAGGTAGCGCCGCCCCGCGGGCAGCCGCAGGCAGGTGAAGCCCCCGGCGTCCACGACGTCCACGGGCCGGCCCGCGGTGAACGACGCGATGGCGCCGCCGTCGGTCACAGCGAGGGGCACGGGCTGGCTCACCAGGGACCCGAGCTGGGCCGTCACGGCCACCGACCGGGTCGGGAGGCACGCCGGCACCTCCACGCGCATCTGCGTCGGCGAAACGGAGGAGACCCGCCCGCGAACGCCGGCGAAGAGGACCACGTTCTGCTCGGCGTTGGGGCTGAACCCCCGCCCCGTGACCGTGACGGTGTCCCCTCCCCGCGCGGCGGAGGGCGACACGTCGGTCACTTCGGGCCGGTCCACCACGAACGCCTGGAACACGGCCGTGGCGTCCTCCTGGTCCACGACGCGCGCCCGGATCGAAACCGGGCCGGCGGTGGAGCCCAGCGTCACCGTGGCGCTCACCACGCCGTCGGCGTCGGAGGTCCCCACGGGCGCGCCGACGAGACTGGCTCCCCCCTCGACGGTCCAGGCCACCGAGATCCCCTTCTGGGGGGCCTCCGTATCGACCCGTCGAACCAGCACCTTCAGGGGTGACGCCAGCCTCTCCCCCGGCGTGCCGTATTGTCCGTCCCCCCCGGCGACGAGGAGCTCGAGACGCGGCGCGGCCGGCCCGACGGCACCGTCGCCGCAGGCGGCGAAGACCACGGCACCGGCGGCGCACAGGGCACGGAGGCCCCGGGTCGGAAGGGTCACTGGGGGTTCCGGACGCGCTCCAGCGCGACGAGGTCGAGGATGGGCGTGCCCGTGAGGGACGAGGCCCCGGTGCGCACACGTCCGGTGACCCGCAGCCGCTCGAGGGGCACCAGTCCCTGGAGCTGCCGGGCGCGCTCTGGCGTGAGCGCGACGTAGACGAAGGGCCCTTCGCCACCGCCGAACCGCGTCAGGAGGAAGGGCTCTCCCTCGAAGAAGTCGGTCCTCACCCGCTCGGCCCGCTCCAGGGAGATGAACTGGAGCTCCCAGGAGACCACCCGGCCCCGGAAGCCCGCGGGCTGCCGGGCCAGGTCCTCGGGCGTGAGGGCCGCGGGTACGCTCCCCGCCTCGGCAGGAGCGGTGTCGCGTTGGGGGAGCCACGTCCACCCCTCGAGGCGGACCCGGGCCCAGTTCCCCTCCCGGGAGACCACCTCCAGGTCCGTCCCGGGCACGGCGCGCGCCAGGGTGTCGCCACCCGGCGCGGACAGGACGGCTGCCCCCTGCGCGCCCGCCGAAGCGACTCCCCCCGGGGGGCGCTGGGGCGTCGGCGTCGGGCGGGCGGGCGAAGAATCCGACGGGAGGCCGGACGTCTCGACGACCGAGGCCGACCAGATCCACGCGCTGCGTCGGACCCGGATCCAACCCGGGCGCCGCTCCACCTCCGCCAGGAAGGTGCCGCGGCCGAGGCGCCCCAGGATGCCGCCCGAGGGAGCGTCCCGGAGGTTCTCCCCCTGGGCTTCCGCGACCACCAGGTCGAAGCCTTCCTGCGTGGTGGCCTGGAGGGACCGCTCCCAGACCCACCCCTCCAGGTCGACCTCCAGCCAGCGGTCCCGACGGCCCGTCACCGCCAGCGTCGCCCCGGGCTCCATGCGCGCCAGCACCTCCCCGTTGGGCTCCCGGCGAACGTTCTCGGCCACCCTGACGCGGGCGGTGGACTGCCCCACGACGCCCGCGGCCCCGCCCAGGAGGACGAGTCCGGTCAACGCCAGGGGGCGGAGGAAGCTGCGGGAGGCTACCATGGGGGCTGAAACGATCGCCGTTCGTGAGAGTACCAAGGACGTCACCCCGTTTCCGGGGTCCGGGTGGGCCGGACGGCCTGAATCTGCCCGGGCCGCCGAGGAGCGTCAATCGAAACGCCTCGGGAGAGGAGCATCCCCCCTCCATGCAAGTTCGGAAGATCGCGGGCGGCCTCGCGGCCACCCTTCTCGTGGCCGCCCTTCCGGTGGCTTCTTCGGCCCAGACGATCCCCTCCCCGTTCCGGTTCATCGAGACCCGGCAGGAGGCTGGGCTCTTCGTGGGGTCAACGTCGGCGGCCCGCGGGCGCTTCGGATTCGGGCCCGGTGGCGGCCTCGCCACGGGGGCCCGGTGGGGGATCGAGCTCTCGGGGCCCCTGGGCTTCGAAACCACCGCAGGCATCATCTCCGGCACACGGGACGTGGTGAACCCGGCGAAGGTGGTCGGTGACCAGCGCATCGGCGAGGCCGACGTGCTCATGGGCGTCGTGGACGCCCGCCTGCGCTTCACCCTCACCGGGGACCGCACGTGGCACCGCCTCACGCCGTTCGTGGTGGCCGGGGGGGGCCTGGCCTTCGACGCTTCGCCGACCTCGCCGGTGGACGACGAGCTGGAGACGGACGATCGGTTCGAGATGGGGACCAGCTTCTTCGGCACCGCCGGAGGCGGCGCCCGCCTCTTCCTCACCGAACGGCTGGCGCTGCGGGGCGACGCGGTGTTCTCCCTTTGGAAGATCAAGACGCCGCCGGGGTTCAGCGACCCCGACCGGGGATTCACCGGGGTGGAGGAGGCCGAATGGGTGAGCGCCCTGCACCTCACCCTCGCCGCCGTCATCCGCTTCTGACATGAGCGGGGGCGGGGGGCGGGGCCCGGACTTCGAGATCCGGATCGCCGACTGGCTGGACGCCGCCGCGGCCCAGAAGCGGATCCTGGACCAGTGCAGCCCTCTCGAGCCCGAGCGGATCCCGCTGGCCGAAGCCCTGGGCAGGGCGCTGGCCGAGGACGTGGTGGCCGACGCCACCCTCCCGCCGTGGGACAACGCCGGCATGGACGGCGACGCCGTCCGGGGTGACGACGTCGCCGGCGCCTCCCCGTCGTCGCCGGTGGTGCTCCTGGTGAAGGGCCTGGTGCGTGCCGGCGACCCTCCGGCGGACCCCGTCGCCCCCGGGGAGGCCGTCCGGATCATGACGGGAGCCCCCGTCCCGCCGGGCGCCGACTCCGTCGTGAGGGTGGAGGACACCGATGCCGAGGCCGAGCCCGGCCGCGTGCGCGTCCTCCGGGACCGGGACGTGTCCGGCAACGTCCGTCCCGGGGGGCAGGACGCGCGTCCCGGCGACCTGGTGCTCGCCCGGGGACAGGCCATCCATCCCGGCGCCGTTGGCGTGCTGGCCGCCATGGGACGGTCCCACGTCTTCGCCGGAGGCCGGCCCACTGTGGCCGTCCTCACCACCGGCGACGAGCTGCGCTCTCCCGAGGCCTACGACGACGTGCGGGCAGGAGCGGGCGTCCCCGAGTCCAACGGACCGATGCTCGCCGCCGCCGTGGCCGCCGCGGGAGGGATCCCCCGCCTCTCGGGGATCGTCCCCGACGACCAGAGGGCGTTGGCCCGGGCGGTGGCGGCGGCCACCGACGCCGACGTGCTCGTCACCGTCGGCGGCGCCTCGATGGGAGAGGCCGACCTGGTCAAGCGCGTGCTGGACCAGGCTGGGTTCAGGCTGGACTTCTGGCGGGTGCGGATGCGCCCCGGAAGCCCCTTCTCCTTCGGCTGGCTTCCCACGGAACGGGGAAGCCAGCCGGTCTTCGGCCTCCCGGGAAACCCCTCCTCGGCGTTCGTGACGTTCGAGGTCTTCGTGCGCCCCTTTCTCCTCAGGCTGGCCGGGCACGAACGGATCCACCGACGGGCGCTGCGGTGCGTCGCCGGCGAAGAGCTGGTGGGCACGAAGCGCACGCTCTTCGTCCGCGTACGCCTCGAAGCGTCCCGCGAATTCCCCACCGCCTGGCTCGCCGGTCCCCAGGGATCGGGGTTGGTCCGCGGCCTGTCCGCCGCGGAGGGGCTCGCGGTCGTCCCGGCCGGGGCGTCGGTGGCGGCGGGGGAGCCGGTGACCGTGCTGCTCCTCGACCCCGGGCCGGCCAGCTCGGCCTCGTCGCCCCTGGAGGCACCCGGGACGTGACGGCGGGAGCGCGGGCATCCATCCTGATGCTGCTCCTGGGCACCGCCGGCTGCTCCCTCCCCCGATGGCCGGTGGAGGCGCCCCTTACCTCTCCGTTCGGCCTGCGCCTGAGGGGGATCCGCCCCGACCTGCACCGCGGTGTCGACCTGGCGGTGCCCGAGGGCACGCCCGTGCGGGCCATGGCTGGTGGGCAGGTGCGCCTCGCCGGCACTCAGC
>BTVB01000007.1:0-178775 GCA_045863275.1 Gemmatimonadota bacterium
CCCCGACTCCACCGACCCCAAAGCCGTCCATGGCTGGATGGGACGTCTTTTCCACCGCGACGGAGCCACGTGGGCCGACGAGCCACGCGGGCCGACGGAGCCACGCGGACCGGCAAGCCCGAGGGCCGACAAGCCACGCGGACCGACGAGCCACGCGGGCCGACGGAGCCACGCGGACCGACAAGCCACGCGGGCCGGCGGAGCCACGCGGACCGACAAGGCACGTCGGCCGACGAGCCCGGTGTGCCCTCGACGCGAGGCCGCCGGAGCCTCCGCGCCCCGCCCCCCGCGCCCCAGGACCCACGCCCTCAACCCTCGCCCCCCTCGCCCCCCCCCGCACCTCTCCACCGCCCCCGGTGTATATCCCCTCGGGGAGGAGCCTGCCCGCCCATCGCGACCCGAGGCAAGAGGGCACCATGGTCCAACTGGAGCTCACCCACACCCAGACCGAGGTCCTGCGCGGGGTCCTCGAGAACGACCTCTGGGAGCTGCGCACCGAGATCGCCGGCACCGACTCCCGGCCGTACCGGGAGAAGCTGAAGGCGCGCTACGCGGTGCTGCGGGCCATCGCCGAACAGATCAGCCGGCAGGAGACCGCGGCGGCGGAGCAGGAGCCCTGACGGCGCGCCGGCGCCGGACCCGCGCGCGTCGGCACGCGGCGGCGCCGCCCGCCGCGACGCGCCCTACCCCTGCGCGCACCCCTCGCACCCGTCCCAGCAGTACGTGCAGAGTTTCTCCTTGGGCAGCCCGATGGCCTCCACCAGGTCGGGGAGCCGCTGGTAGCGCAGCGTGGTGAGCTTGAGGCGCGCCCTGATGCGCTCCACCATCTCGGCGTGTTCCGCGGAGGCGTGGTCCGCGTAGGCCGCGGCGCGCTCGGTGTTCTCGTCCCCCTCCATCTCACGGATGGCCTTGCGCGCCGCCAGGTCCAGCGACGAGCGCGACCGGGAGAAGTTCAGGAACTTGCACCCGTAGACCAGCGGCGGACACGCGGGCCGCATGTGGACCTCCCGACCGCCGTAGTCGTAGACGCGCTGCACGATGTCCTGGAGCTGCGTCCCGCGGACGATGGAGTCCTCGCAGAAGAGGATCCGCCGTCCGTCGATGAGCTCCCGGATGGGGATGAGCTTCATGCGCGCCACCAGGTCGCGGATGGACTGGTCCTGGGGCATGAAGCTCCTCGGCCAGGTGGGCGTGTACTTCACGAAGGGGCGCGCGTAGCGCACGCCGGCCTCCATGGCGTACCCGATGGCGTGGGCCGTGCCCGAGTCGGGGATCCCGGCCACCAGATCCACGTCCACGTCGTCGTTGCGGGCCAGCGCGGCGCCGCACCGGTAGCGGGCGTCCTCGACGTTCACGCCCTCGTACGACGACGACGGATACCCGTAGTACACCCACAGGAACGCGCACACCTGCATGGCGTCCCCCGGCGCCACCTGCCGCTCCTCGCCGTCGGGGGTGAGGAGCACCACCTCGCCGGGACCCAGGTCGCGCACGTGGTCGTAGCCCAGGTTGGGGAAGGAGCACGTCTCCGACGCGGCGCACCAGGCGCCGCCCTTCCTCCCCAGCGACACGGGCGTGCGGCCCAGCAGGTCCCGGGCGGCGTAGATGCCGTCCGCGGTGAGGAGGAGGATGGAGCACGAGCCGACGATCCGCTCCTGGGCGCTGCGGATCCCGGCGGCGAACGACTCCTCGCGGTTGATGAGCGTGGCCACGAGCTCGGTGGGGTTCACGCCCCCGTCGGCCATCTCGGAGAAGTGCCCGGAGCGGAGGCGGAACGCCTCCGTCACCAGGGCGTCGGCGTTCTGCACCACGCCCACGGTGGCGATGGCGTAGCTCCCCAGGTGGGACGACACGAAGACGGGCTGGTCCTCGAAGTCGCTGATGACGCCCACCCCGGCGCGCCCCGTGAGGCGACGCACGTCGTCGTCGAACTTGGTGCGGAACTGGGCGTTGCGGATGTCGTGGATGGACCGCTGGAAGCCCTCGGCGCCCAGCACCGCCAGCCCGCCGCGCTGCGTGCCCAGGTGGGAGTGGTAGTCCGTCCCGAAGAACAGGTCCTGGACGCAGTCGTCCCGGGAGGCCACGCCGAAGAAACCGCTCATCCTCCACTCCGGAGTCCGATGTGAAGGGCAGGACCGGCAATGTAGCGGCCCGGCGACGGACCCCGCACGGCCCCTCCGCGGAGCCGCCCACGTGGGTATCTTGGCGGGATGCGAACCTCCGCGCTCCGGGCCGTGGCCGCCCTCGTCCTCCTCGTCGCCGTCGCCCCCGCCCACGCCGCCGACCGGGCCGCCGCCCAGGTCCCCGCGGGCCCCGAGCCCGCCGTCCTGAGGGTGATGACCTTCAACATCCACGCCGGCCACGGCGACGTGGGCCGCGTGGCCGGCGTCATCACGGCGGCGGACCCCGACGTGGTGGCGCTCCAGGAGGTGGCGGTCCACTGGAACGAGGAGTCGGGCTTCGCCGACCAGGCCACGGAGCTGGCCGAGGCCACGGGCATGGAGGTGCGCTTCGGCCCCATCTACCGTCTCCCGGGCGCCACCCCCTCCGACCCGGAGCGGGAGTTCGGCGTGGCCATCCTGAGCCGGCTACCCGTCCTGGGGTCGGAGAACCGCCTCATCACCCGTCTCTCCACGCAGGAGGAGGGGCCTCCGCGCCCCATGCCGGGCTTCCTTCTCGCCACGGTGGACGTGGGCGGCCACCCGGTGGAGGTGTTCTCCACCCACCTGGACTACCGCCCCGACCCGGCGGTGCGACACCGCCAGGTGATGGACATGCTGGCCGAGGTGGAGGCGGCCTCCCACCCGGTCCTCCTCATGGGCGACATGAACGCCCAGCCCCACGCCCCCGAGCTCCAGCCCCTCTTCGCGGCGCTGACCGACACGTGGGGCCTTGGCCTGGAGGACCGGGGGACCGCCCGCGCCGACCGCCCCGCCGACCCGGATGCCGCGGGCGAGCCCTCGCCCGGCTACACGTTCCCCGCCGACGCGCCCGCCCGGCGCATCGACTACGTGCTGATGTCGGCGGGCTTCCGCGTGCTCCGCACCCGGGTGGTGAGCACCGACGCCTCCGACCACCGCCCCGTGGTGGTGGAGCTGGCGCTGACGCCGGGCTGACGCCCGGCGGAACGGGCTACTTCAGCGCGGCGCCCACCTTGTGGGCCAGGTCCAGCGCCGAGGCGGCGTGGACCAGGGCGGGCACGTAGCGCTCGGCTCCCCACGCCTCCCTGGCGGCCTTCAGGTGTTGGTTGGCGGCTCGGAGAGCGGCGGCGGGCCGGCTCACGTCCACCCCCGCCTCGTGCGCCTCCCGAACCCTGGTGGCCAGGGCCTGGAGCGACTGGGCGGCGTCGCCCGCCACGTGCCTGGCCAGGCGCGGGCCGAACACGCGCAGCCCCACCTGGGCCGAGAAGCCCTCCAGCTTCCGGAGGGCGGCCTTGGCCGCATCGGCGTCTCCCGCCTCCCTGGCCGCCCGGAGCTCGGCGTGGAGCGCCTTCGCCTGGTCCACCACCCTCAGGGCGGCCTCCTCTCCGCGCTTCTCCTTCACCACCGCCACCGAGCGGCGGAGCACCCGCTCCAGCGTCGGCACGTAGCGCTCCGTCCCGGCGGTGCCGGCCTCGGGTGCCAGGTCGGGAAGGACCGTGGCGAGGGGCTGGTCCTCGGGAAGGTCCAGGGCGTCGACCGGATCCAGGGGGCCGGCCTCGGAGCAAGCCGTCACGGCGGCGGCCAGGATCAGGGCGGAGAGGCGAAGGGAATGGCGGGACATGGGACGCGCCGGGTGCAGGGTCTGCCAACGCGGCGTGGGCCGCACCTCCACGCTAGAGCGGCGGAGGCCCGCCGGCAATCCTCGCCTACCCCATCCAGGTGAGCAGCACCGACACCGTGACCACGGCCCCCACCGAGGCCAGGAGCACCGTCCGGGCCGCCACCGACGGGGCGGCGTCGTAGCGCGCGCCGAAGAGGTACACGTTCACGCCCGTGGGCATGGCGGCCATGGTCACCGCCGCGGGCACCCAGATCCCCTCCAACCCCAGGACCGGACCCACCATGATCCACACGATGAGGGGGTGCACCACGAGCTTGAGGCCGGCCAGCACCGCCGCGGGCACGCCGTCGCTCCCCGCCGGATACGCCGCCAGGGAGGCGCCCATGGCGAAGAGGGCGCAGGGCACGGCCGCGTCGCCCAGCAGCTCGGCCATCCGGTCCAGGGGACCGGGGAGGGACAGCCCCACCAGGTTGGCCAGGAGCCCGAGGAAGAGCCCCATGACGATGGGGTTCCGCACCACCTCCCGGACCACGTACCCGGCCTGCTCCCCCGCGGGAACGCCCTCCCCACGCCCCAGGTGGATGATGGCCACCGTCAGCGGCATGAGGATGGCCGAATGGAACCCGATGATGAGGAAGATGGGGAGCGCCGCCTCCGGCCCCAGCGCGGTGAGTACGATGGGAATCCCCAACAGCACCGTGTTGGAAAAACCCGCCGCCATGCCCCAGATGGCCTGCTCCGCCAGGGGCAGGCGCCACCCCCACCGGGCCAGCCCCATACCGGCCGCGTACACGGTCAGCGCCCCCAGGTAGAACGCCCCCAGGAAGCTCCAGGGGATCTCCTCCGGAAGCTCCATCCCGGCCATGCTCCGGAAGAGCAGCACGGGGATGGCGAAGTTGAAGACGAAGAGCACGAGCCCCCGGACGCCTCCGGCCTCCAGGAGGCGGACCCGCGCCGCCGCGAAGCCCAGGCCCAGGATGCCGAAGACCGGCAGGGTGACATCCAGCAGCACGCTCACCCCTCCCCCTCCCGCCCGGGGCACCAAACGGCCAGATTACGGGGGTAGGCCTGCCCCTGCCGTGATCTCCCGAAGGAGACGGCTTTGCGCATGTCTATGCACCTCGCGCCCCTCTGGGGCGACATTCGCGACACCCTCCCACCTCGCACGCGCCGTCGCGTCCACGAGTCGGCCTCCCCGGACTCGAACTCGGTCCCCGGGCCGGTCAGCGTGGAACGATGACCCATCGCGGCCTCGGCATCAACAGCCGCCTCGTCCATGGAGCCTACCACCCCGACGACACGGGCGCGGTCAACGTCCCGGTCTATCTGAGCTCCACCTTCGCCTTCCGCGACGCCGACCACGGCGCCGCCCTCTTCGCCGGCGAGGAGGAAGGCTTCATCTACACCCGCATCGGCAACCCCACGACCGACGTCCTGGAGCGGACGGTGGCGGACCTGGAGGGTGGCGCGGGGGCGGTGGCCACCAGCTCGGGGCTGGGAGCGGTGAACAGCCTCTACATGGCCCTGCTGGGGAGCGGTGCCCACCTGGTGAGCACCGCGTCGGTCTACGGGCCCTCCCGGGGCCTCATCGAGAAGCACTACGTGCGCTTCGGCACCGAGGCGACGTTCGTGGACTCCTCGGACCTGGACAACGTCCGCGAGGCCATGCGCCCCGAGACGCGGCTGGTCTACGTGGAGTCGCCCTCCAACCCGGCCATGCAGGTCACCGACATCGCCGGCGCCGCCGGGATCGCCCACGAGCACGGGGCGCTCCTGGCCGTCGACAACACCTTCGCCAGCCCGTACCTCCAGCGCCCCCTGGACCTGGGGGCAGACGTGGTGCTCCACTCGGTGACCAAGTCCATCAACGGCCACGCCGACGTGGTGGGTGGGCTGCTCGTCGCCAGGGATCCCGCGGTGCTGAGCCGGCTCCGGGACGTGATGATCAACACCGGGTGCAACATGGACCCCCACCAGGCGTGGCTCGTGCTCCGTGGCCTCAAGACCCTGGGCGTGCGCATGGAGCGGGCCCAGGCCAACGCCCTCGAGATCGCCCGGTGGCTCGAGGCGCGCCCCCAGGTGGAGAGCGTCCGGTACATCGGGCTCCCCTCCCACCCGCAGCACGACCTGGCCAAGCGCCAGATGAGCGGGTTCGGAGCCATGATCGCCTTCGAGCTGAAGGGTGGCTTCGAGGCGGGAAAGGCCCTCATGAACAAGGTGGGTCTGGCCACGCTGGCCGTGTCGCTGGGCGGCGTGGAGACCCTCATCGAGCACCCGGCGTCCATGACCCACGCCTCCATGTCCCGGGAGGCCCGCGCGGAGGCGGGCTTCTCCGACGGCCTGGTACGCTACTCCGTGGGCATCGAGGACGCCGACGATCTCATCGCCGACCTGGAGCAGGCCCTGGCCGGCATATAGCGGGACCGAACTTCCGGGGGCCTGCCCCGGTATCAGTACGTACAGAGCGACCAGGCGCCTCCCAGCCTTGTCCGACCCAGATCGGGGTATGACCCCGGGAGGCACGTGCCATGAGGTGGATGACCCGACGCGCCCTCGTCGGCCTGCTCGTCACGCTGGTGGGGGCCCCTGCGGCCGTCCAGGCCCAGGAGCAAGGCCGTTTCCAGATCCTCGTCCCCGACCTGCGAGCCACCGACGGCAGCAACAAGAAGTTCGGGGAGAACGTGGCCAAGGAGCTGCGTGAGCTCTTCAGCGGGATGCTCACCCACGCGCCCGTCCCCAAGAAGGAGATGGACTCGGCCATCAAGGAGTTCAAGCTCAACGGCTCCGACCTGGACTGCACCACGACCCGGCAGCTCGCCGGCCTCAGGAAGTACCAGCTCGCGCTCTGCGCTTCGTATACGGTCGAGGGCGAGAACACGGTGGTGATCGCGGAGTTCGTGGACGTGGGCTCGGGCGAGTCCTTCGAGGTGGATCCGGTCACCGTGGGTCGCTCCGGGGAAGCCCAGGCCGCCAAGCACATCTTCGACGAGTTCGAGGGATACACGGCCCAGCTCCGCGCCGCCACGTTCTGCGTCGAGTACACGGCGTCGTCGGCGTGGGCGCAGGCTCTCGAACATTGCGACCGCGCCCTCGAGCTCAACCCCGAGTCGGTGAGCAGCCGCTACATGCGCTCGCGGATCTACTGGGAGACGCAGCGGGCTCAGGAGGCCCTCGCCGACCTCCGTGCCGTCCTGGACATCAACCCCGTCCACGAGGACGCCCTGCAGATGGCCGGCTACATCTCCGCCACCATCGGGGAGGACGACGCGGCCCTGGGCTACTACAAGCGCTACCTGGAGCTCTCGCCGGAGAGCGCCCCCGTGCGCATGAAGATCGCCTACGAGCTGGCTCAGGCCGGTGACCCGGCCGGCGCGGCCGAGCTCATCCAGGAGGGGCTGGACCACACGCCGGACAACATCGACCTGTGGGAGCAGCTGGGCGGCTTCGCCTTCGCCGCGGGCCAGCGGCTCAACGAGCAGGCGGGGGCCGGCGGGCAGGACGCCAACACCGTCGCCCCCGAGGCCCTGGAGTACTTCCGCCAGGCCATCGACGCCTACACGAAGGTGTACGAGGCCAAGGGCGCCGATACGCCCCCCCACGAGCTGCGGAGCATCATCGCCGCGTACATCCAGCTCGGCGACAAGGAGATGGCGCTGACCTGGGGCGCCCGCGCCCTGGAGACCCATGCCGAAGAGGCGGGACTCTGGTCGGTGTACGCCGACGCTCTGCAGCGCAGCGGCAAGCTCGCCGAGGCCCTCACCGCGCTGGAGAGGGTGAAGGAGCTGGACCCGGCCTACCCGAACGTGGGGCTCCGCCAGGGCAAGTGGCTGCTGGAGGCCGGACGGATCACCGACGCCGTGGCTGCGCTGAAGGCGTTGGCCACCGCCGAACCCGCCCAGGCCGACGGCGCCGGCCGCCTCGTGGTGGCCCAGGCCTACAGCCAAGGGGTCCAGCCCAAGAACTGGGGCGTGGCCATCTCGGCGCTGGAGGCCGCGCGCACCATCCCGGGCATGGGCACGGAGACGGTCCACCAGGTCAACTTCTGGCTGGCGTACAGCATCCTGCAGGGTGCCATCCCCGAGCAGGAGGCGCGGACCATCGAGACCGCGCAGGCCACGCTGCCCAGGTTCCAGAGGGCGCGCGAGCTCTTCGGTCAGGTGGGGAGCTACCCGAGCAAGGTGAACGTGAACCTCGCCCAGCTCCTGGAGGCGGTGAACCAGTACATCGAGATCCAGGAGATCATCATCAAGCGGGGCTGAGCCCCCGCGCGGCCCAGGCCGCTGAGGAGACCCCTCCCTCTCCTCGCGGCCTACCCCCGGCCCCGGTGGCTTCGGCCGCCGGGGCCGGACCAATTTTACGACGGAGCTAGGGCACGCCGGCGCCGTGGTCCCCACCCCCGACCGCGTGGCCGTCCCCTCCCCCCGCGCCGTGCCCCGGCCCCTCGTGGACCACCGCGGCCAGGGCCTCCACGAAGTGGACCCACTCGACGTACGCCGCCACGTACGCCCGGGCGGCCTCGACGTCCGAGGCATGGTGGCCCGCCCGCGCCTGCACGGCGGCGAAGCGCTCCCGCATTGCCTCCTCCACGTGGGCCGTCAGGCTCGGCAGGACCCGGTCCAGAGAGCCCTCGGCGAGGGCCCGCTCCGCCGCCGCGACGCCGGGCTCCAGGGGCAGGCCGGCGGGCTTGAGCCCCGTGTAGGGGGCGCCCTCCCCCGCTCGATGCACCCGCACCAGCGTCTCGAAGAACCACCGATCCGCCAGCTCGGCGGCCGGCCCACCGGCACGGCGCACCTCGAGCGTGCGCCGGAACGCCTCCGCGATCTCGGCCTCGTCCTCGGCCCGCACCCAAGCCAGCGCCGGCTCCACCCGAGCCTCCGCCAGCGCTTGGCGCGCCGCCTTGACCACCGGGCCATCGAGCCCATCACAGTGGGCGGCGGCGGGCGCCGCCGTCGCCATCAGGGCCGCCACCACCAGGGCCGCCGGCCCAAGCACCGATCCCACGAAGCGCTTCGCGTCCATGCTCCACCTCCAGGAAAGAGAAACCGTCTTCCTGGAGGGTAGGCCCTGTACCGTGGTACAGGGTCAAGCCCCCTCGTCCTCGATGGCGTGGATGAGCGCGCACTCGTGGGGCGCGCCGTGGGCCTCGCATCGGTGGACCAGCTCCTCGAGGGCTCCCCGGATGCGGCGGAGATCCCGGATCTTGGCGTCGGTGGCGCGGAGCTTGCGCAGGGCGCGCTCCCGGACGTCGTCCGCCGTGCGCCTGGGGTCCACGCGCAGGTCCAGGAGCTCGCCCACCTCGGTGAGCGTGAAGCCCAGCTCCTTGGCCCGGAGGATGAAGCGGAGACGCCGCAGGTCCTCGGGGCCGTACTCCCGGTACCCCGACCCGGTACGGCCGGGGGGTGGCAGGAGGCCCCGGCGCTCGTAGTACCGGAGTGTCTGCACGTTCACGCCCGCCCTACGGGCCAGCTCTCCGCTTTTCATGATGACGCCCCTCCTTCAGCGCCCCACCTCCCGCACCTCCACGTACAAGTTCGCGTCCACGCGGAGGTCCCTCCCCATGGGCGCGTCCAGCCACTGCCAGCCGGTGGCGTTGGGCTGGATCCACCCGAAGGGCTCCGACCCCACCGCCACCCGTACCGGCATGTCGAAGCCCGGCACCACGTCCGCCCACCGGTACGATAGGCGGTCGCCCTCCCGGCGGACCTCGAGCACGGGCACGTTGGCCCGGCGCAGGTACTGGTCGAAGAACTCCTGGAGCGGAATACCCGTCGCCTCGCTCAGGTACGCCTCCACCTGCGTCGTGGAAACCGTCCTGTGGCGGAACTCGCGGTTGAGCCCCCGGAGCGCCTCGCGCCACCGGTCGTCGTCCTCCACGAGCTGGCGGAGCGTGTGGAGGAGGTTGCCCCCCTTGTAGTACTTGTCGCCGGGACCCTGGTCGTTGACGCCGTAGTCGCCGACGATGGGCCGCTCGTTGCTGATGCGCGAGCGGGTGCCGATGACGTACTCGGCCCCCGCCTCCTTGGAGCCGGTGAGGCATTCGGTGTAGAGGTTCTCCGCGTAGTTGGCGAAGCTCTCGTGGATCCACAGGTCGCCGCTCTCGGCGGCGGTGACGTTGTTGGCGAACCACTCGTGGGCCGCCTCGTGGATGATGATGAAGTCCCACTCGAGCCCTCGGCCCGTCCCCGACAGGTCCGTGCCCCGGTACCCGTTCTGGAAGCCGTTGCCGTACGCCACGGCGCTCTGGTGCTCCATGCCCAGGTGGGGCGTCTCGACGAGCTTGAAGCCGTCCTCGTAGAAGGGGTACGGCCCGAACCAGTCCTCGAAGCACCGCATCATGGGCGCGGTCTGCGCCCACTGCCTGCGGGCGTCGGCCTCGTGCTCGGCCAGAGGCCAGAAGTCCAGCGTGAGGGGGCCCGCCTCGCCGTCGAAGATCTCCCTCCAGTGGGCGTACGCGCCGGCGTTCACCGAGATGCCGTAGTTGTTGATGGGCGCTCGGACGAACCACTCCCAGGTGGTGGTGCCGTCGTCGTTCACGGTGACGCCCCGGAGCCGCCCGTTGGAGACGTTCACCATGGGCGTGGGCACGGTGACGGCGATGCGCTGGCTGTCGGGCTCCTCGCTCCCGTGGTCCTTGTTGGGCCACCACACGCTGGCTCCCAGGCCCTGGTTGGCGGTGGCCACCCACCGGTTCCCCCGGCCGTCCTTCGCCCAGATGAGGCCGCCGTCCCAGGGGGGCCGCCTCGCGGCCACGGGCTTGCCGCCGTAGTGAACCGCGAGGGTGTGGACCTCCCCAACGCGCTGCCGCTGGGGGAGGGTCACCCAGAAGACGTTCCCCTCCCGCCGGAACGGGACCGTACGCCCGGCCATCACCATGCTGTCCACCTCCAAGGGGGCCTGGAGGTCGATCTGCATCTCCCGGCCGGCCTCGAGGACCCGGTAGGTGATGCCGTTCCACCCGGTGATGGACGAGTCGGCGGGGCTCACCCGCACGTGGAGGTCGTAGAACGTCACGTCCCACCAGGCCCGCTCCGGGCCGACGGTGCCCCTGAGCGTGTCCTGGCGCGTGTACGTCCGGGCGTCCTGGCCGGCGGCCTGCGGCGGGGCGCCCGCCAGGGAGGCGGCGGAGAGAAGGGCGAGGGCGGCGGACAGGGCGCGGCGTGGCATGGCGGCTCCGGCGGAAGAAGGTCCGACGGGAAAAGGTACCCGGCCCCTCAACCTGGCGAAATCGGCGCCGAGGGCGGAACCTCAGGACATCCGACCATCCAGGAAAGCGCCATGGACCACCCGACCCCCCAGCCCAAGCGCCGCGTGCTCGTCGCCGAGGACACGGACGTGATCTCCCACGTCATGCTCCATCTCCTGGCCGGGGCGGGGTACGAGGTGGCCCTGGCCCGGGACGGCGAGGAGTGCCTGGAGAAGGTGGCGGCGTTCCGCCCCGAGCTCCTCATCCTGGACCTCATGATGCCCCGCCTCCACGGCATCGAGGTGCTCCGCCGCCTCCGGGCCGATGACGCCACGCGGGAGCTGGGCGTGGTGGTGTGCACCGCCAAGGCGTTCAAGACGGAGCACACCGCCGCCGCCGAGCTGGGCGCCTTCGCGTTCCTCCCCAAGCCCCACGGGCAGGAGCAGCTCCTCTCGGTGGTGGAAGCGTACTTCGCCGGCGCCGAGCCCCCCGCCGGGATGTCCCTGGCCGCCCAGGGAGAGGCCTACCAGCCCGCGATGGAGACGGCACGGGGGCGCATCGCCTTCTGGGGGACCCGGGGCTCCATCCCCACCCCCGGCGCGGCGTTCATGCGCCACGGGGGCAACACCTCGTGCATGCAGGTGGAGCACGGCGAGGACGTGCTCGTCTTCGACGCCGGCTCGGGGATCCGGGAGCTGGGCCTGGAGCTGGTGCAAGGGGCCCCACGGCGCATCCATCTCTTCGTCACCCACACCCACTGGGACCACATCCAGGGCTTCCCCTTCTTCACGCCGGCCTACGTCCCCGGCTTCGAGCTGGTGGTGTACGGCGCCGAGGGGTTCGGCAAGAGCCTGGAGGCCGTCTTCCGGGGCCAGTTGGACCAGGACTACTTCCCCGTCCAGATGGAGGACATGAACGCGTCCATCGAGTTCCGCCACCTCACCCCCGAGCCGATCCGGGTGGGCGACGTGACGGTGACGTGGGAGTACGCCCACCACCCCGGCGCGACGGTGGGGTACCGCGTGGACGTGGCCGGGACCTCGGTGAGCTGGCTCCCCGACGACGAGTTCCTGTTCGGGCACGTGGGACCGCCCGAGGACGTCATGGGCGACGACACCCACCTGGCGCCCTACCGGCGCATCGTGGACTTCCTCCAGGGCGTGGACATCCTGGTCCACGAGGCCCAGTACACCAACGACGAATACCCGGCCAAGATCGGGTGGGGGCACTCCTCCATCTCCAACGCGTCGGTGCTGGCGAAGCTGGCCGGCGTGAAGCGCTGGATCGTCACGCACCACGACCCCATGCACGACGACCGTTTCCTGGAGGGCAAGCTCAACCTCACCCGGCAGCAGCTCACCAGGCTGGGTCACGCCATCCCCGTGTGTCACGCCTACGACGGGATGGTGGAGTACCTCTAGGGGGCGCTCAGCGCAGCCCCGTCAGGACCACGTACGTGCCGATCACGAGGACGCCGACGAGCGACCTCTTCCATGCCGACCAGGTGAGGGGGCGGCGGGCGTCCGGGCGCGACCAGAAGGCCACGATCCCGCAGTAGTCGTCCACGGGATAGGGGAAGATGTCCGGGGCCATGGCGTAGGAGTCGTAGATCTCGATCCCCTCGATGGCGTCCGCCGAGGTGAGGTCGTCGATGGTCGTGAGGCCCGGCGGCACCGGCAATCCGTCCAGATACACGTTGGGCACGCAACGGGTTGCGACCTTCCGCATGGTGATCTGGTAGGACATCCGGTCGGCGGTGCGCTCGATGACGATTCCGGGTGTCATCATGAGGAGTCGGGAGGGGAGGATCCCGCCACGGCGCTCGATGTAGTCCCGGTGGATGAACTTCCCGAGCCCGCCGCTCTCCGCGCGCCTGTAGAACCCGGCCAGAGGGTGCCGGCTGCGGGCGGTGACCACGAGGGGCTCCAACGGGATCGGCGCCCGGCCCATGCGCAGCACCACGGTGACGATCTCGTTCCTGGCCACGCTCACCGAGTCCACGCGCACCGCCTCGTACGAGAGGCGCGACGGCCGCAGGAAGTAGAGCCCCTCCTCCTTGAGGCGAAACTGGAACCACCCCAACGCCGTGCTCTCCGTCCCCTCGAGGATCTTCAGGTCGGCCCCGAGGAGCTCGATGGTCGCTCCCGCGATGGGGGTGGTGGTGCCCTCCTCCAGGACCACGCCCCGGATCACGACCTGGGGCCGCGCCGGCGTGGGAAGGAGGGCCATGCAGCACAGGAGGGCCGCGGGCGCCGCCGCAAGGCGTCCCCATCCCCGGCGGCCGCCGGGGGCGTGACCCTCCGATCTCGTCATGCCGACAGGCTAGCGCCGACGGGGCCGAGCCGGAAGGACGGGAATCTCCAGGGCCTCGGCGTCAGCGGGAATCCGGCGGCCCACCGGCGCCGTCAAAGCGCGCTCCGCTGACGCGCCCCCGCCAGTACGGGACCTCCACGCCGTCCACCACCCACGCCACCTCGCCCTCCATGGGGATGCGGAAGCCGTCCACGTCCTGGTGGCTCCAGAAGCGCCCGGTCCAGGGCGTGGGGACGGAGGCGCCGTCCACCTCCCGCCCCCGCCGGGGGACGTGGATGCCGACGATGTCCCCCTGGGCGTCGAACCGGAACAGGACGGACACCGCCAGGTCGCCGTCCCGGAGCGTCGCCTCGGCGGTGCTCTCGTCCACCGCCCGCCACGCCAGCCCCTCGCCCGGGAGGAGACGCGTGGGCATCCACGCCGCCTCCGCCAGGTACCGGTAGAGGGCACCCTCGGCCAGCTCCCGCGTGGGCTGGGCGTCCACCATGACCAGCGTGGACCACACCGCCCCCTTCATCGTCCCCCGGCCGTCCAGGTACCCGTCCCGCACCCGCACCGGCACGAGGAGCGCCATGGCGATGCGGGCGTCCCACAGGAAGCCGGGCGGATAGGCCCGCACGTGCTGGGTGGCGATGAAGGGGCGCCACCCGGCGTCGCCCTCGCCCATCTGGAAGGTGCCCTCCTGCTCCAGGACGGTGAGGCGGATAGGCTGCGCCCCTGGCGGGATGGCCCGCGCGAGATAGCGCGCCACCACCGGAGGTACCGTCGCGGTGTCGACGGGGTCGAGCGCGGCGCGGGCCTCGGCACCGGCCTCCAGCGCAAGCAGCGCCTCCGCCGTCGCGCGCCGCCATCCGGCGGTGGCCACCAGGACGGTGACCACCGCCAGGATGAGCAGGACCGCCAGGAGCGCGGCGGCACCCTGGAGGACCTTCACCACCACGGCGCTACCTCCGCACCCGCTGCAGCTCGTCGGCCACGTGGCCGGCGCCGTACACCTTCCGCAGCGCCTCGATGAGCGCCATGGAGTGGACGCTCACCGTGCGCGACACCTCGTCGGTGAAGATGAAGCGATTGGGGAGCATCTCGATGTTGCCGTCGAAGGCCAGCCCCACCACCTCGCCGGCCCGGTTCACCAGGGGGCTCCCCGAGTTGCCGCCGATGATGTCGGCGGTGGACACGAAGTTGAACGGCGTCTTCATGTCCACCTTGTCCGCCGCCAGCTTCCAGCGCTCGGTGAGCTTGAAGGGCGGCTTGTCGTCGAACTCGGCGCTCCGGGCGTACAGCCCGTAGAAGCTGGTCTTGTACGGCGCCACGGTGCCGTTGTACGGGAAGCCCTTCACCACGCCGTCGCTGATGCGCAGCGTGAAGGTGGCGTCGGGGGGGAGCGCGGTGCCGTACGCCGCGAAGATGGCCTGGCCCAGCTTCTCGGTGTTGGCGGAGATGACGGTGTTGAGCGCCGCGGCCCGCTTCAGGTAGCCGTTGGCCACGGGCTCCAGCTCCCGCAGCGCGGCCACCATGGGATCGGCGCAGCCGTCCAGGGCGGCGAGGCCGCCCTCCACCAGGGCCCTGCGCTCGGCCAGGTCCACGAGCTGGCTCTCGCGGACGAGGTGCTCGGCCGCCGCCTCGGGGGTGCGGGGGCCGAGGAGCGCCTTCACGAGCGCGTCCTGCGCGCCCAGCTCGTCCACGGCCGAGGCCAGCCAGGCGGCGAGCTGCATCCGCTCCAGCTCCTCGTCCACCGCCTGTTCACGGAGGAGCCCGGCGCGGGCCCGCTCCAGCCCCTCACCCTGGAAGGCGGACAGCCGCTCCGCCTCGGGGAGCGCCGCCTGCCGCGCCACGCGCACCAGGTTCAGCGCCCGGCCCAGGAGCGTGGAGCCGCCGAACCCGTAGTAGCGCGCCGGCGTGGCGAAGGTCGCCAGCTCGAGCTGGGCGTCGGCGATGGCGTCCCACGCGTCGCCGTACTTGGCGTTCAACGACGGATCGGCCTGGACGCGCGTCCGGAAGTCGTCCTCGAAGGCCTTCTTGCGGGCCATGATCCCCACGTCCAGGAGCCCCGCCCGGTACCCGGTGGTGGCCTTCTTGGAGTTCTCGATGCCGAAGATGGTGTTCTGGTACGTCCTGAGGGCCTCGGGGTGCGCCTCGGTGTAGGCGTAGAGGACGCCGAGCCGCTGGTCGTGACCCGCCAGCGCGGCCGGATAGGTCACGTCCCGGAGGTACTCCATCTGGGCCAGCGTCAGGAGGCGCCCGGTGGAGCCCGGGTTCCCCACCACGAAGACCGGCTCGCCCTCCGCCGCCCCCGCCTCGCTCCACGACAGCCAGTGCTCGGGGTGGTAGGGCTCCCCGTTCTCGTAGACCCGCAGGAACGTCACGTCCAGGTCGAAGCGCGGGTAGGTGAAGTTGTCCGGATCGCCGCCGAAATAGGCCGCGTCCAGCTCCGGCGCCATGACCAGGCGCAGGTCGGCGAAGCGGCGGTACTGGTAGAGGGAGTACATGCCCCCGTTGTAGAAGGCCACCACCTGGCACCGGTTGCCGCTGGCCGCCTCGCAGGAGGAGCGGATCTCCCCCACGGCGGCCTCGCGCTGCGTCACCTGCGTGGCCGCGTCGGCGGCCGTGACCTGGCTGCGGACGCGGGTGGTGACGTCCTCGATGGAGACGAGCTGGTCCACGTAGACGCCGGGGCAGCTCAGCTCCTCGGCGCGGGTGGCCGCCACGAAGCCCGTCTGCATGTAGTCGGTCTCGGGGGGCGAGACCGCGGCGATGCACCCCCGGGCGCAGTGGTGGTTCGTCATCACCAGCCCGTCTTCGGACACGAAGGACGACGAGCACCCGGGGAGCCGGATGGCGGCGAGGCGCAGGTGGTCGAGCCAGGACTGGGTGGCGGTGAAGCCGTAGCGCGACTGCCAGTAGTCCAGCGGCGGCGCGTCGAACGTCCACATCGTGCCGAACTCCATCACCGAGCCCGCCGCGACCTTGGCGGTCTGCTGGGCCCCGGCGGGGACGGCGAGGAAGATCAGGGCCAGCGCCGTGGCCAGCCTCGCGTACGTGTGCTTCATGGGAACCGCTCCTCGGAAAGCCGTGGAGGGCGGCACGCGGCCGGCCGCAGGTGTGCGCGGCGCCAGGCCCGCGGGGGGCTTCCCGGCAGGGCCGGGAGGGAGGGTAGCTCCTGGGCGGAGCGGGGCGCGGGCGCACCCGGGATTCCGGTGCCACCCGACCCAGGAAAGCTAACCCGGCCGGGGAAAGTCGTCAGGCGGCGGACCCCCGAGGGGTTGGCCGGCGAGGGCGGGAGCGCCGGCGCCCCGCACCCCGTTTTCGGCGCCCCGGCCCACCTGCCGGCGGCCCGGCCCAACCGACCGCCGGAAAGCCCCTTGTCCGCTACCGTCCCCACGGCCAGACTCCCGCGTCCGTTCCCTCCCTCCTGCTCGCCATGACCCACGCTCCCGCGCCCTTCCTCGCCCTCCTCCTCGCCCTCCTCCTCGCCAGCGTCTCGGCGGCGTCCCCGGCCGCCGCCCAGGCCCCCGACGCCGTCTCCGCCCGGGGCACCGCGCGCGCCGTGCGCGTCCAGGAGCGCCCCGACATCGACGGGCGCCTGGACGAGGCGTTCTGGGCGGGAATCGAGCCCGTGACCGGCTTCCGCCAGTGGGAGCCCGTGGAGGGCGGCGAGCCCAGCGAGGGCACCGAGGTGCGCATCGCGTACGACGAGCACGCGCTGTACTTCGGGGTGCTGCTCCGGGACTCGGACCCGTCGGCCATCCGCCGGAGCATCCTCCAGCGCGAGGGCCGCATCGACCAGGACGACCGGTTCATCATCTGCCTGGACACGTACCACGACGGGCGCAACGCGTACGTCTTCGAGCTCAACCCCTTCGGCACCCAGGGCGACGCCCTCATCTCCGACGAGTCCATGACGCTGGACGACTGGAACTGGGAGGGGGTCTACGAGAGCGAGGCCCACATCACGGAGGACGGGTGGGTGCTGGAGGTGGCCATCCCCTTCACCACCATCCGCTTCAGCGACGCCGCCGACCCCACCATGGGGGTGGCGTTCTACCGCTCCATCCGGCGCAAGAACGAGGAACTCACCTGGCCCCACATCCCCCAGCGCTTCCGCTCGGGGATCTTCCAGGTGTCCCAGTACGCCACCCTCACCGGCCTCTCGGGGCTGCGCCGGGGTCGCTACGCCGAGGTGAAGCCCTTCGCCATCGCCGGCGCCCAGAAGCTGGCGGGCCGCGAGGACACGGACATCCTCGACGACGTGGGCGTGGACGCCAAGCTCTCCCTCGGGCCCAACCTCACCGCCGACCTCACCTGGAACACCGACTTCGCCCAGGTGGAGGCGGACAACGTCCAGGTGAACCTCACCCGCTTCAACCTCTTCTTCCCCGAGAAGCGGGAGTTCTTCCTGGAGCGCGCCGGGCTCTTCGCCTTCGGCGCCGCACGGGAGACGGAGCTCTTCTTCAGCCGCACCATCGGCCTCACCAACCCCATCCGCGGGGGCGGCCGCCTCACCGGGCAGGTGGGGCCCGTGTCCCTGGGGGCGCTCTCGCTCCGCACCGAGGCCGCCGACGTGGGCGGCGTGAGCGCTCCCGGCGCGTGGAACTCGGTGGCGCGGGTCCGGGCCGACGTGCTCCCCCGCACCACGCTGGGCGGCATGGTGACGAGCTTCGAGCAGGCAGACGGCCACAACCGGGCGGCGGGAGTGGACGCCGAGGCCCGCTTCTGGGGGAGCAGCTCGCTGCTCCTCTGGGGCGCCCGCGTGTGGGACTCGGACGGCCCGGCCGCCGGCGAAAGCGCCTTCGCCGGACAGGCGGAGCTGGTGCTCCGCAACGACAAGTGGTTCTTCGAGGCCACGCGCACCGTCATCGGCGAAGCGTTCCTCCCGGCGCTGGGCTTCGTGCCCCGCCCCGACCAGAAGCGGTGGGGCGGCCAGCTCGGGTTCACGCCCCGCTTCCAGGGGAGCGCGTGGGCCCGGCAGCTCTCCCTCTTCGTGGCGGGGAACCACATCACCAACATGGACGGCGCCAAGGAGTCCCACTTCCGCCGCGTCCAGGGGCGCATGTCCTTCCAGACCGGCGATTTCGCCAACCTGGAGCTGTCGGAGCGCTTCGAGCGCCTGGCGGCCCCCGCCACCATCCAGGGGCGGGAGCTGGGCGTGGGGGACTACACCTTCCGCTTCGTCTCCGGGGGGCTGCGCACCAACGAGAGCCGCACCCTCTCGGGGAGCGTGGGCGCCTCGGTGGGCGACTTCTGGTCGGGCACCCGCCGGAACGTGGACGCCGGGCTCACCTGGAAGACGGGGCCGCACCTCACGCTGGGCTGGGGGGCCAGCGTCAACGACATCTCGCTGCCCGTGGTCGACGGCGACTTCACCACCCGCGTCCTCTCGCTGGACGTTCTGGCGGCGCTCTCCCGGAAGCTCTTCGCCAACGCCCTCCTCCAGTGGGACGACGTGTCGCGCACCTTCCAGGGGAACGTGCGCATCGACTGGATCCACACGCCGGGGAGCGACCTCTTCCTGGTGCTGGACACGGGCTACTTCACCGGCGACCTGCTGGACCCGCGGGACACGCGGTGGCGGCGGCGGACGGGGGTGGTGAAGCTGACGTACCTGAAGGCGTTCTGACGCGGGCGCCTCAGCCTCCCCGCCCCCCCACCACCCCCCGGAACACTCCCAGCGCCCCCCGCACCCGCTCCGGTGGCGCCCCCACCCACTCCTCCCACGCCTGGGGATGCTCCTCCCGTCGCTGGAGGAGCATCTCCATGACCCCCGCCACCGTCCGCTCCAGCTCGGGGGCGGCCAGGTTCATGCGGCTCCACATGGCCGCCACCACCCGGAGCGACGCCCGGTCCTGCTCGAAGAGCTCCGCCAGCTCGTCGTCGGCGAAGAAGGGGCCCCGGGCCGCCGCCTCCAGGCACCGGGTCACCAGGGCCACCACGTCGGCGTCCAGGCGTCGGAGGAGGAGCTTCTGCGAGCGCAGCTCCAGCACCTTCCCCAGGTAGGCCATGAGGGGGTAGACCGAGGCGCCCAGCCCCTCCAGGACCACCTCCCGGGAGCCCCGGAGGAGGAGGTAGAGCCGGTCGTAGTGCTCCGCCTCCAGGCGCACCTTCTCCGCCAGGTCCCGGCTGATCCAGTCGTACCCCACCAGCTCCTCCCACCCCGCCAACGTCGCCCACCCCTCGCCCACCTCGCGGGTCACGCCCCGGGACGTGACGAGGAGCGACCCGTCGTCCCGGGTGGCGATGCGCACGGCCGTGCCTCCGTCGCCCACGATGTCCGCATCCCCCGAGGGGTCCCGCACCAGCTCGGCGTTGATCCGCGGGTTCTTCCGGCCGGCGGCGCGGAAGACCTCCAGGAGCTGCTCGGTGAGGAGGACGTCGAGGAGCGTGGACATGTCGGCGCGGCGAGGTGGACGGGAGGCGTGGACCCTGGCGTACACCCCACCCCCCGGCGACGTTCAGGGGTCCTTCTCGAAGTCCCGAAACGTGCATCCCAGCAGGAGGGTTGGCCGTGCCCGCCCGTACCCGCCCCGCGACGACGCTTTCGCGGATCGCGCTCCTCTTCCTTCTCGTCCTCACGGTGCCCGCCGCCGCGCAGCAGAAGCGGGCGCTCACCTTCACCGACCTCATGAAGATCCGGCAGGTGGAGCACGCCTCCATCTCCGCCGACGGCCGCTGGCTGGCCTTCACCGCCCAGCCCGACCGGGGCGACCCGGAGGTGCTTGTCCACGCCACCCGGGGCGACACCCGGTACGTCGTGGCCCTGGGCAGCAACCCGGTGATCTCCCATGACGGCGCGTGGGTAGCCATGCGGAAGAACCCCACCCTCGAGGCCACCGAGACCGCCAAGGCCGGCCAGGCCCCCCGCCGCGGGATGGCGCTCCTGGCCACCGCCGACGGCGCCGTCACCGACTTCCCGGAGGTGCAGGCCTTCGCCTTCTCCGCCGACGGCGCCTGGCTGGCGTACCACCGCTTCGAGGCCAAGCCCGACTCGGCCTCGAAGCCCGCCGCCTCCAACGGCAAGCGGAAGGCGGGCACCGTTCTGGTGCTCCGCGAGCTGGCCACCGGCCGCGAGACCGAGGTGGCCGACGTGCGCGCCTTCGCCTTCGCCCCGGAGGGGAGCACGGTGGCCTACACGGTGGCGTCGGCCGACAACGCCCGCGATGGCCTCTACGTGCGGGACCTGGCCGCCGCCGGCGCGCCGGAGCAGACGGTCCACACCGCCCCCTTCGGCCACTATGCCCAGCTCACCTGGAGCGACGGCGGCGCGCTGGCCTTCGTGGCGGCCACCGAGGACAAGGACGGCGTGGCGGGCCGCGACGGCGCCGTGATGGCGTGGCGCGGCGGCGCGCTTTCCACCCTGGTGGCCGCCGACGCGGCCCCGGCGGGTTGGTTCGTCCCCGTCTCGAACAGCCTCTCCTGGAGCGACGACGGCGAGCGCCTCTTCTTCGGGTGGCGCCCCGTGCGCCCCGACGAGGCGAAGGCCGCCGCGGCAGAGGAGCCGAAGGACGGCGACGAGGCCTTCGACGCCTACGACACCGACGCCATCCTGGAAAGCCGCGGCGTGGACGTGTGGCACTGGAAGGACCCACGCATCAACTCCCAGCAGAAGATCGTCTGGAACCGGGAGAAGGACCGGACGTACCGCGCCGTGCACCACCTCCCCGACGGCCGCACCGTGTCGCTGGCGGGCCCCGACCTCCCCGAGGTGGATGCCCCCGCCGCCGCGAAGGTGGCCCTGGGGCGCAGCGACCTGCCCTACCAGTGGGAATCCACGTGGACCGGGGGCGCCAGCGACGTGTACGTCGTGAACCTCACCGACGGGAGGCGCACGCTCGTCACCGAGCGCCTGCAGGGCAGGCCGTACGCGTCGCCCGGCGGCGGCTTCGTTGCGTACTGGAGGGACGGCGACTGGCACCTGTACGACGTCGCCGCCGGTTCCACGCGCAACGTCACGCAGGGCCTGGGCGTGGACTTCGCCGACGAGGACCACGACACCCCCGACGAGCCGGGTGGCTACGGCGTGGGCGGCTGGACCGAGGGTGACGCCGCGCTCCTCCTCTACGACAAGTTCGACGTCTGGGTGGTGCCCACCGACGGGGGTCGGGCCTGGATGCTCACCGACGGCAAGGGGCGCCAGGAGCGCCGCCAGCTCCGCGTGGTGGACACGGACCCGGAGACCGAGGCCATAGGCTCCCGCGACCAGATCCTCCTCTCGTCGTACCATGACGTGCGGAAGAACTTCGGGTTCTACCGCGCCCGGGCCGACCGTGCGGGGGTGACGCCGCTGCTGGAGGAGGAGCGCCGCTTCGCGTTCCGCGCCAAGGCCGCCGACGCCCAGGTGCTCCTCTACACGCGGGAGGACTACGACGAGTTCCCCGACCTCTGGGTGGCCGGGCCCGACTTCCGCGACGCCCGGAAGGTCACCGACGTGAACCCGAACCTGTCGGAGTTCGCGTGGGGCACCTCCGAGCTCACCGAGTGGACGAGCATGGACGGCCGCCGCCTCCAGGGCGTGGTCATCAAGCCGGGCAACTACGAGCCGGGGAAGCGCTACCCCGTGCTGGTCTATTACTACGAGCTGTTCAGCCAACGCCTCCACGAGTTCAACGAGCCGGCGGTGAACCACCGGCCGTCGTTCCCGCTGTATGCGTCCAACGGGTACGTCGTCTTCCTCCCCGACGTGCGCTTCGAGATCGGCCGGCCTGGGTACTCGGCCACGAAGGCCATCGTCCCCGGAGTGCAGCACCTGGTGGACATCGGTCTCGCCGACCCCGACGCCATCGCCCTGCACGGCCACTCGTGGAGCGGGTACCAGACGGCCCACGTGGTGACCCAGTCGGACATCTTCAAGACGGCCATCGCCGGCGCGCCGGTGGGGAACATGACCAGCGCCTACTCGGGCATACGCTGGGGCTCGGGCCTGGCCCGCCAGTTCCAGTACGAGCAGGGGCAGAGCCGGCTCAGCGGGAGCCTCTGGGAGGCCCGGGACGAGTACATCGACAACTCGCCGGTCTTCTTCGCCGACCGCATCAACACCCCCCTCCTCCTCCTCCACGGCGACGTGGACGACGCGGTGCCCTGGTACCAGTCCATCGAGCTGTACCTGGCGCTGCGGCGCCTGGGGAAGGAGACGGTCTTCCTTCAGTACCGGGATGAGCCCCACCACCCCCAGAAGTACGCCAACAAGCTGGATTGGGCCGTGAAGATGAAGGAGTGGCTCGACCACTACCTCAAGGGGGCCCCCGCAGCCCCCTGGATCGCCGAGGGCGTGCCGTACTCCGGACGCTGACCCCGGCGTGGCGAAATCCCCGACAGCCTCCCAGGCTGTCGGGGACTAGCTTTCAAGGTGCGGGTCCCTGCAAAGTGTGACGATTCGACACATCTGGAGATAGGAAGGAACGTATGACCCACCGTGGACGACGCCCCGCCGCCGCGCTCCTCGTGGCGCTCCTGGCCGCAGCCTGCGCGCCGGGCGACCCCCAGCCGGGCGCGGAGCAGGAGGCGTCCGCCGGCCTCCCCGAGGGGCACCCGGCCATCGGCGCCATGGGCGCCCCGGGCGCCGTGCTCACCGGCGTGGTGAAGGAGACCATGGACGGCGGCGGCTACACGTACGCCCTCCTGGACACCGGCGACCGGGAGATCTGGGTGGCCGGACCCCAGACGACGCTTACGGTGGGCGAGGCGGTGGCCCTGCCCGACACGACGAACATGGGCGCCTTCGAGGTCACCTCCCTGAACCGCACGTTCGAGGAGCTCTACTTCACCGGGAAATTCAGCACCGGCGTCCCCGACGAGGTCGCGGCCGCCGAGTTTCAGGGGCTGGTGAAGGAGAAGATCGACGCCGCCGGGTACACCTACCTCCTGGTGGAAGCCGGCGACACGAGCATCTGGCTCGCCGCCCCCGAGGCCGACGTGGAAGTGGGCCAGACGGTGGCGTGGAACGGCGGGATGCTCATGTCCAACTTCCACAGCAACTCGCTGAACCGGGACTTCGAGGTGCTGTACTTCGTGGAGGCGGTGAGCGCGGTGCCTCCGGGGGCCTGACCCCCACCGCACCCGACGACGTGAAGGGGCGGCCACCGGGAGGTGGCCGCCCCTTCGTCTTCCCCCTGGGGGAAGCGCCCCCTACCGGATCGCCCTCCCCGGCGTCCACGGCACCCCTGCTGCGTCCATGGCCTGCCGCAACGCCGCCATGCGCTCCGTCACCAGGGCGTTGAGGCGCGCCACCTCCGGGTCCAGCCGCGACGGCACCAGCTCCAGCGCCTCCATCTCCTGGGCGGTGGGCATGGCCTGGCTCCGGTTCACGCCCCCGGCGTAGGCGAGGAGCATCCGGACGTTCCGCGGTCCCGCCTGCGCGGCGCCGCCGAAGCCGCCGCCCCCGGCGCCCAGCTTCGAGCGGACGTCGTTGAGCTCGTTCTCGATGCCGCTCACCATCTCCGTGAGGGAGGCGGGCGCGCTCACCTTGGCCAGCGCCGCCTTGGCGTGGGTGATCTCCTCCCGCACCTCGTCGCTCTGGCGCAGCGCCATGGTGAGGGTGGCGTTCAGGCGGAGCTGGCGCAGCCGCACGTCGCGGAGCTGGGCGAGCTGGGCGTCGGTGAGACGGGACATGGGGTCCTTCTTCACCGTGAAGCGCCGCTCCTGCGTGGAGCCGCCCACCGTGAGGCGGGCCACGTAGTCACCGGGCACCACCAGCGCGCCGGCGTTGCCGCCGCCGAAGCCGAAGCCGCCGAAACCCTGGGGCTGCTGGGGAGCCGGAGCCGGCGGCCCGGAGTAGGGCGCGTCCATGCGGAAGTCCCAGCGCACGTGGTGGAGCCCCGCGCCCGTGGGGGCGTCCAGGGAGCGGACCACCTCACCCGACGTCGTGGCGATCTCCAGCTTGAGCCCCGGCGCAGAGGCCTTGAGGAGATACGACACCAGCGTGCCCATCTCCGGGTTGGCGCCCACGTAGTCCCGGGTGGCGTGCGTGCCGCTGGTGGGCGAGGGGTCGGGGACGATCTGCCACTCCGACTTCACCGGCACCAGGAACGCCCCCTCGGCGGCCTTGGCCTCGGCCAGGTGCTCCAGGGGTGCCAGGTCGTCCAGGAGCCAGAAGCCCCGCCCGTGGGTCGCCACCACCAGCGTGTTGTCCCTGGGGTGGATGGCGATGTCGTCCACGCGCACCATGGGGAAGCCGCCCGCCATGCGCGTCCAGCTCCCGCCGCCGTCGGTGCTCACGTACGCGCCCGTCTCCGTCCCCACGAACAGGAGGCCAGGATTGGCGTGGTGCTCGGCGAAGGCCCTGACGTTTCCCCACGCCGGCAGGTTGCTCGTGATGTTCGTCCAGGTGCGCCCGCCGTCGGCGCTCTTGATGACGTAGGGCTTGAAGTCGTTGGAGCGGTGGTTGCTGAAGGTGACGTACATCACCGCCGCGTCGTGGGCCGAGAGGCGCACCTTGCTCACGTAGGCCGTGTCGGGCACGCCGGGGAAGCGCATCTGCCGCGTCCACGAGGCGCCGTCGTCGGTGGAGACGGCCACCACGCCGTCGTCGGTGCCCACCAGCAGGAGCCCCCGCTGGAGCCGCGAGAGGTCCATGTCGGAGATGGTGCCGAAGTCCACCACGCCCTGGTGGTACGCCACGGCGCTCCGGTCCCACACCTTGCCCATCATGGGCAGCGTGGCCCAGTCGATGTCCCGGGTGAGGTCGTCGCCCAGCACCGTCCAGGCGTCGCCCCGGTTCGTGCTCTTGAAGACGTGGTTCCCGGCGAAGTACACCGTGGCCGGGTCCCACGGCGAGATCTTGATGGGGGCGCTCCAGTTGAAGCGGTACCCCTCCGCCCCCTCCGGCGCCTGGGGCTGGATGGGCTTCCGGTCTCCGGTGCGCCGGTCGTAGCGGAGGAGGTTCCCCTCCTGGGACTCCACGTAGGCGATGTCCGGGTCGGTGGGGTCGATGGCGGCGTAGAAGCCGTCGCCGCCGGCCATGCCATACCAGTCGGCGTTGTAGATCCCGTCCGACGAGCGGGTGCGGCTGGGGCCGCCCCAGGTGCTGTTGTCCTGCAGCCCGCCGGCGATGCCGAAGAAGGGCTCGGCCATGTCGAGGCCCAGCGCGTAGAACTGGGAGATGGGGAGGTTCACCGAGAAGTCCCACGTCCGGGCGCCGTCCCGGGACACGTAGAGCCCGCCGTCGTTGCCGTTGATGACGTGGTCCGAGTTCTCCGGGTTGATCCAGAGGGCGTGGTGGTCCGAGTGGGGGCCCCGGCCGGTGCGCTCCCACGTGGCGCCGCCGTCGTGGGACACCTGGAGCTGCACGCCCAGGTGGTAGACGGTCTCGGGATCGTTGGGGTCCACCCGCACCTCGCCGAAGTACCAGGGGATGGACGCGATGTCGCTCATCTTCCGCCAGTTGGCGCCGCCGTCGTCGGTGCGGTACACGCCCTGCTCCGAGCCCTCGACGACGGCGTACACCGTGGCCGGGTGGGAGAGGCTCACGTCCAGGCCGATGCGGCCCATGTCCGACGTGGGGAGCCCCCTGGACAGGCGCGTCCAGGTCTCGCCCCCGTCGGTGGACTTCCAGATCCCCGTGCCGGGGCCGCCGCCCACGTAGTTGAACGCCCGGCGCTCACGCTGGTGGGTCGCGGCGTACACGACGTCGGGGTTGGACGGGTCCAGGATGACGTCGGCGGCGCCGGTGGAGGCGTCCACCGAGAGCACGTTGCGCCACGTCCTCCCGCCGTCGGTGGTCTTGTAGAGGCCCCGCTCGCCGCCGGCGGCCCACATGGGCCCCACCGAGGCCACGAACACCACGTCGGGATTCCCCGGGTGCACCCGGATCCGGCCCACGTGCTGGGAGCTCCGCAGGCCCATGTGCGTCCACGTCTTCCCGCCGTCGATGGACTTGTAGACGCCGTCGCCATACGACGACGACCGCTGGTTGTTGTCCTCGCCCGTCCCCACCCAGACGATCTCCGAGTTGGACGGGGCCACCTCCACGGCGCCCACCGAGCCCGGGCCCTCGTCGTCGAAGACCACGTCCCAGCTCATGCCGCCGTTGGTGGTCTTCCACACGCCGCCCGAGGCGGCGGCGATGTACACCACGGTGCCCAGGGAGCCGCCCCGGGCGTTGTGGGACGAGGCCACCGCGATGTCCACCACGCGGCCGCTCATCACCGCCGGGCCGATGGAGCGGAACGAGAGCGTGGCCACCAGGGCCGAGTCGGTAAGCGCGGCGGCACCCCCCGCGGAGCCCCGGCCCCGCTGCTGCGCGGAGGCGGGAAGGGCGGCGAGGGCGGCCAGCGCCGCCACCAGGGCGGTGCGTCGGGCGAAGCGATCCATGGAGCTCACCTGGCAGGGATGCAGGTAGGGGAATGGCAGGATTGTGACCCTCATCGTCGGGGGGTCTTCCCCCGGCGGCAAGGGGGTGGGCACGCAGGCGTTCTCAGCCGAGGCGCAGCCCCGCCTCCACCGCCGCGAACCCGGCTTCGCCCACCGCGTGCATGAGGGCCTCCACGGGATACGCGCCGGTGTCCCGCAGCGCGGCCGCCACCGCCATGAGGGGCCAGGCGTCCTTCTTCTTCTCGAAGCCGTGGACGGACGCGAAGTCCAGCGTGGCCACCGTGGCGGCGGTCTCCACCGCGGGCACGTCGGGGCTGCGGTACACCCGCGCCCCGGGGCCCAGCGCCCGGATGCGCGCCGCCGCCTTCCCGTGCCCCTCGGGGAAGAGGTCCAGCACCACGTCGGGCGAGGGGATCCCCGTGAAGAGGACCTCCTCGGGGGCCAGGATCACCTCGGAGACGGAGAAGCCCGTGCGCACCGTCACCGGGTAGTCGTTGCGCTGCGTGGCCCACAGGCCCGAGAGCACGCCGCCCCGGGCCAGCGCCCCGGCGGCGGACCCGATGCGCTTCCCCGCCGCCCCCGCCAGCAGGAAGGAGAGGGGGCGGTCGAGCCCGCTCTCCCAGCGCTGCGAGAGGAGCCGGGCCTTCATGGCCTCCCGTCCCGCGAGCACGGCGTGCTGCTCCCTGTACCCGCGGCTGTACTCGGCCCGGGGAGCCTCGGTGAGCACGCCCGTGGGGAACGACAGCGACTCCAGGACGCCCTCCATGGACTTCCGCGAGAGCTTGTTCGTGGGCGCGTAGTACGCGGTGCACAGCTCCCAGACGTCCAGGAGCGAGAACCCGTCGTTCTCCAGGGCGCGGACCATGAGGTCGGTGACGTCGGGGTGGAACGTGGTGGTCCGGGCCACGAACGACGCGCCGTTCACCGCCACCGTGCCTGCGATGTCCATGGGGCGCTCGAGCTGCCCCAGGGGCGTGGTGGTGGTGATGCCCGACGGGGGCGTGCTCACCGAGTGCTCCCCGCCCGTCATGCCGTAGTTGAGGTTGTTGAAGACGATGACCGTGACGCCGATGTTGCGCCGGGCGGCGTTGATGAGGTGGTGCCCGCCGATGCCGCACCCGCCGTCGCCCATGAGCACCACGACCCGCAGCCCCGGGTCGGCCAGCTTGAGGCCCGTGGCGTACGTCACGGAGCGCCCGTGCAGCCCATGGAACGCGTTGGTGGTGAAGAACTTGTCCGAGAGCCCCGAGCACCCGATGTCGGTGACGATGACCAGCCGCTTCGGGTCCACCTGGAGGCGGACCAGCGCCTCGTCCAAGCGCTCCAGGATCGTGCCGTGACCGCACCCGGGGCAGAAGGGGAAGGGGAGCGTGGCCTGATCCAGGTAGGTGGGGAGCGCGACGCTCATGCCGCCACCTCCTCGAGGATCTGGTCGGGGGTGATGAGCTCGCCGTCGACGCGGTTCACGCCCCGGACCTCCACCTCGTCGCGCACGAGGCGGTCCACCTCCAGGCGGTACTGACCCAGGTTCAGCTCGGGGACCACCACCCGCCGCACCCCCTCCAGCGCGGCGCGAATGGCGCCCTCGGGCACGGGCCACAGGGAGTGGATCGTGAGCATCGAGAGAGGCACCCCCGCGCGCCGGCGGCGGTGCACGGCTTCCTTGGCGGCCCGCGCGGTGATCCCGTACGCCAGCACCAGGGTGTCGGCGTCCACGTCCAGGTCCGCCTCCACCATGCCGATCTCGTCCATGTGCTCCTCCACCTTGGCGGCCAGGCGGCGGTTGAGTCCGTCCACCTCGGCGGGGGACTTGGAGAGGTAGCCGCGGGCGTCGTGGGAGGAGCCGGTGAAGCGCAGGAAGTGGGGGCCGCCCACGGGCGTCATGGCCGGGACGCCCTCCGGGGCATCGGCCGGGTAGGGCACGAAGGGCCCGTCGGCGGGAGCATGGGCGCGCTCCCGGACCGGGACCCGTTCCCAGGTCGCCACGTCCACCGTGGCGCGGGACAGGACCGTCTCCTTGTCGGTGGCCACGAACACCGGCACGCGGAAGCGCTCGGCCAGGTCGAAGGCCCGACGGGTGAACGCGTAGCACTCGGACACGTCCGTGGGCGCCAGCACGATGACCGGGAAGCCCCCCGAAGTGCCCCAGCGGAGGAACTGGACGTCCCCCTGGGCCACGGTGGTGGCGCCGCCGGTGGCGGGCCCCATGCGCTGGGCGTCCACGATGACCATGGGCACCTCGCCCATGATGGCCAGCCCCACGTTCTCGCTGTACAGGCTGATCCCCGGGCCGCTGGTGGCGGTGAGGACCCGCCGCCCCGCCATGGCCGCGCCGATGCAGAAGCCCATGGCGGCGATCTCGTCCTCGGCCTGGATGGCCACGCCTCCCACCTTGGGGAGCTCGGACGTGAGGTGCAGCAGGATGGGCGTCGCCGGGGTGATGGGATACCCGGCGAAGAAGTCGCACCCCGAATGCACGGCGGCCCGGGCGATGGCCTCGGCCCCGTCGATGAACTCGCGCATGAGGACCCTCGGAAGGAAGGCGGGACACCCCCGCTTTCCCCCAAAGCTGCCCGCCCGAAGGTCGCCGGCAGTCGGGAAGTTCCCCCCTCCGGGTGTAGGGCCGCGGGCCCTCCGGGGGCTCGAACCGGAAGGGCTCCCTTCCCCCACCGCCCCCTCGACGACACATTGGCTCCGACCCTCCCCCGTTCCCCCAGCCCCGTGGCCACGCCAGACGCCTACATCGCACAGCACCTTCCCCGCTTCCTCGACGACTTCGCCGAGCTCGTCGCCATCCGCAGCATCTCCACCGACCCGGCCTACGCCGACGAGGTGCGCAGGGCCGCCGGATGGGTACGCCAGCGCATGGAGCGCGCCGGCCTGGACGCGGTCATCGAGGAGACCCCCGGCCACCCCCTCGTGGTGGGACGGCACGTCGCGGGACCCGACGCCCCCACCCTGCTCGTGTACGCCCACTACGACGTGCAGCCCGCGGACCCCCTGGGAGCGTGGCGCTCCCCGCCCTTCGAGCTGACGCGGGCAGGCGAGGACTTCGTCGCGCGGGGCGCCGCCGACGACAAGGCCCAGGTCATCCTCCAGATCGCCGCCGCCGAGACGGCCCTCAAGACCGGGGGCCTCCCGGTGAACCTCATCCTCCTCTTCGAGGGGGAGGAAGAGGTGGGCTCCACCCACCTCGCGCCGTGGGTCGCCCAGCACCGCGAGGAGCTGCGGGCGGACCACGCGGTCATCGCCGATTCCATGATGTTCGCGCCGGACCGGCCGTCGCTGATCTTCGGCATGAGGGGCATGGCCTACGTTGAGATCGAGGTGCGCACCGGCGACCACGACCTCCACTCGGGCCAATACGGGGGAGCGGTGCCCAACCCCGTCCACGTGCTGGCGCGCATCCTCGCGTCCTTCCACGACGACGAGGGCCGCGTGGCCGTGGAGGGCTTCTACGATCAGGTCCGGGAGGCGCCCGAAGCCCTCCGGGCTGCGTGGCGGGAGCTGGGATACGACGAGGAGTCGTTCCAGCGCTCCGCCGGCGGCGCGGCGCTGAGCGGCGAGCCGGGCTATTCCACGCCCGAGCGTCTCTGGATCCGTCCCTGCCTGGACGTGAACGGCGTCATCGGCGGGTATACGGGCCCCGGAAAGAAGACCGTGCTCCCGTCCAGCGCGACGGCGAAGGTGAGCTGCCGTCTGGTCCCGGACCAGGACCCGGCCCGCGTCGCCGAGCTCCTGGAGCGCCACGTCGTGGCCCGGGCCCCGGAGGGGGTGCAGGTGACGGTCACGGTGCACCAGACCAACCGTCCGTTCCGCTCCGACCCCGGGGGCCCCCTCTTCGACGCCGCGTCCCGGGCCCTGGCGGACGTGTACGGCGTCGAGCCCGTGCGTGTGGCCCACGGGGGCACGCTCCCCATCGCCAGCGACTTCGCCGACCTCATCACCCCCTCGGTGGCGGTCATGGGCTTCGCCCTGCCCGGCGCCAACATGCACGCGCCCAACGAGTGGATCCCCGTGTCCCAGATCGAGAAGGGGATGCGGACGGTGGTGCGGCTGTACGGGGAGCTGGCGAAGGGGTAGTCCCCGGGCCGACCCGCCGCCGGGAGACCAGCGGGGGCGCCCCTCCCGGGGGCGCCCCCTCCGACGCTCAGTGCCGGATGAGCTCCAGCCCCGTGACCCGGGCCTCGGTGTTGTGCCCGAACCGGATCCCGTAGACGCCGTCGGTGGACTTGAGCTGGCCCTCCTTCACGACGGCGGCCCGGTCGTAGCTGGCCACCACCGTGCCGTTGATGGCGCACTCCACCTTCCCGCCCCGCACGGACATGGCGATCTCCTGGGTCACCGCCTGTCCGGCGCCGGCCGCCTTGCGCACGGCGTCGCTGGCCTCGCCCCTGCGGCCGTTCATCTGGAAGGGCGCGGGCCCGAAACCCCGGACGATGAAGTTGCCGTTCCCGTAGGCCGCGCAGTACAGGTAGCTCTGCTGGTCCGTCCCCATGTCGTTGCCGCCGATGAAGAGGCCGTAGGGGTGGGGATGGTCGTTGAGGTTCATGTACTCGGGCTCGGTGAACGTCGCTTTCACGGTGTAGTCACCGGAGGCCGTGTTGGAGGCGTTCCAGTACCCCACGGCGGGACCGGTCACCACGTGGAGGGCGTCGCCCTCCCGCGCCAGGCGGGCGTGCTCCAGCGTCCCGCCCCGGGCGGCCTCGTTGGCGTCGATCCTGCCCATCCAGCCGGGCACCTTGATCCCGCCGTCGAGGACGGCGCGGGATGCGTCCTGGGCCTGGGCCGGACTCGTGCTCAGCGCCAATGCCGCGGCCGCGGCCGCCGCCAGAGCGGTAATGCGGGCAGTCTTCATGGGTGTCTCCTGTCTGCGGGAAGGTCGCAAGAGCCCCATGATACCCCGGCGGCCCCGGGAAGGGTCAAGCTTCCAGTTCCTCGACCATCCGTCGCCGCAGCCCGGCGTCGGGGAGGCGGCCCACCCCCGCACCCATGTTGTCCACCAGGTGCTCCGGGTCGGCCGTGCCGGGAATGACGCACGTCACCTCGGGGGCGCCCAGGATGTACTTCAGGAAGAGCTGGGCCCAGCTCCCGCAGTCGAAGTCGGCGGCCCAACCGGGCAGCGCCCGCCCCCTCACCCGCCGGAAGAGGCTCCCTTCCGCGAAGGGCTGGTTCACCAGGACCGCCACCCCGTGGTCCGCCGCCATCGGGAGAAGCCGCTCCTCCGCCTCGCGCTCGGCCATGGAATAGTTGAACTGGACGAAGTCCAGGCCGCCGACCCGGATGAGCCGCTCGAGGGCGGGGTAGGCGGATGACTGGTAGTGCGTCACCCCGACGTAGCGCACCCGGCCCTCCGCCTTCCAGTCCCGGAGCGTGGCGAGGTGGCGCTCCACGTCCACCAGGTTGTGGACTTGCATGAGGTCCATGGGGTCGGCGCGCATGCGCCGCATGGACGTCTCCATCTGGCGCACGCCCTCGTCCCGGCCCCGGGTCCAGACCTTCGTGGCGAAGAACAGCCGGTCGCCCAGGCCCAGCTCCTCGGCCAGCTCGCCCACCACCGCCTCCGAGCGTCCGTACATGGGCGATGAATCCACCACGCTCCCGCCCCCGTCGACCAGCAGCCTCAGCACCTCACGCAGCGGCGCACGCTCCTCGGCGGCGGGGCCCACGTCGAAGGTCTGCCAGGTGCCGAGCCCCACCACCGGGATCTCCTCGCCGGAGGACGGAATGGCGCGCCGGATCATGGGCGCCTGCGCCCGGCCCCGGGACGGGGCCGCCGACGGAGAGCCCCCTTCCGGCGCGAAGGCCAGCCCGGCCCCCGCGCCCAGCATGGCCCGGAGGAAGGCACGCCTCCCCGGCCGGGACGGTCCATCCGTCATCCCTGGTCCGGCACCCGCTTCAACACGTAGTGGCCGCCTCCCGCGTCGGTGCGCAGCACCGACGCCTTCCCGTCGGGCCCCGGCTCGAACCACCAGAAGGCGTTCCCCTGTTTCCAGCGCAGGCCGTCCACGTACATGGGCTTGAAGGGCTCGCGCTGCCCCGTCCTCCGGATGGCCAGCACGCCGTCCACCACCGAGACGTCGGCGGTCCACTCCTGCCCCCGGGCCGGGCCGCGGTACGTGCCCACCAGCGCCGACAGGTCGCCGGCGAACGTCCCTGCCACCGGCTCCTCGCCCTTCCCGATGACCGCCTCGACGAGGCTCCGTGCGAGTTGCCCCGGACCCCTCTGGGACGCCGCGTTCTGGAGGACCACCACGGTGAGGCCCTGTTCGGGGTAGTGCCACGCGTCGGAGAGGAAGCCGTTGATGCCGCCGCCGTGGGTGATGGCCCTCCGGCCGTTGTCGTCGAAGACCATGAGCCCCATGGCGTACCGGACGGGCGTACCGTCCACCAGCGGGTCGGGGGTGGTCATGTCCTCGTACGAGGCCGCGTCCACGACTTCCCCGCCGTGGAGAGCCTGGTTCCAGCGCAGCAGGTCCCCGGCGGTGGAGCAGAGGGAGCCGGCGGCGTACGGCCACGTGTGGTCCAGGTACCGCTTCCGCTGGAGCCCCGCCGGGCCCTGGTCGTACCCGTGGGCCCGGCGCTCCACCACCGCGTGCTGTTGGCAATACGACGAGCGGGACATCCCCAGGGGCTGGAAGAGGTGCTTCTCCACCCACTCCTCGTAGGGCTCGCCGCTCACCTTCTCGACGATGAGGCCCAGGAGGAAGTACGCCGAGTTGTTGTAGATGAGCGCCGTGCCCGGCTCGAACTCCAGCGGCACCGCCTCGAACTTCTCCACCAGCGAGTCCCGGGGGAGGCTCCGCGTCATGTACTCGCCGAAGACGGGCATCTCGGTGTACCCCTTGATCCCCGACGTGTGGTCGAGGAGCCGGCGCAGGGGGATGCTCCGCCCCTGCGTGTCGTAGTCGGGGAGGTAGGTGGTGATGTCGGCCCCCAGGTCCAGCTTTCCCTCCTCCACCAGCCGGAGCACCGCGGCGGCGGTGAACTGCTTCGTCACCGAGCCGATCTCGAACACGGCGTCGGTGGCCATGGGCACGGCCCATTCCAGGTCGGCGAGGCCGTAGCCCCCGAGGAGCAGCGTATCGCCCCGGCTCACCACGCCCACCGCAACGCCGGCGACCAGCGAGTCCGACACGTGGGCGCGGGCAAGGGAGTCGAGGGTGGCCACCACGCGGGCGCGGTCGGCGCTCTGCGCCGCACCCGGGCCCGCGAACGCGGTGAGGGCGAGGACGGCGGCAAGGGTCCTGCTGGTGCTCGGCATGGCGGATCTCCCTGGGCGTGGGCTCGAACATCCCCCGCCCTACATACCACCGGGGGCAGCCCGGCGACAACCCGGAACCCACCGCTGGCACGTCTCGTCCTCACGGGTCGAGCGCGAGGCCGGCGGATGACGAGCGGCGCGGCGGACCGTGCCCGAGCGGGCTCCCCGGCCCTCAGGGATCCGCACGCGCCACGGCCCGGGGCGGAGGGCCGCCTGCGCGGGTCGGCACCGAACGACGCCGAGCCGGGACGGGGCGCCGAGCAGGGCGACGCGTCGGGGAAGGCACGAAGCCCGTGCAGCGGGCTGAACGTGTAATCGAAGGCCGATCTCCACTTCCCGGCCAGCCCGACCTGTGACTTGGTGGAAGACCAGCCAATATCCTACTTGATTTGCACGACGGGGACCGCGCGGGTGGGAGAATCATGCGGCATTCGATGTCGTGTGCCAGGGAACGAGCGGACCGATCCCACCCGCGCGCCGCCGACTCGCCGATCCGCCGCGGCCAGCGACGGCCCCGGCGCCGTGGAGGTCCCGCCGGCCCCGCGGACGCCGCCGACCATCGATCCGCCCCCGCCGCCTCGATGCAAGCCAGGAACTCGGCGGCTCGGCCCACGCTCGCGGGCGGCGCCGCCCCCCGACCGCCCGCCCCTACCACCACTCCTTCTGCAGTTCGTCCAGCTTCGCCCGGCCGGGGCACAGCGTCTCGTAGGGGACGTCCACCAGCGGCCGCGCCACCGTGTTCTCGATGGCGTGCATGTCCTCCCCCGTCTCCTCCAGGTAGAGGAGCCCGGTGGCCACCTCCCCTTTGTTGCGCGACGCCCGCAGGTACTCCAGTACGGCGCCCCGGTCGGTGGGGTCGTACTTCTCCGCCACCTTCCGGAACCTCACCACGCTCCCGTCGTGCATCTTCACCGACTGGACGGCGCCCTCCTCGTAGTCCGTCGTGATCTCCCTGCGGAGAGGCACGAAGTCGGTCTCCACCACCTCCTGCATGTGGAAGCGGGTGTGGGCGTAGCTCTTGGTGGAGCCCTTGTGGTCGTTGAACGTCACGCACGGCGAGATGACGTCCACCAGCGCGAATCCCCGGTGCTTCATCGCCGCCTTCAGGATGGGCACGAGCTGCCGCTTGTCCCCGGAGAACGAGCGGGCGACGAAGGTGGCCCCCAGCGAAAGCGCCAGGTTCACCGGGTCGATGGGGCCCTGACGGTTCACCTCGCCCTTCTTGGACCGCGTGCCCACGTCCGCCGAGGCCGAGAACTGCCCCTTGGTGAGGCCGTACACGCCGTTGTTCTCCAGCACGTACACCATGTTCACGTTCCGCCGGATGGCGTGGCAGAGCTGCCCCAGCCCGATGGACAGCGAGTCGCCGTCGCCGGAGATGCCCACGTAGAGGAGGTCCCGGTTGGCGGCGTTCCCCCCGGCGGCGATGGACGGCATGCGCCCGTGCACCGAGTTGAAGCCGTGGGCCTCCTTCACGAAGTACGCCGGCGTCTTCGACGAACACCCGATGCCCGAGAGCTTGGCCAGGCGGTGGGGCTCCAGGTCCAGCTCGAAGAAGGCCTGCACCAGCGCGGCGGTCACCGAATCGTGGCCGCACCCGGCGCACAGCGTGGACATGGCGCCCTCGTAGTCCCGGGGGGTGAGCCCCAGGGCGTTGGTGCGCATCTTGGGGTGCCTGGCCACCGGCTTCGTGATGTAGCTCATGACGCGACCTCCGCCGCGACCTGTGCGAGCACCGGACGGATCCCGTCCAGCACGTGTCCTTTGCTCAGGGGCTGCCCCCCGTAGTACCTCACCGACACCATCCTCGACCTGGGGCACGACGTCTCCAGCGCCAGCATCATCCGGAGCTGGGCGTCGCGGTTCTGCTCCACGACGAACACGACCTCGTGCTCCGCGAGGAAGCGCTCCACCGTCTCGTTGAAGGGGAAGCCCCGGACCCGCAGGTAGTCCACGTCCACCCCCTCGGAGAGGAGCTGGTCCCGGGCCTCCAGCACCGCCCAGTGGGCGCCGCCGATGGAGACGATGCCGTAGCGGGCCTGCCCGTCGCCCTCGGCGTGGACCTCCGGCGCCGGCACGTGGTCGGCGGCGCCTTCGATCTTCCGGGCGATGCGGTCCACCACCTCCAGGTAGGCGTCCGAGTCCTCGGTGTAGCGGCCGTGCTTGTCGTGCCCCGAGCCCCGGGTGAAGTACGCGCCCTTCGGGTGCTCGCCGGGGAGCGTCCTGTAGGGGATGCCGTCGCCGTCCACGTCCAGGTAGCGGGAGAACGACTTCACCTTCTCCAGCTCCCCGGCGCCCAGCACCTTCCCCCGGTCGGGGCGGTAGGCGTCGTCCCACTCCAGGCGCGGGATCATCCAGTCGTTCATGCCGATGTCCAGGTCGGAGACCAGGAACACCGGCGTCTGGAAGCGCTCGGCCAGGTCGAAGGCCCGCGCGGCGAACTCGAAGCACTCCTTCGGGTTGGCCGGATACAGGCAGACGTGCTTCGTGTCGCCGTGGGAGGCGTACGCGGTGAGCATGAGGTCACCCTGCTGCGTGCGCGTGGGCATGCCGGTGGAGGGGCCGGTGCGCTGCACGTCCACGAAGACCGAGGGCACCTCGGCGTAGTACGCCAGCCCGATGAACTCGCTCATGAGGTCGATGCCCGCCCCCGACGTGGGCGTGAAGGAACGCGCCCCCATCCAGCCGGCGCCGATGACCATGCCCGCCGCGGCCAGCTCGTCCTCCGCCTGGATGATGCAGTAGTTGTTCTTCCCCGACTCGGGGTCCACGCGGAAGCGCTCGCAGTACTCCTTGAAGCCGTCCATGACCGACGTGGCCGGCGTGATGGGGTACCACGCCCCCACCGTGGCTCCGGCGTACACCGCCCCCAGCGCCGTGGCCGCGTTCCCGGTGACCAGAACGCAGTCCTTCGTCTTGTCCATGCGCCCGACACGGATGGGCAAGGGACACTCCCACTGCTCCTGGGCAAACAGGCGCCCCATCTTGATGGCCTTGAAGTTGGACTCGATGAGCGCGGGCTTGTGGGAGAACTTCTCCTCCAGCATCCCCCGCACCACGTCCACCTCGATGTCCAGCAGCGCCACCAGCGCGCCCACGTAGCCGATGTTCTTCATGAGGATCCGCTCGCGCGCCTTGTCGAAGCTCTCGGCGCACATCTTCGCCAGCGGGATCCCCAGGAAGGTGACGTCCTCGCGGAGGAGCTCGTCGTCCAGCTCCCTGGTGGAGTCGTAGAGGACCCACCCGCCCGACTCCACCTCGGCGATGTCCCGGGCGTAGCTCTGGGGGTTCATGGCCACCATGAGCTGGAAGTCGGGGCTGCGGGCGGTATAGCCGTCCTTGTTCACCCGGATCTCGTACCAGGTGGGGAGTCCCTGGATGTTGGAGGGGAAGACGTTCTTCCCCGACACCGGGATCCCCATGCGGAACAGCGCCTGCAGGAGCAGGCTGTTCGCGCTGGCGGAACCCGTGCCGTTGACCGTGGCGACCTTCAGGGCGAAGTCGTTCAGACGGTCGTGGTCTCTGCGGGCCAAGTGGTGTGTCCTGCGTGGGGGACGAGGAGTTCGAACTTGCGCATGTCCCAAGCGGCCGTCGGGCAGCGCTCGGCACACAGACCGCAATGCACGCACAGGTCCTCGTCCTTGACCATGACGCGCCGGGTCTGGGGGAGATCTTCGGAGACGAACAGCGCCTGGCCCAGGTTCTCGGCCGGCGCGGTGAGGCGGGTGCGGAGCTCGGCCTCGGGGCCGTTCTCCGTCATGGTGAGGCAGTGCAACGGGCAGATGTCGATGCACGCGTCGCACTCGATGCACAGGTTGGCGGTGAAGTCGGTCTGGATGTCGCAGTTGAGGCACCGCTCCACCTCGCGGGCGGTCTCCTCGGGGCTGAAGCCCAGCTCCGCCTCCACGGCGATGCCCCGCAGGCGCTCCTCCAGGTCCACGTACCGCATCTGGGTGCGCGCCGCCGGGTTGTAGTCGTTGGAGTAGCTCCACTCGTGGAGCCCCATCTTCTGGGACATGAGGTTCATGCCGTAGGGCGGGCGATCGCCCAGCGGAATCCCCTGGCAGTGGTTGTGGATGGAGATGGCCGCCTGGTGGCCGTGCTCCACCGCCCAGATGATGTTCTCCGGGCCCCAAGCCGCGTCGCCACCGAAGAAGACGCCGGGGAGCGTGGACATCATCGTGCCCCGATCCACCAGGGGCATGTCCCACTTCCCGAACTCGATGCCGATGTCCCGCTCCATCCACGGGAAGGCGTTCTCCTGCCCGATGGCCAGGATCACGTCGTCGCAGGGAATCAGGACCTCGTCCACGGTACGGGACCGCTGCTTCCCCTTGTCGTCCTCGTACCACTCCACGATCTCGAACGTCATGCCCTTCAGGACCCCGTCCTCCACGACGAAGTCCTTGGGAGAGTGGTACTCCATGACCTCCACCTGCTCGTCCTCGGCGTCCTCCAGCTCCCACTCCGACGCCTTGAAGTCGGCGCGGCCACGGCGGGCCATGACCTTCACGTCCTTGCCGCCCAGGCGCTTGGCCGTGCGGCAGCAGTCCATGGCGGTGTTCCCCACGCCGATGACCAGCACGCGCTCGCCGATGGTGTCCAGGTGCTGGAACGCCACCGATTCCAGCCAGTCGATGCCGATGTGCACGTTCTGGGAGTCGTAGCGGCCGGGAAGCTCCAGGTTCTTGCCTCGGGGGGCGCCCACGCCCACGAAGACCGCGTCGTACCCCTCGTCCAGCAGGCCCTTCATGCTCGTCACCGGGGTGTTCAGGCGCACGTCGAGCCCCATGTCCACGATGAAGCCGATCTCGTCGCTGAGCACCCGGGCGGGGAGCCTGAACGACGGGATGTTGGTGAGCATGAGACCGCCCAGCTTGTCGTGCTTCTCGTAGACAACCACCTCGTACCCCAGCGGGAGCAGGTCGTTGGCCACGGTGAGGGACGCGGGCCCCCCACCGATGAGCGCCACGCGCTTGCCGTTGCTCGGGAACGGTCCCCTGGGAACGCGATGGCTCACGCTCTCCCGGAGGTCGGCGGCGACGCGCTTCAGGCGGCAGATGGCCACGGGCTTCCCGTCCACCCGCGTCCGCCGGCACGCCGGCTCGCAGGGGCGGTCGCACGTCCTGCCCAGGATCCCCGGGAAGACGTTCGATTCCCGGTTGAGCATGTACGCGTCGGTGTAGCGGCCCTGGGCGATGAGGCGGATGTACTCCGGGACGTTGGTGTGGGCGGGGCACGCCCACTGGCAATCCACCACCTTGTGGTAGTACTGCGGGTCCCGGGTGTTCGTCGGCTCCATCCACGTCTCCAAGCCCTGGGTCACCACCACGGCCCTGGATACGGGCCGCAGCTCCCCCTCGGGCTGGCGCGACGCGCCGCCACGGGAGGGTCTGCCGCAGAATGCCGGGGGGGCTCGCCGCGCCGCAAGGGAGGGCCCATCATTCCCCCATGTCGCCTTCGAACCTCACCGAGGAGCAGCTCCGCACCACGGCGCTGGCGCTGGACCCTGCGCGCATCGTCGAGACCATCGCGACGCTCCGGCGCCGCATCGACGAGCGCTTCCCCGGGAGCGGGCTCGGGCGCGTGTGCGCCACGCTCCTGGACATCGGGCAGCGGACCCGGGAGCGCATCGACTGGGTGGAGCGTCCCAACCCGTGGCTGCGCGCCGGCTCGTGGCTCATGGCGCTCCTGCTGGTGGCGGGCGCGGTGGCCGCCGGATGGGCCGTGGTGGCGGCGGCGCGAGCCTCGGGTGTCCAGGACCCGCTGGACCTGGTGCAGGCGGTGGAGTCGGGCATCCAGGAGATGGTCTTCGTCGCGGTGGCCCTGGCCTTCCTCCTCACCGCGGAGAGCCGGTTGAAGCGGAAGCGGGCGCTGGGCTTCCTCCGGGAGCTGCGGGCCCTCGCCCACCTCGTGGACATGCACCAGCTCACCAAGGACCCCCACCGCGTCACCGTCTCCACGCCTGACACCGAGTCGTCGCCGCGGCGCACGCTCTCGCAGCAGGAGCTGGGCCGCTACCTGGACTACTGCTCGGAGATGCTCTCCCTCACCTCCAAGCTGGCCGCCCTCTACGCGGAGCGCCTTGACGACGCGGTGGTCCTCCAGGCGGTTGACGAGGTGGAGGCCCTCGGCAACGGGCTCAGCCGGAAGATCTGGCAGAAGATCACCATGCTGGACAGGTAGCGGGCCCCGCCTCCGCCGTTGCCACCGCGGCCCGGCCCCGATTCCCTAGTTGTTCACCTCGAAGAGGCTGTTCTCCACCAGCTCCAGGTACGAGAGCGACCTGTTGGCCATGTAGGCGTTGCACGAGTGATAGAACACCTCGCCCGAGTAGAGATAGGAGGTCGGGTTGCTGGAGTTCAGGCCTCCGATGAGCATCCCGTTCACCCGGGGAAGGTCGTACGATCCCCCCCAGATGTAGTAGAGCCGCCCCGCCAGGATGATCCCGTCCCACGTGAAGTCCCCCAGGAGCGTCAACCGACCCGTGACGATGAGCACGCCCTGGCCGCTGTAGCCTTCCCAGGCGTTGAAGTCCCCGTTGACGCGGATCAGGGGGAAGGTGTCGGGGTTGGTTGCCAGGAGCGAAGCGAAGTCGGGCCAGGAGCCGTCGTAGTCCACCGGAAACGACGGGTCGCTCAAGATGTCCCACCTGACTCCCACCGTGTCGTACGCCGCGGCGTAGTTGCTGTAGTACACGGCCCCCGCCGGCGTCCCCGAGTAGGACCCGCCGGACGTGCTGATGCTCCCCGCCGTGGCGATTCCGTACCTGGGGACCGTTCCGCCGAACGCGCAGTCCGAGGGAGTGGCGTCCCGGGGTCCCTCGGACCAGATCGGCGTGTACGTGGACTCGTACAACGACCGCCGGACGGGCTTCAACTTCTTCGTGAACCCCGACGGCGTGAAACGCGACTTCGCGGTCTACGACGACGGCCGGCAGGACGACTCCTGGAACGGGGTGTGGGACGTGGCCACCCGCGTGGATTCCCTGGGGTGGACCGCCGAGTTCCACATCCCCCTCTCCCAACTCCGCTACGCCGACGCCGCCGAGCACACGTTCGGCTTCGGCGTCCACCGGCACATCGAGCGCCACAACGAGCGGGTGAGCTGGCCCCTCTTCAGTCGCACCACCACCGGCCTCATGTCCCAGATGGGCCAGCTCACGGGGCTCGCGGGGCTGGCCTCCTCCCGCCACGTGGAGGCCACGCCCTACGTGGTGGCCAAGAGCGGCACCCGCCCCGCCGCCTCGGGGGGCTTCGAGCAGGCCAGGGAGATGGAGGTGGGCGGCGACGTGAAGGTCGGCCTCACGCCCAACGTGACGCTGGACGCCACCGTGAACCCCGACTTCGGCCAGGTGGAGGCGGACCCGGCGGTGCTCAACCTGAGCGCCTTCGAGACGTTCCTCTCCGAGCGCCGGCCCTTCTTCGTGGAGGGCACGGGGCTCTACGCCTTCGCGCTGAATTGCTACATCGTGGTGGACTGCAGCACCAACGAGGGCCTCTTCTACTCCCGCCGCATCGGCAGGAGTCCCTCCCTGGCCGGGCCCGACGACGTGGGCGCCCCCACCGCCACCCCCATCGCCGGCGCCCTCAAGCTCACCGGTCGGAGCGCGGGCGGCCTCTCCTTCGGCGCCCTGGACGCCGTGACCCCCCGGGTGGAGGGCGCCGACGGCCGCACGCTGGAGCCCCGCACCAACTTCGCGGTGCTCCGCGCCCAACAGGACTTCCGTGACGGCGACGCCGGCGTGAGCTGGATCGCCACCGCCGTGAATCGATCGCTGGACGAGCGCGCGGCTCCCTGGCTCCACGAGAGCGCGTACGTCACCGGGGCCAGCTTCCGCTCCCGCTTCGGCGACCGGAACTGGGAGGTGAGCGGGTCGCTGGCGGCGTCCCGGGTGGCTGGGAGCCCCGAGGCCATCCTCCGCACCCAGCGCGGCTCCGTCCACTACTACCAGCAGCCGGGGGACGACCCGGCGGTGGACGAGGCCCGCACCGTCCTGGGGGGCTACGCGGCCCAGATCAAGGTGGGGAAGTACGCCGGGGGGATCACCCGCATCGAGAGCAGCCTGGTGCGCCAGTCGGCGGGCTTCGACGTGAACGACCTGGGGTACCTGCGCCGCGCCGACATCCAGGACTGGAGCACGTGGGCGGCGCTGAGCTTCCAGACCCCCACGGGGGTGTACCGGTGGGCCCAGGTGAACGGGAACATGTGGCAGCACTGGAACACGTCGGGGACCCACCTCGAGAGCGCCGTGAACTTCAACGGCCACATCGGGCTCCACAACAACTGGAACTTCCACGCCGGCACCACCATCGCCGGGCTTGGAGCCACCTTCTGCGACCGGTGCACCCGCGGGGGGCCCGTGCTACGACAGTCCCGGGCCTGGTACCCGTGGTTCGGCGTCAACGGCGACAGCCGCCGCACGGTGGTGCCGGGCGTCTGGGTGAACCTCTCCTCCCGGGACGAGGGGCGCACCCACACCTGGTCCCTGAGCCCCTCGCTGGACTGGAAGGTCTCCACCGGGCTCCGTGCCCGCCTGGGCGCCAACCTCTACCAGGCGGACAACGCCACCCAGTGGTTCGGCAACTTCCCCGGCGCCGCCGGTGTGACGCACTACACCTTCGCCCACCTGGACCAGCGCACGGTGGGGCTGACGCTCCGGGTGAACTACACGGTGACGCCGGAGCTGAGCTTCGAGTTCTACGGCGAGCCCTTCACCACCAGCGGCACGTACTCCGACGTCCGGGAGATCTCGGACACGCCCGGGGCGGCGGCGTACGCGGACCGCTTCCGCCCCTTCACGCCCCCGGCGGGCCAGCCCCTGGCCTTCTCCTACCAGCGCCTGCGCACCAACGCGGTGCTCCGGTGGGAGTACAGGCCCGGATCCACCCTCTTCCTGGTCTGGGCCCACGGCCGCGAGGAGTACGCCGTGGACCGGGAGCGGACCACCTGGCAGAGCGACTTCCAGGACCTCTTCGGCCTCCACCCCGACAACACCTTCCTGGTGAAGGTGGCGTACTGGCTCAACCGATGACGGCGAGGCGCTCCCGGGGGTCTCCGGCGCTATCGTTGGACAGGGCGCCGTCCGATTCCGGGGAAAGGCACCCCCCGCGGGGGCGTATCCAAGGGTGCAGGGCAGTCGGAATCCTCCATCGAGCCGTCTCATGTCACTCCCCAGCCTCCGCCGCGCGGCCCCCGTCGCCGCCTTCGCCCTCCTCCTCGCGGGCTGCGCCCACGCCAAGCCGGGGCCTCCTCCCGACGAGCTGGAGCCGGGAGGCACGGTCATCACGCGGGAGCAGATCGAGGGGATGCAGGGGGCCCGAACAGCCCTGGAGGTGGTGGAGAGAAGCGCCAAGCACCTCATTATCCAGCGAACGCGGCAGGGGACGCCTGTCCGGATCTACCAGCGCGGGATCGGGAGCATCTACGTCGCCCCCGACGTCCAGGTGGTGGTGGACGGCACGCTCGTGAACGAGGGCGTCAACGCGCTGTCCAACATCCTGGCCCAGCACGTGGAGACCATTCAGATCCTGAACAGCCGGGAGGCGACCACGAAATACGGGGCCAACGGGGGGAACGGGGTGATCATCGTGCGCACCACCGCGGGCTGACGAACGGACTCGCAGAAGGCCTTCGGGCACTTTCGGTGTCGGCCGTTACACGGGCGTTTTCGGACCGTAAGGTCTTGAACCGCCCACCCCCCTTGGTGACCTTTCTAGTCACGGTGCGACCCCGCGTCATGTAGGCGCGGGGCCTGCCTTTCGCACCGTCGTTGCAGCCGGAGCTCCGAAGCGTCGGGCCGTCTCTGCGGGCCCCGTCCCGGAGGAAGCAACTTGCTGATTCCTCGACAGAGCGCGCCCGCGCTCGCGGGTGCTCCGTTGCTGCCCATTCACCCACCCCATGGAGGCACAACCTATGAGGTACTTTCGTGTGCCCTTCTTGCTGGCCGCGATGATCCTCGCCCTGGCCGTCGGCGTCACCAGCGCCGCGGCCCAGGAGACGGGAACCATCACCGGGCTGGTCGTCAATGCCCAGACCGGTCAGCCCATGCCCGACGTGCAGATGGTCGTTGTCGGCACGAACCTGGGCTCGCTTACCAACGAGAACGGACGGTTCCTGATCCTCCGCGTGCCTGCCGGCGCGCGCGAGGTGCGCGCGGTCATCATCGGCTACGCGCAGCAGGTACAGGCGGTGAACGTCACGGCCGGGCAGACCGGCTCCGTGGAGTTCCGCCTGGAGCCCACCGCCATCGCCCTCGAGGCGCTGGTGGTGACCACCCCCACGGGCCGCGAGCAGCGGGCCCGTGAGTTGGGCACCAACGTGGCCCAGCTCGAGGTGGAGAAGATCAACCTGGCCCCGATCAGCACCCTGGGCGACGTCCTGGGCGGTCGGTCGGCCGGCGTGACCATGCAGGCCGTGAGCGGCACCGCCGGGTCGTCCCAGCGGATCCGCATCCGCGGCGCCAACTCCCTGTCGCTCTCCAACGAGCCGCTGGTGTTCATGGACGGTGTCCAGATCAACAGCGACATCGGCGGCGCGCTGGGCGTGGGCGGCGTGCAGGTGTCCCGCATGAACGACATCAACCCCTCCGACATCGAGAGCATCGAGGTCGTGAAGGGGCCCGCGGCCTCGGCGCTGTACGGCACGGCCGCGGCCAACGGCGTCATCCTCATCACCACGAAGCGCGGGCGCCCCGGCACCACCCAGTGGAGCGCGTGGGCCGAGGCCGGCACCATCGAGGACATCGCCGAGTACCCGGACAACTGGGAGAGCTACTCGATCAAGGACTCGAGCCAGCCCATGTTCCTGTCCACGGGCTTCCTGAACACGGCGGCCTATCCGTCGTGCCCCAACCGGAGCGCGGCGGCGGGAACCTGCACCCAGGACGGCACGCTGCGCTTCAACACGCTGCGTGACCCCCGGACCACGCCGTTCCAGACGGGCAACCGGAGCCGGTACGGCCTGAGCGTCCGCGGCGGCAACGAGCAGGTCCGGTACTTCGTGTCCGGCCAGGTGGAGGCCGAGGAAGGCGTCATCTACTACAACACCCAGGACAAGTACAACGTCCGCGCCAACCTCGACGCCGCCCTCTCCGAGACCGTGGACATCGCGGTGTCCTTCGGGTACACCCAGTCCAACCTGGGGCTGAACAGCAACGACAACTCCATCTTCAGCCCCATCATCAACGGCCTCATCGGCCGGGCGTACTACATCCCGCCGGTGCCGGGCGAGTTCCCGGAGGGCGTCCCCAACGACGACAACTACAACTGGGGATTCAACCTCTACGAGCTGGAGAACCTGGTGAGCTACCAGGACGTGGACCGGTTCACCATGGCGTCGAACCTGCGCTACCGTCCCTTCTCCTGGCTCACGGTGTCGGGCAACGTCGGCCTCGACCTGACGAGCAACTTCGACTTCAACACGCTGCAGCCCGGCAAGCTCCCCATCGCCGAGTCCTACACCAAGGGCTTCCGGAACTCGGAGCGCGAGCTGCGCTACCTCTACACCGCCCAGTTCTCGGGCGTGTCCACCTTCCAGCTCACCGACGAGACGGTGTCCAACACCACGGTGGGCGTCTCGTACGACCAGAACCAGCAGCGGAACACGTACTGCTACGGCTCGTCGCTGGTCCCGGGCACCGCGTCCTGCGGCACCACCGCGGCGCTGTTCAACATCGACGAGGACTACTTCGAGATCAGGACCGTGGGTGCCTACGTCCAGCAGGAGCTGGCGTGGCGGGACAAGATGTTCGTCGCCGTCGGCCTCCGCGGTGACGACAACAGCGCCTTCGGCGCCGACTTCGGCCTGGTGTACTACCCCTCGGCCTCGCTGTCGTGGGTGGTGGCCGAGGAGGAGTGGTTCCCCGAGGTCGACTGGATGAGCAACCTGCGGCTGCGCACCGCCTACGGGACCTCCGGGCTCCGCCCCGGCATGCGCGACGCCGTGACGCTCTACGACCCCACCACGGTGGCCACCGCGGGCGGCGACGCCCCGGGTGTCGCGCTCTCCGTCACGGGGAACACCCTGCTCAAGCCCGAGCGCACCACCGAGGTCGAGTTCGGCGTGGACGCCGGCTTCTTCCAGGACCGCCTGGGCGTGGAGTTCACGTTCTACAACAAGGAGTCGAAGGACGCCCTCATCCGCCGGAACCTGGCGCCCTCGCTGGGCCTGACGGCGACGGTCTTCGACAACCTGGGCAAGATCCGCAACCGCGGCACCGAGACGCTCATCAACGCCGAGGTGCTCCGCAGGGAGAACCTGGGCCTGCGCGTGGGCGTCACCAACACCACGCTGGACAACGAGATTCTCGCCCTGGGCGAGGGCGTGGGCGACATCATCTTCAACCGCGGCCTGCAGCGTCACAAGGAAGGCTTCTCGGCCGGCGCCCACTTCCAGCGCCCCGTGACGTACAACGACGCCAACGGCGACGGCAAGCTCACGAACGCCGAGGTCACGGTGGGCCCCGACCCCGAGTTCATCGGGCCCTCGCTGCCCAAGTGGCAGCGCACCGTGTTCGCCGACCTGAGGATCCTGGACTGGATCACCGTCTCGACGCTCTTCGAGGGTCGCGGCGGCCACTACACCGGCAACGACACAGAGAACTTCCGCTGCGGCGTGTACTCCACCCGCGGCTGCTCCGCGGTGGGGAACCCCGACGCCTCGCTGCACGAGCAGGCGGCCCACATCGCCGACCGGTACCTGGGCTCGGCGTACCTCTACGCCGAGAAGGCCGACTTCTGGAAGTGGCGTGAGCTGTCGGTGAGCATCGACATGCCCGAGTACGTCACGTCGCGGGTGCCGCGCCTGGACGGCCTCCGGATCACGGCGGCCGGCCGGAATCTGGCCACGTGGACCGACTACACCGGCATCGACCCCGAGGGCGTGGAGGGCGGCGGCGGCCAGAACTTCTCGCAGAGCGAGTTCAACACCCAGCCGCCGGTCCGGTTCTTCACGGTCCGGTTCGACTACTCCTTCTGATGAGGCGACAGACAATGACGACCAAGATGATCGACGGTCTTCGCCTCGGGCGGATCATGAGCGTGCCGGTGCTTGCCGCCGCGCTGCTCTTCGCCGGATGCGATACCGAGAAGCTGCTCGAGGTGAAAGACACGGAGACCGTGAGCCCGACGACCCTCGAGAACAAGGACCTCATGGACATCGTCTATACGGGGGCCCTGGGCGAGTTCACCAACGCGTGGGACAACGCGACCGACGCGCTCGTGTCGGTCACCGCCGTGTTCTCCGACGAGATGTTCAGCTCCGGGACGTTCCCGACCCGGACGGCGACGGACCGTCGGGCCCAGTACACGCCGGCGGACGGCAACACCTCCGACGGCGCGTACGTCAACCTCCACCAGGCCCGGTACGCCCTCAACGACGCCGCCAAGCGTATCGAGGGCTGGGAGAGCACCTCCCATCCCTACTACCAGGAGATGCGGGCCCTCCAGGGGTACGTCTACCTGGGATTGGGCGAGAACTTCTGCGCGCCCATTCCCTTCGCCGAGCTCAAGGATGGGGCGTTCACGTACAGCGCGCCCCTGAGCCTCGCCGAGGTCTTCACGGCGGCGGGCGCTCTCTTCGACCAGGCCGGCGGCACCAACCTGGCCAAGGTCGGAAAGGCTCGCGCGCTGCTGGGAGCCGGGCAGTACGCCCAGGCTGCCGCTGCGGTGTCCGGCGTGCCCACCAACTACGTGTACTGGGTGCGGCACTCGGACAACGGCGTCCGGAACGGGCTCTATTCTCTCCAGGGCAACGGCCGCTACTCCGTGTCCGACAAAGAGGGAAGCGTGGGCCTGCCGTTCCGCTCGGCCAACGACCCCCGGGTGCCCTGGTACAGGGACGCGGCGCAGCCCAACGGCTTCGACGCGGCGTACGCGCTCTACAAGTCGAAGCGCCACTACTCCTTCGGCGCGCCGGTGCCCCTGGCCACCGGCGTCGAGGCCCGGCTCATCGAGGCCGAGGCCAAGCTGGCGGCGGGCGACGGCGCGGGGATGATCACCATCCTGAACGCGCTGCGCGCCGACGTGGGGAACCTCATGAAGGCCATGTACCCCGGCTACGCCGAGGCCAACCCCACGCTGGCTCCCCTCACCGATCCGGGCACCGCGGCCGCGCGCCGCGACCTGCTCTTCCGGGAGCGGGCGTTCTGGCTCTACGGGACCGCGTCCCGCATGGGCGACCAGCGCCGCATGGTGCGGCAGTACGGAGTCGGGCAGGCGACGGTGTTCCCCACCGGCGACTACCACAAGGGTGGCGTCCACGGCACCGACGTGGCGTTCCCCCTGGACTTCGACGAGATCAACAACACCGAGTACGATCCCGCCACCTGCGACGTGAGCAAGGCGGGCTGACCGGGACGACCGGGTAGGTCAAACGCCGGGGGGGCGGCCCAGCCGCCCCCCCGGTTCTTTTTCGCCCCGCGTCAGGGGTGGGTGGGGCCGCTACCGCTTCGACGTCACGAGGATCGCGCCGGCGGTGTGGCCCGTGCCGAAGCGGAGCGTGGCCTGCCGCGAGTCCAGGTAGCGGACCTCCTGCACGCCCTGGAGGGGCATGTCCAGGAGCGCCCGGACCTCGCCGAAGAAGCTCCCGTCGAGGTAGACGCGGATGGTCTCGTTGGCGTTCAGCGTGCTCTGGCCGCGGGGGCGGAGCCAGGAAGGCCGCATGCGGCGGATGGCACCGTACACCGAGAGCTCGTCCATGCCGCTGAGGTCGGCCTCGGTGAGCACGTCCCGGTTCGCCGAGGTCGAGGCCGGGCCGCTGGCCGACGCGCAGCCGCCCAGGGCCAGGAGGGGAAGCAGGCACATCATCCACACGGTTCGCTTCGTCACGCTGCCCATGCCGTCCTCCTCACACCGGGTCCGTCCCGCTCCCGAAAAAAATAGCGCCGGGAGGGGCACTTTACAGCCGCTGAGCACGTGCTGACCTTCGGGATGGACCGGCGGCTTCCTTCCACGGAGGGTGCGGCCATGACCCGATCCGGTCACCCCACGCGCCACTGGAGCCGCACCGGCGACGGGCGCGTCCAGTGCGACATCTGCCCCCGCCGGTGCCGCCTCCGCGACGGACAGCGAGGCCTCTGCTTCGTGCGCGCCGCGGCGGCAGGGGAGGTCGTCCTCACCACGTACGGCCGCTCCAGCGGCTTCTGCGTGGACCCCATCGAGAAGAAGCCCCTGTCCCACTTCCTCCCCGGCACCCCCGTCCTCTCCTTCGGGACGGCGGGGTGCAACCTGGCTTGCCGCTTCTGCCAGAACTGGGACATCTCGAAGTCCCGGGAGATGGATCGCCTGGCCGACGCCGCGGGGCCGGACGACATCGCCGCGGCCGCGGTGCGCCTCAGGTGCCGGAGCGTCGCCTTCACGTACAACGACCCCGTCATCTTCCACGAGTACGCCGTGGACGTGGCGGCGGCGTGCCGGGAGGCGGGAGTCCGCACCGTCGCGGTGACCGCCGGATACGTCCTGCCGGAGCCGCGCCGGGAGCTGTTCGCGGCCATGGACGCCGCCAACGTGGACCTGAAGGCCTTCACCGACGCCTTCTATCACCGCCTCTGCGCCGCCCACTTGGAGCCGGTGTTGGACACGCTGCGGTACCTGGTCCACGAGTCCGCCGTCTGGACGGAGATCACCACGCTCCTCATTCCCGGCGAGAACGACGGCGACGACGAGCTGGACCGCATGACCCGGTGGGTCGCCTCCGAGCTCGGCCCCCACGTGCCCCTCCACTTCTCCGCGTTCCATCCCGACTGGCGCATGCGGGGCACCTCGCCCACGCCCCCCGCCACCCTTCGGCGGGCACGCGCCATCGCCCTGGCGAACGGCCTCCGGTACGTCTACACCGGGAACGTCCACGACCCCGAGGGGCAGAGCACGTACTGCCATGGCTGCGGCGCGCGCCTGGTGGGCCGCGACGGCTACACCATCACCTCCTGGGCGCTGGACGACGCCGGCCGGTGCGCCGCGTGCCGCGCGGCGTGCGCGGGCGTCTTCGAGACCCGCCCCGGCTCGTGGGGTGGGCGGCGCCTCCCGGTGCGCATGCAGGCCTGAGGGGCCCTGGCGCCGCCGGCCGGGGCTCAGGCCCCCAGGGGCCAGACGCCGAAGGCGCCGTACCCCACCACCCGCCCGATGCCGCCGGCGGTGTCGCCCGAGTTGCGCAGGTCCACGCACGTAGCGGTCATGTCCCGCCGCCGGGCCGCCGTGAGCAGGCCACGGAGCGCCGTGGCGCCGCAGGCCTGGGCGGGACCGACGTCGGCGGCGCGCAGCTCCTCCACCGCCCGGGCCGTGCGGGCGTCGGCGTCCCGTGCCCTGGCGTAGGACAGGTGGTGGCTCAGGTCCGAGCTCACCACCACCAGGGTGTCCGGGGTCCAGAGGGACTCGATTCCGTCGGCCACGGCGTGGGCGTCGGCCGTGCCCGTCACCAGCGGGACGACGGGCACCGGACCCAGCGTCGCCCACAGGAAGGGGAGCTGGACCTCCAGGCAGTGCTCGTCGCGGTGGGGGGCGTCCCAACGCCGCACCCGCGGGTGGGCCTCCAGCGCCGCGGCCCCCTCCGCGTCCACCGGGTGCTCGCCAAGGGGGGTGCTCAGCGCGTCCCACTCCGGCAGAGCCAGGCCGGCGAAGGCCACGTGGTGGCTGGGCCCCAGGAGCACGGCCCGGCGCACCCGGCCCCGGGCGGGACCCACCAGCGCCCAGGCGCTCCCTGCCACCGGCCCCGAGTAGGCGTAGCCGGCGTGGGGCGCCACCAGCGCGCGGGGCGGCGCACGGGTGGGGGAGCGGGCGTCGTCCAGGTGGAGGCGGACCGCCGCCTCCAGCTCGGCGGGGTCGGCCGGGTAGAAGCGCCCGGCCACCGCCGGGGGCCGCACGCGGGGACCCACGGTGGCCTCAGGTCTTCTTGCCGGTCTTCACGAAGGCGCCGGTGAGGACGCGGGCCACGTCCTTGCTCTTGCACTTCGGACAGGCGTGGGGCGCCTTCTCGTGCTCCGACATGAGCTCCACCACCTGGAACTCGTGTCCACAGGCCCTGCACGCATAGTCGTAGATGGGCATGGTGCGCTCCTCCCCTTGGGGTCCGTGGTGCTGGCTCCGGGAAGCCCTCCCGCCCAGGGCGCCCGGAGGACGCCGTTCCCGTTCTCTACCCCGGGGCAGGGGCGGGGATTCGCTCAGCTCCCGGCCAGGGAGAGGGCGTCGAGGGTGGGGACGGCCATGGGAATCCCGGCTGGTGGGTTCCGGGCTCCTACCCCCGCCCCCGCTCCCCCAGGCGCGCCACCACCGCCGCCCGGTTGCGGCGGCTCACGGGGACCTGGCCGCCGCTGCGCAGCGTGAGCGTCCCCCCTCCGGCGGCGTTGGGCGCAAAGGTGCGCACGCGCCCCAGGTTCACCAGGGCGCCCCTGTGCGCACGGACGAAGAGCGCCTCCGGCAGGCGCGCCTCCAGCGACGCCAGCGACTCCCGCACCAGGGAGCGGCGCCCGCCGGCGTGCACCGCGGCGTAGTAGTCGTCGGCCTCGATCCAGTCGATCTCCGCGGGCTGGAGGACGACGCGTCGCCCGGCGGCCGACACCACCACGCGGGCGGCGGCGGGCGCCCTGCCCAGACGCCCGCGCACCCGCTCCATGCACGCGGCGAAGCGCTCGGCGGACACGGGCTTGAGCAGGTAATCCGCCGCATCCACCTGGAAGGCCCGGAACGCGAAGTCCTCGTACGCGGTGACGAAGACCACCACCGGCGGCGGCTCCAGGCCGTGGAGGAGCACGCCGAAGCCGTCCACCTCGGGCATCTCCACGTCGAGGAAGAGCACGTCCGGGCGGACCTCGCGCACGAGGCGCACACCCTCGGCTCCGTCGCCCGCCTCCCCCACCAGCGCCAGGTCGTCGTGCTCGGCTGCGAGCTGGCGCAGGCCCCGGCGCGCCAGGGGCTCGTCGTCCACCAGCACCGCCCGGATCTCAGCCACGCGGGGGCTCCACTTCCGTCCCCGACTCCAGGGGGAGGGATACGGTGGCCACGGCGCCACCCCCGGGGCGCGGCTCCAACGTGACGGACGCGCGGTCGCCGTAGAGCACCCGGAGTCGCTCACGCACGTTGGACAGACCCACCCCCGCGCCGCCCCGGGCCCCTTCCGCCCCCGGCCCCCGGCCGTCGTCCTCCACGGAAAGGACGAGGCGACCCTCGTCGCGGCGAGCCCGGAGCGTCACCACCCCCGCCGAGGCGCTGGGCGCGACGCCGTGACGCAGGGCGTTCTCCACCAGGGGCTGGAGGACGAGCACCGGCACGCGTACGTCCGCCAGCTCGTCGGGGACGTCCCGCACCACGCGGAGGCGGTCGGGGAAGCGGAGCTTCTCCAGCTCCAGGTAGCGGGACACGAAGTCCATCTCCCGGGCCAGGGGGACCCTGTCGGGCCCGCCGGAGCGGAGGGCGTCGCGGAGGAGCCCCGCCAGGAGGTGGACGGCGTGCTCCGCCCCTTCCCAGTCCCGGTCCCGCACCAGCACCGTCACGGCGTTGAGGCTGTTGAAGAGGAAGTGGGGGTGGAGCTGCTGGCGGAGCGCGGCCAGGCGTGCGTCGGAGAGCTGGGCCTCCAGACGCGCCGAGGCCACCTCCCCCGAGCGGTGGAGGGCGAACCAGTACACCGCCCACCCACCTCCAAGGACGGCGAGGTACGCGAGGATCATCACCGGGAGGCCGCTCAGGTACCACCCCACCAGGATCTGCCCGTAGGTGCGCTCGGACGTGAAGGGCGAGAAGGCCGAGGAGGCCGCCGCGGCCACGGCGGCGTACACCGAGCCCAGGACCAGCGCGAACGCCAGGTGTCCCATCAGGGGGAGGGCCCACCGCGCCCGGCGCACGGGGACGGCTTGGCCCAGCCTGAGGATGAGGGGCACCAGGAGTGCGTAGGCGACCCACTGGGGAAGCTGGAGGGCGAACGCCCGCCACAGGGGGAAGGGCTGCCCCGCCATCCTCCAGAAGGCCACGGTCTCCGTCACGCCCAGGAATCCGGGAACGAGGAACGCCCCCAGGATGGCGGCGGCCAGCGTGGCGTCGCTCACGCCGGCGTCACGGCGGAGCGTCTCGAAGGGCTCGGGCAGGAGTCGCATGTCCACCAAAGTACCACGAGGCCGCCCCGCCGCCGACGGCGGTGGGGCCGTTCCCTGCACGCCACCCGCCGTTCCCTGAAAAGGCGCCCCCCCCGCGGCTTCCCGCCGCCACCTTCGGACCGCGCGTCGGGGGCGCGCCGGGCCGGACGACGCACGCCGGGACGAGGACGAGGAGGGGACGATGGCGGGAAGGCGGAGGACGTGGGCGGCGGTGGTGGCGGCGGGGCTCTGGCTTTCCGCGGCGGGCACGGCGCCGCTCCCCGGCGCGGAGGTTCCCCGGTCGGCCGAGGCCGCCGCGCTCCTGGACGAGGGGCTCCGCCACATGGGCGGGCGGGAGCGCCTGGCCGGCATCACCCGGGTGCGCTTCGACATGATGACCATGTGGCAGCGCACGTCCTTCGACGACGTCCCCTACCCCGACGGTCCCTCCTACGAGCACCACCTGGACGTGCGGGACTACACCCTCCCGGCGTGGCGCAACACCCGGGAGCTCGGCTTCTCGGCGGGGGCGCGCACCCTGGTGAACGTCGTCCGGGACTCGGTGGCCGTCACCGATCTCGGACAGGGCTTTCGCCCTCTCAGCGTCGCGTACGTGGACGAGCGCCGGGAGCTCTTCGCGTACACCCCCGACCGCCTCATGCTCTGGGCGCGGGAGGCCGCCGACCTGGCCGCCGCGGGCGACACGGCGGTGGCGGGCGTGCCCCACGCGCGGGTGCGGGCCACGGTGAACGGCATCCCCATGACGCTGTACCTGCGCGCCTCCGACGGGCTCCCGTCCTTCGTCGCGTTCCGCAGGGGGCATCCCAACGACTTCGGGCTGGTGCCCTGGGGCGACATGGCCGTGGAGGTATGGTACTCCCGATGGCGCACCTTCCCCGACGGCGTGAGCCTCCCCACCCAGTGGGACGTCCGCCGGGCCGGGGCCCCCTACAAGCGCATGACCGTGCTGGGCGCGGCGTTCAACCCCGACTTCGCCGCCGACTCCTTCGCCGTCGGCCCCGAGGAGCGCGCGGCGTACCTGGCCTCCCCGGCGGTGCTCCCCATGCACGACCTGGCGCTGGACTCGGCCCGGGTGCTGGAGGGCGCGTGGACCGAGACGCGCACGTTCGGGAGCGCGGCCGGGGCCATCCTCCTGGGGGACCGCTGGCTCCTCCTGGAAGCCGGCCAGGCGCCGCTGAGCACGGAGCGAGCCCTGGAATGGCTGGAGCGGACCACGGGCAAGCCGGTGGCCGCTGCGGTCGTCGGCAGCACCCGGGGCCTCCACGGTGGCATCACGGCGCTCATGGACCGGGGCGTTCCCGTGACCGTGGGTCCGGCGGTGGGCCGTCTGGCTCCCGCCGCGCTGGACGGGTACGGACGGCGGGGCGCCCGGCTGGACGTGGTCGAGGCAGGACGCTGGATCGCCCTGGCCGGCGACTCGGTGCGCGTGGAGCCCCTGGACCTCCCCGACGTGCGGGGGGCGCTGGTGGTGTGGTGGCCGGCGCGGCGCTGGCTGTACGTCGCCGACGCCCTCACGCCGCTGGACCTGGAGCTGGCGCTGGAGCACGCCGACGGCCGCGGGTGGGCGGTGGAGCGGGTGGGGACGGCGCGGGGGCTGGTGCAGCCCCGGCCGTAGGCCGCCTTGGCCGTCCGGCGGCGCCGGGGCGCGTGGGGCGGTGGGCGCTTGGACTTCGCGCCCACCGCCCCGTAGACTCCCCACCATGAGCGCCGCCGCCGTCGCCTCCGCCCTTCCCACGCCGTGACCCTCCCCCTGGAGGGCGTCCGCGTGGTGGACCTCACGCAGGTCATGGCGGGCCCGTTCTGCACGCTCCTCCTCGCCGACCTGGGCGCCGACGTCGTCAAGGTCGAGCCCCCCGACGGCGGCGACCTGTCCCGTTCCATGGGGGGCGCCGAGCTGCACCTGAAGGGCGACGACAACGCCCCCTTCCTGGCGCTGAACCGGAACAAGCGGAGCGTGGCGCTGGACCTGAAGGACCCGGCGCAGCTCCGCTCCTTCCTCGCGCTGGCCCGCACCGCCGACGTGGTGGTGGAGAACTTCCGTCCCGGCGTGGCGGCCCGCCTGGGCGTGGGGTACGACGCGCTCTCCGCCGACAACCCCGGGCTGGTGTACGTGAGCATCTCGGGCTTCGGGCAGACGGGCCCCTACGCCGACCGGCCGGGCTTCGACCTCATCGCCCAGGCCATGTCGGGCATCCTGAGCGTCACCGGCGTGCCCGGCGGCGAGCCGGTGAAGTGCGGCGTGCCCATCTCGGACCTGGCCGCGGGGCTCTACGGCGCGCTGGGGACGCTGGCGGCGCTCCGCGCCCGGGACGGCACGGGGCGCGGCCAGCACGTGGAGACGTCCCTCTTCGAGGCGGCGCTGGGCCTCTCGGTGTGGGAGACCACCGAGTACTGGGCCACCGGCCGCGCGCCCCACGCCCACGGCTCGGCCCACCGCCTCAACGCCCCGTACCAGGCGCTGCGCACCGCCGACGGGCGCGTCGTCCTGGCGGCCCTCACCGCCGCGCAGTGGACGCGGCTGTGCGAAGCGCTGGAGCGTCCGGCGCTGGCCTCCGACCCGCGCTTCGCCGACAACGGGGCGCGCATGGCCAACCTCCCGGAGCTGGTGGAGGCGCTGGAAGACGCGCTGTCGGCACGGGGCACCGACGCGTGGGTGGAGCGGCTCCTGGACGCCGGGGTGCCCGCCGCGCCCCTCCACGACTACGCCCAGGTCTTCGCCGACCCCCACACCCGGGCGCGGCGCATGGTGGAGGAGGTGGAGCACCCGGTGGAGGGAACCATCAAGACGCTGGGCTTCCCGCTGAAGATGGGCGCGACGCCGCTGCGCGTGCGCCGCCCCCCGCCGCTGCTGGGAGAGCACAACGCCGAGATCCTCGGGGAGCTGGAGGAGGCATGAGCGACGCGGCGGGAAGCGTGCGCCTGGAGCGCCGGGGGCCGGTGGCCCGGGTCACCTTCCACCGCCCCGAGGCGCGGAACGCCATGACCATGGCCATGTACGGCGAGCTGCGCGCACACCTGGCGACGCTGGCCGCGGCGGACGGCCTCCGCGCCGTGGTCCTGCGGGGCGCCGGCGGCTCCTTCGTCGCCGGGACCGACATCGCCCACTTCACCGACTTCACGTCGGCGGAGGACGGCGTCGCCTACGAGGCGGGCATGGAGGAGGTGGTGGGCGCGCTGGAGGCCCTCCCCGTGCCCACGCTGGCCGTGGTGGAAGGCGCCGCCATGGGGGGCGGGCTCATCCTGGCGGCGGCGTGCGACGTGCGCCTCTGCACCCCCGACGCCCGCTTCGGCATGCCCATCGCCCGCACGGTGGGGCACGGACTGTCGGTGGCGAACCACGCCCGGCTGGTGGCCCACCTGGGTCCGGGGCGCACCAAGGCCATGCTCCTCCTCGCCGCCTTCCTGGGCGCCGAGGAGGCGCGGGAGGCCGGCTTCGTCCACCAGGTGGTGACGCCCGCCGCCCTCGACGAGACGGTGGAGCGCCTGGCGGGGCGCATGGCGTCCCACGCGCCGCTGACGCTGCGCGTCACCAAGGAGGCGGTGGCCCGGGTGCTGGAGCGGGCCCGTCCCGACCAGGACGACGCCGACCTCCTCCGCGTGGTGTACGGGAGCCGCGACTTCCAGAAGGGAGTGCGGGCCTTCCTGGACAAGGGGACCCCCGAGTGGGAGGGGCGGTGACCCACGCGCCCACCGGGGCGCTAGGCCGACGCCTCCAGCACCTCCATGGCGGCCTGCACGCCGCCCCGCCGCACCGGGATGCCGGAGAGCACCAAGCCCGACTCCACGCCGGCCAGCGTGGCGGCGAGCATGAGGTCGTTGAGGTCGCCCAGGTGCCCGATGCGGAAGACGCGCCCCTTCACCCTTCCCAGCCCCGACCCCAGCGTGAGGTCGAAGCGCTCCAGGATGAGGGCCCGCAGCGCGTCGGCGTCGTGCCCCTCGGGGACGCGCACCGCCGTGAGCACGTCGCTCCGGTCGGCGGGCTCGGCGCACTGGAGCTCCAACCCCCACGCCTCCACCGCCGCCCGGGTGGCGGCGCCGTAGCGGGCGTGGCGGCGCACCACGCCCTCGAGGCCCTCCTCGCGGAGCATGAGGAGCGCCTCCTTCAGGCCGAAGAAGAGGTTCGTGGCCGGCGTGTAGGGGAACCAGCCGTCGGCGTTCATGTCCAACATCCGCTGCCAGTCCCAGTACGAACGAGGGAGCGTGGCGGTCTTCGAGGCCTCCAGCGCCCGGGGGCTCAGCGCGGTGAAGGAGAGCCCGGCGGGGAGCATGAGCCCCTTCTGCGAGCCCGTCACCGCCACGTCCACCCCCCAGTCGTCGTGGCGGTACTCCAGGCACGCCAGCGAGGAGACGGCGTCCACCATGAGGAGCGCCGGGTGCCCCGCCCGGTCCAGCGCCTCTCGTATGGGCTCGACGTGCGTCACCGCGCCGGTGGACGTCTCGTTGTGCACCACCGCCACCGCGCGGACGCGGTGCTCCGGGTCGGCGGCGAGGCGCTCCTCCACCTGGGCCGCCGACACCCCCCGGCGCCAGTCGCCCGGGACCAGCTCCACGTCCAGGCCGAAGCGCCGGGCAACGTCGGCCCACCCCAGGCCGAAGTGGTCGGCCCCGCTCACGGTCGACCCGAGGCCGAAGCTGTACAGGCGGATCTGGCCTCCGGTGAGGACCATCGCCGCCTTCGGCGGGATGGGGTTGAGGCGGTGCCAGGCCATGGTCGCCACGGTGCGGGTGGCGGGCAGGAGGGGGGTTCGCGCGTCGGCCACCTGGCCCACGGACCGGATGAGGTAGAGGTGGTTCAGGGAGTCCTTCTCCATGACCTTCTGGGCCGTCACCGCGGCGATGCCGTCGCCGATGGCGTAGCTCACCGAGTCACCGAGCACGCCGATCTGCTCCGCCGCGAACCGGTACAGGCCCGCCCGGGCCACCGCCAGCGCCTCCTGCCCGTCCCGGTTCTGCTGCGCCAGCGTGAACTCGCCGCTCACCACCTGGTACCCGGCCGCCCCCGCCACCGCGATGGCGAAGAGCATGAGCACAACCAGGGCCAGCGCGAAGCCGCCCCGGTCCCGACGCGCGCCGGGGCCGCTCACCGGGCGTTCCTCAGGTGGATGTTCACGCCCCACCCGAAGGTGACGTCGTCCACGCCGCCCGTCTGGGGCTTCCGGCGCGCCTGCGCCACGATGCGAATGGCGTCGATGTCGTCGGTGGAGCTCCCCGAGACCGACGTGGCGTACGTCGAGCCTCCCGTCCGGTACATGAACTGGGCGGTGGAGTCCAATCCCGTGGCGAACTCGACGAGGGTCTCGCCCCACAGCCCGCGATAGAGGGCCGTCGTCGTCGCGTCCATCCCCGACGTGTTGAACCGGTACTCCATCTTCCGGTAGAACATCACCACCGAGCCCAGGGGCGGGAGGCTCCCGAAGTAGTTGTTGAAGCGACGGAAGGTCTGGAACTCGGCGGAGATCCCCGCCGTGTCCGCGCCGTTGGCGGCGCAGGTTCCCGCCGGGTTGTGCCCCACGCCCGGCTGGTGGGTGTTGCTCCAGCTCGCGTCCACGTAGGTCCAGTCCCCCGTGAGGGTGTCCCGGAGCGCCACGCCTCCCACCTCCGAGGTGGTGAGGTTCGTGACGCCGCCGGTGAGGTGCACCGACGCACGGTTGCCCGAGGCATGGCCGCAGATCACCCCCACCACCACGGGGGAGCGCACGCCGAGGCGCTTGTTGTCGGCCCGGAAGACGCCGCCCTCCATCACGGGCCGCAGCTCGGCGGCGAGCATCTCCGTGACCATGCGGGCGTTGTCCTGGGCGGCGGCGCGCTCCACCTGGATGGCGTAGAACTGGTTCTGAACCAGGAACGTGGTGCTCACCAGGACGACGAGGACCGACGAGAGGGTCAGCGCCACCATCGCCTCCAGCAGGGTGAAGCCACCCCGGGAGCCTGCTACCACGCCGACGCCGCGTAGGAGGTGGTGGCGTACGTCGGGCCCTCGCCGCCGCCGGCGGGCGCCATGGACACGTCGATCTGGTAGAGGATGGCCGTGACCTTGGTGATGGTGGCCCTGCGGAGGTACGCGGTCCCGAGGACCGAGACCGTGTCCGAGAACGTCCCCAGGCTCAGCGAGTCGAAGGGTGTGGCCTCCAGGGAGTCCACGCGCTCCTGCGCCCGGGCCACGATGGTGGAGGTCTGGCCGGACCACAGCATCTGCCGGGACAGGGCTCCGCTGAGCTGGAGCACCATGATCACGCCCAGCGAGAAGATCACCAGCGCGCCGATGACCTCGATGAGGGTGAACCCCCTCCGTGAAGGGCCGGGACCGCACCATGGAGCGTCGCTCACCTCTCCTCGACCTTCGAGGCGCCCATGCTGTTGAAGTACACGCTGTACTCGGTGTCGCCCGCCACGAACCGGGCCTCGCCCAGTGAACCCGACCCCTGGATGTTGGAGAGGTCGGCCACGCCCCGGGCGTTGAACCACACCGTGTCCCCCCGGAAGCGGAGCTCGATCTCGCTCAGGTCGACGTCGGCGTTCACCCCGAACCTCCTTCGGACGATCTCGGTCCCCGAGGCCATGGCCACGATCTGGTACCAGCGGCTGGACTCGAAGAACCGCACCACGACCTTCTCCCGGGCTCGGACGGCCGAGGAGCGTGCCAGGGTAAGATCCCGGGCAAAGACCTGGGCGGCCCTCCGCGCCGAGGAGCGCTGAAAGTAGTCACTGAACGTCAATCCGGCGAAGCCCATGACCAACGACGTCAACACCAGGACGATGGTGAGCTCCAGGATCGTGAACCCCCTGGCCTCGCCGTCGCGTTGCCGGACACTCCGTGCCGCCGCCACCTTCCAGATTCCTCCGCGCCTTGTCGAGGGTGCACCTCAAAGATCCAACGCCCCTCCCCGTCCCATCAATAGCGACGAGAGGCGGCCGGGAGCCGGGAGGTCCCGTGTCCCGTCGGGCCGCTGGCTCCTATCTTACCTTGTCCCGCCCGGGTGCGCCCCGGATCCTCCAACCCGAGAGGCCCATGACCGAAGCCCCGCGCCCACGGCGACCCCGAGGGAGAGGGCCGGTCGCGGCCCTGGTCGCGGCCGCGCTGCTGGCCCTCGCGCCGGCGCCGGCCGAAGCCCAGGAATCGCCGGCCGCGGCACGCTTCGAGCTGTCCGCCGGCGCCACGTCCCTGCGCGGGGACCCGTCGGCGCTGGCCACGGCATCGGTCCTCGTCGGCATAACCCCACGGCTCTTCCTGGGAGGCACCGGGAGCGTGTTCCTCGGGACGCGCCTGATCGAAGGGTCCACCCGCGGCAACGACCTGGAGCTTCGCTCCGCCTTCGGCGGCCTGGCCCTCCACTACCGGCTCGCCGACGCCCCCGGACTGTGGCTCCGTCTGACCGCCGGCGCGGGGAACGCGAAGGTGGACCTGGCGGTGGCCCGCACCCGGATCGCCGCAGACAACTTCGTGGTCCTCGAGCCGGAGCTGGGCGTCTTCCGGCCCGTGGCCGGCCCACTCCACGTGGGCGTGGCCGTGGGCTACCGGGCGACCCTGGGCGTGGAGGACCTCCAGGGTGTGGCCCCCGCCGACCTCCGCGGCCCCACGGCTCGCCTCGTCCTCACCGCCCTCCGGTTCTGACGCGCATCTTCGCCGACTATGGAGCGGACGGGGCCGCGATAGAGACATTGACTTTCGCGGGCGGACCCACCGTATTCCGGGTTACACCCCAACATCATTCACCGAAAGTCGGGACAACCCCCCCGGGAGGTCTCTCTCTATGGCCGAGGTCGACGGGAAGGTACTGGAGGCCGTCGAGTCCGCGCTGGCGAAGAACCCCAAGGCGACGGTCGACGAGCTCTTCGACATGGCGAAGAAGGTGAGCGGCTCGGTGGCGGCCCTCACCAAACGCCAGTTCCACGCCCGCTACCCGCTTCAGGTGAAGCGGAAGCAGAGCCCCTCCAAGCCCCGCAAGGCCCGGCGCAAGAAGGCCACCACGAGGCGATCCAGGGCCGCGGCGGCCACGTCGGTCCGGGAGGCGGTGCGGGGGAGCTTCCTCAGGTTCGCCTCGGACCTGGCCGCCGCCGAGGCCCGCAAGGACGTGGTGAAGGTCGTGGCCGGCGTGGACCGCTACGTGGACGAGGTTCTGAAGGCCACCGGCAAGGCGTAGCCGGCTCCCGCCCGCGGAGCGGGTCGCGGCGGCCTACGCCGAGACCCGCTCCGCGAGCGCCGACAGCTCCCGTACCGCCACCGACGCGCCGGCGATGCCGACCGCGCCGGCGGACTGCAGCTCCGTCACGATGCTCCTGAAGCGCTCCGCGTCCCGCCGGGCGCCGGCCAGCACGGCGTCGGCAGACCCCGTCGCCAGAGCCGCGGCCACCAGCCTGCGGTGGACGCGGGACAGGTCCTCGCCCAGGGCCTGGGCGGCCCGCTGCTCCCAGTACCCCTCCCCCGCCGAGAAGGCCAGGCGGCGGATCCAGGGGATCTGGAACGCCTCCGACACCCGGTAGTACGCCTTGCCCGTCTCGGCGGCGTCCGTGCCCTCGGCGCGGCTGATCTGGAGTACCTCCAGGAGCTGGTCCAGGAAGCGCAGCGTGATGAGGCTCCGGGCGAAGGACTCCTCCGCACCCACCTCCTGGATCTCCCGGACGCGCTCCTCGAAGACGGCGCGCTCCTCGCCGCTCACCAGCTCGGCGAAGCGGCCGCGCAGGCGCGCCAGCCCCTCGGCGTTCTCCTCCACCACGGCGCCCAGGGACGCCTCGGCGCCGACGTTCTGGAGGATCCACCGCGACGTCCGCTCCAGCACCCGCGCCAGCCCGAGAAGCCACCGGTAGGAGACCGCCGTCCTCATGGCGCTCTGCTGCTTCGCCATCTCGGCGAGAATGCCCCGGTGCCCGGCCAGGCGCGCCGCCACCAGCCATGCCCGCACCACCTCCTCGGCGGACCGGCCCGTGTCCCGCGCGAGCCGGTTCACGAAGGTGGAGCCCATGAGGTCCACCATGTCGTTGGTGATCTGGCCGGCGATGATCTCCCGGCGCAGACGGTGCCCCCGGAGGGCGTCGGCCCCCGCCGCCTCCACCGCCCTGGGCGGGAAGTAGCCCCGGAGATAGTCGGCGTTCACCGGGTCGTCCAGGAGCGTCCCCCGCAGGAGCTGGCTCTTGAGGGAGAGCTTGGCGTAGGCCAGCAGGACGCACAGCTCGGGGCGGGCCAGCGCCGGCCCGCTCTCCGCCCGCTCCACCAACAGGTCCGTGGAGGGGAGCCCCTCCGCCTGGCGGTTCAGGTCCCCCGACTTCTCCAGGGCCACCATGAGGTCCCGGTGGTCGTCGTACGACTCGCCAGCCCGGATCTCGTCCAGGGAGATGGCCAGGCTCTGCGTCCGGTTGTCCTCCAGGACCAGGTCGGCCACCTCTTCGGTGAGCTCCTCCAGGAGGACGTTGCGCTCGTCCTCGGTCATCTTCCCGGTGGCCACCGCGGGCGCCAGGAGGATCTTCAGGTTCACCTCGTGGTCCGACATGTCCACGCCGCCCGAGTTGTCCAGGGCGTCGGTGTTCACCTTGCCGCCCGCCAGGCCGAACTCGATGCGGGCGAGCTGGGTCATGCCCAGGTTGCCCCCCTCGCCGATGGCCTTGCACCGGAGCTGGTCGGTGTTCACCCGCACCGCGTCGTTGGACGGGTCTCCGGCGTCTGCGTGGGTCTCGGTGCGGGACTTCACGTACGTGCCGATGCCGCCGTTCCAGAGGAGCTCCACCGGAGCGCACAGGATGGCGCGGATGAGGCTCTCGCCGTCCATCACGGCCGGCGCGTCCTCGGCGATGCCCAGCGCGGCTCGGGCCTGGGTCGTCAGCTCCACCTCCTTGGAGCCCCGGGGCACGATCATGCCGCCCTCGCCGAGGAGGCTCTGGTCATAGTCCGCCCAGCTGGAGCGGCCCAGCGCGAACATGCGCTTGCGCTCGGCGTACGTCGGCGCCGGATCCGGGTCGGGATCGATGAAGATGTGGCGGTGATCGAAGGCCGCGACGAGTCGGATCTGCTCCGAGAGGAGCATGCCGTTGCCGAAGACGTCGCCGCTCATGTCGCCGATGCCCACCACGGTGAAGGGCTCGGACTGGATGTCCTTGCCCATCTCGCGGAAGGCCCGCTTCACGCATTCCCAGGCACCGCGGGCGGTGATCCCGACCGCCTTGTGGTCGTAGCCGTTGGAGCCCCCCGACGCGAAGGCGTCGCCCAGCCAGAAGCCATACTCGGCGGAGATGGCGTTGGCGGTGTCGGAGAAGGTCGCCGTGCCCTTGTCGGCGGCCACCACCAAGTAGGGGTCGGGGTCGTCCCAGCTCACCACCCCGTCGGGCGGCACGGTCTCGCCCCCCGGGAGAAGGTTGTCGGTGAGGTCCAGGAGGCCCCGCACCAGCGTCCGGTACTGGTCCCGCCCCTCGGCGAAGCGCGCCTCGGGGTCGTCGATCTGGGTGCGGACGATGAAGCCGCCCTTCGACCCGCCGGGCACGATGACGGCGTTCTTCACCATCTGGGTCTTCACCAGGCCCAGGATCTCGGTTCGGAAGTCGTCGGGCCGGTCGCTCCAGCGGATGCCGCCGCGGGCCACCCGGGCACCCCGCAGGTGCACGCCCTCCATGCGGGCCGAGTGCACCCACACCTCGTAGCGAAGGCGGGTCTGACGGAGGAACTCGATGTCGGTGGCCGAGAACTTGAAGGAGATGTACGGCACGCCGCCCGAGCGCGCGGTGGGCGTGCGACCGCCCCTCCGGTAGTAGTTGGTGCGAAGCGTACCGTCGATGAGCGTCTCGAGGCGCCGGAGCGCCCGGTCGTCGGCCAGCGCCGCCACGCCCTTGAGGGAGGCATGGAACGCAGAGCGGATGTCCTCGGCGATGGTGGCGCGCTCGGCCACGGACGTCTCCGTGGACGGGTCGAAGCGGGTCTGGAAGAGGTCCAACAGCTCCCGGGCGATGCCCGGGTACTTCACCAGAGCGTTGGGGAGCGCAAGGCGGCTGGGCACGGCTCCCGTCTGGAACGCGTACCCCGCGTACGCCCGGAGGAGGTCCACCTCCCGCCAGTGGAGACCGGCGCCCAGGACGAGCTTGTTCAGTCCGTCGTTGAGGGCATCGCCCCTCCGCACCGCCAGGATGCACTCGGCCAGCAGCGCGCCGCGGCCCCCGATGTCCAGGGGCGAGCCGGCGCCGTCCTGGACGGCGAAGGCGTAGATGGTGGCGTGGTCCCCGTCCCTGCTCTCCACGTCGAAGGGCGCCACCCCGATGACCCTCAGCCCCGCGTTCTCCAGGATGGGCATGAAGTCGGAGAGGATGAGCCGCTCGCCCCGGAGGAACACCTTCAGCTCCGTGACGCCGTCGACGCCCGGCGCCGCTACCGCCGTGCCCCGGTTGGCCATGGATATGGAGATGGGGCGCCCCTCGGCGGCCATGTCCTCCAGCTCCAGGATGTCGGCCACCGCCACCGAGGGGTCGGTGGCGGCCTTGTACTCGGCACTGAAGTCGTCGCCGTAGCGGGCGGCGAGGCGCCGGGCCTCCTCGGCGGGGCGGACGTGCTCCAGTCCATCCCGTACCCAGTCCGCCCAGGAGCGGATGAGCAGGCCCACCTGGCGCTCCAGCTCCTCCGCGTCGACGGCCTCGATCAGCTCAGGGGTCGTGGAGATGGAGAAGTGGAGCCGCGCCTGGTCGCCGGCGCCAAGGGCCAGGTGGTAGTTGAGGATGTCTCCCTGGAACGTACCCGAGAGGGACGCCTCCAGCGCCTTGCGCGCGTCGCCGGAGAAGCGGTCCTTTGGCAGGATGACCATCACCGAGGCGCCCCGGCTCAGCGGGTCCTCGCGCAGGGAGACGCGGACGCCCGCCGTGTGGTACGACGTGAGTACCGTCCGGATCTCGTTCCCCACCTCCGCCGCGGAGGCGAGGAACAGCTCCTCCTTGGGCAGCGAGTTGAAGATCGTGATGGTCTCTTTGTAGTCGTGGGAGCCCTCGCGCACGCCCGAGTCCTCGAGGATCTGGCGGAGCTTGCGGCGCAGGATGGGGATGTTCTCCGCGTCCTCGGCGTAGGCCTTGGACGTGAAGAGCCCGAGGAATCGGTGCTCGCCCACCACCTCGCCGTCGGGCCCCAGCCTCTTGATTCCGATGTGGTCCATCCGGGCGCGGCGGTGCACCGTGGACTCGGCGGTGGTCTTGCTGATGATGAGCATGGGCCCGCGCTCCACGATCTCGCGCTGTGCGGGCTCCAGGGACGACACGGGGACCGGCTCCCAGAACCGGGATTCCTCTTCGGCGGAGAGCACGCCCAGCCCCGAGCCCCGGGTCACGCTGATGCAGCGTCCCTTCCCCCCCGCGTCGGAGAGGTCGTAGCTGCGGTACCCCAGGAAGACGACGCCGCCGTCGCGGAGCCACCGGAGAAACGCCTGGATCTCCTCCACCTCGTCGGCGCGGCCCTTCAGGTCCTTGCCCCGCTCCGCCAGCTCGGCCACCACCTCGTTGAGCTGGTCGATCATGGCGGAGAAGTCGTCGGTGGCGCGGGTCACGTCCAACAGGCGGCGCGCCAGCTCGGCGCGAAGCGCCTCCTGGGCCGCGGGATCGGTGACCTGGGCCACCTCGCAGTGGACCAGGGACTCGCGCTGGTCCCCGTCCCGCGAGGGCCGGATGACCACGGGGAGGCCGTCGGCGTCCCGCTCCACGTGGAGCACGGGGTAGACGATGTACTCGATGGCCAGCCCCTGGGCGTGGAGGAACTCGCGGATGGTGTCCACGATGAAGGGGCGCTCGCTGACGTTGGTGCGAATCACCGTCACCGGCGCGTACCAGCCCTCGACGCCCACGTCGGGGTTCCCCACCTCCACGTCCACGCGCTCCTTCCTGGAGCGCTGCAGGAAGCGGAACGCCCCGAGCGCCAGGTGCGCCAGCGCGTCGATGCTGCGCTCGTGCAGGAACTCGGGGGGAGCCTTGGAGAAGAAGATCTCGGCGAACGCGACGGCGAGCCCGGCTTCGGAGACGTCTTCCACCTGACGCTCGAGCTGCCGGCAGACGGCGTCCACGGTGGGGGAATCCTGGCGGAGACGCCGGACGGCAGATTCGGTGGTGTCGCTCATTTCAGGGCCCTTCGGGGGGCGACGGCTCGTGGCGCCCCGGGTTCCCGCGCGGTCGCGGACCGGACTCCGGGGCAGACCTTAAATGTATCGATTCACCGGGTACGGTGAAGCCGCCGCGCCACGTCGGGGCCCGTCTCCGAATTCCCTCGCCCCGCGGGGGGCACTACCTTCGCGTATGCGCTTCGTCCACACCGCCGACGTCCACCTGGACACCTCGTTCGCGGGTCGCTCCGAGGCCGTCCGGCGGCGTCTCCGGGAGGCCTCCCGGGAGGCCTTCCGCGGCGCGGTGGACCTGGCGATCCGGGAGGATGTCCACGCCCTCCTGGTGGCCGGAGACCTCTTCGACTCCGAGCGTCTCTCGTTCTCCACGGAGCGCTTCCTCCTGGAGCAGGCGCGCCGCCTGGGCGACCACGGGATCACGCTGGTCTACGCCACGGGCAACCACGATCCCGGGTCCCCCGACGCGGGGCCGCGGCCTCTCCAGTGGCCCCCCAACGTCCGCGTCGTGGCCGACGGTACGCCCCAGCGCATCACCGTCCTGGCCCACGACGGGACCCCGGTGGGCCACGTCACCGCGGTGGGGCACGCCACTGCCCGGGAGCGGGAGGACCTCTCCCGCCGGCTCCCCAGGCCGCCCCACGGCGAGCTCCCCGAGGTGGCCCTCCTCCACACTCAGGTCCACGCCTCCCCGGGGTCCGAGGGGCACCACGCCTACGCCCCCTCCGAGCTGACGTACCTCACACGGGCCGGCTACGACTACTGGGCGTTGGGGCACGTGCACGTCCGCCAGACCCTCTCGCTGGACCCGCCGGTGGTGTACCCGGGGAACCCCCAGGGAAGGACCCACGCCGACACGGGACCGCGGGGGGCCTGGCTGGTGGACCTCTCGGACCGGTCGGCGCCGGCGCTTTCCTTCCGGCCCCTCGCCCCGGTCCGGTGGGAGACCATCCAGGTGGACGACCTCCAGGACGCCGACTCCCTCGACCGACTTGAGCGTCGGATCTCCTCGGCGTGGCGCGTCGCCCGCGCGGACGAACCGGGGGCGCCGGGGACCGAGTGGATGGTGCGGGTTCTCCTGGCGGGGCCGACGCCCCTGTGGCGCGAGCTTCGCGGCGAGGAGGATCGCCGCCACCTGGCTTCCGAGCTGCGGGAGCTCCTGGCCGTGCTGGACGTGGTGGTGCAGGCGGACGCCGTGCATCCCGTGCTGGCGGTGGACGATCACCGGCGCCGAACGGACGTGCTGGGCGAAGCCCTCCGCCTTGTGGAGGCGGTGCGCCGTGGCGAGGCCCGGCTGGACGTGGACCCGGCGTCGCTGGCGGCGCTTACGTCCGAGGACCCCCGCGCCGTGGAGCACCACGTGCGCCGTCTCCTCGAGGGCGCCGACGGGGAGCTGGCGGCCCGCCTCCTTGGGCTGGACGGAGGGGGCGCGTGAGGATCGAGCGCTTCCGCGTGGGCGCCTTCGGCCGGCTGGGAGACCTGGACTCGGGCCCCGCGCCGCTGCCCGGGCTCGTGGTGGTCACGGGCCCCAACGAGGCCGGCAAGTCCACCCTCTTCCACTTCCTCACGTCCATGCTCTACGGGTTCCACCCCGCCACCCGGGACGGGAACCCCTACGCGCCCTGGGACGGCGCCGAGACGTCGGGCTCGGTGTCCCTCCGCCTGGACGGCGGGGCGTGCGTGGACGTGGAGCGCCGGCTCCTGTCCCAGCCCACGGGACGGATGGAGACGGAGGGGCGGGTGGAGGACCTGAGGAACCGGAGCCTCCCCTGGGCGGAGCACGTGCCCCGGGCCGTCTTCCACCAGGTCTTCGCCGTGACGCTCCACGAGATGGCCAGCCTGGACGAGGAGACCTGGGCCCGGGTCCAGGACCGCATACTGGGCTCCATGGGCTCCGCCGACCTGCGCCCCGCCCGCCACGTGGTGGCGGAGCTGGAGCAGGAGGCGGGGGAGATCTGGCGCCCCACGCGCCGGGGCAACCAGCGCGCGCGGCTCCTGGAGGACGAGGCCCGTACGCTCCGGGTCCAGCGCAGGGAGGCGGTCGAGCGCGACCGGAGTCTCCGCGCCCTCGTCGCCGAGGTGGAGGGAGTGCGGCGCCAGCTCCAGGAGACCCGGGAGGCGCGCCAGGCGGCCCGCCTGGCGGTGGATCGCATCCAGGCCCTCCGGCCGGTGCGCGCGCAGCTCCAGCGCATCGAGGCCCTCCGGGACGCGGCGGGCCCGCCCGCCGCGCTGGAGGGCCTCCCCACCGATCCCGCCGCCGCGCTGGACGCCCACAGGTCCGGCGTCGTCGGTCTCCGCCGGCGCCTGGAGGAGCTGGCCGTGGAGCGCGCCGAGCCCGCGGCGGCCGTCGGAGCCCTGGGCGAGACCGACGGCCGGATCCTCGCCCGCTCCGAGGAGGTCTCCGCCTTCGTCGCCCGCGGGGCGGCCCTCCTCGCCGACCGGGACCGACTCCTCACGCTCGAGCAGGAGCTCCGTGACCTTGCCCGGCGCCTGGACGACGCCGCCTCCCAGGTCCTCGCCGAGCCGCTGGACCCCGAGGTCGAGCGGGTGCTGCTTTCGGTGAGCGTCGCCGAGCTCCGCGAGCGCGTGCGCGCCCTCCAGGCCGCCCGCGACGAGGGTCGCCGGGCGAAGGACGTGGCGCCGACCCCTTCCGCAGCGCCCCCTTCGCCCCTCCCCTCGGCGGCGGTGGCGCTGGCGGGCCTCGTCCTCGCGGCCGCCGGGCTCTCCGGGTCGGGCGCTCTCGTCACCGCGGTGGGCGGGGCCCTCGCGGCCCTGGGAGGCGCTCTTCTCCTCCAGTGGCTCCGGGCCCGGCGGGGCGGAACGCCCGCCGCTCTCCCCGCGGCGTCGGGGCCCGAGCCACGGGAGCGGGAGGCCCTGGCCGCCGTGTCCAGCCTTCTGGACGGGCTCCCCGTCCTCCCTTCCCTCCTGGCCGATCCCACAGAGGCGCTCACCGCGGGGCTGCACCGGGCGCAGGAGCTGGCGCGGGACCGCCGGGAGCGGGCCGGGACCGCCGAGGAGCTCCGCCGGCGCCTGGCCGACGCCGATGCCGAAGCCACACGCCTCGCCCGGGACCTGGGCCGGGGCGCGGGCCTGGACGCCGCGGCGCTGGCCAGCCTCATGGAGCGCGAGCTGCGGGGGGCGGAGCGCGCCGCGGAGCGGGCGGCGGCCGCCGCCCGGGAGCTGGCCCGACTGGACCGGGAGGAAGCGAGGACCCGGGCCGAGCTGGAGGCCGCGGAGCGGGAGCTGGAGCGCCTCCTGGGCCGCCTGGCCGGGGCGGGCGCCGGCGACGCGGAGCACGGGCTGCGCCTGGTGCGGGACCGCGTCCGCGCCCGGGACCGCGCGGACCAGCTCCTGGACGAGCTGGAGCGCGCCCACCCCGACCTGGAGGAGCTGCGCGCCCGCATCCGCGCCGACGAGGAGCAGGGCGAGCTCTGGCCCACCGACGACGAGGACCTGGCCCGCAGGAAGGCGGCGGTGGAGGAGTTGACGCAGCGCGTGGAGGAGCTGGCCACCCGCGCCGAGTCGCTGGACAAGGACGTCGCCCAGCTCCGTTCGGCGCCCACCGTGGACGCCCTCGACGGGGGCATCGCCGCCCTCGAGGAGGAGGAGCGGGCCCTGCTGGCGGAGCGGGACCGGCGCTGGGTGATGGCCCAGCTCCTCCGGGAGGCGGACCGCCGCTTCCGGGAGGAGCACCAGCCCGACGTCCTTCGCCGCGCCGGAGAGCACATCCGGTCCCTCACCGGAGGGCGCTACGACCGGCTGGTGGTGGACGAGTCCTCCGGGTCGGGGAGCTTCCAGCTCGTGGGGCCCGGCCTCCCCGTCCCCGTCCCTCTCTCGCGGCCGGTGTCCACCGGCACCCTGGAGCAGGCGTACCTGGCGCTGCGCCTCGCCATCGTGGACCACCTGGACCAGGGGCTGGAGCGCTTGCCCCTCTTCGTGGACGAGGTCTTCGTGAACTGGGACGAGGCGCGCCGCCGCCGGGGCATGGCGCTCCTGGGGGCCATGTCCGCCCACCGGCAGATCTTCGTGTTCACGTGCCACGACGACGTGGCCGACGAGCTGCGGAGCCACGGCGCGGCGGTCCTCGACCTCGACGCACGGCGGTGAGCGGCACGACCCTCCCCCTCTGGGTGGACGCCCGGGGGCGGCCGCCGGGGGGGGCCACGGAGACGTTCCTCCTCCTCCACGGGTACGGCGGCTCGTCCTTCTCCTGGCGGCACTGGGCGCCCTGGCTGGCGGAGCGCGGTCACCTGCTGCTCGTCGACCTGAAGGGCTTCGGGAACGCCCCCCGCCCCAACGACGACGCGTACTCGCCCCGGGACCTGGCGGACCTGGTGTGCCGCCTCGCGGAAGAGCGCGATCTCGCCCGTATCACGCTGGTGGGCCACTCCCTGGGAGGCGGCGTTGCGCTCCTCGCCACGCTGGGGCTCATGGACCGGGGCCAGGAAGGGCGCGTCCACCGCCTGGTCCTGGTGGCCGGCGCGGCCTATCCCCAGCCGCTGCCTCCCTTCGTCACGCTGGCACGCCACCCACGGCTCACCGGCGCCCTTCTCCGCCTCGCGGGGCCCCGCCCCGTCGTCGCCCAGGCGCTGAGGGCCATCGTCTACGACACGAGCGACATCAGCGAGACGCAGATCCGCGGATACGCTGCGCCCATGGCCACACCCGGGTCGGCGCGGGCGCTCCTCCGGACCGCGCTCCAGATCGTCCCCGAAGACCTGGACGAGGTCACCGCCCGCTACTCCTCCATCGCGGTGCCCACCCTCCTCCTCTGGGGACGCCACGACCCGGCGGTACCGCTCTGGGTGGGGCGGCGCCTGCACCGGGCCATCCCGGGGAGCACGCTCCGCGTCCTGGAGCGATGCGGGCACCTCCCCGCCGAAGAGCGCCCCCGGGAGTCGCTGGCGGCGCTTCGCGACTTCCTCGACGCCAACGGCTGAAGAGCGCGGTCAGGCTCGTCCCAGCGCGGCGTGCACCGCCCGGCTCACCCAGAGCGTCCACATGCCGTCTTCGACCAGTCCGTGGTCCCGCTGGAAGCGGCTGAGCGCCGCGTCGGACATGCGCCCCCAGTCCCCGTCCACCCCCGTCCTCCCCAGGTCGTACCCCAGCGCGTGCAGGGCCTCCTGTCGCCCCGTCACCGTCCAGTAGGGGGTCCAGACGTCGGGGATGGAGGCATCGCCGTAGATCCCCCTCAGCACCCGGGCGAAGGGGAAGCCCGCCACGTCCACCTTGTAGCCCGGGCAGATGTCGTGGTGGCCGTGGTGGTCCTGCGGCCGGATGTTCGGCCAGCGGGCCACGATCTCCCGGCCGACGTCCACCATCATCTCCACCTGCGGGTCGGGCCAGGGCGCCACCAGCATCTCCTGCTTCCCGGAGGGTGCCGCGGCGGGGATCCACCCCGGCCCCGCCGGCACGCCCGGTCGGGCGTAGCCCACGTGGACCACCTCGACGCCCACCGTGGTGCGCGACGCCTTCTCCGCCTCCAGCTTCCGCGGGGCGCCGTCCCAGCGGAGCGTCTGGTTCTTCCCCGCGTGCCAGGAGCGGTCCTCCAGCTTCACCCACCTGTGAACCCCCTCCTGGGGGGTGCGGCCCACGCCGTAGTGGGCCGAGGCCTCGCCCTTCCGCTCCGGCTCGCGACCGCCGAGGACCCTCGTGGCGGTGGCCAGGTCCCACGTGGCGGTCCAATGCCAGGTCACTCCCAGGGGACGGCCCCCGAACCGCCCGGGCCATCCCGCACTCACCGCGTTGCCCGGGGAAACGGGAATCAGATGGGCATTGTTGATCGACACGGCCATGGGCTCGCCTCCCGCTGGGTGACCCGCCCCGGCGGACACGCCGGCCGGCGGCAAAAGGACCAGTCTTCACGCGGGGGGAGCTGCGATTCCAAGGTACCGACCGCCCCGCTCCCCCGCCAAGCTTGCAGCCCGCCCCCGCGGCGGATAACGTGCCCCGCCCCCCCAGGCCGGCGTCCCGACGACTTCCGCGGAGAACGGATGAGCGGCCCCCCCGACACCCACTCGCCCTTGGCGGCGTGGCGCTTCCTGCTGCCCGCCGGCCTGGTGGAAGGGGCGTGCCTCGCGGCCCTGGCGTGGTGGCCTCCCGCGGCGGGGGAGGCGGGCCGCCTCCTGATCTTCGGGGCGGCCTTCGCCGCCTACGCCGTCGCCGCCTCCCTGGTCAAGGACGCCCGCGGGGGCGCCCTCTGGATATGGGGCGTAGCCGTGGCCCTCCGCCTGGTCCTCCTCCCCGCCGACCCCGTCCTCTCCCACGAGGTCTACCGCTACCTCTGGGACGGCGAGGTCCAGCTCGGCGGGGTCAACCCGTTCCGCTTCGCCCCGGTGGCCCACGAGGTCGCCGGCATCCGGAGCGAGTGGTTCTCCCTGGTGCCTGGGACGTCCATGCTCTCCCCATACCCGCCCGTGCCCCAGGTGGCGTTCCTGGCGCTGGCCCTCGTGGGGAGCACCGTCCTCCAGGCCAAGCTCCTGTGGCTCGGATTCGACCTGGGCACGGGCTGGCTCCTGGGGCGGGTCGCCCTCTTCTCGGGGCGGAGCCGCCGCCTCACCCAGCTCCTCTACCTGTGGTCGCCCCTGCTGGTGGTGGAGGGGGCCTGGAACGGCCACCTGGTGCCGTTGGCCCTCTTCCTGCTGACGCTGGTGGTGCTCCTGGCCCGGGCACCCGTCTCCGCCGGCGTGGCCGCCGGGCTGGCGGCGATGGCGGCGCCGGTGACGCTGGCGGCGCTCCCCGCCCTCGTCGTGCGCATGAAGGGCCGCTTCCTCCTGGGGTGCCTCGCCGGCCTGGCCGTACCCCTCATCCCCTACCTCACCGCTCCCCGCTCCATGGCCGCGGGCGTCGCCGGTCCCCTGTTCGGCGGACCGTCCGTGGGGGGGCCCTTCCTGCTCCTCGAGTCGGCGCTGCCTCCCGGAATCGACCGGTGGGCCGTGGTGGGGGTGGTGACCGGCGTGGCGGTCTGGGCCGCGGCGCACCGCTTCCGGCCGGAGCGGGCGCTGCTCTGGGTCCTGGGGGCCGCGCTCCTGTCGGCGCCGGCGCTCCACCCCGCGTCCGCACTCTGGGTCCTGCCGTTCGCCGCCCTACGGGTTTCCCGGCCCTGGCTCCTGTTCAGCGGCCTGGCGTTCCTGGCCCATGTCGGAGCAGGCGGCACTCCGGGGGCGTCCTCGCCCGCCCCGCTCTGGGCCCAGCTCGCCCTGTGGATCCCCTTCCTCGCCCTGCTGGGCCTGGAGGCGAGGAGGCACCTGCGGGACCGCTTCCCGCTCCCACCGGTGGAAACCTGACGCGGCGCCCCGGAGCCGCCGTGGGCTCCGGGGCACCGTATCACGCCGGGGCCTCGTGTACGTCGGCGCTCCACGTCACGTCCACCGCTCCCTTCAGGGACATGGCCGTGGGGCACTTCTCCACGTGGGTGGCCAGGGCCCGGTCCACCTTCTCCCGGCTCCCCGCCGGCACGCGCAGCTCGTAGTGCACGTGGATCCGCTCGAGGATGACGAGCTTGTCGCGCAGCTCGTTCACGCCTTCGGCGGTGGCCCGGATGTCGTCGCTGCCCATGGGAATCCCGCGCACCTCCAGTGCGCCGTTGAGGGTTCCCAGCAGTCAGCCGGCGGCGGCCGCCACCAGGTAGTCCACCGGAAGCGGCAGGTTGGGCAGCGACTCCAGGCCGTAGTGGAGCTTCACGGGCCCGTGAACCCCGAACTCCAGGGTCGTCCCGTCGTGGAGGTGGGCGCGCCGGTGCACGCCCTCCACCTTCTCCACGGCGCTCCTCGACGTGTAGAACGGCTCGCTCATGGTCCTCCTCCCTCCTCGTCGTCGTTTGCGAATGCTCCCCAGGGGTCGGCGCGGCCCTCCTGGAAGCCGGCGCAGCGCAGAACGGGGAGCGGCGGGTAGCGGGGGAACCCCGCGTCGGTGCGGGACCGCAGACACAGCGTGAAGAGGGACCCCCTGCGGTTCCCCACCACCTTCCGGTGGCGGCAGCGGGCGCACAACCCCGCCCCGGGGGTCACGCTCAAGGACGGATCCCCAGGAACCCCACCTGACGCTGGCGGTCGCCCCCCCTGTGGGAGAAGAGCCCGGCGTCCCCACACCTCGTGCAATGGGTCGAGACCGTCACGTGCCCGGCGGGGACCCCCGCGTCCAGCGCCCGCCGCGCCAGCACCGCACGCAGGTCCAGGAGGGCGGGCCCGTCCGGGGGCTCCAGTCCCAGCCCCCGGAACACCACGGGCCCCACCTCGTAGCAGTCGCCGCAGATGGCGGGCCCCAGGTGCACGTGGAGCGCCTCGGCCGCCGCGTCCGCCCCTTCGGCCAACGCGGCCAGGCCCCGCTCCAGGATGCCGGCGGCGACGCCGCGCCACCCGGCGTGGAGGAGGGCCACCGCCGGAGCCTCCGGAGCCACCACGAACACGGGCACGCAGTCGGCGGTGGTCACCGCCAGGAGCACGCCCGCGGCCCCGGTGGCATGCCCGTCGCACGCCTCGGCCACGTGGAGGCCCGCGGGCCCCCACGCGTGGACGCGCACGGTGGCCTCGTGGACCTGGTGGGCGTGCACGACCCGCCCGGACCCGGACCAGCGGCGCAGCTCCTCCCAGGCCGCCAGGACGTCCCGTGGGGGGGACGCGTCGCTGAAGAGGCCCAGGTCGAAGGGGCGGGGGCCCGCCCCCCGGGTGGTGGTCCCCTGCACCAGCCACGGGAAGCGGCGGGCCCACCCGGGGTGGGCAAGGGCGGGAAGCCCCGGGACGGGCTCCTCCGTCACGGGGGCGCACCCGTGGGGCAGGTGTGGGGTAGGGGGAGTCACGGCGGGGATGCTACCCCCGACGCCGAACGCGCGCAAACCCGGGCGCCCTCCAACGGCGCCCGGAAATCCTTAGTTTTCAGGTCTGCCTCCCGCTGGGGGAAGGCGCACACGCGAGCCCACGATGCACGAGCCTCTCTTCGATAGTCAGAACGCCGCCTACGCCCAGGCGATGTTCGAGCAATATGCCCGCAACCCCGAGTCGGTGCCCGAGGCCTGGCGGAAGCTCTTCGCCGACGGCGGAGCGCGGGTCCTGGAAGAGGGCCTCTACGCGCCCGATCAGCTCAACGGGCACCGGGCCGTGGCCTCGGCGGCGCCCGCCGCCCAGGCGGCGCCCGTCGCACCCGCCGCGCCCGTGGCCGCCCCCCCAACGGCTCCGGCCCCCGCGGCTCCCGCCGCGGCCAGTGCCCCGTCGGAGCCCCTCGGCGCCGTGCCCCCGGCGCTGGAGTCGGCGGCCCACAGCCACTCGGAGGCCGCCGAGCACCTGCGCCGCGCGCTGCCCATGATCTCCCGGGCGGCGGCCCTCATCCAGGCGTTCCGGGACCACGGCCACCAGCTCGCGCGCATCGACCCCCTGGGAAGCGAGCCCCCCGGCCATCCTCAGCTCAACCCCGCGTTCTTCGGTACGAGCATGGAGGACCTGGCCCTCCTCCCGTCCACGCTGCTGCTGGACGACGACCAGGAGCGCTCCGTGGCGGAGGCGCTGGACGAGCTGAAGGCCATCTACTCCGGGCCCCTCGGGTACGAGTTCGAGCACCTGGACGACCCCGTGAAGGTGGATTGGCTCTGGGACCACGTGGAAACCGGCGCCCACCGCCCCGCCCTGCCCTCCGAAAAGCGGCGAGCCCTGCTCCGCCGCCTCAGCGAGACGGAGGGCCTGGAGCAGTTCCTCCACCGGGCGTACCTGGGGCAGAAGCGCTTCTCGGTGGAGGGGAACGACATGCTCGTCCCCATGCTGGATCTCACCATCGAGGAGGCGGCGCGGGCCGGCGGCCGCGAGGTCGTCGTCGGCATGGCCCACCGGGGCCGGCTGAACGTCCTCACCCACACCGTGGGGGTGTCCTACGGCGAGCTGCTGGCCGAGTTCGAGGGGCCCAGCTTCAAGGGCGGCCAGCTCGACGTGGGCGGCACCGGTGACGTGAAGTACCACCACGGCGCCAAGGGCGTCCGCCTCACCGAGGCCGGCGCGGAGATCCGCGTCACCCTCATGCCCAACCCCAGCCACCTGGAGTTCGTGAACCCGGTGGTCAACGGCTTCGCCCGGGCCCGCCAGTTCGACGGACCCGGGAAGGACGGCGTCCCCGACCCCTTCGCGGTGGTCCCCGTGCTCATGCACGGCGACGCCGCCTTCGGTGGCGAGGGCGTGGTGGCCGAGACGCTGAACATGGCCCGCCTCCACGGCTTCGACGTGGGCGGGACCATCCACATCATCGTGAACAACCAGGTCGGCTTCACCACCGACCCGGCTGACTCGCGGTCCACCTACTACTCCAGCGACCTGGCCAAGGGGTACGGCATCCCGGTGGTGCACGTGAACGCCGACGACCCCGAGGCGTGCCTCGCCGCCGTCCGGCTCGCCATGGCCTACCGCGCCGAGTTCAAGGACGACTTCGTCATCGACCTGGTGGGGTACCGCCGTCACGGCCACAACGAGGGCGACGAGCCCGGATACACCCAGCCCGTCCTCTACAAGACCATCGGCCGGCACCCCACCGTCCGGGCGCTCTTCGCCCAGCGGCTGGTGGACGAGGGAGTGCTCACCGAGGCCGAGGTCCAGGCCATGCAGGACGAGGTGTCCGCCCGCCTGCGGGAGGCCCAGGACCGCGTCCGCGAGTACAAGCCCGTGGGCGACGACGAGCTGGACCCGGAGTACGAGGTCCCCGTCGTCCCCGAGGACACGGGGGTGACCTTCGAGGGACTGACCGCCATCAACCAGGCGCTCCTCACGCTCCCCGAGGGCTTCACGCCCCACCCCAAGCTCTGGCGTCAGCTCGAGCGGCGGGGCCAGGGCTTCGGACCCGACAAGGCGCTGGACTGGGGCCACGCCGAGTCGCTGGCCCTCGGCTCGCTGCTGCTGGACGGCATCCCGGTGCGCCTCACCGGCCAGGACGCCGAGCGGGGCACGTTCAGCCACCGCCACCTGGTCCTCCACGACGTGGAGACCGGCGCCGAGGCCCTCCCCCTCCGCCAGGTGGCCGACGCCCGCCTGGAGGTCTACAACTCGCCCCTCACCGAGATGGGCGTGGTGGGCTTCGAGTACGGGTACTCGGTGGGCGCCACCACCGACGTGGTGCTGTGGGAGGCGCAGTTCGGCGACTTCGTGAACGTCGCCCAGGTCATCATCGACCAGTTCCTCTCGGCCGGCACCACCAAGTGGGGGCAGTACTCGCGGCTCACCCTCCTCCTCCCGCACGGCTACGAGGGACAGGGACCGGAGCACTCCAGCGCCCGGCTGGAGCGCTTCCTCCAGCTCTGCGCCGAGGACAACATGCGGGTCACGTACCCGACGACGCCGGCGCAGTACTTCCACCTGCTCCGGCGCCAGGCGCTCCGGCGTCCCGAGCGCCCCATGGTGGTGATGACGCCCAAGAGCCTGCTGCGCCACCCCATGGCCACGTCCACCGTGCAGGAGCTCACATCCGGGACCTTCCAGCGGGTCCTGGACGACCCCACCGTGTCCGACGCGGCGGCGGTGGAGCGGCTGGTCCTGTGCACCGGGAAGATCTACTACGACATCCAGGGGCACGCCCGCCGGCAGGAGGCCGCCCACGTGGCGGTGGCCCGCCTGGAGCTGCTCTATCCCTTCCCCGCCGAGGTGCTGGCGGAGCTGCTGGAGCGATATCCCAACCTGAAGGAGGTGGTCTGGGCCCAGGAGGAGCCCCGGAACATGGGCGCCCTCACGTTCGTGGGACCCCGCCTCCGCGCCGTCGTCCCCCGCAGGATCCCCATGTCCCACGTCTCGCGCCCCGACCGCGCCAGCCCCGCCGAGGGCAAGGCGAAGGACCACGGGGTGCAGCAGGAGCGCATCGTTCTCGAGGCGCTGGGGATCGCGCCGGAGTAGAGCGGGCGGGCCGGCCGGGGGGCGACGCCTCCGGCCGGCCCGCCTGGCTCAGTCGTTCGACCCGGGTGCCTTGGGCTCGGAGTGGAAGACCTTGTTCATGATCTTCCACTCGTCGCCGATCTTCAGGAGCGTGAAGTAGTCGGTGAAGCGCACCGCCGGGTAGTCGAGGACCACCTTGGCCGAGGCGGCGGTCCCCGTGATGTCCACCATGGCGATCCACCGCCTGCGCAGGGCCTCGTCTGCGGCGGGGGCCCCGGTGTGGCCCGCCACGTAGTCGGCGGCGGAGCGGCTGCCCATCTCCCCGTTGCGGTAGAAGTACATCACGAGCTGGGGGTGGAATGCCCGCGCCACGTGCTCGCCCTCGCCGGTGGCGTGGCTCCGCAGGTAGAGCTCCAGGACCTCCCGCACCGCCACCTCGTCGTCGGTCTGGGCCTCCACGGTCCCCGGCGCGGCGGCCAGCGCCAGCGCCGCCCCCATGGCCACCATCCACCCCTGCGTGCGTCCCTTCTTCATCGCCCCTCCCGGTCTTCGGCGTCTGCATCGCGGACCCGAACCATACAGGACGCCAGGCGGAGTTGTTCCCTACATGTGGGGCCCCAGCGCCATGGTCACCACCGCCACCGCGAGGAGCACCGCCACCGTGCGCAGCAGGAGCGTCATGCGCCCCCGGAGCCGGGCCAGCTCCGCCAGGTCTTCCGCCGAAGGAGCCCCTGCCGCCGACGCCAGCTTCGCGGACAGCGCCCCCACCTTCTTCGCGGTAGGCATGGAAAGCCCCATCCCGATGCCCAGCGTCAGGATCCCCGCCAGCATTCCAGTGGACAGCAGGATCCCCGGCCGCGACCCCATGAACCCCGGCGAGAACCGCCCCGACATCACCCAAAGGAGGTACACCCCCGTCACCACCGTGAGCGTCCCCATGGTGAGCGCCGCCCTCATCCACCCCCGCCGCTGCAGCACCCCCATCACCTTCCCCCCCTCCGGCCCCGCCTCGCGCACGGCCGGGTCGAGGAAGAGCGCGCTGAAGAACACCGCCCCCGCCCAGAACACCCCGAACAGCACGTGCAGCACCCGCACCGAGAGATAGAGTCCCGTCATTCGTTCCCCTCCTGGAAGGCAGGCGCCGGGCACCGAAGCGATGCCGGCCACGCAAGGACTACCGGAAAGCCGCGACACGCGGTTCGGGGCGAGCGCAGCGATGCCCTGGCCGGCAGCGGCGAGCGCAGCGATGCCGCGCCCTGGCAGGCAGCGGCGAGCGCAGCGATGCCGCGCCCACCACCAAGGTGACCCCGGACCGAGCGAAGCAACGGTCCGGGCCACCAGGCCCCAAAAGGGGGCCGAGCGAAGCAACGGCCCCCACCACCGCGCAGATCCGACCGCCGAAGGCGGGCGACCCCCCGCCGGGGTCCTCAGAGAAAATGTCTGCGCAAGGGTTTGGACGACCTTGCGCAGCCAAGCGAGCGATCCCACTCAGGGCGTCCAACCCCATTGAACCGTTCGCGAGCGATTTTCGGCCGAGGACCCCGGCGGGGGGTCGCCCATACCAAAGAGCCAAAGCTACCGGCGACGCAGCTGCCCGGTCGGAAACGCCACGACGCTCTCGTTCCCGCTCCGCCCCACCGAAGCCACTCCGAAGAGGTAATTGTCGATCATTAGCCCTTCCAGCGTGAACTCCGTGACGTCTCCCACGAACCGACTCTGCTCCCACTGCGGCGACGTCGTATCCCGCCAGTACACCTTGTACCCCGCGAGCTCCGGGTCGTCCACCGCCTCCCACGCCAACGTCGTCGACGGCTGCACCGCCCCGCCGATCCGCACGTTCTTCGGCGCCGGCGGCGCCCACGCCAGCGACGCCAGCACCGCCGCGTTCACCGAGGTGAGCCGCGCGGCGTAGTCGAAGTCCACGCCCTCGATGACGTCGCCGTAGGCGATCCCGTTCTCGGTGCGCACGTTCTGGTGTTGCATCACGTAGTTCTCGTGGGTCTCCATGAGGCGCACCGCCGGGAAGCCCCGGTCGTTGAAGGGCCGGTGGTGCCCGCCGCGCCCGAAGCGGTCCAGCCGGTAGACCATCATGGCGTCCAGGTTGGTGAAGTACGTGGACGTGATCCGGTCCACGTAGCGCGCGAGCTGGCGGGACGGCCCGTCCACCTCGCCGCCGAAGGTGCGGTACCCACGCAGCTCCGACTCGGGGGCTGTGGTGGGGTACGGCTCGGAGAAGACGCGGAACGACGTGTTGTCGACGACGCCGTCGATGCCGCGGATGTTGCCGATCATGTCGTTGTTGATCACCCCGGCGATGTCCCACCCTTCCTCCACGGCCACCCGGGCCATGGTCTGGCCGCCCCAGAGCCCCTGCTCCTCGCCGGAGAGGCCCACCAGGACCACCGACGTGGGGAAGCGGTACCCGGTGAGGATCCGGGCCGCCTCCAGCACGCCGGCCATGCCCGAGGCGTTGTCGTTGGCACCGGGGGCGTCGGTCTCACCATCGCTCCCGTCGGAGGCCCGGGAGTCGATGTCGCCGCTCATGATCACGTAGCGGTCCGGGTGCACCGTCCCGCGGATGATCCCCAGGACGTTCACCACGTTCACGGGCCGGGGCAGGCGGGACCCCTCCTGGACCTCGCCCATGTACAACACCTCCATGCACCCGCCGCACGCCTGGGAGATGCGGTCCATCTCGGCCTTGATCCACCGGCGGGCCGCGCCGATGCCCCGCGTCTGGGACAGCGTGTCGGAGAGGGTGTTCCGGGTGCCGAAGCCCACCAACGTGCGTATGTCCGCTTCGATGCGCGCCGCCGAGGCGGCCTTGGCGATGTCGTAGACGCGGGCGTCCACGGGGGGCGGCACCTGCTGGGCGGACAGCGCGGCGGGGGCCAGGGCGAGCACGGCGGCGAGCAGCTTGCTACGGGACACGGTCACGGGCTCCTTCGGGGTTCGACGGACGGGGGAGGGGAAGATGGGGCGGACGCCGTCCGGCGGCCACTCGCCCCCTACCAGGTCAGCAGCACCTTCCCGAACGTGGCGTTCTCCTCCAGGAGGGCGTGGGCCCGGGGGGCCTCCTCCGCCGGGAGCACGTGGTCCACCACGGGGCGGAGCGCCCCGGTGGCGAAGAGCCCCAACGCCTGCTCCTCGAAGGCGCGGGTCAGAGCCACCTTCTCCTCCAGGGGGCGCACCCGGAGCACCGTCCCCCGGATGCTCCCCCGGCGCACCATGAGGGCACGCAGGTCCACCTCGGTTCTGGGCCCGCCGGTGACGCCCACCACCACGTGGCGGCCCCGGGGGGCCAGGACCTTCTGGTTGCCGGCCAGGTACGGCCCTCCCACCAGGTCCAGGATGACGTCGGCACCGCGGCCACCCGTGATCTCCATCACCCGCTCCGGCCAGGCGTCGTCGCCCAGGACGGGGTGCTCGAGCCCCAGCTCCGCCGCCCGCTCCAGCTTCGCGGGGCTCCGCGAGGTGCCGATGACCGTGGCGCCGAAGGCCCGGCCCAGCTGGAGCGCCGCGGTGCCCACGCCGCTGGCCACGGCGTGCACCAGGAGCGTCTCGCCGGCGGCCAGCCCCTCCTGGAGGAAGACGGCGTCGAAGGCGGTGAGGAACACCTCGGGGATGGCCCCCGCCTCCACCACGTCCAGGGGCTCGGGGACGGCCAGGGCGGCGTCTTCGTGGGTGATCACGTGCTCGGCATACCCCCCGCCCCCCAGGATCCCCATGACCCGCTCCCCGGGCCGCCACCGCTCCGCGCCCGGGCCCACCGCGTCCACGGTGCCCGAGAACTCCATGCCGGGGACGTCCGCCGGCCACCCCGGAGGCGCCGGGTGTCCGCCCCGCCGCTGGAGCAGGTCGGCGCGGTTCACCCCCGCCGCTGCCACCCTCACGCGGATCTCCCCGGCCCCGGGCTCGGGGACGGGGCGCTCCCGTACCTCCAACACGTCGGGGCCGCCCGGCTCCCGGATCACCACGGCCCGCATGGTATCGGCCATCTCCTCCCGCTCCTCTTCGGCTACGCTCCGGCGTGGCGTCACGCTACCTTGGCGCACCCCGCCTGTCCATTCACACCCGTGAGGCCCCCGCGTGTTCTACCAGGCTCTCTCCCTCGTCGGCGCCCTCCTGGTCCTGGGGGCCTTCGGCCTCCTGAACGCCGGCCGGCAGAAGCCGGCCGACCTCTCGTACGTCCTCATGAACTTCGTGGGGGCGTCGCTCCTCACGTGGGTGGCGGTGGCGGACCGCCGGGTGGGCTTCATCCTCCTGGAGAGCACCTGGGCGCTCATGTCCCTCCTCCCCCTCCTCCGCCGGAGGGGAAAGGCGGGCGGCGCCCAGGCCTGACGGGCCGTGCGCCCAGGTCCCCCTCCCCCTACGTTCGGACCCATGGAACTTCCCTTCGCCCTGGAGCGCCCGCTGGTCTTCTTCGACCTGGAGACCACGGGCCTGAGCCTGAAGAACGACCGCATCGTCGAGCTGGCGCTCATCAAGGTCACTCCCCAGGGGGACGTGATGGAGCGCGTGCGCCGCTTCAACCCGGAGATGCCCATTCCGGCGGAGGCCACCGCGGTGCACGGCATCAGCGACGCCGACGTGGCCGACGAGGCCCCCTTCTGCGCCCGGGCCCGGGCGCTCCACGACATCCTGGAGGGGTGCGACCTGGCGGGCTTCAACGTCCGCCGCTTCGACCTGGGCATGCTCGTGGCCGAGTTCGCCCGGTGCGGGATCAAGCTGGACCTCGCCGGGCGCAGGGTCGTGGACATGCAGAACATCTTCCACGCCGAGGAGCCCCGCGACCTCTCGGCGGCGGCCCGCTTCTACCTTGGCCGGGAGCACGACGAGGCGCACACCGCGCTGGGGGACATCCGCACCTCCGCCGCGGTCCTGGGCGCCCAGCTCCAGCGCTACCCCCACCTCCCGCGGGACCTGGACGGCCTCCACGCCTACTGCGAGGAGCGCTACCCCACCCGCTCCGAGGTGGACCGGTGGTTCAGCAGCGAGGCGGACGGGCGTGTCTTCCGGCGGGGGAAGCACGTGGGCCGCCCCCTGGCCGAGGTGGCCCAGAGCGACCCCGACTACCTCCGCTGGATGATGCGGGCGGAGGACATGGACGAGGAGGTGGTCCGCCTGGTCCAGGGAGCCGTGGAAGGCGAAGTCCCGGCCCCGTTCCCGCCTCCTCCCGTCGAACCCTCACCCGAGTTCTGAAGGACGCACATGAACGGCACCCCCACCTCCCGGACGCTCGTCGCCCTCCTGGCCCTGGCGGCCCTCCTCCCGGCGGGCGCCGCCGGCCAGGCCGCCATCACCACCCGGGACATGGCCTCCCTCCACCCCCGCTCCATCGGCCCCGCCGTCACCGGCGGCCGGGTGCACGACATCGAGGCCGTCCCGTCGGATCCGTCCACGCTCTACGTGGCCGCCGCCTCCGGCGGGCTCTGGAAGAGCACGAACCGGGGCCACACCTGGGTGAACGTCTTCGACACCATGGCGGTGAGCACCTTCGGCGACGTGGCCCTCGCCCCCTCCAACCCCGAGATCGTGTACGCGGGCACCGGGGAGCAGAACAACCGCCAGAGCACGTCGTGGGGGAACGGCGTGTACCGCTCCGACGACGGCGGCGCCACCTGGCGCCACCTGGGGCTGGAGGGCACCCGCCACATCGGCAAGGTGGAGGTCCACCCCACCAACCCGGACATCGCGTACGTGGCGGCGCTGGGGAACCTCTGGGCCCCCTCCTCCGACCGGGGCGTCTACCGCACCCGCGACGGTGGCCGGACGTGGGACAAGGTCCTGTACGTGGACGAGCACACCGGCGCCGTGGACCTGGTCATGGACCCCTCCAACCCCAACACGCTCTACGCCGCCACGTACCAGCGGCTGCGCACGCCGTGGGGTTTCAACGGCGGCGGCCCGGGGAGCGGCATCCACAAGACCACCGACGGCGGGCAGACCTGGAACGAGCTGGCCGGCGGCATCCCAGAGGGGGACAAGGGGCGCATCGGCCTGGCCATCTCCCGCTCCAACCCCCGGGTGCTCAACGCCCTCGTCGAGCACGCCGACCGGAGCCAGCAGGGCACGTACCGCTCCGAGGACGGCGGCATGACCTGGCAGCGCGTCAACGCGCTCAACGGGCGGCCCATGTACTACTCGGAGATCTTCATCGATCCCAACGACCCCGCCACGGTGTACACGCTGGCCACCCAGTCGTACGTGAGCCACGACGGGGGCCGGAACTTCGAGCAGATCGCCCCGGCGCCCACCTACGACGTGGGCGTCCACGCCGACCACCACGCCCTCTGGATCGACCCCACCGACCCGGAGCACCTCTACCTGGGCGGCGACGCCGGGCTCCACGAGTCGTACGACGGGGGCAAGTCGTTCCGGAAGCTCAACAACTTCGCCATCGCCCAGTTCTACGCCGTGGGCGTGGACATGCGCGAGCCGTACTGGGTGTACGGGGGCCTCCAGGACAACCACTCCTTCATGGGCCCCTCGGAGACGCGGCGGTGGGAGGGCATCCTCAACGACGATTGGATGCAGAACGGCTTCGGCGACGGCATGCACTGGCAGGCCGACCCCCGGGACGCGCGCTACACCTACGGCAGCTCCAACGACGGGAGCTACTTCCGTTACGACGCCTACACCGGTGACATGCTGGACATCAGCCCGGTGCCACCCCCAGGCGAGGAGTACCGCTTCGACTGGACGTCGCCTTCGCTGCTCTCGAAGCACGACCCCGACGTCTTCATCGTGGCGGGGAACCGGGTCTTCATCTCCCGCGACCGGGGCGAGACCTGGGAGCGCACCGAGGACCTGAGCCGCCGGGTGGACCGGGACGTGCTCCCCATCATGGGCGTCCTGGGCCGCGACATCACCATCTCCCGCAACGACGGCACCGGCTCCTTCGGCGAGGCCACCACCATCGCCGAATCGCCGTTGGATCCGGCCATCCTCTGGGTGGGCTTCGATGACGGCAACCTCCAGGTCAGCCGCGACGGCGGGAAGACATGGACGGAGGTCTCTCGCAACGTCCGTGGCATCGCCGACGGCACGTACGTGAGCAAGGTGGAAGCGTCGGGCCGGGCGCGGGGCGTGGCCTACGCCGCCTTCGACGCCCACCGCACCGGAGACTTCCGCCCGTACGTCTTCCGCACCGAGGACTTCGGCGCCACGTGGACGCCCGTTCACGCCGGCCTCCCCGAGATGGGGTCGGTGAACGTGGTGCGGGAGCACCCCGACAACCCCGACGTCCTCTTCGCCGGCACCGAGCACGCGCTCTTCGCCTCCACCGACGGAGGCGCCCATTGGGCGAAGGTCCCCAACCTCCCCACCACCGCCTACGACGACCTCCTCGTCCACCCCCGGGAGAAGGACCTGGTGCTGGCCACCCACGGGCGGGGCTTCTGGATCCTGGACGACACCCGCCCCCTGGCCGAGTGGGGCCGCGCGGCGGGTCCGGCCCACCTCTTCTCCATCGCCCCCGGCACGCTGAAGCTCTACCGGAAGGACACGTCGTACCGGGGCCAGGCCGAGTTCGCCGGGAAGAACCCCGACGACGGCGTCTACGTCACGTACCGGCTGGGGGCCGGCTCCGGCGACGCGGTGTTGCGCATCAGCCGCGCCGACGGCGAGGTCGTCCGGGAGATGCGCGTCCCGGCGGCGGAAGGCACGCACCGGGTGACCTGGGACCTGCGCCACCCCCTCCCCGGCCGCCCCGACGTCTGGGCCCGCTTCGAGAGCCCCGATCTGGCCCGCCCCATCGACCAGCGCGGGCCCTTCGTGTCACCGGGGCGGTACACGGTCACGCTGGTGGCCCGGGGCACCGAGTCGTCCCAGGTGGTGGACGTGGCCGGCGACCCGGAGATGCCCATCACGGTGGCCGAGTACCGGGCCCGGGAGCGCTTCCTCCTGGAGGTCCTGGACCTGGCCGCCCAGGCCGACGAGGTCATGCGGGCCATGGGGGTCACCGGCGGCGGCGGCTTCGGCCGGCCCCAGGGTGACCCGAACAGCCCGGAGAACCGTATCCGCCGGGTGGCCCGCACGTTCATGGGGGCCTTCGGGTCGCTCAACGGACAGGCGGTGCGACCTGGGTCCCTGTACCCGCCCACGCAGAGCATGCGGGACGAAGTCGAAGCGGCCCGCAGGGAGCTGGAGGAGCTCCGGGCGGCCGCGCGCCGCTGAGCGGCGCACGACCCGCCATGCGCGAGGGGGGCCGGGCGTCGGCCCGGCCCCCTCGTCCGTCGGCGTCACCGGCGGCGAGCGCCGGCTCTACCAGAAGCCGAACCGGAACGGGAACCGCAGCACCACGGCGTTGTCGGTGCCGCTCTTGTCCTTGTCGGCGGTGTCCTTTCCCCCGCCCACCACGGCCCAACTGGTCACCACGCCCCCAACCACGGTGCCGACCACCGTCCAGGTGCGCCACTTGCTGAGGGTGCGTGACTCCAGCGTCACCAGGTCCTCGAAGGGGAGGTAGACGCGGTTGGTGAGCGCCGCGTTGGACATCCCGGGTGTAGCATCGTAGAGGGGCACCTCGAGCAGCACGCCGCCGCCGTCCCGCTCCGTGAGCGTCCCCGAGAGGCGCGTGGAGATATTGCGCATGGCCGGCTCCAGCTCCGCCGCCTTCCTCGCCGACACCGTGGCCCGCACCCGCGCGTCCAACAACGCGTCCTCGGGTCGCACGGGCTCGTACACGTAGCAGCCGGACGCGGTCAGGAGCACCGCAAGAAGGGTCAGTCGTCTCAGGGACACCACCGTCGTTCCTCCGCGAGTCCGAATCAGTAACGAAGCGGGGGCGGCCGAAGCCGCCCCCGCCCTCCAGCTCTCGGCTGGATTGCTACTACTCCCGACTAGCCCTTCAGGTTCTCGTTCGAGAGGCGCTCCGCCCGGGCAATGGGCAGGCACTTCTCCCGGCTCGCCAGGAAGTCGTCGTGGGCCGCGCCGCTGTCGGCGTACCACCGGCGCAGGTCGGCGAAGCGCCGCCCCTCCAGCCACGTGGTGGCACCGCGCTCGAAGCGAAGGTCGGCGAAGGCCGCGGCGGCCGTGCCGGCCACCGGGAGCGGGTCCATGCTCCAGAACGCGCGCGCCTGGTTCATGAGCGCGTACGCCCCGGGGATGTCGTTCCCCCTGAGCGCCGCCTCGGCCCGGATGAGGAGCATCTCCGTGCCCCGGGCCAGCGCCACGTCCGAGTCGTTCTCCGTGTACTTCTTCTGGCGGTAGTGCGGCGTCGAGCCGTTGGCTCCGTTCTGGATGGAGCCGTCGGCGTTGTACGCGATGATCCACGGAGCCCGCGGGTCGTCGGGATGGGACTCCATGAACGTCCCCCACACCGTGTACTCGTTCCGGGCGTGGGTCTCGTACGTGATCTCGTTCCGCAGCTCGGTGTCGATCTCAGCGTTGTACACGAAGTCCACCGGCACCTTGGCGGCGTCGCTGGCGGCGCCGGCCCAATCGCCGGCGTACATCTTGATCTGAGCCAGCCCTGCGTACGCCGCGTTCACCAGGTCCGTCTTCCCCGCCGCCTGGGCGATGGGGATGGCCGCGGAGAACTGCTCCTTGGCCCGGTCGAAGTGGACGGTGTTGGAGACCTCGGGTCCGCCGTCGATCACCGACGAGCAGAAGTTGGCCCCCAGGATGCGGTTGGAGTACCCCGCCGCGATGTAGGCACGCGCCGCGTATTGGCTCCGGCTGAACTCGGTCGTCTCCATGAGCTCCTTCATCCGCTCCACGCCGGTCTCCGCAACCCAGCGTGCCTGCTGCGGGCTGTTCCATTCTCCGCCGATGTCCTCGTCGGTCCAGACGCCACGGGGAATGTCGAGCCAGTTGTAGCTGCCCCCGTGGTACAGGTCCACGGCGGCAAGGGCCAGGAACTCCTGGAGCCCGTCCACGGCCTGGCTCAGGTCGAACTCCATTCCCACGGTCATGCCGGGAATGGCGTCCTTGGTGCCTAGATCGGTGTCCTGGATGCGCCCCGGGCTCTCCACCTGCAGGAGGTCCGAGCACGCGGCCACCGGGAGGAGGGCCGCCAGGGCGACGATCCGCAACATCTTCGTTCGATTCGTCATGGTCGCCTCCTCACCAGCTCACGCGGACGGAGAGCATGTACGTCCGCGGGTTGGGGATCTGATAGTAGTCCCGCCGGCCGAACTCGCCGCCGCCCACGACGTTGCCCGTGGCGTCGGCGAAGTCCTGCACCTCGGGGTCGGTCCCCGAGTAGTCGGTGATGGTCAGCAGGTTGCGCGCGGCCAACGTCACCGTCGCGCTGCGGCCCCAGTTCAGCAGGCTCTGGGGGATGTCGTAGGACAGCGACACCGAACGCAGACGCCAGAAGTCCGCCGACTCGATCCAGTAGTCGCTGTGATAGCTGTAGCCCTTGTTGATGGTGCTGTTGATGGCGCAACGGGCCCGCTCCTGCGCGGTGACGCCGGCGGCGTTCAGCGCCCCCGGGACGTCCTTCGCCCGGTACCCCTCGATCATGGTCTCCTGGATCCCGAAGCAGGGGAACCAGGCGCCGCGGCGGGCGTTCTGGTACCCGGTGTAGTTCGGGAGGAAGTGGCCGAACTGGCCCTCCATGAGCGCGTCGATGGTGAGGCTCGACCCGATGGAGACGGTCGTGCCGAGACCGATGAGCTTGGTCGGGTAGGTGGCGCCGATGGTCGTGTCGCTGACGATGACCGGGTCCGCCACCTCGTTGGGGTTCATGATGCGGTTCCCCCGGAGCACCGGGATCTGCTGGCCTTCACAGATCTCGGAGAGCAGCCCCACGTAGATGCAGCTCTCGGTGTCGGGATCCCCGTCCACGTCGATGGCCCGGGACTTCAGGAAGGACATGTTGGCCCGGGCCCGCCACTCGAGGTTGTCGGTGCGAATCAGCGCCGACGAGAGCTGGAACTCCCACCCGCTGTTCTCGATCTCGCCCACGTTCTCGGTTCGGTTCTGCAGGAAGCCGAGAGACGAGGGGAGGTCGCGGTTGATGAGGGCGTCGGTGGTCTTGGCGGTGTAGTGCGTCACCTCGACGCCGAAGCGGCCCTGACCCAGGGAGGCGTCGAAGCCCAGCTCCAACTCACGGGTCCGCTCGGGGCCCACCTCGTCGTTGCCCGGGTCGCCCGGCGTGAAGCCCGGCTCACCGGCCAGGCCGATGCCCGACCACGTGCGCACGGAGGCGAAGGCGCTGGGCGCCTTGCCCGACTCGCCCAGGGCGCCGCGGAGCTTGAAGCTCTCCACGACGTTGGTCGGGAAGAACTCGTAGTCCGACAGGACCCAGGCCAGGCTCACCTTCGGGTAGAACTGGAGCCCGAAGTTGTCACCGAACGCCGAGTTCCCGTCCACGCGGCCACCCAGCGTGAGGAACATCCGGTCGTCCAGGCCCAGCAGCTCCTGGAAGAAGAAGCCGGCACTGGTGGAGTTCACCGTGTACTCGGCACGGTACGTGATCTCCGCGCCCGTCTCGATGGTGGGTCGGCCGGGGCCGGCGAACTTCTCCACGTCCCACTCGGTCCAGCGGTGCTTGTCCTTGAAGATCTGGCCGCCCCACGAGAAGGTGGATTGCAGCCGGTCGCCGAAGGCGTTCTGGAACGAGCCCGCGTAGTCCAGCGAGAGCTTGGTGTGGCGGGTGCCCTCGTCCCAGAAGAAGCCGTCCGGGGTGCGGAGGCTGCCGAAGGGACGGGTGGTCTCGTTCTTGATGTTCAGGTAGTCCCAGCCCACCGAGAACCGGTTGGAGAGCCCCTCGATGGGGTTCCACTGGGTGGTGAGGCCGGTGGTGAAGTGGTCGTTCGTGGTGTAGAGCTCGGTGTCGAACAGGTACCCGTTGGTGATGCAGATCTTGTCCGACGGGACGTCGATGCAGTCCTCGCCCTTGCCGCCCTTCAGGTAGTTCTGCGCGCCGCGGCCCACGTTGAGCAGGAAGCCGTTGGCGTTGTTCCCGTCCTCCACCCAGCGCGTGTCCCGGCGGGTGTAGGCGGTGTTCAGCGAGATGTTCAGGTCCTCGATGGGCGAGAAGCCGAAGTTGCCCCGGAAGCCGCCGTCCTTGGAGCGGGCGGTGGGCAGCACGCCCTTGGTGTCGTTGTAGGTGGACGACAGGTAGTAGGTCACGTCGCCCGCGCCGCCCCGTACGGACAGCGAGTAGTTCTGGATGGGGCCGAGCTGCTGCCAGTCACCGTCGGCCGGGCAGGTGGGGTCCTGCATGTAGAGGCGCTTGCCCATGTTGGGCGAGCTGGACGACACCTGGATGTTGAGCGAATAGAGCTGCTCCAGGTCCCCGCACTTGGTGTACAGGTCCGTGGGGTCGTCGGCGGGGTTGGCCAGGAAGGACGCCTGGTGGTTGGCGCCCAGGCCGACCTCGGCATTCCAGATGGGGGCACCGCTGATGCCCCTCTTCGTGAAGATCTGGATCACGCCGGCGGATGCCTCGGTTCCGTACAGGGTCGTTGCCGCCGCGCCCTTCACCACCTCGATGCGCTCGATGTCGTCGGCGGCGATGTCCTGCAGGGGGCTGGTGCCTGCGTGGGAGCCCCAGCCCGCGCGGGTGGGCTCGTTGAAGATCCGGATGCCGTCCACGTAGATGAGCGGCTCCTTGGTCTGCGAGATGGAGTTCACCCCGCGGATCTTCACCGTGGCGCCGGCGCCGGGCTGACCGGAGTTGGTCATGATGGTGACGCCGGGGGCGCGACCCGCGAGGATGTCCTCGGAGTTGCGCAGTGGGACGTTCTCGATCTCCCGGGAAGTGATGGCGTCGAGGGAGTTCCCCACCTCCTTCGCCCGCACCTCCGCGGCCGTCCCCGTCACGACGATCTCGTCGAGGGCCAGCGCCGTCTCGGTGAGCTGGAAGTCCAGGTTGGCTACCTGGCCGGAAGCCACCGTCAACTGCTGGCGGGCCGTGCCGTAGCCGATCATGGTCACGCGAAGCGTGTACGTCCCCGCGGGGACGTTGAGGAGGAGGTACCTCCCCTGCGCGTTCGCCAGACCACCCATGCCGGTGCCCTCGATGGACACCTGCGCCCCCTCCAGGGGCCGCATGCTCTGGGCGGACGTGATCTGGCCCGTGACCCGCCCGGTCTCCTGGGCGGACAGCGGTTGCACCAGAAGCGCTGCGGACAGCGCAGTGGCGCACGCCAGACCAAGCGCCGTGCGTACTGTGGCGCGTGGATGCATCGTCGTGCCTCCTTATTTGGCAACGAACCTGTACGGCGGTCGCGGGTCTTCCCGCATCCTCACCGTGGCGAAAACAACAAACCTCTGGGGCAGCACCCAGGCGCCACCCCCCACCCGACGAGACCGGCGGGATCCCATCGAGACTCAATGCACTTAGCTTGCTGATTTGACTGACGGGCGATTTTAGGCTCGACACATACCGGTGCGCAAGCCCCTAGAACGCGCCTAAGGTGCGCCCTCGCGCGCCCTCCCCGGCCCGTCATCCCTGCCTGCGGGCCAGTCTCCGATGTCGCATCGGTCCGGGTGTGCGACGCCGTGGCTGGGCTCCCCGGCCTGGGTCTCCACCTTGATCACGCCCCCCGCGCCGCCGGTGCCGTAGGCCCACCCCCGGCCCGCCCCGCGAAGCACCTCCAGCGAGTAGACGTCGGCGGGCCGGAGGTCCCGAAGCGTGCGCTCCCCGTCGCCCATCACCAGGCCGTCGACGACCACCAGAGGCGGGATGGCCCCCCCGGCGGTCCGGGTCCGGCCGATGAGGGAGGCCCCCTGGCCGGGCTGGGCCCCCTGCCCCCCCACCATGTCGGGCGCAACGCGCCGCAACGCCTCCAGGAGGTCCCGGGCCTTCATGTCCGCCAGCTCCTCCCGGCTGTAGTACTCCCCCTCCGACCGCTTCTTCATCTCCTCCTGGCTGGGGCGCAGCCCCACCATCTCGGTGGGAACGCGGAAGGCCACCCGCTTGATCTCGCCGGGCGCGAGCTCCAGGTCGGCGAAGGAGACGTTGCAGCGCCCCGTCACCAGGGCCACCACGTGGTATCCCGGAGCCACGCCCTCGATGACGTACCGCCCGGCCTCGTCGCTGGTGATGCGCTCCCCGGTGTCGAAGCGGAGCTGGACGTTGGGGAAGGGGAGGCCGCTCTGGTCGTCCACCGTGAGCCCCTCCACCACGGTGGGGAGCGGGGCGGGCGGCGTCTCCTGCCCCGCGAGGGAGCCGGCTGCGAGGGTGGCGGCCAGGAATCCGGCGGCGGCTGGGCCAACGCATCTCATGGGGACGAACCTCCGCGCGCACCCGCTCCACGCGGGGACGCAATTGGCTTGGACGGAACGTGGTGCACCGGTACCTACGCCTCCCCGGGCCGGCGGGTTACGCCCGACTTCCCGCCTCCTGCGTACAGGTCTAGACTTGAGGGCCCTCCGCCGACGACCCCTGAAGGAAAAGCCGAATGCTCCTGCATCTCCACTCGGGCCTGCGCTATCTGATCCTGCTGGCGGGGCTTGCCGTGATCCTCTATGCCCTGCACGGCGTCATCAAGAAGCGCCCCCACGACGCGACCATGAAGAACCTGGCCATCACGTTCCGCTCCCTCATGGACGTGACGCTGTTCACGGGGATCGTGGTGGTCATGACCGGCTTCGGCTTCTACAACGACCTGGGGGTGCACGTCATCCTCATGCTCCTGGCCACGGTGGTGAGCCACGTGGTCCCCGCGGTGATGCGGAAGCGCAAGCAGGAGGAGCGCACTCTCCTGCCCTACGCGGTGGCCACCGCCATCGCGTTGGCGATGGTGGCCCTCGGGGTCCTGAGCATCGCGAAGCCCGCGGCCGCGTAGCGGGCCGCCGGGCCCCGGCGCCCGGTCAGAACGTCAGGAGCTTGGTGACCTTCGCCGTGAGGGCGCGCTCCAGCACGCCGCCCCCCGGGCCGAGCTGGCGGCGCTCGGTGAGGACCAGGAAGAAGTCGGAGAGGGGACCGTGGATGGCGTTGAACCGGGCGTACGTGACGAGCTGGTCCACGTCCTGGTTGTACTGGACGTTCAGCGCCAGGAAGGCCCGGGTGGAGAAGGCGTACTTCACCCGCCCCGCATACACCGACGTGGTGAACGTCCCCTCGGGCATCTCCAGCCGGTTCACGTCCGCCGACGCGTTGATGGCCATCCGGTTCGTGACCAGCCACCGCACGCTCCCCCCCACCGACCGCCGGTCGCCGCCGTAGTAGCCCCCGCCCCCCAGGGAAACGTTGGCGGAGAACGGATTCCCCGCGGAGGACTGGAGCGAAAGCGAGGCGTCGGTGAACGAGTACTCGCCGGCGGGGACCGTCCCCTCCCCCACGCCGAAGGGGGTCTCCACCCGCTCGTACATGCGGCTGGCGTTGGCGGAGAGCGTGGCTCCCGAGAAGAAGTCCAGGTTCAGGCCCGCCTGCACCTCCCGGGTCACCAGCGTGTCGCCCAGGTCGGTGAAGCGGCTGAAGTCCACGTACGGGTTCACCTCCTGGATCAGGGTCCCCGAGGGCCGCCGGTGGGTCCCGAAGGTGAAGTAGGTGTGGGCGACGTCCCGTCGCCGCACGAAGCCCACGGCGGGACGGAAGTCGTCGCCGATGCGGCGGTACAGCCCCGAGACGTTCCAGGTGGCGTCGCGCCACGCCGCCCCCACCCTCGCGGCGGTTTCGTCCCCTGTGGCTCCGGGCGTCTCGGTGCGCGCCAGGTACGAGCTGAGGACGAGGGCTCCCAGGACGTGGATGTTGGCGTCCACGCCGTAGCTCCGCCCCACCAGCCCGCCGCCGTCCCCCACGGCCGTCCGGTCGACGAACATGGCGCCCACGTCCGACCCCGGCCCCACGCTCCGGCGGAGGCGCAGCACCGCGAAGTTCTCCCCCGGGCGCCCGTCCTTCTCCCCGGTGCGCATGTCCAGGAGGCCCACGTCCCAGTTCCCCACGGTCCCGCTGAGGCGTCCCCCCGCCAGGATGGGTACCGGGCGCCCCCCCTGGAGCCCGATGGCCCGGGAGTGGAAGAGGGTGAAGTCCCGCAGGGACGCGCCCATGCGGTACTCCCGCTCGGTCTGGTCGCCGAAGGTGAAGGAGCCCGAGTTCTCCACGAAGAAGTCACGCTGCTCGGGGAAGAACAGGGGGAACCGGGTGAGGTTCACCCGCTCCTGGTCCACCTCCACCTGCGAGAAGTCGGTGTTGGCGGTCAGGTCCAACGTGAGCCCCGGGGTCACGCCGTACTTGAGGTCGCCCCCCACGTCCCAGCCGGCCCCCACCTGCTCCGCAGCCAGAGCCGACCCCCTCTGGTCGTCGGCCACCGCGTACGGCTTCGCCGACAGGTTCGCCGACGAGGGCAGGTCCCGGATCCCGTAGAGCGTGCCCGCCTTGGACATGCGGTGGGACGGATCCCGGCGCTGCAGGGGCGCCCAGTACGAGTCCTCGTTGTTCCGCCGCACCCGCCGCTGCACGTTCAGCCCGAAGACCTGGTCCTTCTTGTGGCCGTCGTAGCGGAGCCCCGACCATGGGATGCGCACCTCCACGCTCCAGCCGTCGGCGAGGAGCGCGGTCTTCACGTCCAGCGGGACGTCGAAGCCGAAGTCCTGGTTCCGGCTGTCGTCGAAGGTCTGCCCGTCCCTGTAGGCGCCGTACGGGTTGATGAGGAAAATGAACGAGTTCTTCCTGTCGAAGAACGTGTCCAGGGTGAGTCCGAAGATGTCGGCGTCCCGGGTGGAGAGGGACGGGAAGTCCCGCTCCAGGCTCTGGATGACGTAGCCGTCGGGGTTGGAATCGAAGTTCATCGCCCCCACGTAGAGGGCCTCGTCGTCGTAGAGGATCCGCACCTCGGTGCGCTCGGTGGCGAGGCGTCCCGGGTCGGGCTGGGACTGGATGAAGTCTCCGATGACCTCGGCCAGCCCCCAGACCTCGTCGTCCAGCCGGCCGTCCAGCACGGGCGCCCGGGGGGTCCGGGTGGCCGTGGCCACCGGCCGGGGGTACGCCTCCGGATCGTCCAGCGAGCCCCGATCCGGGTAGGGCGCGCCCCCCTGCCCGTTCTCCTGCCCCACGACCAAGCCCGGTCCGCCCGCGGAGAGAAGGAGGACGAGGAGCAGGGGTCGGACTCGGGCGGGTCTACGGGCCATGGATCGCGGGTTCGGCATGTACGGCGGGCCCTTCGGCCCCGGGGAACGAGTGCCCGGCGGACGGGCGCGCGGGCCCCAAGATCACCGGGTGGAGGGTTTGGCGCCACCGGCTCCCTGGACACGGCGTCGGCCTCCGGCGTTGACGCCCGACCCCGGGCGCCCGAGGTTGCGCCGACCCCCCTCGACACCGCCGGATCGATGACGGCCGACCCCATGGAGAGAGACACCCCCCCGGGCTCCCCGCCCCGCCCCGGCGACGGGGAGCTGGGCCTGGTCATGGGGGGAGGGGGCGCCAGGGCGGCCTACCAGGTGGGAGTCCTGCGCGCGGTGGCGCGGCGCTTTCCCGACCTGGCGGTACCGTACGTCACCGGCGTCTCCGCCGGCGCCATCAACGCCGCCCACCTGGCCTCCCACCACGGGACCTTCGCCCAGGCGGCGGAGGAGCTGAGCGACCTCTGGCGACGGCTCACCGTGGGAGATGTGTTCCGGGTGGACGGGAGCTCCCTCTTCAAGAACCTCCTCCTCTGGGCGCGCCAGCTCATCTCGGGAGGCGTGGGCGCGCCGCGGGTACGCGGCCTGGTGGACACCCAGCCCCTCCGGGAGTACCTCACCGAGGTCCTCCACGCGGTGGACGGTGAGCTCACCGGCGTTCGCTACAACCTGGAGAGGGGGCGGCTGAAGGCCGTGGCCCTCAGCACGTCGAGCTACACCACCGGCCAGTCGGTGACGTGGGTGCAGGGCTCGGAGATCCACGAGTGGGAGCGACCCCAGCGGCGTGCCCGGAAGGCCACGCTCTCCGTGGAGCACGTCATGGCCTCGGCGGCGCTTCCCCTGTTCTTTCCGGCGGTGCGCCTGAACAACGGGTGGTACGGGGACGGGGGCGTGCGCCTCACCGCGCCCCTCTCCCCCGCCCTGCACCTGGGCGCCCGGAGGATCCTCGCGATCTCCACGCGCTACGCCCGCACCCAGAAGGAGGCCGACGAGGTGGCGGTGGAGGGGTACCCGCCGCCGGCCCAGGTGGTGGGCGTGCTCATGAACGCCGTCTTCCTCGACCTCCTCGACGCCGACGCGTTGCGCCTGGACCGCCTGAACCGCCTCCTGGAGGCCCTCCCCGAGGAGCGCAGGGAGGGCATGCGCCGGGTGGAGCTGCTCATCCTCCGGCCGTCGACGGACCTGGGGCGCCTCGCCGGGCGGTACGAGCCCCGCCTGCCCCCCGCCTTCCGCTTCCTCACCCGGAGCCTGGGCACGCGCCAGACCGCCAGCCCCGACTTCCTCAGCCTGATCCTCTTCCAGCCCGACTACCTGAAGGCGCTCATGGACGTGGGAGAGTCCGACGGGGAGGCCCGCATGGACGAGATCGCGGCGTTCCTGGGAGGACACCGGGCCGGCGGCTGACGCCGCCGGCCCGGTCCCTTCACTCGGAGCGAGAACGCTCCGTCAGCCCGTCGCCTTGGGAACGTTGGAGTTGGTATCCTGCTCCGACGGGGGAATGGGGAAGCACAGGTCCTGCCGGGTGAGGTGGGAGTCCGCGTTCACCTCCTCCAGGTGATCCAGCGCTCCCGGCGTGCCGTTCGCCTCCCACCGGCGCAGGTCGCCGAGACGCCGTCCCTCGAGCCAGAGCTCGATGCCCCGCTCCCGCTTCAGCATGGCCCACGCCTCCGTGGCCGACGCCGCCGAGGCCGCCGGGGCCCCCGCCGCGGTCCGGATGGCGTTGATGTCGGCCATGGCGCCACTCCAGTCGCCATCCATGAGCTTCTTCTCCGCCTCGACGAGGCGCATCTCGCGGCCGCTGGAGAGGCGCACGTCCGCCGCCGGATCGGGGTACTTCATCTGCGGATACCACGGCACCTTCCCGCAGCAGTCGATGGCCGCATCGCCCTCCTCGTCGGTCTCCATCCACCCTACCCGCTTGTCGCCCGTGGCCAGGTAGTAGCCTTCCCACGCCGTGTTCCACTGGGTGTGGGCCCGGTAGGGCGTGGACGCGGACGACCACTGGATGCGGTTGAGGAGGGCCTCCTCGCCGGTGTTGAAGTAGGGGATGTGGTAATTGAACCCCGTGGGCACCTGGGCGGCGTCGGCCACGGCCTCGCTCCATTTGCCCAGGTGCACCCGCACCGACGCCCGCCCAGCCAGGGCGGCGCTCTTCACGTCACCCGACCCCAGCGTCGCTGCCTGCCCGAAGGCGGCCTCGGCGCGGTTCAGGAACTCGGTGCTCTCCAGGGGCGCGCCGCCGTCGATGACGGCCTGGCACATGTTCTCCCCCAGGAGCCGGTTGGCGTACCCAGCCCACAGGTACGCCTGCGCCAGCAGCTCCTGGGTCGCACCCGACTCCTCCATGCGCGCGATCCCGTTCTCCGCCAGCCAGCGCGCCTGCTGCGCCTGGTTCCAGTGGGTGTTCAGGTCCTCGTCCGTGGGGCCCAGCTCGCCCCGCTGCCAGCGCACCGTGATCCCGAAGGAGCCGGTGGAGCCGGCGGGGTGGATCTCCCGGGCTACCGACGCACCGGTGTACCCGATCCAGTTGAGGGCCTCGGCCAGATTGCGCCCCATGCCGTTCACCACGGCCGCGTGGGCCTCGGCGTTGGAGAGGAACTCGTCCTGCACCGGACCGGGGTTGGTCACGCTGGTGTCGCATGCGCCCAGGGCCATCGCTCCCGCGACGAGGAGCGACCCGAGCGCGTAGCTGCTCTTTCTCTTTCTCATGGTCGGTTCCTCCTCAGAAGACGATGCGGAGGGAAGCGGTGTACGTCGCCGGCGGCGGCACGTGCTCGAGCATGGAGCGCACCGGGTCGTTGTAGCCACCGTTGGCGCCCATCTCGGGCTCGAACGTGAGGAAGTCCTCGTGCACCCAGCGCCAGACGTTGTGGCCCGAGAGGGTGAGGGAGGCGCGCGTCGCGCCCGGGATCCACGCCTCGGGGATGGGCGTCTGGAACGTCACCTCGCGGATCTTGAAGAAGTCCGCAGGATACACCCAGTAGTCCGCCCGCGAGAGCGACACGTCGCACATGGCGCGCTGCTTCGCGGTGGTGGCGTCCCGCCCCTGGGTCTCCTGGATGCGGTAGTAGTCGAAGCACCCGGGCCACCGAACCGAGCGGCGCACCGCGTTCCACGCGGCGCCGTCGTACATGTACGCGCCGCCCTGGTACTCACCCCGCGCCGTGAGCAGCATCCCCCGGGGGAGCTGCAGGCTCGTGTTCACGCCCAGGATCAGTTTGGGCAGGTTGGGTCCGATGTTGCAGCTCTGTTCGATGATGGGCTCGGCGATGGCGTCCGGGTTCGTGACACAGTCGGCCTGGATCACCGGGACGGGCTCGCCCTCCACCACCCAGCCGAAGTCCCCCAGCGAGAACGACGGCGCGCCACCCAGGTCCAGGACCTCGGAGTCGTTCACGGAGACGCTGCCACCCAGGTCCCACGAGAAGCTCTCCGAGCGGATGAGGCCCGCGTTGAGGTTGAGCTCGTACCCCACGTTCTCCAGCTCCCCGATGTTGGCCAGCTGGGACGACAGGAAGCCCAGCGACGGGATCTGGCGCACGTTGAAGAGGGCGTCCGACGTCGTCTGCTTGTACCAGGTGAACTCGGCGCTGAGGCGGCTGTCGAAGAACGACCCGTCGAAGCCCAGCTCCAGCTCGGTGGTGCGCTCCGGGCCGATGTCCGCGTTCCCCACGTTGTCGGGGCTGAACGCGGGCACGCCGCCCCAGCCGACCGGGTCGTACGTGCGGACCTTGTCGAAGGCGCCCGGCGCCCGGCCGGACTGGCCCCAGGCCGCGCGCAGCTTCATCTGCCCCCATGCGTCGTTCCAGAACGCCTCGTCGGAGAGGATGTGGGACAGGCTGACCTTCGGGTACACCTGGAGGCCCAGGTTCTCGCCGAAGGCGCTGTTGCCGTCCACGCGCACGCCGGCGGTGATGAAGTACTTGTTGTTGATGTCGAACAGGTTTTGGACGAAGAAACCCGCGTTCACCACCCGGGTGCGGTTCTCGAAGCCCAGCGTGGTGCCGCCGCTGGAGACGGTGGGGTCACCGGGACCGGGGAAGTCCTGGCCGTACGCCACCGTCTCGTTGCGCTCCGTGGTAACGGCCTGGCCGCCCCAGGAGAGGCTCGAGCGCAGGTCCCCCGGGAGCTGGATGTTGTAGCTCCCCACGTAGTCCGCGGTGATGGTGTTGTACTCGTACCGTCCGTCGGACAGCACGCCTTCGGGCTGGAGCCTGAATCCGAAGGGGCGGTAGTTGCGGTTGTTCTGCTGGATCTGGTCGTACCCCACGCTGATGCGGTTGGACAGCGCGTCGGTGGGGCTCCACGTGGCGGTGATCCCCGAGATGATGTGGTCCACCTGCGTGGTGATCTCGAAGTCGAGGAGCGGGTCGATGGCCTCCCGGGTCTCCGCTCGCAGGTAGTTCCGATCCCGGCGGTACGCATTGAGCGTGATCCCCTGCGCGTTGTTCCCCACGGGCGTCAGGTCCAGCTCGTCGATGGTGTACGACGTGTTCCACTGGATCTGCAGGTTCTCCATGGGCGAGAACGTGAAGTTCCCCCGGACCACGGTCTTCTTCTCGTAGTCGTTGGGGAGCACGCCCTCGTCGTTGTTGAACGAGCCGGACACGAAGTACTGGAGGTTCTGGCCGCCGCCCGACACCGACAGCGAGTACTTCTGCTTGTGGGCGTTGCGGAGCCAGGGGTTCAGGAAGAGGTAGTCCGAGGTCCCCCCCGGCTCGGTGGCGGCGGGCTCGCTGGGCGGCCGCGTGGAGGGGTCGGGCCCGAAGGGCAGCGTGCGTGCCATCCCCTGATCGATCTGGGCCGTCCACTGCGCCTGCCCCGTGCGGCCGCGCTTGGTGAAGATCTGGATCACCCCGGCCGCTGCCTCCGTCCCGTACAGGGTGGTGGCCGCGGCGCCCTTGATGACCTCGATCCGGTCGATGTCGGCTGGGTTGATGTCGTTGAGGGGGCTCACGATGTCGTTGTTGCTGCGCAGGCTCGACCCCGCCGGTGGCACGTTCCGCGCCAGCCCGTCGGAGCGCACGCGCACGCCGTCAATGTAGAGGATGGGCTGGTTGCTCATGGCCACCGACACGTTCCCGCGCAGTCGGATCATGGCGCCCGAGCCCTGCGACGCGCTGTTGGTGAGCACGACCATCCCGGGCACTCGACCCTGGAGGAGGCCGTCCACCGACGGCGGAGTCTCGGCCACGTCGGCGACGTTGATCTGGGCGATGGAGTTGCCCACCTCGCGGCGGCGGGCGGCCCCCGCCGTGCCGGTGACGACGATCTCGTCCAGGCCCAGGGCTTCCGGCTCCAATGCGAAGTTGGCTTCCACCGTCCCCCCGGAGGCGACGGTCACCTCCTGCGTGGCGGTGCCGTAACCGATGCGCTCCACCGTGACCGTATACGTGCCCGACGGCACGTTCAGGATGAGGTAGCGTCCGGTGGCGTTGGTGAGGGTGCCCAGCGACGTGCCGGCCAGGTAGACCTGGGCCGCGCTCATGGGCCTCATCGTGGAGGCCTCGGTGACCGTCCCGGTTATGGTCCCGTTCTGGGCAGCGGCGGGTGTGGCCGGGAGGGCCAAGAGGGTGATGGCGGATCCAAGGGTCGCGAGCACGCCACCCCTGCGCCACCGCCTCTCGGCGGGAGCGGACATGGAGGATCTCATGGACCTTCCCTCCTTGGAGGAATGTCGGCCACCCGAATGGTGGCTCTGCGCCGACGGGCCGCTCGCGCGGTTCGTCGGAACCGGTGCGGGCAGGGCCATGCAGATCCGTGGTTACGGAATGGCCCGGCGCTCGCTCTTTCTATTGCCCAAGGAAGGCCACCTCACGGGGCAGCCGTGGGTCCGGATGAGAATGGGCCGCAGAGTAGGGTTGCGCGGCGGCCGGTGTCAACTTCGCGTCTACTGCCCCTCCACGACCTGCACGACGACGGTGTCCGCCGCCTGGCCCTGGATGTTGTCGAAGACGGTGCCCACCACCCTGAAGGAGCCCGCCTCGCCGAAGGAGTGGACGAAGCTCCCGCTGGCGCTCTGTGAGCCGAAGGTGTCCGTGGTGTCGCTCCCCCCGTCCCCGTAGGTCACGACGACGCCCACCAGGATGGAGCCCACGGCGTCGAAGTTGAACGTGACCTGCTGGCCCACGTCGGCCGACGTCCGGTCGGCGGTGAGCTCGAGCGTGAGGGGGCCCCCGCCCTCGAAGGTGATGTCGGAGCAGGCCGCGGACCCGGCCAGCGCGAGAAGGGCCACCGCGATGCGTCGCGTGGTGCTGGGCATGTCCAGGGTCCTCCGAAGTTGGAAACTCGCCACGGTGACGGGCGTAACGGGGATACGCTTCCGAGCCGCGCGGTTGTCACGCTACCCCAGAACGGGAGTATTTATCAAGCGAGACCTCCGCGACGGAGCCCTGCCATGCAACGAGCCACGACGAGCCGGCGGACGGCGCTGCTGGCGGTCGGGTTGGCCCTTCTGGCGCGCCTCCCGGCGGACGGCCAGGCGCCCGTGCGCCTCACCGGACGCGTCGTCACCGCCGCCGGCTCCCCCATCCCCGGCGCGCTGATCGCCCTCGACGCGGGCGCAAGCACGTTGGCCGACTCCGCCGGTGCTTTCGTCCTGGAGGGCATCCGCCCGGGGCCGTATCGCGTGGCCGCGGTGGCCCCAGGGTGTCACGTCGGTCTCGGCGAGATCTCCGTGCCTGGCGGAGGCCTGGGGTCCCTGAGCCTCGAGGTGCCCGTACCTCGCGAGCTGGAGGACCGGCTCTCGTCGTGGAATCTGGGCCCACGCTCCGAGGGGGGCGCGGTGCGCTCCATGTCGGGGGACGCGATCCGACGGCGCCACTTCCGCTCCGTGCAGGACATCCTCCGGGTCCTCGCGCCGGACATGGTAGGGGGCCAGTCGGCCTCCGTGGGCGAACGCCAGTCGCTGCGGAGCCGGGGGGCCCCCACCGTCGGCGCGTCGGGCGACCCCCTCATCATCGTGGACGGCGTACGCCTGGGCCAGCGCCCCATGGACGCCCTCTCGGGGCTGAACACCGAGGAGATCGAGCGCGTGGAGGTCGTCCGCGGCGGTACGGGCGGGTGGCGCTACGGGACGCAGGGCGCCAACGGCGTCGTCGTCGTCACCACCCGTGACGCCCGGGGGGCCTGGGGGGAGGAGACGCCTCCCGGGGCGTGCGGATTCACGTTTCCCCGCTGAAGGTCAGCGGAAGAGGGGCCACCCGACGCGGATGGGGATCCGGACCGAGGGCAGCACCGCGTCGTTGGGCCCGCCTCCCGGGGGCACGACCTCCGACCCGCCGTTCCCCGAGAGCTGGTCCACCGCGATGGCCACCACCGCGGCGAATGCCAGCCCGGAGACCAGCCACGTACGGGGCCGATCCAGGTTCCGCACCTCCATGTCCAGGATGCCAGCGCGCCCCACCTGCACGCGCTGGTGGAGCGTCTCCACCCGGGTGCCCCGGAGCTCGGTGAGGCTGGGCACCAGGAGCAGAAGCGAATCTCCCGTAGCCTCCACCAGCTTCCCCTCCAAAGACCGCGTGGAGGGGTCGGCGAAGTCGGCCAGGCGAGCCGCCTCCGCGGGGGCGAGGCGCACCCGAACGGCCTGCTGGGGGCGGGCTTCTTCCGGGCGCGTCGGGGCGAACGTGTAGCACCCGGAGGCCAGGGCGAGAAGGGCGAGGACCGCGCCTCGTCCCAGGGCTCGTGCCTTCATCACAACCACCCCTTCCTGCGGAAGTAGACGACCATGCCGGCAGCCATGGCCACCATGAGGACCAGAAGGGCTGGGTAGGCCCATGGCACGTGCAGCTCGGGCATGTAATCGAAGTTCATGCCGTAGATGCCCGCGAAGAACGTCAGGGGGATGAAGATGCTGGCCATGATGGTCAGGACCTTCATCACCTCGTTGGTCCTGAAGCCCACCATGGACAGGTAGAGGTCCACCGCGCCGGTGACCACGTCCCTGAGGGACTCCACGGTGTCCACCACCTGGACCGCGTGGTCGTGGACGTCCCGGAGGAAGACCTCGGTCTCCTCGGTGAAGCGGGCTTCCTCGTCGCGCACGAGGGCCGCCAGCATGTCCCGCACGGGCCATACCGCCCTGCGTACGGCGATGAGCTCCCGTTTCAGGTCGTGGAGCTGGATGAGCGTGCGCTGGCCCGGGTCCGCCAGCATCTCCTCCTCCAGCTCCTCCGTGACCGTGCCGATGCCCTCGAGCACCGCGAAGTAGTGGTCCACCACCGCGTCCACCAACGCGTACGCGAGGTAGTCCACCCCACGGGTCCGGATCCTTCCCCGCGACTGGCGAAGGCGCTCGCGCACGTGCTCGAACACGTCGCCGAAGCGCTCCTGGAAGGTGAAGACGTACCGCTCCCCCAGCACCAGGCTGAGCTGCTCGGCGATCACGTCGTGGCGCTCGGCATCCCAGCTCAGCATGGGCAACACGATGAAGAGGTACCCGTCGTACTCCTCCACCTTGGAGCGCTGCCCCACGCCCACGATGTCCTCCAGGAGCAGCGGGTGCCATCCGAACCGCTCCCCCACCCCACGAACCAGCTCGACGTCGTGGAGGCCGTCGATGTTGATCCAGCTCACCGTCGGGGAGTCCTTGAAGGGAAAGCACCTCTGGACGTCCTCCACCTCCGCCTCGGAGAGCTGGTCGGCATCGTAGTCCAGGTAGCGGATGCGGACGCGCTCCACCTTCTGGTCGCCGGTGTGAACCAGCGTCCCGGGGGGCGCGCCCGGCCGCTTCACGGCCCGTCGGACGAAGCGGCCGACGACTCGCATCTGGCGGAGGGGGTTGATGGCGTGGGGGATGTCCAAGGGGCCTCCTGGCCTGGCTTTCGCGGGGCGGGCTCACCGTGCCTGGACACACCGTCTGTCCAGGGCGCCCCCTGCGCAACCCCCGCGCCCCCCGGGGGTACAGCGGCTGCCACCGCGATTCCCCTCCACCGTCCCGCCGATGCGCACCCTGCACCCGAGAGCGTTCACGGTATCGGTCCTGTGGACCCTGGGCCTCCTCTACCTGGGGAGCGTGGTCCACGCCACCGAGTCGAGCCTGGCCTGCCCCGACTGGCCCACGTGCTTCGGCACGATGGTGCCGGAGATGTCCGGGGGGGTCTTCTGGGAGCACCTCCACCGCCTGGTGGCGGGAGGCCTCCTCCTTCTCTGGGGGCTCGCCACCTGGCTGGCGCGCAAGGAGGCGGAGCGCCCCTGGGTCTTCCGGGCCGCGCTGGCCGGCGTGGGCCTCCTCCTGGTCCAGTCGGTCTTCGGGGGGCTCACCGTGCTCTTCAAGCTCCCCGACCTGGTGTCCACCACCCACCTGGGCCTGGCGTTCCTCTTCCTGACGCTGGCGACGGTGCTGGCCTCGTCGGCGTCCTGGGCGGAGCGCATGGGGCCCCTGGACCCCGGCACGGGACGGGGCCTCCGGAGCTGGAGCGTGTCCGCGGGCGTGCTCGTCTTCGCCCAGTCGGTGCTGGGCGGCCTGGTCCGGCACACCGACGCCGGCATGGCGTGCCCCGACGCGCCCCTGTGCGTGGGGCAGTGGATCCCGCCGCTGGGGAGCTATCTGGTGGCGCTCCACTTCTTCCACCGCGTGCTGGGCGTGGGCGCGGCGTTGGTGGTCCTGGGCATGGCCGTCTGGGCGATCCGCCGGAGCTCCTCGCCCGCGGTGCGGAGCTGGACGGGCTGGGCGGCGGCCCTTGTCCTCCTCCAGGTGGGGCTGGGCTTCGCCTCGGTTCTCACCGGGCTGGCGGTGGTTCCCGTGTCCCTTCACACGCTCGTGGCCGCCAGCCTGGTGGCGACGCTGGCGCACCTGGCCACCACCGGGTGGAGGGCGGCGTCCGTCCCGGCCGAAGAGCCGGCCAGCACGGTGCCGGCGTAGCGGGGAGGGGAGGCCACCCGTGGACCGCACGCAGCTCGGCGACCTCCTGGCGCTGGTCAACGCCAGCCTGAACGCCACCAGCGCGCTGGCCCTCGCGGCCGGCTGGGTCTTCATCCGCCGTCGCAAGGTCCGCCTTCACCGGAACGCCATGGTCACGGCCGTCGCGGCGTCGACCCTCTTTCTGGTGTTCTACCTGATGCGCGTCTCCTTCACCGGGACGCACGAGTTCGCGGGCGAGGGAGGGGCCAGGGTGCTGTACCTGACCATCCTCTTCTCCCACATGGTGCTGGCCGTGGTGGTGGTCCCCCTGGTGCTGCGGCTGCTCTTCCTGGTATGGAAGCGACGCTTCCGCGAGCACGCCCGGCTGGCGCGGTGGACGTTCCCCGTGTGGGCGTACGTGTCCGTCACCGGGCTGCTCGTCTACCTCCTCCTCTACCAGGTCTACGGGTACCGGTAGGGAAAGGGGACGACGGCAGCGCTAGACGGGGAAGGAGATCTCCACCTCGCCGCCGCCGTCGGGAACGTTGCGCAGCTCGATGCGGCCGCCCATGCCCTCGATGGCCCGCCGGGCGTGGGGAAGCCCCAGGCCCAGTCCGTCGTCGGTGGTGGAGTAGAACGGGTCGAAGGCCCGCCGGAACGCCTCCTCGGAGAAGCCCTTGCCCCGGTCCCGCACCTTGATCCGGGCCGCGCCTCCCTCGGTCACGACGGTCACGTCGATGGTGGCGCCGCCGCCGAAGCGGGCGGCGTTGTGGAGCACCAGGTAGAGCGCGTCCATGAGCGCCGCCGGATTCACCTTGGCCCGCACCGGCCGCCCGTCCAGGGCCATGCGGATTCCCACGCTCTGGTCCTGGGCGAACTCCCGCGTCACCTGCTGAACCAGCGGCGGCAGATCGCGGCCCTCGGTCTGCAGCGCGGGCTCCTTCACGAAGAAGTCCAGATCCTCGAGGGAACCCAGCGCCCGCTGCACGCGCTCGTACAGCTCGGCGGCGCCGGCCTCCGCCGTGGCTTCGGCGAGCGGGGCCCGCACCGACTTGTCGAGGTACGCGCTGACGCGGCCGATGGCCTCCCTCAGCGCCCGCTGGCGCTCCGCGTCCCGCGGGGTCCACCCGGCCTCGAGGGCCTCCAGGAGCGCGGCCACCGCCGGGCTGGAGGGTTTCACCTCCGGCCTCCGGCCGCGCGACACCGCGTCCACCAGGCTCCGGACCTGATGCTCCACGTCGGCACCGGCCTCGTCCCTGCCGGCGAGGACTCCCTCGTCGCGGCCCTCGCGCCTCCCCTGGTCCACGCCGGCGGACTTCCCCAGGGCGCGCCCGAGAGCGAAGCCCACCACGCCGAGCACCACGCCGACGATGATCCCGATTTCCATGTCTTCCTCGTTCCGGTTCTCCCGCGCGCCGTAGACCCGGCGCTGCGGCGAACGGATCTTCGCACCCCCCGATTCCCCGAGCAACCGTGCGCCGGTTGCTTGCGCCCTCCGACCCCCGTATCGTCGGCCGACCATGGACCGCCTCGAATCCCTACGCCGCCTGCTGGAGGAGAGCTCCGACCCGGACAACCCTCCCCCCGCCAGGATCCGCGCCCTCTTCGAGCGCCTGCACCGCATCGCCGTGGTGGGGCTGTCCCGCGACCCCGGGAAGGCGGCGCGGCGCGTGCCGTCGTACCTGGCGGCCAAGGGGTACGAGGTCATCCCCGTGAACCCCCACGCCGACCGGATCCTCGGCCGGAACGCGGTGGCCTCCCTCTCCGAGATCGCCGACTACCTGGACATGGTCGTAGTGTTCCGGCCCTCCGCCGAGGCGGGCGCCATCGTCCGCGAGGCGGCGGCGCGCCCCGGGCGCCCGGCCATCTGGCTCCAGGAGGGGATCCGCGCCGACGCCGAGGCCGCAGCGGCCCGCGCCCAGGGGCTGCTGGTCGTCCAGGACCTCTGCACCTACAAGGTGCACCGGGCCCTCTATACCTGAAGGGTCCGGCGGGCCGGGCTCAGGATCCCAGCGCCGCTGCCACCCGCTCGGCGTGTCCCTCCGCCTTCACCTTGCGCCACGCCTCCGTCACCACGCCGTCCTCGTCGATGAGGAAGGTGCTCCGCTCCACCCCCATGTACGTCCTCCCGTACATGCTCTTCTCCTTCCACACGCCATAGGCCTCGGCCACCGCGTGGTCCTCGTCGGAGAGGAGAGGGAAGTTGAGCCCGTGCTTCTCGCGGAAGCGGGCATGGGAGGCCACCGTGTCCGGGGAGACGCCCAGGACCACCGCGCCCACGCCGTCGAATCGCGGCATCTCGTCCCGAAGCTCGCACGCCTGGGTGGTGCACCCCGGGGTGTCGTCCTTTGGATAGAAGTAGAGGACGACCTTCCTGCCCCGGAGGGCGGAGAGCCGAACCTGTCCCTCCGTGTCCGAGGGGAGGGTGAAGTCCGGGGCGACGGATCCCTTGGCGACCAACGCTCAGGCCTCGTCCGGCTCGGCGGCGGGGGCGGGGGTGGGTACGGGCTCCGGCGCCCCCTCGAGCAGGTCGCCCTCCCACCGGCACAAGGCGTCTCCGCGGGCCTGGCAGAGGGTGTGGGTCACCCGCGCCCGGCGCCCGGTGGCCTGCTCCAGTGCCGTCTGGCAGAGCCCGCCCACGAGGGCGCAGGCGTCCCCGCCCGGGTCGGCCTCAATGAAGAGCAGCGAGCGCCCCTCGATGGAGAAGCTCCCCCTCCCGAAGCCGCCCACCCGCCGCCCGAAGAGCGCGTTGAGCCTCCGCCGCACGCGGGTGCGGGCCAGCGCCAGGGCGACGCCCCGGGGCAGCGCACGCCGCCAGGCGCCCGCCGGGTCGCCGGCGAGGGACTGGCCCACCCGGAAGAAGATCTCCTCCGCGTCGGGCCGGCGGATGACCAGGCGGAAGAGGTCCCGGATCTCCGGATCGGTGAGACGGACGCCCTTCTTCACGTCCTCCCGGAACGACCGGATCTGGCGGCCGACCACGTCGCTGAGCCCCAGCCGGCGGGGGAGGGTCACCGTGGTGTCCTCCTCCTCCAGGAGCTCCGGGGGGATGTCCTGGTCGCGCATGACCTCCAGGAGGCGTAGGGCCACCAGGGCCTTCACGCGGCGCTTGGGAGCGCCCGGTGCGAGACTGGATGGGGGGGAGGTCACGGACTGTCGTGGGAGAGGGCCGCAGGTCTTCGGGGGTCTAATCTCGAAGCCGAAGGGCTTCCGAGCAACGATCGCAAGCCGAAAACACGACTTGCGGAATCGTGCCAAATTGAGAGTGACACGGGAACGCCCGGGGTTTATATACAGAATGTCGGTCGGCGGGTTCGCCCTCGATTCGACTTGAGCGGGCGGAGCGTGAAGGGAAATTCTCGTGGCCCACCCTGGGGGGGCTGGTTCTTCGTGCCATCGAGACCCTTCGCCTCCCCCGCTCTTCTTTTCCCCCTGCATTCCACTCCCGGCGACGCCCACGTAGTTTCGGGGCCATGAAGCGATTCCCCGCCTACGACCCGCCCGAATACGTGGAATGGGCCCCCGACCCCCGGCTCCTGGGGGAATACCGAGAGCGGCTCCACGCGGACCCCCGCCGCGAGGAGGTGGTCGCCGCCCTGGACCAGGACGCGCTCCTGGCCCTCTACCGCGACCTCCTGCGGACGCGCCTCCACGACATCGCCCTCAAGCGGTGGGTCCGCACCGGCGTCCTCTCCAAGGCGTGGCTGGGAACGGGCGAGGAGGCCGTCACGGTGGGCGCGGTGGCCGCCCTGGACCGGGGGCGGGACGTCGTGAGCCCCATGATCCGCAACGCCGGGGCCCTCCACATGATGGGCATGCCCCTGGCCGACATGTTCCGGGCGTACCTGGCCACCGCCGACTCCCCCAGCCGGGGGAGGGACCTCCACGTGGGGGACCTGGCGCGGGGCATCATCCAGCCCATCAGCCACATGGGCACGTCCGTCACCGTGGTCACCGGGGCCGCCATGGCCTTCAAGGCGCGGGGCGAGGACCGGGTAGCGCTCACCTTCGTGGGGGACGGGGCCACCCGCACCGCGGCGTGCCACGAGGGGCTCAACCTGGCGGCGGTGCAGGACGCCCCCGCCGTGTTCGTCATCCAGAACAACCAGGTGGCCCTGGGCACCCGGGTGGAGCAGCACAGCCGGGGCGACCTCGATCGCCTCCCCCAGATGTACGGGATCCCGTCGTGGAGCTGCGACGGAAACAACGTGCTGGACGTCTATGCCGCCACCCGCCTCGCGGCGGAGCGCTGCCGTAAGGGCCAGGGCCCCGCCGCGGTGGTGGCCCGCACCTTCCGCATGGGCGGCCACGCCACCCATGACGAGCGGGAGGCCCGGGAGACCTTCCCCGAGGAGCTCTTCCGGGAGTGGGGGCGCCGGGACCCGGTGGGCCAGTTCGAGGCCTTCCTCACCCACGGAGGCACGCCGCCCGCCGCCCTCGCCGACGTGGAGGCCCGGGTGACGGAGGAAATGGATCGGGCCGTCGCTGAGGCCCTCGCGTCCCGGGATCGCGTGCCCCCACCGGAGCAGGCCCAGTACGAGGGGATCTCGGAAGGGGACGTCCTCGTGGGCCTCCACCGCCGGCCCGTGTAGCCGCCCCGCGCCGGTGGCGCCCCCGGCGCGGGAGGTCTAGCTTAGGCCTGTCCGACACGAGTGGACGGTGGACCCTCCCGTGCTCTTGAAAGCGGAGGCGGATCCGGACATATTTCAATCTCGAAACGAGAATGATTCCGGATTTCGTTGCCGGGCGGCTTCGGGGGTGGCAGCCCCGCGATGACCGCCCGTTTCTGCCCACCCAGGCTGCCCCAGATACGGACTGGACATGGTGAACGTGAATACCGGACAGGTCCCGGAGCTTCTGGGAACCCGCCCCCTGCCCGAGCTCACCGACGAGGAGCTCGTGACCGCCCATCTGGAGGGGCGGCCAGGAGCCTTCCAGGAGCTGTACGAGCGTTACCGGGACCGTCTCATCCACTTCATCACCCGGAAGACGGGTGACGCCGACAGGGCCCAGGACCTGGTGCAGGAGGCCTTCATCCGCGTGACGCGGCACCTCCACCGGTTCGATACCACCAAGAAGTTCTCCACCTGGGTCTATACGATCGCCAGCAACCTCTCGAAGAACGAGCTGCGCAACCGCTCCCGGAGCCCGCTCATCCTGTTCCAGCGGCTGACCAACAACTGGGAGGACGACCACCGTCCCCTCCAGTTCGAGGACTCTGCCATGCGCCCCGACGACCTCTACCGGAAGCGCTACCTGCGCCGCCTGGTGGAGGACCTGGTGAAGGAGCTCCCCGAGCACCATCGCCTCGTGTTCCGTCTGCGGGAGCTGGAGGGAAAGAGCTACGAGGAGATCGCCGAGATCACCGGCGTGAACCTGGGCACCGTGAAGAGCCGACTGCACCGGGCGAGGAACTCCTTCGCCCAGCGCATCGAGCCCTTCCTGAACTAGACGGTCCAGAACAACCGGACCCCGGCGTCCGTAGTGCCGGGTGCGGGCAGCCGCCCGCACCCGGCATTATCTTAGGGCCCCCACGAGATGCCCCCGGAAGGCGCAGGACGGGGGCGGGCCGATGGTCGGAGGGGACCGGAGCCCCCCCGACTGCAGCGAGGGTCCATAGCGGCGAAGCCGCATGGAGCGAGCGCAGCGAGCGTCCGAGTCGCAGGCGGGGGGGATCCGGTCCCCGCGCTACCTCAAGAGCCGAGCACACCATGTTCGACAATCTCAGAAGCGCCTTCCGCGAGGCGATCGAGAATTTCAACAAGGAGCTCGCCCGCGACCAGGTCCCCGAGACCGTGGACCGCCTCCTCGTCGGCATGAGGAACGAGGTCGCCGACGCGAAGGTCCGCATCCGCGAGCTGGAGGACCACCTGGCCCGCGCCACGACCGAGGCCGCCCGCGAGAAGAAGGAGGCCGAGACGGCCCGCCGGCGCGGGAAGATGGCCTCGGACATCGGCGACGAGGAGACGGCCCAGGTCGCCCTGCAGTACGCCACCAAGCACGAGGAACGCCAGCGCATCCTGGAGCAGAAAGCCGCCGCCCTCGAGCAGGAGCTGACGCTCCGGAAGCGCGAGGTGGAGGAGATGATCGAGAAGGTGAAGGAGGCGCAGGCCAGTCGGGACAGCCTATCCGCCACCGCCGGACGCACCGGCGCCAGGGAGAGCCTGGGGGCCGCCGACGACCTGTTCGCCGAGCTCGACCGCATGGCGGAGAAGATCGGCGACGAGGACGCCCGGGCCGAAGCCGCCCGCGACTTCGACGACCTGGACCTGGACTCGGACCCCGACGCGCCGCCCTACCGCTCCCCCGAGGTGGACGTGGACGCCCGGCTGGAAGAGCTCAAGCGCCGTATGGGGCAGGAGTAGCGACCGGCCGCTACTCCACCTCGTCGGCGAAGTCGCGGAGGAACAGCAGCCCCGCGCACTCCCCGGCCAGGAACAGCACGTCCTCCCGGTCCCGCCCCTGCGGCTCGGAGGCGGCCTTGCCCCCGGAGACCAGGAGGAACCAGCGCCGCCCGTCCTCGGTCCCCAGATAGACGCACAGGCCCGTTCCCGGAACCATCCGGATGTCGGGGACCCGGTCCTCGTCCAGCTTCGGGGCCCCGTCCCAGGGGAACTCGGTCCGGGCGGGCTCGGAGGCGAGGTCCAGCACCACGAACGGGGACAGCCTGCCCCCCGCGCCGTCGTCCCACACGATTCCGCCCCTTTCCCCCTGGGCCAGGTAGATGGCGCGCCAGAGGGGGAGGGCGAAACGGGACCGCTCCCCATCTGCGCCCCACAGGGAGAAGGTCGCGGCCGGCTCGTGGGCGCCGTCGCGCCGACGGATATAGTCGCTCAGGTCGATGATGCCGTCGCTCACAGGCTCAAGCTCCCACCTCGACGGCCCGCGCGTCAACGGGAGGCGTCCAGACTGGCCCCCCTCCACCGCTTCGGGTAGATTTGTCGCGCTCGTTTCCGAGGACTTCAACGCCCGCGACCGCGGGCAGGGTCGAAGATGCAGAACTGGATCGGCATCGGGATCTGGATCGTCATGGGGGCCGTCGTCGGCCTCTTCATGAAGATGCTCATCAAGCGTCCCGAGGAGACCCCTGGCCACACCCCCATCCTCATGGCTCTCGGCGCCTTCGCCGCGGTCATCGGCGGCATGCTGGGCGTGGGCATCTTCCACCTCTACGAGCCCCTGGCGCTGAGCGTCGGGGGGATGGGCGCCGCGTTCGTCTTCGCGGCGCTGATGACCTTCATCTACCGCTGGGGCATCCGCGGCTGGGCCTGAGCCCGGCCCCGCCTTCCCTCCCGCCCCAGGAAGCGAGGCGCCGGCCCCACGAGGGTCGCCGCCCGAAAGGGCCTCAGCCATGTCGGACGTCCTGACCTTCGTCGACGCGAACCTCGGCCGCTTCCGCGCCGAGATGTACGACTTCCTCCGCATCCCCTCCATCAGCGCCAAGGCCGAGCACAACGGCGACATGAGGCGCGCCGCCGAGTGGCTGGCCGACCGCCTCCGCGACGCGGGCCTGGAGCCGAGCATCCACGAGACCCCGGGACACCCTGTGGTGCTGGGCGAGTGGCGTGGCGCGGGCGAAGGCGCGCCCACCGTGCTCATCTACGGGCACTACGACGTGCAGCCTCCCGAGCCCCTGGAGGAATGGGAGTCGCCCCCCTTCGAGCCCACCGAGCGGGATGGGAAGGTCTTCGCCCGCGGCTCGGCCGACGACAAGGGCCAGCTCTACATGCACGTGAAGGCGCTGGAGGCCCAGCTCAAGGTCACCGGGTCGCTGCCCTTCAACGTCATCGTCCTGGCCGAGGGCGAGGAGGAAGTGGGATCGGTGAACCTGGTCCCCTTCGTGGAGCGGAACGCCGAGCGCCTGGCTTGCGACACGGTCATCATCTCCGACTCGAACATGTACGCCGAGGGGATGCCTTCGGTGCTCTTCTCCCTCCGGGGGCTCGCCTACTTCGAGATCCACGTGAGGGGCGCCCGCAGCGACCTCCACTCCGGACAGTTCGGCGGGCCGGTGAGGAATCCCGGCAATGCCCTGGCGAGCATCATCGCCTCCTTCCACGACGAGAACGGCAAGGTGGCCATCGAGGGCTTCTACGACGACGTCGCGGCATGGGACGAGGAGACGCGGGACCAGATCCGCTCCCTCCCCTTCGACGACGGGGCGTACATGGCCGACCTCAAGGTGGGCGGCCTGGGCGGCGAGAAGGGGTGGACCACGCTGGAGAAGCTCTGGATCCGCCCCACCTGCGACGTGAACGGCCTCCTCTGCGGCTACACCGGCGAGGGCGCGAAGACCGTGCTCCCCGGCAAGGCCATGGCGAAGGTGAGCTTCCGCCTGGTCCCCACCCAGACGCCGGAGAAGGTCAAGACGCTGGTGGAGGCCCACCTGAAGAAGGTGACGCCCCCGGGCGTCACGGTGGAGCTGGTGGAGCTCCACGGCGGGCGCCCCTGGAAGGCGAGGGTCGACCCGAAGCTGCTGGCCGCCGCGTCGCAGGCGCTCGAGGAAGCGTACGGCGCCCCGGCCGTCCTCCAGGGCGAGGGCGGCTCCATCCCCATCGTGGTGGACTTCGAGGAGAAGCTGAAGGCCTCGGCGCTCCTGGTGGGCTTCGCGCTGCCGGGGTGCAACCTCCACGCCCCCAACGAGTGGTTCTCGCTGGACTCCTTCGAGAAGGGGATCCGGGCGTTGACGATCCTGTACGGGAAGCTGGCGTAACGCGCGGGTTGAGACGTCGCTGGACCGGGGGTAGGTTGGCTCAGGCCTTCCCGCCTGAGCCAACCCAACCGCGGCAGATGGAGACATGACGCATCCCACGTCCTCCGGGCCCGCCGCCCGGTTCCTCGCCCTGGCGCTGACCCTCGCGGCCCTTTCCGGGTGCGCCTCGGCCGGCGCCGGGAGCGGCGACACTCCCCGCCGCTCCCGCGACGTCATCACCGCCGATGAGCTGGCCCCCCTCCAGCAGCTCAGCGCGCTCGAGGTGGTCCAGAGGCTGCGCCCGGCGTGGCTCCGGGTAAGGGGCGGCGGCCTTCCACAACTCATCGTCGACGGCACCCCCATGGAGGGTGGCACGGAGGCGCTGCGTACCTTCCGCGTTGGGGAGATCCACGAGCTCCGCTACATGGACCCGGGAGACGCCACCATGCGCTTCGGCACCGGCTATCCCGCGGGAGCCATCGTCGTCCTCACCGGCCGCTGACCCGGGCCCGTAGGCCGGAACCGCCGGCCGGGGGCATCGCTAGAACGCCAGAGCCCCACCCGGCCGAAGCCGGGTGGGGCTCGTCGCTCCCCTGGGGGGAGGGAGGCGATCAGCTGATGTTCTTGTTGGACGCCTTCTCGTCCTTGCTGATCTGGATGCAGATGTCACCCCGAGTCTGGTAGACGTCCGTCTCCAGCACGGGGCGGATCGGGTCCGCGGAGGCCGGCTGGCCCCGGGCCTCCTCGCGCACCACGGAGAAGGGGACGTTCCCGGAGCGGCTCTTGGCCCATCGGCGCAGGTCGGCCAAGCGCTTGCCTTCCAGCCACAGCTCGATGCCGCGCTCCGCCATGAGGAGCGTCCAGGCCTGTTCGACGTTGCTGGCCGACACCAAGGGGAGGTTCTTGCCGTTGGCGTTGTGGTAGGCGCGCACGGCGTTGATCTTTGCCACCGCCGTGGTGACGTCGCCGCTCTGCAACGCTGCCTCTGCCTCGATGAGGCGCATCTCCGTCCCTTTGGTCAGCGCGATCTCGTCGTTGTAGCTCCGGAACTTGCGCTGCCGGTAGAACGGGCGGCGGCCGTCGCCCCCGTCCTGCACCTCGCCGCCGGCGGTCATGGCGACGTCGAACTGGACGCGCGGGTCACCGCCATTGGGCGTGGTGAGGTTTTCGCCCAGCGTCATGAAAGGGGTGCCCCACACCGACGTCTCGTCGCGCAGGTAGCCCCACCAGTACATGTCGTTGGAGACGCCCGCCGTCTGGTTGAAGTACATCCAGTACACCCAGTCGGTGGAGATCTTGGCCGCGTCCGAGACGGCGCCCGCCCAGTCGCCGAGCTGCATGCGCGTGTGCGCGCGGCCGGCGTACGCGGCGAGCTGGATGTCGCTCTCTCCCGCGGCGCCGGCGAGCTGGATGGCGTTGGTGAAGTGGGTCTCGGCCCGTTCGTAGAACTCGGTGTGGGCCATGCTCGGGCCGCCGTCGATGACGGCCTCGCAGAAGTGGTCACCCAGTGCCTTGTTGGCGAACCCCGCCCACATGGTCACCGAGGGGATCTCGGGACGGGAGTTGGGATCGATGTCGTTCTCGGCGAAGACCTGTCCAAGTCGCTCGATGGCGTCCTCCGCCACCCAGCGGGCCTGGGAGGGCTCGGCCCACCGCGACTGCGACTCCACCCAGTCGTCCTGGGAGAAGCCGTCGCTCAGGCCCCGGAGTCCGATCCACGTCCCCACGTGGACCAGCTCGTCCGTGAGCATGGCCCCCGCGGTGATGAGACCGCCGCCGCCCGGCACGATCATGGCCTCGGCGAAGTCGCCGGCCACGCCTGCGGCTAGCGCCTCGATGGACGCAACGGTGTTGAGGTCCTCGTCCTGGATCATGGTGGGGTTGTCCACGTCCATGCTGCATGCACCGAGAGCCAGCGCCCCGGCGATCATGGCGATGCCAGTGAGTCGCCGCGGCCGGCTCGGAAGCTTCTTCTCGCTCATTGCCGTTATCCTCTGTTGGAGTCCGCGACGCATCAGAAGCCCAGACGCAGGCCCAGGGTGAACGTCCTCGGAACCGGCGTGATGAAGTAGTCCTGGTTGGAGAGGTCGTTCGTGCTGTAATTGGCCTCGGCCTCCATGGCCCACGTATCGATGCTCCGCCACAGGTTCCGGCCCGTGAAGTAGACCATACCCGTGCGGAAGCCGGCCTTGCCCACGAAGCCCGCGGGGATGTCGTAGCTCAGGGTGAGCTCACGGAGCTTCCAGAAGTCCGCCGGCATGACCACGTTGCCGCGCCCGCCCGCGGGCCACGGCGTCTCGCAGAAGGCCAGGATGGCGGGGTCGTCGGTCTGGTGGCAGACGCTCAACGCCGACTTGCCCCAGTACTCGGAGCCCACCTCGGCGTTGTCCTGGGGAATCGTCTGGCGGGCCACCCAGCGCACCGTGGCGCTCTCGGTGAAGTTCCCCCCCGAGTGGTCGAGCATGGCCCGGAGGTGGAAGCGCCCGTAGTCGATGGTGTTGCTGAACTGGAACGTGCGCGTGGGCATGGGCGGCCCGATGTACCCCTCGTTGTTGGGGTTCGGGATCTTCTTGCCGTCGGCGTCCAACTGGAAGGACCCGTCGGGGTTCAGGAGCCAGGGCTGGTCCTTCACCTCCACGGCCTTGCCGTCCTTCGTGACGAACCGGTCACCGAAGAACGCCCCCAGCGGGTAGCCCCTCCGGTTCGCCTGGGTCCAGTGGACGTAGAGCTCCTCCTCCTCGCCCAGGTCGATGATCTCGTTCTCCATGAACGCCATGTTGGCCGTGGCGTGCCACCGGAGGTCGCCCAGCTCCAACAGCGTACCATTGACGGACAGCTCCAGGCCGCGGTTCTGGATCTCGCCCACGTTCTCGAGCTGGGTGTTGAGGAACCCGGCGGAGGGCGGATACCGCACGGGGATGAGCGCGCCCTCGGTGCGCTGGTTGTAGTACGTGGCCTCGATGCCCAGCCGGCCCGTGAAGAGGTCGGCGTCGAACCCCACCTCGATTTCGTGGCTCTTCTCGGGTGCGAGGTCCGGGTTGCCGATGTTCTCCGGTGTCACCGCGGCCACTCCCTCCAGCGCGGAGGCCGGTGCCCACGTGCGCACGGCGTCGAAGGCGCCGGGCTGCTGCCCGGCCGTCCCGTACGCCGCCCGCAGCCGGAGCTGCTCCACGAAGCCGGGGAAGAACCCGTGCTCGGAGATGACGTAGCTCACGGCCGCCTTCGGGTAGATCTCGTACGGGTAGTCCGAGCCGAAGGCGCTGTGGGCGTCGGCCCGGGCGCCCACGGTCAGGAAGAGCAGGTCGTTGAACCCGATCTGGTCCTGGATGAAGAAGCCCGCGCTCTTCTGGGTCCGGCGCCACTCCCACCCGGTGGTGGTCGCGGCGGCGCCCACGGTGGACAGACCCGGAGCCGGGAAGTCCTGCCCGAACGCCTCGGCGCGCCCGTCGATGCTCTTGTACGCCTGGAAGCCGGCGGACAGGTCGCTCTTGACGTTGTCGGTGATCTGCAGGCCGTAGGACATGGACAGGTCGATGTTCAGGGACGTGGCGTCCCGACGGTAGTTGTCCTTGCGGCCCTGCGGGTTGAAGCTGTTTCCGCCGTAGGGCTGGAACTCGGTGTTGTCCGAGTGGAAGACGTCGGCGCCCACGGTGAAGCGCACGCCGAAGTCCTCGGACGGGTTCCAGGTGGCGTTCATGCCGCCGGTGAAGCGATCGCTCTTGAAGTTGGCCTCGATGAGCGAGATCTCCTCCACGGGCATAAAGAGCCCGCGGGACCCGGCGGCCAGCGCGTTGATGCCGTACCCGTAGATGTTGTTCGCATCCTGGGGCATGGCCACCTCACGTTGGACGAAGCCGGTCTGGAAGCTCACGACCAGGTCCTCGCGGGGGAACAACTGGAGGTTGCCGCGGAAGGAGTAGTAGTCCTCCCCGTTGCCCGGCAGCATGCCGTCCTGGGTGCGGTACGTCCCGGAGGCGAAGTAGCTGAAGCCCTCCTGACCTCCCTGGGTGGAGAGCTGGTGCTCCATGACGTTGCCGCTGTTCACGTAGTTGTCGTAGAACCACGGCGCGTACAGGGAGACGTTCCACCAGTCCTCGGGCGTGTTGGAGACGCCGTACTCCCCCGAGTAGGTCCAGGAGCCCCGCTCGGTGCCCCGGCCCTTCTTCGTGAAGATCTGGATGACGCCGGCGGACGCCTCGGTGCCGTACAGCGTGGAGGCCGCAGCGCCCTTGATGACCTCGACCCGCTCGATGTCCGCCGGGTTGATGTCGTCGATGCCGGACCAGGAGGTGCCGCCCGTCCACACGCCGGAGATGTCGGAGTTGTCGATGCGGACGCCGTCCACGTAGATGATGGGCTGCACGCCCATGGCGAAGGAGCCGGCGCCCCGCAGGATGATCTTGGAGCCCTGCCCCACGTAGCCGCCACCGGTCATGATGGTCATGCCGGCGCTGCGGCCCTGGAGCAACTCGGACATGCTGGTCACGGGCGCCGCCGTGAGCTGCTCGGTGTTCACCGTGGCGATGGTGTTCCCGATCTCGCGACGGGACGTCTCGCGCCCCTGGCCCGTGACCACCACCTCGTCCAGGGCCACGGCGGACACTTGGAGGGAGATGGCGAGTGTCGCGGTCTCTCCGGCGCCCACGGTGACGGTCGCCTCCTGCGCCGCGTAGCCGATGACCAGGGCGCGCACGGTATGCGTTCCCGGCGGCACGTTCAGGAGGAGGAAGCGTCCCTCGTTCGTGGTCAGGGTGCCGTGGGAGGTCCCCGGGATGAAGACCTGGACACCGCTGAGCGGCGCCATGGTGGCGCCGTCGGACACGGTGCCCACGATGCGGCCCGGGGCCTGTGCCGACGCGCTCACCGCCATCACCAGAATGGCGGCAGCGGCCAGGGCGGAGACGAAGCCCGCCCGCAGCCCGTTCTGTCGAGCTGTTGACATGGTCCTTCCTCGGTTTGGAATCAGCAATTGGCTCGGCGAAACAGCCGTGAACGACCGGGGGGGCAGAGGCGCCAGGGTTCCGTGCGAACCGCGATGAGGCTATCGAGCGCGACGGCAGGAGCCGCCGGGAGGGATGCGCTCCGAAGGCCTTTCGCCAAATTACGCCCAGGCGCCGGAGGGCGAAAGGCAGATCAGCCCGGCCTACCCCCGCACCATGGCCGCGGCCCGCAACAGCGCGCGCGCCTTGTTCAGCGTCTCGTCGTACTCCCTGCCGGGATCCGAGTCGGCGACGATCCCGGCGCCGGCCTGGACGTACGCCTTGCCCCCGGTGACCAGCACCGTCCGGATGGTGATGGCGGTGTCCATGGACATGCCGCCGTAGCTGAAGTGCCCCACGGCCCCGGCGTACGTGCCCCGGCGCACGGGCTCCAGCTCGTCGATGATCTCCATGGCGCGGATCTTGGGCGCCCCGCTCACCGTGCCCGCGGGAAAGCAGGCCTTGAACACGTCCAGCGCCCCGAGGCCGTCGCGCAGGCGGCCCTCCACCTGGCTCACGATGTGCATGACGTGGGAGTAGCGCTCCACCACCATGAGGTCGGGGACGTGCACCGTGCCGTACTCCGCCACGCGCCCCACGTCGTTGCGGCCCAGGTCGACGAGCATGCGGTGCTCGGCCAGCTCCTTCTCGTCCGCCAGGAGGTCCTCGGCCAGCGCCCGCTCGTCGTCCGGGGTCTTCCCCCGGGGGCGGGTCCCGGCGATGGGCCGCACGGTCACGGTGCCGTCCTCGAGGCGCACCAGGACCTCCGGTGAGCTTCCCACCAGGCAGACCCCGTCCAGCTCCAGGAAGTAGAGGTACGGCGACGGGTTGAGGGTCCTCAGCGCCCGGTACAGCTCGAAGGGCGTCGCGTTCAGCTCGATGCAGAGGCGCTGGGAGAGCACCACCTGGAAGGCATCGCCCGCCCGGATGTACTCCCGAATGCGCCCCACCGCCTCCTCGAACCCGGCCCGTGTGGTGGACGATTCGAAGGGGGGGTCGGCATCGGGTTCGGGGGCCAGGGCCAGGGGGGCGGGCGGCCGCCCCGCCGCGAGCTCGTCCACCAGCCCGTCGATCTTGGCCGCGGCCTGGTCGTAGCGCACCCGCAGGTCGGCCTCGGCCAGCCCCGGCTCGACGGGGACGGCGGCCATGGCCATGGCCCGCCCCTTCAGGTTGTCGATGGCCAGGACCAGGTCGGTGAAGACGAAGAGCCCGTCGGGGAGGTCGAGGTCGGCGGGGGGGCCGCCGGGCAAGCGCTCCACCTGGCGGACGACGTCGTACCCGAAGTAGCCTACCGCCCCTCCCCACAAGCGGGGGAGGCCGGGCACCTCCGCGGGCTTTCGCTCCCGGAGGCGCGCATCGAGGTCTCCGAGGGGGTCTTCGGTGGCCACCGGGGCCCACCCCTGGTCCGGGGTCCACCAGGAGACCTGTCCGTCCTTCAGGCGCCAGGCCCCCGCGGGACGGGTTCCCAGGAACGAGTAGCGTGCCCATTGTTCGCCACCCACCACCGACTCCAGAAGAAAGCCGAAGGGGGGTCGGGCCAACTTGGCGTAGGCGGTCACCGCGGTGTCCACGTCGAAGAGGAACTCCCTCCAGACGGGGACGACGCGGGCGTCCCGGACGTACTCCCGGAACTCGGCGAAGGTCGGATAGAGCAACATGGGCGACCCAATGTCCTCAGGCGAACACGAAGAATCAACGGCCGTGGTGGCCGTGGACACCGGCGGCACCTTCACGGACCTGGTCCTGTGGCGGGGGGGGAGGCTCTCCACGCTGAAGGTGCCCTCCTCTCCGGCGGACCCTGCCCAGGCGGTCCTCGACGGCATCCGGCACGTCCTGCGGGAGGGCGAGCCCTTCCTTCTCCTCCACGGCTCCACGGTGGCGACGAACGCGCTCTTGGAGCGCCGGGGGGCCCGCGTGGTGTTGGTCACCAACCGGGGCTTCGAGGACGTCATCGAGATCGGTCGGCAGAACCGGCCCCAGCTCTACGCCCTCGTGGGGCACCGCCTCCCCCCCCTGGTGGCCCGGGAGGACCGCCTGGGCGTGCCCGGGCGCGTCGGCCCCCGGGGCGAGGAGGTCGAGCCCCTGGACGCGGCGGCGCTGGAGGCCCTCAGCATCCTGGTGGAGGAGCGGGGCGCCCAGGCGGTGGCGGTGTCCCTCCTCCACTCCTACGCCAACGCGGCCCACGAGAGCGCGGTGGCGGAGGCCCTGGCGGCCACCGGCCTCCCCCTCTCCGTGTCGTCCGAACTCCTGCCCGAGTTCCGCGAGTACGAGCGCACCTCCACCACCGTGGTGAACGCCTACGTGGCGCCGGTCATGTCCCGGTACCTGGGGCGCCTCTCCGCCGAGGCCGGGGCCCAGCGGGTCACCATCATGGGCTCCAACGGGGGCGCGATTCCCGTGGAGCGGGCCCGCCGCGAGCCCGTGCACACCGTGCTCTCCGGCCCCGCCGGCGGCGTGGTGGGGGCGTTGACCTGGGCGAAGCGCGCGGGGCACGAGCAGGTGCTCTCCTTCGACATGGGGGGCACGTCCACCGACGTCTCCCTGTGCCCGGGGCAGCCCCTGCGCACCCGGGAGTTCGACATCGACGGGCAGCCCGTGGCCATCCCGGTGATCGACATCCACACGGTAGGGGCCGGAGGCGGCTCCCTCGCCCGCCTGGACGCCGGCGGCGCCCTGCGCGTGGGCCCCCAGAGCGCCGGGGCGGACCCGGGGCCGGTCTGCTACGGGCGGGGCGGAACCCAGGTCACCGTCACCGACGCCCACGTTTGGCTGGGGCGGCTCCCGGTGGACGCGTTCCTCGGCGGCGAGGGACACCTGGACCGGGAGGCGGTACGCGCCCCCCTGGCGGAGCTGGCTTCCGGCCTGGGCATCGGGCTGGAGGCGGCGGCGGAGGGCGTGCTGGCCGTGGCCGACACCGCCATGGAGCGGGCGCTGCGCGTCATCTCCGTGGAGAGGGGGTACGACCCCGCCGATTTCGCCGTGGTGGCTTTCGGGGGCGCGGGCGCCCTCCACGTCACCGAGCTGACCCGGCGCCTGGGCGCGGCCCGGGCGCTGGTGCCCCCCGACCCGGGGCTCCTCTCGGCCTACGGCATGCTGGCGTCCCCCGTGACCCGGGAGGTGTCCCGCACCATCCTGGCCTCGACGGAGGACCCGGGTCTCCCCGACCTCATGGAGCGGGTCTTCGCCGACCTGGAGGCGCAGGGCCGCCGGGAGATGCTGGAGGAGGGCGCCGACGCCCGCGCTCTCCTGGCCGAGCGATGGGTGGACGCCCGCTACCGGGGGCAGAGCTTCGAGCTGCGCGTCGCCGCCGCGTCGTGGGTGCAGCGCTTCCACGCCTCCCACGAGGAGCGGTACGGGTACAGCCGGCCCACCACACCCGTGGAGGCGGTGACGCTCCGGGCGGTGGTGACGGCGCCGCCGGTGCCCATGGACGTCCCCGAGCTGCCCGCGGGCGACAGCCCGCCCCCCGTGGAGGAGGCGCCGGTCTACTTCGAGGGGAGGACGCTCACGGCCCGCCGCGTCTGGCGGCGGGACCTCCGTGCCGGGCAAACCCTTCACGGGCCCCTCGTGGTCCAAGAGTACAGCGCCACGACCTGGGTTCCTCCCGGCTGGCGCATGGACGTGGACCGATGGGGGTGCCTGCACCTGGTTCCGGAAGAGTCATAGGCGCGCGCCGGGCCGCGCCCGCCGCTGTTATCTTACCGGTCTTCCGCGGAAGGCCCGCGACACCCGCGTAGACACGAGCGACCCAGGACCATGGCCAACCAGGACACCGCGAGCACCGAACCCGTCGTGGGCCCGGCCCCGACGTCGGGCGAGCTTCGCCCTCCCTATGGGGCAGCCGCCATCGCCGGCCTCCTGGTGTTCGGTCTCTACGCCGTGACGCTGTCTCGCACCACGGCGTTCTGGGACACCAGCGAGTACATCGCGACGGGCCACATCCTCGGCGTCCCCCACCCGCCGGGCAATCCGCTCTTCGTGGTCCTCGCCAAGGCCTGGTCCCTCCTCCTGGCGCCCCTGGGGCTCTCGGTGGCGGTACGCATCAACCTCTTCAGCGCCCTCATGAGCGCCGGGGCCCACGCGCTCTGGTTCCTCGTGGTGCACCACATCCTCCGGTACTTCTCCCGAGAGCGGACCTTCCGCCTGGTGGGCGCGGGCGCCGCCGTGCTGGTGAGCGCCACGGCGTTCACGGTGTGGAACCAGTCCAACGTGAACGAGAAGGTCTACACGGTCTCCCTGCTCACCATCGCACTGCTCTCCTGGCTGGCCTTCCGCTGGCAGGAGGACCTGGGCAAGGGCAAAGAAGACAACCTGCTGGTCCTCATGGTGTTCATCCTCGCGCTCAGCGTGGGGAACCACCTCATGGCCTTCCTCGCGGCACCGGCCATCGGGCTCTTCATCCTGATGGTGCACCCGAAGACGCTGCTCAACTGGCGCCTCTACATCGCGGGGGGCGCGGCGGCGCTCCTGGGGATCTCCATCCACCTGTTCCTCCCGCTGCGCGCCGGGCTCAGCCCGGTGATCAACGAGGCCGCGCCCACCTGCCCGGACCTGGGCTCCTCCCTCACGGCCATCGTGACGTACGGCAAGGCGGGGTGCGTGGCCCTCTCCGAGGCCCTCAACCGCTCCCAGTACGACAAGCCCCCCCTCCTTCCACGCCAGGCGCCCCTCGCGTCCCAGCTGGCCAACTACCTCCAGTACTTCGACTGGCAGTGGGCCCGGGGCATGGACGGGACCACCACGGTGTTCGCCAACCTCCGCCTCCCCTTCACCATGCTCTTCACGGGCCTGGGCGTGTGGGGCGCGGTGGAGCACTTCCGTCGCGACCGGGCCAGCTTCGTGTACGTGGCGGCCCTCTTCGGCACGCTCTCCCTCGCGCTGGTCTACTACCTGAACTTCAAGTACGGGTACTCCCTCCAGGCTCCCGTGGCCAACCGCGAGCTCCACGAGGTCAGGGAGCGGGACTACTTCTTCATCGTCTCGTTCTCGGTCTGGGGGCTCTGGGCGGGGGTGGGCATCGCCACCCTCTGGAAGGAAGCGGCCGCCGAGCTGAAGACCACGCTGTCCCGCACCGTGCCCATCCTGGGGCTGGCGCTCATCCCCCTGGTGGCCAACTGGGGATGGGCCAGCCGGGCCTGGGACTACGCCGCCCGGGACTGGGCCTACAATCTCCTCATGAGCGTGGAGCCCTACGGCGTCCTCTTCACCAACGGGGACAACGACACCTTCCCCCTCTGGTACCTCCAGGAGGTGGAGGGCGTACGCCAGGACGTGACCGTCATCGTCACGTCGTACCTGAACACCAATTGGTACACCAAGCAGCTCCGGGACCTGACGGCGCCGTGCCCCGAGGGCGTGTCGCCCGCCGACGACCCCACCCGCATCGTGTGCCAGCGGCCGTACACCGCCGAGACCACCGGCGCCGCCTACGTCGGCGACCCCTCGCAGGCGGGGGACAAGGTGCCCCTGGAGATGGCTGAGCCCATCCGCGCGCCCACCCGGACCATCCTCCCCCTGGACGACCAGACCATCGACGAGGTGGCCGTGTCGTACTCCCGCGTGGAGCGCGACCAGGCGCTCCGCATGGGGGAGATCAACGCCGTGCTCCGGGCCGGTCAGCTCGTGTACCCGTGGATGCAGTACGCCCTGGTGCTCATCAACGAGGTGGCGGGCGAGCGCCCGGTCTACTTCGCGTCCAGCGGCAACGCCGCCTCCGCCCTGGGGCTGGACCCGTACCTCTACCGACAGGGCCTGGCCTTCAAGCTCAGCCGGACTCCGCTGGAGCAGGGCGCCCCGGCCGGGGTGATGCGCATGGCACCGTCGCCGTACCTGGCGGTGGTGGGAGACTGGGTGGACGTGCCCCGGACCCGCGCACTCCTCGACGAGGTCTTCGTCCACCGCACGGGGATCCCCGACGAGTGGCCCCACTGGCCGGACGAAGCCACCATCGGCATCCCCAACTACTACGCGTGGGCGTACCTGGCCCTCACGCAGGCGGCGACGCAGGCCGGCGACGAGCAGGCCCGCGCCCGGTACCAGGAGCGCACGGAGACCTGGACCGCCCTGGGAACCTGAACCGGGCGGGACACCGTCTGGCCTGAGCGGGGCGGGTGCGTCAGAATGGGGAGGAGCCTCGCTTCCCCCACCCTGGAACGCCATGCGCCTCGTTGAGACCGACAAGGCCCCCCGGCCGGGAGGGCACTACAGCCAGGCCGTCGTCCACGACGGCACCGTGTACGTCGCCGGGCAGCTCCCGGTGGACCCGAAGGACCCCAAGGCGCCCCCGGGCGACGCGGCCTCCCAGGCCCGGCAGGCCCTGGAGAACGTGCGCGCCATCCTGGAGGCCGCAGGGAGCGACCTGGACCGGGTCCTCCAGATGACCGTCTACGTCTCGGACATCGCTCACTGGGGGGAGGTGAACCGCGTCTACGCGGAGGTCATGGGGACACACCGCCCCGCGCGGGCCGTGGTTCCCACCCGCGACCTCCACTACGGGTACCTGGTGGAGATCCAGGCCGTCGCCGCCCTTCGGGAGGAGTCCCCGTGAGCACCTATCATCGCTGCACCAAGTGCAACTCGGACATGATGATGGATGGCGCCTACATCGCGGACGCGCAGGGACCGCGCGTGGTGGTGGGCGTCGAGCGCCACCCCGACAAGGGCAGGCTCACCCGGGCGGTGAGCACGCTCATCCACGCGAGCGTGTGCGGCTCGTGCGGGTACGTGGAGCTGTGGGCCAACCGGCCCGCCGAGCTCTACGACGCCTACCAGCGGGTGGAGCACCCCCACGGCGCGCCCCGGAGATGACGCGCCGCTCGTGAGCCGGGCGCTGCGCATCGGCGTGGACCTGGGCGGCACCAAGATCGAATCCGTCGGCCTCGCCGCCGACGGCTCGGAGGTGGCCCGCCTTCGCGTGCCCACGCCCCGGGACTACGCCGGCAGCCTGGACGCCATCGCCGGCCTCGTCGCGGAGGTGGAGCGCGCCGCCGGGGCCCGGGGGAGCGTGGGCGTGGGGATCCCCGGAACGGTCTCCCCGGTTAGCGGGCTGGTGAAGAACGCCAACTCCACCTGGCTCATCGGCCACCCGCTGGACGTGGACCTGGGCCAGCGGCTGGGGAGGCCGGTGCGCGTGATGAACGACGCCAACTGCTTCGCGCTCTCCGAGGCCAGCGACGGCGCGGGGGCGGGCGCCGACGTGGTGTTCGGCGTCATCCTGGGAACGGGCGTGGGCGGCGGGATCGTCGTCCACGGGCGCCCCCTCCAGGGCGCGCAGCTCATCGCCGGAGAGTGGGGGCACAACCCCCTTCCATGGCCACGCGACGACGAGCGGCCCGGCCCGATCTGCTACTGCGGCAAGCAGGGGTGCGTGGAGACGTTCCTGTCGGGCCCGGGCCTGGAGCGGGACCACCGGGAGGCGACGGGAAGGAACTGGACCACCCACCGCATCGCCGATGCGGCGGGCGAGGGCGACCAGGGGGCCGCCGCGGCCGTGGCTCGCTACGTGGACCGGCTGGCCCGAGGTCTCGCCACGGTTGTGAACGTGGTGGACCCGGACGTCGTGGTCCTGGGCGGGGGGATGTCCAACCTCCCCGGCCTCGCCGGCCGGGTGGAGGCGGCCCTCCCCGCATGGGTCTTCACCGACGAGGTGCGCACCCGGGTGGTGCGCAACCTCCACGGGGACTCCAGCGGCGTGCGGGGCGCGGCCTGGCTGTGGCCGAAAGGCGCGGCCGACTGAGCGCCTCCCCCGGCCGCCCTACCCCATGCGGGGCAGCGTCATGTTGTCGAGGAAGAGCCGGTCCTTGGACGAGATGGCCTTGATGCCGTCCTGGTCCACCATGTCCAGGAGGCGTTGGACCTCGTCACGGTTGAGCGGATGGAGCCTCCCCATGGGGATGCGCTCCCAGCGTGCCCGGTCCTCCTGGTGCCTCACGCCCTCGGAGGAGTAGGCGGAGTTGGGCAGCTCGACGCGCCGCCGCGCCGCGATGCGGCGCTTGCGCCACGACCGGTACCAGATCCGGAGTCCCACGCCCAGAACGACTCCGGCGAGCAAGGCTGGCAGCCAACTGTTCATCGCACCCGTCACACCGTCCCCAGGATCCTCGCGGGGCCCGCACCCCGCAGCCCCTCTACCGTACTACGACGAGGGAGGGGGACGAAAGGTTGCAGGGCGGGACGACCGCGCCAGCCCTACCGCCCTGTTCGCCGGGGCGCGCGCCCCCGCGCCGGGCGCACGGGCTGGTGCAGGATGATCCGCCCCGCGCCGGCGGGGGTGGGGCGCAGCGCCGCCGATCCGCTCCCCGCGTTGTCCCGTACCTCCAGGACCGCGTCGAAAAGCTCCGGGCGCGCGTCCACAGCGTCGCCGCGGGTGAGGAGGAGGATCCGGGGCACCTCCCGCAGGAGCTTCCTCAGGAGCACCAGGGTGCGGAGCCCCGCCTCGGCGTCCAGGCGGTCGAAGGGCTCCTCCAGGACCAGGGAGGCCAGAACCTGCCCCCCCCCGGCCACGAGGGACACCGCCGCCAGGCGCACCGCCATCCGCCCCGCAGCCAGGTCCTCCTCGGAGAGGGGCGCCAGGGGACCGGCGTCGCCCTGGAGCAGGGCCATCCCCTCGGACCAGGTCACCGCCAGGATGCGCCCCCCGGAGATCCGGCCCAGGTAGCGCGACGCGCGGGAGAGGAGGAGCTCCCGGGCCCGCACCAGGCGGGCCTCGCGCACCCGGAGGAGCGCCGCCGCCACCTCGCCCAGGGGTCCTCCCTCGGGCCCGGCGATACGGTACGCCGCGCTCCCCTCCAGCTCGGCCAGGCGCGCCCGGAGGAGCTCCGCCCGCTCGGAGGTGGCCTCCAGCGCGGCGTGGAGACGCAGAGAGCGCCCCTCCAGGTCCTGCAGGTGGGACGGCTTCAGCTCGAGCTGCTCCCAGCGTCGCTTCCACCAGCTCCCGTCCTGGACGATGGCCTCCCACTCCTCCTTGAGCTCGCCCAGCACCTCGTCGTAGTGGGCCTCCAGGACCCGGCCGCAGGTGGGGCACGGCGCCTCCGGGCCGGACCGCTCCATGTTGCGGATGCGCGCCTTCAGCTCCCGTGCTCGGTCCCTGTAGGCGTGGAGCGTGGTCTCCGCGTCCTGGCGCTCCCGCAGCCAGTCCATGGTGGCCACCTCCAGGTCCCCGTCCACCTCGGCGGCGTCGGCCCTCAGGGCTCGCCCCTCCCGCTCGGCGGCCCGGAGCTCGGCGGCCACCAGCTCCGGGTCCACGCGCACCGCGCCGGCCTTCGCCGCGTCCTCCCCGGGAACCCCACTCCGGGGCTCGGGAGCGCCCATGTCCCGGGCGCGCTCCAGCGCGGCGGTGACCACCTGGAGGCCCCGAGCCTCGGCGACCGCCTCCACGGCGAGGTTCACGGCGCCCTCCAGCGTCTCGCCGCCGCGCCCCACCCAGATCCGCCCCAGGGGGCCGTCCACCGGACCGCCTGCCGCCGCCAACAGCCCCACCACGGCCCGCCGGGAGCGCCCGGCGCCGCCGATGATGGCGGTGAGCCCCGGCGATACGGACATGCTCACCCGGCCCACCCCCGGCAGGTCGCCGTCGACCGCCTCCAGCGCTCCCAGCGGGCTGGGTGACCCCGGGGCGGCGCCGGCGTCGGGCGCCAGCGCCTTCACCAGCTCCTCGGTGGCCGACTCCCAGAGACCGTCCCGCTCCAGCTCGGCGCGGAGGGCCTCGCGGAGGAGGCGGGGCGCCTCGGAGGCGATCCACGCCTCGGTGGGCACCCTGGGCTCCCGCCCGGCCTCCACCGCCAGGTGGAGCGCCTGCTGGCGCAGGGCGTGGAGCTGCTCGCCTTGCAGGCAGAGGAGGTCCTCCGGGTCCACGCCCTCGAGGCGGAGGCGGACGATCTTCCCGGCGATCCCGCCGGGGACCTCCCTCGTGACCTCCTCCACGCGGCGGCGGAGCCGCTCCGGGTCGCCGGGGGCGACGCGGATGGGGGCCAGCGCAGCCACCGCCCGTCCCGGGATGGGGTGGAACGTGGTCGAGCCCCGCTCCAGGTCCACCACCAGGAAGCCCTTCTCGTCGGCGGCCTCGTCCCAGGGGTCGAGGGCAACCCTCTCCAGCGACCCGGGATACTGGACGCGGGCGTCCACCCGGCGGCGCCGGTGCTCCCCACCCAACGCCACGTAGTCCCAGTCGGCGGGATCCACGAAGACCCCAGACCGCTCCGCTGCCCCCTCGCGGGCGTGGAGCACGAGGAGGTTCCACCGCACCCGGGGGTCCGGCTCCGGAGCCACGGCGGGCTCCCGCACGGTGGCGCGGTAGGGGACCAGGGAGGCGTGGAGGTCCAGCCGCTCCAGGAGGATGGAGCGGGGGAGCCCGGCGGCCGCTTCCACGTTGGGAAAGGTGTCGAGCACCGCCAGCGCCCCCGGGTCCCCCGGCCTGCGCGGGGTGTCGCGGGGACCCGCCACCATGAGCACCGGCGTCTGGGGGAGGGACGAGCGGAGCAGCTCCAGCCCCCGGGCCAGCGTCACCAGGGCGCCGGCTGGGGGGTCGGGGCGGTCGAAGACGTCGCCGGCCACCACCACGACCTGCGGCGCCAGGCGGACCACCTCCTGCACCGCCCGCTCCCACGCGGTAGCCACGTCGCGCTCGCGCACGTCCACCCCCCGCTCCATGCGCCCGTAGGCGCGGAAGCCCAGGTGCAGGTCCGAGAGGTGGGCGACGATCATGGCACCGCCGCCTCGGCCCGTCGGAACCCTCCCAACGCCTCGGGCCAGGTCCGGTGCGGAGCCGGGCTCCCCACGAGGATGACCTCGCTTTCCGGCAGGGGGATGCCCAGCCCTCCAACGCCGTCGGGGACCGGACGGGCGTACCGGCACGTGGACCAACCCTCGGGGAAGTCCCAGCTCCCCGACTCCGGGGACGCGGGACCCAGGACCAGCACGCCTCCCTCCGCCACGCGCTCCAGGACTACCGCCCGGTGGCGGTGGGACATGGACGAGACCCCGCCCTGGGGCGCCAGGGCACAGGTGTCCACCAGGACCAGGGCGTATCGCCCTTCCAGGGAGCCGAGGGCGTCCTCGGCGTTGCCGATCCAGATGCCCAGGCGCCCGTCGGGCCCTCCGTAGAGACCGGTCTCCATGTGCTCGCGGCCCAGCTCCACCACCGGGTGCGACCGCTCCACCACGTCCACGCGCACGTCGGGGTGCTCCCAGAGAGCGGTGCGCGGCAGGGGGGAGCCGCCGCCGCCGACGTAGAGCACCGACGCACCCGGCGAGCCCACGTCCAGGAGGGCCCGGTACGCCGCCAGGTCCCACGCGTCCCCCGCCTCCTCGCCCAACATCACCCACCGCCGCACGAAGTCGCCCTCCATGAGCACCCGCGCGGCGTGGTCCCGGGACAGGAGGTGGCGGTCCTCCACCCGGACGTCGCCGAGCCCGGAGGGGCGCCGAGCGCGAACGTGGATCCGCAGGCGCGTATCGAGGACGGAGCCGTACACGAGGCCGCCCGCCGAGAGGAGGACGAGGCACATGAGCAGGAGGGACGCCGGGGTGAAGACCTGGGGGAGGGACGCCCCCGTGGCTCCGAAGCCCAGGGCGGCCCCCAGAGCCGCCGCGCCTCCCACGCCGGCGCCGCTTCCGTCGGGGGCCGTCTGCGCCAGCGTGCCCATGGCTCCCAGGAGCGATCCCGCGGCGTAGAGGGGAAGGGCGGCCAGGAAGCCCAGGCCGAGCCCCTGTCCCAGCGCAGTACCCCCCACCAGCTCCACGACGCTCCAGAAGGCGCTGAAGAGGGTGGCGAGCAGGAAGGCGACCAGGGTGAAGAGCCATCGCCGCCGGAGCGCATCCACCAGGTCGGGGCGCGGGCCCGGCGCCGTGAGGAAGCCCACGCCCAGCGCCCCCGCCTCCACGGCCAGCACCGCCGTGAGGGACCGCATGAGGCCCGGGCCGCCGTACAGGAGGAGCCCCACCGCCACCTCGGCGGCCGTGGCCGCGCTCACGCCCACCAGGAAGGGCGGCAGCCAGCGGAAAGGATGGGGGCTGGACGTCACGGCGCGGTGCTCCCGAAGGACCCTCTGTGGAAGACCAGCGCGGCCCCGTCCTCCCCCTCCCCGTCCCGGACGCGCCCCACCAGGATCGTATGGTCGCCTCCCGGGTGAACGGCGTCCACCGTGCAGGCCAGCCATCCGGCCGCGCCCTCCAGGACCGGAGCTCCGGTGGGGCCCGGGCGCCAGTCCACCCCGTCGAAGCGCTCGGCGGACGGGTCGACTGCGAAGCGCTTCGCGAGGGGCTCCTGCTCCGCCGCCAGGATGCTCACCGTGAACGAGCCGGCCTCGAGGAGCACGTCGTGGGACGACGCCCCCCGGTCTATGCAGACGAGGACCATCGGAGGCTCCAGGGACACGGACGTGAAGGCGTTCACCGTCAGGCCCACGGGCGCGCCGGCACCGTCCAGGGCAGCCACCACGGTGACCCCCGTGGGGAAGGTCCCCATGACCTGCCGGAATGCCAGCGCATCGAGCACGTGCCGTCCCCTGACGAAACCGCGGCGGCTGGCCCCCCGGGGGCACGGCCACCGCGTCGTAATGGAGGTCCCACGGAGGACCCGACGCCCGTCAGTATTGCTACCCCCGATGCGGTCGCTAGCTTTGGACCCCCGGGGACGGTCCTGACCCCGGGCCCGATCCGCTACTGCCACAAAGGCTTCATGCGTAGGCGCTGGCTTCTCCTGGCCGTGATCTTAACCGTGCCTTCCGGCTGCGACAACGTGAGCTGGGGCGGGGTGGACGTGCGTATGCAGGCGCCCCCGCCTCCCGCGGAGGCCGCGCCCGAGGCCGAAGGGGAAGCCGCCCTCGAGGTGTCGCTCCCGCCGCTGCCCGGGGGCCCCCTCCTCCTGGTCGGGACCCGGGACGAGGACACGGCCACGCTCACCGTGGTGGGCGAGGTGCGGGGAGACGGGCTCGCCGCCCTCCCTCCGGAGACCGAGGCGCCGGGCTATCTCGCCCACCTCGCCCGCTCGCTCCTGGCTCCCGGCACCGAGCTGGTCCTGTTCGCGGAGGGGGCGCGGGTCGGCCGCCTCACGGTGACGGAGACGAGCCAGGACGACCACTCCTGCGTCCCCCGGGCCCAGGTGACCGGCGTGGTGGAGCTGGTGCCGGGGGCGTCCGCGGCACGCCGCCTCTTCGCCCTCCGCGACACCGGGGCGGTGCGCCGGCCCTACACCGAGTTCCGGCTCCGGGACCACGACTACGACCAGCGCGTGGCCTCCCTGGAGCTGGCCCAGGAGGCCATCCCGGTGGTGGGGGCGGCGTGGCCGCCGTCCCTCCTGGAGTCCAGGGCGGACATCCAGGCCTTCCGGATGCCCGACGCCTCCGGCCCTTCCGTGGCCGCCACGTTCCTCTACGGGGACCGGCTGTCGGTGGGGGCGGCCACGGCCGAGGGCGCGTACTCGCTCTTCGTCGTGGGCACGTCCGGAGGGAGCGGCTACCGCTCTTCCTACGTGGGCTTCCGGCGCCCTTCCGTGGAGGGCAAGGGCATCCCCCGCTACTTCGGCCACCTGGATTGGGACGGGGACGGGGACTCGGAGATCCTGCTGGACGTGTTCGGGGCGGAGAGCCGCTGGTACGCCGCGCTGGGGCAGCGGGGAGGCTCGTGGGTGCAGACCTTCGAGGACCCCTGCGGCGCACCCACCGGATGAGCGCCGGCCGGCGGCGCCTCCGGCCACGCCTGGTCGTATTCCTTCTCCTCGCCCTGGGGGCGTGTGAGCGCCCGGAGGCCGCGCGCGACGTCGGCGCCCCGGGGCCGGGGACGGTCACGCTGGTGGACGCCGAGGGACGCACGGTGAGGTTGGCCGCTCCCGCCCGCCGCATCGTCTCCCTGGTCCCCTCGGCCACCCTCACCCTGGCCGAGCTGGGCGCCGCCGAGGCCGTGGTGGCGCGCACGGACCACGACACCGCCGCGTGGACGGCGGCGCTGCCCTCCGTGGGAGGGGGGCTGGAGCCCAGTCTCGAGGCCGTCGCCGCGGCCCGGCCGGACCTGGTGGTGCGCTTCGGCGGGCCCCAGGACCCGCGCACCCCAGCGATGCTCGACGACCTGGGGATCGCCCACGTGGCCATCCGCCCCGACGGCATCGAGGACATCTTCGAGACCGTCCGCCTCCTGGGCACCGCCACCGGGCGCACCGCCGAGGCCGAGGCGCTGGTGGACAGGCTCCGCGCCGGGCTGGACAGCGTGCGCGCCGCGGCGACCCCCCTCCCCACCGTGCGCGCGGCCTACCTGCTGGGCGGGAGCCCGCCCTGGGTGGCCGGTCCCGGCACGTACATCCACGAGCTGCTGGAGCTGGCGGGAGGGGAGAACGCCTTCGCCGACCTGGGGTCGCTCTATGCCTCGGTGAGCGTGGAGGAGTTCGTGGCCCGGCCCATCGACGTGCTCCTCACGCCCCGGGCGGGAGGCGTCGACGCCCGCGTGAGCACGAGGGCCCGTGTGGTGATACTGGGCGACGCCGTCGAGCTGCCCGGCCCCGGCGTCGTGGAGGCGGCGTGGATCGTCCTCCGCGCCCTCCACGGGGAGGCGGTGCGTTGAGCCGCCGTTGGGGCCTGGCGCTGGCGCTCCTCGCGGCCCTCGCCGTCGCGATGGTGCTTGGAGTGCGCTTCGGCCCCGTGCACCTCACCACCGGCGAGGTGCTCACGGCGCTCGCCGGCGGCGGACCCGAGTGGCAGCGCCAGATCGTCGTGGAGCTGCGCCTCCCCCGCATGCTCCTCGGAGCCCTGGTGGGGGGCGGCCTCGCGCTGGCGGGCGCCACGTTCCAGGCGCTGCTACGCAACCCCCTGGCCGAGCCATACATCCTGGGAATCTCCGGCGGGGCATCGGTGGGCGCCGTGCTCGTGCTGGCGCTGGGGCTCGCCGGGGCCGCGTCGTGGGCCCTCCCCCTGGCAGCGTTGGCGGGGGCGGTGCTGGCCATCGTCCTGGTGTTCCGCGTCGCGACCTCGGCGGGACGCGCGCTCGACGTCCGCGTGCTGCTGCTGGCGGGCGTGGTGGTGGCGGCCTTCTTCGGCGCGTGCATCGCGTTCATCCTCTCCATCTCCGAGGCCCGTACCGTCCAGAGCGCGGTCCTCTGGATCATGGGGAGCCTGGCCGGCGCCACGTGGCGGAGCGTGACCGTCGCCGCCGCGTATACGCTGCCGGCCGCGTTGCTGCTCGTCGGGCTGGCCCGCCCCCTCAACCTCATGGCCATCGGCGAGGAGACGGCGCTCTACCTGGGCGCCGACGTGGAGAAGGTGAAGCGCATGGCGTTGGGGCTCGCCGCGCTGGTCACCGCCGCGGGCGTGGCCGTGGCGGGCGTCATCGGGTTCGTGGGGCTGGTGGTGCCCCACGCCATCCGCCTGATGGTGGGCTCGGACCACCGGGTGCTCATGCCGCTGTCGTTCCTGGGCGGAGCCACGTTTCTCGTGCTCTCCGACATCGTCGCGCAGGTCCTCCTGGCCCCCACCCAGCTCCCCGTGGGGGTCATCACCGCGTTCGTGGGCGTGCCCCTGTTCCTGGTGCTCCTGCGCCGGAGCCTCATCGCATGAGGTTCGCCGCCGAGGGACTGGCCGTGCGCTACCCCCGCGGCGGGCGGGCGGCGCTGGACGGCGTGTCCCTGGAGGTGCCCGACGGCTCGCTGTACGCGGTGCTGGGCCCCAACGGCTCGGGGAAGTCCACGTTGGTGAAGGCCCTTCTCGGGGTCCTTCCCGCCGAGTCGGGCCGCGCCCTGGTGGACGAGAGGGACGCGTCGGCCTGGTCCCGAAGGGAGCTGGCCCGGGCCGTGGGCGTGGTTCCCCAGGCCGAGACGTTCTCCTTCCCCCTCACGGTGCGAGAGCTGGTGTCCATGGGCCGGTACCCGTACCTCGGGCCCCTGGGCGCCGAAGGACAGGCCGATCGGCAGGCCATTCTGCGGGCGCTGGAGCAGTGCGACGTGACGGACCTGGCAGCCCGGGACGTGACGACCCTCTCGGGGGGCGAGCTGCAGCGGGTGCGCATCGCACGGGCGCTGGCGCAGGAGCCCCGCGCGCTGGTGCTGGACGAGCCCACGGCGAGCCTGGACATCCGCCACGAGATGGCGATCCTGGAGCTGCTCCGGGCCTCGGCGGACGCCGGCATGACGGTGCTCGTCGTCACCCACGGGCTGGACCTGGCGGCGCGCTTCGCCGACCGCATGCTCCTCCTGGCCGGCGGGAGGGTGGCGGCGGAGGGGACACCCGCCGAGGTGATGCACTCCTCGGTGCTGGAGGCGGTGTACCGGTGGCCCGTCGCGGTGGCCGACGACCCGGCCACGGGGACGCCGCGGGTCACCCCGCTGCGAAGCGGGGGCGGGACCGGCGCCTAGCCCTCCGCCTTCTGCTCCCGCGACTCCTCCCGGAGCGCCACGTACGAGCGGTACCGCGACTCGGCCATCTCCCCCGCCTCCACCGCGGCGCGCACGGCGCAGTCGGGCTCCTTCAGGTGGGCGCATCCGCGGAAGCGGCACCCCTCCTCCAGCGCGCGGATCTCGGGGAAGCACTCCGCCACCTGATCGACCTCCACGCCCCAGAGCCCCACGTCGCCGAAGCCCGGCGTGTCGGCCACCGTGCCGCCGCACTCCAGGGGGATGAGGCGGCTGCTCACCGTGGTGTGGCGGCCCCGGCCGGTCTTCCGCGAGAGGTCGCCGGTGCGCAGCTCCAGGGTGGGGTGCAGCGCGTTCAGGAGGCTGGACTTGCCCGCCCCGGAGGGCCCGACGAGGGCCGAGGTGCCGTTCTCCAGCCTCCGGGCCAGCGACTCCATGCCCTCGCCGGTGACCGCGCTCACAGCCAGCACCGGGTACCCGCTGCGCTCGTAGAGCGAGCGCAGGCGCTCCGCCACCTCCCGACCGCCAGCCAGATCGATCTTGTTCACCACCAGGACCGGGTGGACGCCGCTGGCCTCGGCCACCACGAGGAGCCGGTCCACCTGCGCCAGCGACGGATCCGGGTCCCGGGCGGCCACCACCACGAGCATCCGTTCGACGTTGGCGGCCACCACCTTGGCCCTGCGGCCACCCAGGCCCCGCCGCACCAGCTCGCTCGTACGGGGCGCCACGGCGTCCACGGCCCAGATGGACCCGTGGTGCCCCACGCGCACCCGGTCCCCGACCACCACCTTGTCGCCGGTGCGGTGCTCCTGTTTCAGGCGGCCGCGGAGCGCGGCCTCCACGAAGTCACCCGAGTCGAGGCGCACCTGGTAGACACCCCCCGCGACACCGAAGACCGTGCCCTCCTCCGAGCGGCGCCCGGTCACCGTCGCCCCCAAGAACGAAGCCCCCTCCGGCGCCTCGGGGGCGCCGGAGGGGGCTTGTCATGCACGCGACCGTTCACGGTCGGAGCCGGGTCACGCCGCGAAGGACTCCAGGGCGCTTCCCCGCTCGCCCTCACGCAGGCGGCGCAGGGCGCGGTCACGAAGCTGGCGGATCCGCTCGCGGGTCACGCCGAGCATGTTGCCGATCTCCTCCAGGGTGTGCTCGCGCTCGCCCTCGAGCCCGAAGTACAGGCGCAGGACCTTGGCGTCACGGGCCTCCAGCGTGGAGAGCGCCTCGGTGATGGCCTCGGTGAGGAGCCGGCTCTCCACCTCGATCTCGGGCTCGGCGGCCTCCTCGGTGATGAAGCGCTCCACCAGCTGCGAGTCCTCCGAGTCGCCGATGGGGGCGTCCAGGCGGATCTCCGCGGCGTTCAGGGTCTGGAGCGACTCCACCAGCTCCGGCGTCAGGTCGGTGGCCTCGGCCAGCTCCTCGGTGGTGGGCTCCCGCCCCTTCTCCTGCTTGAGCCGCTCCTTCTCGCGGAAGATCCGGGCCAGGTCGCTGGCGCGGTTCAGGGGCACGCGGACGGCGCGGCCGTGGTTGGCCAGGGAGGCGAGGATCGCCTGCCGGATCCACCACACGGCGTAGGAGATGAACTTCACGCCCTGCTCCGGATCGAACTTCCGGGCGGCGGTGACCAGGCCGACGTTCCCCTCCTGGATCAGGTCCGTGAGGGACACGCCGCGGTTCTGGTACTTCTTCGCCACGCTGATGACGAACCGCAGGTTGGCGCGCGCCAGCTCCTGGATGGCCTCCTCATCGCCCTTCTGGGCGCGGGCGCCCAGCTCCTTCTCGCGCTCGGGCGTGATGAGCTCGTGTCGGCTGACGTCCCGGAGGTACTGGTCCAGCGCGCTCTGCTCTTCGACGCTGGCGTCGAAGCCGGAGAGGAGGTTCTTGCCCTTCCGCTTCCGGCGCTTCGTCGCCGGCGCCTTTTTGGCAGGGGCAGTGGCCATGAAGATCTATGCTCCTTTCGCGCGGCCCCTGGGCCGGAGCCTCGCTGGTTCTTCGCAAATCGGCGGACCCCACGGAATCCGGAGGGTCCGCAGCCCTTGATGATGGGGGGCGTCCTTATACGTGTCAAGGAATACCGCCCGTTTGATACGCCCGACCGGAGGTCGGGTTCCCGCGCCTGCGGCGCCGGCGGGTGGAGGGCAACTCCCCGACCAGGCGGGGCGGCGGGCGAGCCGTGAAGCGCCGCAATCTGGTAAACCTCCCCGGGGGGCGGGTTCCACCCCTCCTCGGCCGTTCCGCCTGGTCGGTTGCCTCCCTTCGATGCGCCCGCCTACCTTGGCGTTCCTGCCTGACAACGCCCTCCGTCCCCGGCTCCCCAGAGACCCTCCGTGCCCCTCCCCCTCACCATCGTCGGCATGACCGACATCGGCCAGGTCCGCCGCCGGAACGAGGACTCCCTGGGCCTCGCCCCCGAGGCGGGCGTGGCCGTGGTGGCCGATGGGATGGGCGGCCACCCGGGGGGCGACGTGGCGAGTCGGGAGGCCGCTACGTTCGCCGTCGAGCGACTTCGGGCGCTCCTCGCGGAACGTCAAGGGCAAGATGGCGCCCCCTCCCTGGACGCCGCCATGGCTGAAGCGGTCCTGGGTGCCCACGAGGCCGTCCGCCGGCGGGGCAGCGCGGAGCCGGAGCTGGAGGGGATGGGCACCACGCTCACGGCCTTCGCCGCGGACCCCCGCGGGGACGGGTGGGCCATCGGGCACGTGGGGGACTCCAGGGCCTACCTCCTCCGGCACGGGTCGTTCCGGCAACTCACCCGTGATGACACCTGGGTGCAGCAGAGGGTTGACGCCGCCGAGCTCACGCCCGAGCAGGCCAAGCGCCACCCCTTCGGCCACATCCTCACCCAGTGCCTCGGCCTCGAGGAGCGGCCCACGCCGCAGGTCCTCACGGGGCGACTGGAGCCCGGCGACGTCTTCCTGCTCTGCACCGACGGGCTCGCAGGCATGCTGGAGGACGAGCTGCTCTCCGACGCCCTGCGCGCCCACGTCTCCGGGGGGCCCGACGGCACCGACGTGGAAGGGGCCGCGAGCACCCTCGTGGCCATGGCGAAGGACAGGGGCGGCTACGACAACATCTCCGTGGCCCTCATCGCGGTCGGGTGATCCGGGCCAGGACGCCCTCCGGGTCCAGGGACCTGCGCTCGAACGTGAAGACACGGAGCACCCGAGCGGTGGAGTAGAGCTCCCGGGCCACCCTCGGGAGGTCCAGGAGCCCGGACAGCCCCTCGGCGCCGAGCCGCCGCACCGAGCCTCCCCGCAGCTCCACCAGGACGTCGAGCTGGAACATGGCGTGCTTGGCCGGGAAATCGATCATCACCTCCCCCGGCTCCAGCCCAACCTCCGCGGCGATCTCGTCCTCCACGGCCCGCTTCCTCGGCGTGTCCCCCGCCGCCCAGTCCTCCACGACCCGCCCCTCCAGGTCGGCCGCGGTCATCTCCAGGGAGCGCTTGGGAAGTCGGCGCTGCCGCAGCGCCGGAAGCCAGCGGGTGGCCAGGCGCTCGGCCACCTCCGAGTCGTCCTCGAGGGCCCGGCGGCCGATCTCGTAGAGGAGCTCCTCGTCGGTGGGCCCCACCAGCTCCTCCGGGTCCAGGAGGCCTGCGTCGACTGACTCCTCCACGATGCGCTTGTAGAGCGCGGTGGCCGCCCGCACGCCGTGGTGCCAGTAGACGTTCCGGAACATCTGGTACTTGGCGAAAAGGAGGGACTCCAGGGCCGCCACCGCCTTCTCGTGGACGCCCACCTCGTAGGCGCCTCCGTCGGGGTCGGGAAGGAGGGCCAGCCCCTGGAGAAGCCGGTCCACGTCCACCTCGCCGTAGGGCACCCCGCAGAAGCGCGCGTCCCGGCGCAGGTACTCCATCTTGTCCAGGTCCAGGCTCCCGCTCACCAGGCCCCGGAGGGGGATGGTGCTCCCGCCGCGGATGAGCTCGTGGATCCGGTCGGCGGCGCCCAGCCCCAGGGGGGCCAGCGCGTCCCGCAGCGCGGGCGACGCGAAGAAGCGCCGGCTCACCTCCTCGTGGTCGGCGGGGAGGTCCCCCTCCAGCTCCTCCAGCGCGTGGGAGAAGGCGTAGTGGCCGATGTCGTGCAGGAGGGCCGCGTAGGGCACCAGCTCCTCCCCCTCCCACACCTCCGGCGGCACGCCGCCACGCTCCCGGAGCTGCCGGAGCGCCGTGAGGGTGAGGTGGTAGACCCCCAGGGCATGGTCGAAGCGGGTGTGGGTGGCGCCGGGGTACACCAGGTGGGCCAGGCCGAGCTGGCGGATGTAGCGGAGCCGCTGGAACTCCGCCGTGTCCACGATGCGAAGCGCCGTGGCGTCGAGGCGGATGGTGTTCCAGAGGGGATCGCGGACCAGCTTGCCGTGGTCGGAGGGGCTCATGACGGAACCGTAGCCGACGCCGGGGCATCGGGCCATGCGGGGTTGGGAACGGGGCTCCGTCGTGTCGCCTCCGTGGCGACGGTCGGGGCCCCCTCACTATACTTCCCTTCCAACTTCCCGAAGGAAAAACGAAAGCGCCACCCCCGCACGCCGTGCACGCCACCGCCGCCCTCCGCGCCCAGGTCCGATCCCAGGCCGAGAACAGGCCCGGGGTGTACCGCATGTACGGGCCGGGGGAGGAGCTCCTCTACGTCGGGAAGTCGGTGCACGTGCGCTCCCGGCTCCTCTCGTACTTCAGGGCGGACAAGGGAGAGAAGGCCTGGGAGCTCATCCGGGAGACGGCTCGCGTGGAGTGGGAGTACATCCCCAACGAGTTCGCCGCGTTGGTGCACGAGATGAAGCTCATCCAGAGCCGCCAGCCCCGGTACAACGTCCAGCACAAACGCCGGCGCATCTACGCCTTCGTGAAGGTGACCAACGAGCGGGCGCCCCGGGTCCTGCCGGTGACGCGGGTCGTGGAGGACGGCGCGACGTACTACGGACCCTTCCCTCGGGTGGGCGCACTTGCGCATACGGTGCGGGAACTGAGCAACCTCCTGGGCCTCCGCGACTGCCCCGGCCCCACCCCCATGTACTTCGGGGACCAACTCGAGTTCTTCCAGGGCGGGCGCCCGCCCCGGTGCCTGCGGGCCGACCTGCGCACCTGCCTCGCACCGTGCTGCGGCAGGCCCACCGCCAGGGAGTACCTGGCCGCCGTGGAGTCGGCGCGACGCTTCCTCGAAGGCCGTGCCGAGGGCCCGCTGAAGGACGTGGAGGGGCGCATGCAAGAGGCCGCGGCCCGCATGGAATTCGAGTACGCCGGCCTCCTCCGCGACCGCCTCGAACGCCTCCGCCATTTCCGGGACGAGCTCGTGGCCTTCCGCGGCCGGGTGGAGGATCTGACATTCGTCTACCGCGTGCCGGGACACGGCGGCGACGACCGAGTCTACCTCATCCGAAAGGGCCGGATCATCCTCGACATGCCCCATCCCAAGACCCGAAAGGCACGGGAGAGGGTCGCGGCGGCCATCGAAGAAGTGTACGCTGATGCGGACCCCGGGCCCCGCGGCATGGCGCCCGAGGACGCGGCCGAGATCCTCCTGGTGGCGCAGTGGTTCCGCCTCCGGCCCAACGAACGAAAGAGGACCGTCGAGCCACGTCGTTGGCTGGACGAGCGGAAGCCGGCGTGACGCCCACCACGGGAGCGGCATGAGCGATACGAGGGGCTACAGGGGAGGTCCGGCGCTCTACGAGGAGGCCGCCATCCGGAAGGCGGTGAGCCACGGGGCGGCGATCCTCAGCGCCGAGAGAGCCTTCACCGCACTGGCCGAGGACCAGGTGGTCTCGCCCATGCCGCTGGGCGCCGAATTCCCCGAGGTGCACGGGGAGGTCCACGTGAAGGGCGCCTATATCAGGGGAGCTCCGGTCTTCGCCTTCAAGGTGGCCACCGGCTTCTACGGCAACGTGGAGATGGGCGTGCCCACGGGCTCGGGGCTGGTCCTGGTCTTCGACGCGGAGACCGGCTTCCCCCTGGGCGTGCTGGGCGACAACGGATACCTCACGGACCTGCGTACCGCCGCCGCGGGGGCGCTGGCCGCCAAGCACCTCACCCCCCGCCGCCCCCTCGTGGTGGCGGTGGTGGGGGCGGGCGTCCAGGCCCGATTCCAGGCCGAGCTCATCCACCGGGTCCGGGACTTCAGGGAGCTCCGCGTCTGGTCACGTCAGGAGTCGTCCCGGCGCCGCTACGTCAAGGACATGAGCGCCTTGCTGAAGGTGCCGGTCTACGAATTCCCCAACGTGGCCATGGCGTTGGACGGCGCCGACCTGGTGGTGACGGCCACTCCGGCCCAGGAGCCGCTGGTCTTTCCCGCCATGGTGAAGCAGGGAGCGACGATCATCGCGGTGGGGTCGGACGGACCCAACAAGCAGGAGCTGGCCGTGGACGTGCTCCTCGCCGCGGAGAAGCTGGTGCCCGACGTGACGGCCCAGTGCATCCGTCTGGGCGAGATCCACCACGCCGTGAAGGCGGGGCTCCTCCCCGTCGACGGAGCCTACACCGAGCTGGGGCAGATCGTCACGGAGAGAGCGCCCGGACGCGTGGGCGACGAGACCATCGTCTGCGACCTCACGGGGTCCGGCGCCCAGGACGCCGCCATCGCCGAAGTGGCGTGGACGGCGCTGACCAAGCGGGGGCTCTGAGGCGGGGACGTCGCGCCGAGGGTGCTGCCCGCCGGGCTCCGCCGCTGTATCCTTCCTGGCGATGGGCAATCTGACGCTGGTGGCGGTGGCCGTCGGCGCGGCGGCTGCGGTGGCGCTCCCCCTGGGCGCGACGCTGGGCTTGGTCACCCGGCCAGGCCCGCGGGTGACCTCGGCGCTCCTGGCCTTCGGGGCCGGTGCCCTCCTCTTTGCCCTCTCCGTGGAGATCGTCGCCGACTCCCTCCACGAGTCGGGGTTCGTCCCCCTGGCCCTGGGGAGCATCCTGGGCGGGGTGGTCTTCGAGGGCTTCAACCAGCTTCTCAACCGATACGGGGCGTTCCTCCGCAAGTTCGCGGTGGCGGTGCGCAAGCTGGCCGCGGAGCGGAGCAAGCAGGAGCGCATCCTCCTGGAGCAGCTCTCGAGAGTGCACCTCCTCCAGGCGCTCCCCCCCGAGGACATCATCCCCCTGGTCCACGCGGCCGAGCGGGTGGAGTTGGCCCCGGGAGAGGAGCTCTTCCGCGAGGGCGACGCCGGGTCGAGCCTCTACGTGGTCACCTCTGGCTCGCTCCAGGTGCGGCGGGGCGGCGTGGACGTGGCGGTCATCCACGCAGGAGATACCGTGGGTGAGATGGCGGTGGTCACCGGAGCCCCGCGGAGCGCCAGCATTCTCGCGCTGGAGCCCACCCGCCTCTTCCGCATACCCAAGCACGCGTTCGACGACCTGGTGCGCAACGCCGCCCGGGTGCGGGACGCGGTGTCGCGACTCATCACCCTGCGCACCGAGCAGCTGAAGGAACGGCTCCTGGTCCCCCAGGCGGAGGCCGACGACTGGAAGGCCCGCGCCGCCGCGCGGCTCGGCGACGAGCGCACCGGACACCCCACCGACCAGGAGATCGAGGCCGCCGCTCACGCCCAGAGCCATCCCGTCATGGGCATCTGGCTGGGGAACCTGCTCGACGCGATCCCCGAGTCGCTGGTGCTGGGAACCACCGTGGCGGGCACCGGGGCCCTGTCGTGGCCCCTCCTGGCGGGCATCTTCCTGGCCAACTTCCCGGAGGCCCTGTCCAGCTCGGGAATCATGCGCACCGCCGGGCTGCGGGTGCGCACCATCCTCCTCATGTGGGGCTCCATCGTGGTGGTGGGTGGGGTCTGCGCCGGCCTGGGGAACCTCTTCCTCGTCGGCGTGAGCGGCTTCGCGTTCGGGGTCATCGAGGGCACGGCGGTCGGCGCCATGCTGGTGATGATCGCCGAGACCATGCTGCCCGAGGCCTTCGAGCGCGGAGGCGCGGTGGTGGGGCTCTCGACCCTCCTGGGCTTCCTCGCGGCCCTGGGGGTGAAGAGCCTGGGGTGACTACTGGGCAGGACCCTGCGGCGAGCTGGTGGGGTTCCCCAGGTCCATGACCACCTTCCAGGACCCGTCGGGCGCCTTGCGCCAGATGCTCACGTAGCGGCCCTGGCCGCGCCGCGGCTCCCCGTCGGGGCCGATCCCCTCGGAGACGTAGCTCCCCGTCGTCCACCCCAGGTCCCCGCTGGCGGCGATGTCGGCCCGCAGCGGCTCCCACGAGAGGGAGAAGTTGGGGTCGTCCAGCCCCGCCATCAGCTGGCGGATGGCGTCGTGCCCGCGGATCTCGCCCGAGCCGGGCTGGATCTGGGCGCCGTCGGGGGCGAACCAGGAGACCCAGGCCTCCGTGCCCCCCTCGGCCACCGCCGCCGAGAAGGCCCGGTCGGCCTCCATGAGCACCGCCGGGTCCGGCGGCGGCGGCGGGGGCGCCTCGGGGGCGCAGGCGGCGACGAGGGCGAGGGCGACGAAGGCAGAAACGGTACGCATGGACTCTCCGGGAGCAGGAAGGCGATTCAAGATACGCGCCCTCCCTCCCCCGGTGACCGACCGGGCCGCTTCCCGCGGCGCCCCTGGGTGGGCGGCACATCCCGCCCGCCGGGCTTCAGCGGTAGGGGCGGATCTCCAGGCCGTCCACGCGCGTGAACTCGGCGACGTTGGCCGTTACCAGCGGGATCCCATGCCGGATGCTCGCCGCCGCTATCCAGAGATCGTTCGTCCCGATCAGCTTGCCTCGTCGCCGCAGGGCACTCGTGATCCGGCCGTATACGAGTGCCGTCTCCTCGTCGATGGGAAGCAGGACGTGAAGCTCCCGAACGACTCGTAACACGGGGTCGTCCGGATCCTCGAACCCTTCGGCGAACTCCCCCAGGGCCGTCGCGGCCAGGAACAGCTCGAGTTCCGGATCGGCTTCCAGGAACCCGTGGGCGGGCCCGCCCGGCCCTCCACGACGTTCGCGCTGGAGGTCGACGAGGAAGGTGGTGTCGAAGGCTACTCGCCCCGCCACGGATCCTCCGGAGGCCGGTCGGCGCCCTGAGCCTCCTCGAGGCGGTCCAGCGTCTCCTCGTCCATCACCCCGGTGCCCACGAACGCCTCCAGCAGGGCTCCCGCGGTGCGGCCCGGTACCGGCCAGGTGGCCCGCTTGATGACCATGGAGAACGACTCGGTCCGGGTCCGACGGGCCCGCCGGAGGCGCTCATAGGCCTCGAGGTCGATGGAGATGGTCTTGGTAGCCATGCATGTACCTATGCATGCACCAACTCCCCGTCAAGGCCGTTCGACTCCTCCCCGGCGCCTCGCCGGCCGCTACCGCCCCGGGCGGAGCCGGATGACCCGCGCGGTGACCTCCTCCACACGCTCGCGGGAGTACATCACCGGGAAGAACCGGTCGTTGGCCCATCCCTCGAAGAGGTTCCGGTAGAACGGCGAGTCGGGGTCGCCGCTCTGCCCCGGCGTGTTCATCCCCACCGAACGGTCCCAGTCTCCCGTGTCCACGATGATGCGGAACGAGGCCCCCGACGTCTGGTTGTCCGAGTTCCCCGTGGCCTGCACCGTCGAGCCGTACCCGCCCCGGGGGAGGGGTCCCACCTCCAGGCGCGCCCGGGTGGCGGCGTCCACCGCATTCCCCAGCGGATGCCTCAGGTACGCGTGGTGGTAGCCGGGCTGGCCCCACGCCCACCCGCCCGAATCGGGGCCCAGCTTCTCCGTGAGCTCGGCCATGGCCGCTTCCAGCGCGGCCAACAGGAGAGCGTCGCGCGCGGCGAGGGGGTCCTGGCCGAGGGAGCCCGGCGGCACCATGAGCGTCTCGATGGTCTTGGACAGGGACACGTTGAAGCGCACCCCGGCGGGGGCCAGCGCGGTGCTCACGCGGCTGCGGAGCTGGCCCTCCCAGGCGGCGTACAGTCCCGCCGCCGGCGAATCCCGGTGCATCCGGTAGTCCCACTCCAGGAGGAGGTTCCGGGCGCGCAGCGTGCGGTTGTCGGGCACCTCCAGCCCCTCCAGGAGGGGCACGACCTGCCGGGCCGCGACGGCCAGCTCGTCGGTCTGGAGCTGCATCATGTCCGCCAGCGAGTGACGGGCACCGCTCCCCAGGACCTCCACGATGCGGAGCCACCGGTAGGGGTCGGACCACGAATACCCGATGGCGTCCATGTACGGGTAGTCACGGGGGATGAGGTCGTTGTTCGCCGTGGCGAAGTACCCCTCGGGGGGATTCAGCACGTGGGGCTTGGCCTTGATGGGCAGATAGCCGTCCCACTCGTAGCGCCCGTCGCCGGGCACGGGAACGAGGCCGGAGAAGTTCCGGCGGATGGGGGCGATCCCCACGGCCTGCCACCCGATGGTCCCGTCCCGCCCCGCCCACACCATGTTCTCCCCGGGGATGTGGGAGTAGTTGCACGCCTCGAGAAACTCCTCCCAGGTGGTGGCCTGGTCCATGCGGAGTGACGCCAGGTAGGGCGCACCCCCCACCTCCATCCACGCGGCGCGCACGGCGTACGCCTTGTGGGCGGCCCGGTCCTCGAAGACCACCGGGCCGTGGCGCGTGTACTTGAGCTCCACGGCGTGGGGGCGTTGCCCCTTCACCGCGATCTCCTCCCGGATGACGGTCATGGGCTCCCACTGCCCCCTGTACCGGTACTCGTCCGGGTTGGACGGGTTGGTGTCGTAGACGTACAGGTCCTCGCCGTCGGTGGAGAAGACGGTGAGCCCCCACGCGCCGTGGCGGTTGTGGCCGATGGAGACGCCGGGGAGGCTGGGCTCGCCACCGCCGATGACGTCCCACCCCGGCCCCACCAGGTGCACCCAGTAGCGTAGCGACGGCGCACCCTGGGCGCGGTGGGGGTCGTTGGCCATGAGGGGGTAGCCGCTCTCGGACAGCCGGCCGCTCACCACCCAATTGTTCGAACCCACGCCCTCGTTGGGGTCGTATGCCAGCGCGTAGGCTGCGTCCTCTGCGGCCTGCTCCAGGTACGCGAACGCGTCGGCGTCGCCCCGGTGCTGGGCGACGATGTCCTCGGGCTGGAAGCGTACCGACCCGCGGAACGCGTTGTAGAGACCCAGGATGTCCTGGGAGAGCGCCGCCCCGTCCACCGCCGGATCCAGCTCCAGGATGGGCTGGCCGGGCCCGAAGTCCTCCAGGCGACGCACGGCCTCGGCGCCGATCCGGGCCACCAGCCGTCCCGTGGACAGCTCGGAGCCGATGTTGCCCAGGAGCCCCTGGTGGCGGGAGATGACCACCTCGGGCGTCCACGCCTGGGGGCGGATCCCCAGGAGGCGGAACTCCAGGGGGAGGGACGCCGGGTCGCGGTTGGCCTGTGCGACGTACGCGTTGATGCCCTCCACGTAGGCGCCCACGATCTCCACGCCCCGGGGATGGTAATGGCGCAGCTCCTGCTCCAGGTCCCGGCGGAAGAGGAAGAGCCGGGTGCCGATGTCCCGCTCCAGCTCCCGGGGCCCGAGGATCTCCGCCACGGTCCCGGTGGCCTGCCGCCGCCACAGCTCGAGCTGGAAGAGGCGGTCGCGGGCGGCGTTCCACCCCTGGGCGAAGAAGAGGTCGTGCTCCGTCTCCGCGTAGATGTGGGCGATGCCCCACCGGTCCACGCGGATCTCCACGGGACGGTCGAGGCCGGGAAGCGTGAGTGTCGTGCCCTCCTGGGCGGCCCCAGCGGAGGCGACCGCCAGGAGGACGGCGACGGCCAGGCCGGTTGCCCGGCGAAGCGCGGAAGCGCGGCGGCTCTTCATCTCTCAGGCCCTCTCCCTCATGACCAGCCATGCGCCGGTGAAGTACGCCAGCACCCACCACGTGTAGGCGAAGCGCGAGAACAGGTGGAGCCACCGGGGCACGTCTTCGTCCCCGCGCTGCGACCGGTGGCGCCACGCGAGGCCCGTCTCCGTCATCATCACGGCCAACGCCGAATAGCCCACGTACCCGTGGAGCGTGAAGGGGCCGCTGCTGGAGCCGAGGATCATGGCCGTGGTGGCGACGACGTCCAGGACGACGCCCAGGCGCAGCCAGAAGAGCGCCCGGGCGGTGACCTTGTGGGTGCGCTGCTCCGTGACGATCCCCACGCCGTAGGCGACGAGCGCCAGGTTGACCACGGTGACGGCGAAGATGGTGATGGGGCTCATGTCAGGCTCCGTCCTGCGAGACGATCCGCCGCCTCAACGCTTCGATCTCCTCGATCTCACGGGGGGCGTCGCTGATCCTCACCAGCCCCTCGGGGGTGAGCACGTAGTCGTCCTCGATGCGGACGCCCACGTTCCGGTAGCGGGCCGCCGCCTGCCCCGCATGACGGATCAGGGCGCGGTTGCGCGGGGTGTCGGGGAGGTCGAAGACCTTCTCCCGCACGTAGATGCCCGGCTCGATGGTGAAGGTCTCCCCCTCGGCGAACGCCCCCGCCACCGAGGGGTCGTGCACGTCCAGGCCGATGCCGTGGATGAAGCCGTGGTACACGTAGAGGTACCATTGGGGGCACGTCCCGTCTTCGTTCGCCCACCGCCCCGGGCAGAGTCCCGGCGGCGGGTCGAAGGCGGCGTCCACCGACTCGATGAGGCCCAGCTCCACCAGGCCCCTCTTGAGCACCGCGTAGGCCGAGTCGGTGGGCACGTTGCGGGGCACGCCGGCGCGGATCTGCGCCTCGGCGGCCTTCTGGGCGGCGAGCACCACGCGGTAGACGTCCTTCTGCGCCTCGGTGAACGTCCGGTCCACCGGGACGCTCCGCGTGATGTCGGCCGCGTACCCGTCGAAGTAGGCCGCCACGTCCATGAGGACGATCTCCCCGGGCTGGGCCTTCCTCGTGCCGGCGGGGTAGTGGAGCACGGTGGAGTTCGGCCCCGACCCGATGATGGACGAGTACGCCGGCGCGTCGGCGCCCAGCTTCCGGTACTCGGCCTCCATGACCGCCTGGATCTCGTTCTCCCCCACGCCGGCGCGAATGGCCAGCATGGCCGCCTCGTGGGCCCGGGACGACAGCTCCGCGGCCCGGCGCACCAGCGTCTGCTCGGCCTCGCTCTTCCGGGCGCGGAGGTCGTTGACCCACGAGCCGATGTCCGTGGCCTTCGTCCCGCGGTGCCGGGCTTCCAGGGTCGCAACGAACTCCCGTCCCGCGGTGAGGGAGTCGCCGGCGAGGAACTCGTCGGCTTGGACGTCGGGGATCCAGTACACCGGAAGGCCCCGGCGCACCAGCGCATCCACGTATGGCGTCAGCTCCTCGGTGAGGCGCGCCTCCAGGCCGAGCGCCGCCGCGGCCTCCTCGGGCGAGGCCCGCTCGCCGTCGTAGAGGGCGCGGCGGGGGTCGGGACGGGCGACGAAGAGCGTGGAGGTCAGCCCGCCCCCGCCCTCCTTCACCATGACCAGCGCCGCGTCGGGCTCCAGGAATCCGGTGAGGTACCGGAACGAGGGGAGCTGGTAGAAGGGCGGCCAGTGGCGCACCGGGTACACGCCCCCGAAGGCGAGGACCACGCCGCTGTCCAGGCACTGGGCGAGAGCCTGGCGGCGGGCGGCGTACTCGGAGACGGGAATCTGGGCGGAGGCCGGCGCGGCGAGGGCCAGCGCGGCGAGGACGATCGTGACGGTCGGGAGCTTCTTCATGCCTCGTGCACCGTGCGGCCGCCCACCACCGTGCGGACGACCTGGATGTTCTTGATCTGGTCCGGGTCCACGTCGTGGGGATCCTGGGCCAGGACGACGAAGTCGGCCAGCTTGCCGGCCGTGATGCTGCCCTTCTCCGCCTCCTCGAAGGAGGCGTAGGCGCCGTGCACCGTGCACACCTTCAGCGCCTCGTCCAGCGTGATGCGCTGGCTGGGGCCCCAGACGCGACCCGCGTAGTCCTTGCGGGTCACCATGCTCTGGAGCGCCATGAGGGGCTCGTACGGGCCCGGGGAGTGGTCGGAGGCCGGCGCCACCATGATCCCGTGGTCAAGGAAGGAGCGGTGGGCGAACATCCACTCCATCTTCTCCTCGCCGTACTCGCTCCACTTCTCGCCGTGATAGTGGGCATACGTGTAGAAGGGCGCCGGGATCACTCCTGCGGCTTTGATGCGGGCCAGCAGGGACGGATTCACCAGCGAGCAGTGCTCGATGCGGTGGCGGCAGTCGTCCCGGGGCCACGTCTCCTGCGCGTGCTCGTATGCGTTGAGCACCATGTCGATGGTCACGTCGCCGTTGGCGTGGATGGCCACCTGCCACCCGGCGCGGTGCGCCCGCTCCACCACGTCGTGGATCTCCTCCTGCGTCATGGTGAGGATCCCGTAGTCGTCGGGGCGACCCTCGTACGGCGTGCTCATGGCCATGGTCCGCTCCGACGCCGAGCCGTCGGCGGCGAACTTCACCGAGCCCACCCTCAGCATGGCGTCGCCGAAGCCGGTGCGGACCCCCGCCTCCATGAGCGCGGGCCACGATCCGCCACGGGCCATGGCGTACATGCGGAAGGTGAGGTCCCCGGCGGCGTAGGCGTCCTGGTAGGCGACGTAGTCCGCCTGTCCGGTGCCCGTCTGGTGGACGGAGGTGAGCCCGGCGGCGTTCATCTCCCGGCAGATCACCGCGATCCCCTGGGCCCGCTCCTCCCGCGTGGAGCCGGAGGGCACGTCGAAGACCGCCCGGGCCCGCTCCGCCACCTTCCCGGTGAGCTCCCCGCCCTCCCGGAAAAAGTGCCCGCCGAAGGGGTCGGGGGTGTTCACCGTCACGCCCGCCAGCTCGAAGGCCCTGGAGTTGTACACGCCCGTGTGCCCACCCCGGTGCCCCACCACGATGGGGTGCTGGGTGGAGACGGCGTCCAGGTCTCGCCTGTTCAGCGGGCGCCCCTCCTCCTGCTTGGTGTCGTCGTACATGTACCCGACGATCCACTCGCCCGGGGGCGTGGACCGGGCCCGTTCGACGAGGGCGGCCTGGATGCGGGCGATGGAGCCCAGGTTCGTGTTGACGTTCTTCAGCGCGTTGAGCCCCGCGCCGGAGGGGTGGGAGTGGGCGTCGATGAAGCCGGGAACCACCGTCATCCCCTCGGCGTCCAGGACCTGCGTGCGCCCCGGAGCGGCCAGGTTGCGTACGTCGGCGTCCGAGCCCACGGCCACGAAGCGGCCGTCCTTCACGGCGAAGGCGGTGGCGGAGGGGAGGCCGTCGTCCTGGGTGAGGACGCGACCGTTGAGGACCACCAGGTCTGGGGCGGTGGGGCCGGCCCCCCCCCCGCCGGGGGCGCCCCCCGCGGAGCGCCCCGCCCCCGCCGGGGCGCCCCGGCCCCGGCACCCCAGCCCGCGCAACCCGCTCATGACGGCCTCCGCGTTGGGCAGTGACGTGGTCGGTCATGCTACGGGGGTGGCCGGAGGGACGCCAGCGATCGCTCCCTGTGGGCGTCCGTCGCCGCCGCCCTGGCCGCCGGCGCCGGACGGCGCCAACGTGGAGGATGACCGGTCTCCTGGTCGCGCTCGTCGCCCTCGTCGCCCTCTCGGGCTGCTCCGACCCCGGAGGAGCCGGGCCCGGCGACGGCCCTCCCCCCGGCGGCGACACCTCCGCTCCCTTCCCCATCGACCGGGGCGACGACGGCCCCTCGACGCCGGGCACGTACAAGGGTCTCCCCCTGCGGCTGGCGGAAAACGGCGCCCCCAGCGTGACGCCCGTGGACGGCGTCATCGGCGTGGTCTGCGTGGGCATGAGCAACGGCAACCAGGAGTGCGGCGCATACATCCAGGCGGTCCGGGGACCCTGGGCGGCCGAGGTGAGCGCCCAGGTACGCGTGGTGAACTGCGCCGTGGGGGGCCACGCCGTCGAGCGGTGGAACGACCCGGCGTACGACGCCGCGCTCTGGGACGACTGCAGGGACCGGAAGCTCGCGCAGGCCGGGGTGCGCCCGGACCAGGTACGGGTCCTCTGGCACAAGGCGGCGAACCAGTTCACCACCGGCCCCGGGGGCTCGGCGCTCCCGCCGTACCCCGACCCGTCGTCCGACTACTTCGCGTTCCACCGGAACCTCGCGGCCTTCGCCGCCCGCGTGGGGACCGAGCTCCCCTCGGTGCAGGCGGTCTACACGTCGTCGCGCTCCTACGGCGGCTTCGCGCCCAACCCCGGCCGCGGGGAGCCGCTGAGCTACGAGGAGGGGCACGCCCTGAACACGTGGCTCGCCGAGCACCCGGTGGTGGACGGCGTCTGGTACGGGTGGGGCCCGTACCTGTGGGCTCCCTCGTGCGTCTCGGGGGTCACCAATCGCTCCGGGACCTGCTACGAGCGGGGCGACTACGTGGAGGACGGCGTCCACCCCTCCGACGCGGGCCGGGCCAAGATAGCCCTCCTCCTCCACCAGCGTCTGCGGAGGGAGGCCTGGTACCGGCGCTGACCCGCCGCCCGAGCCCCGAGCGTCACTCGGTCCGCATCGCCCCCTCCGGGTCCACCCGGGTCCCCCTGCGCGCCGGCACCCAGCTCGCCACGACCGCCGCGCCCAGGAGGAGCAGGGGCACGAGCGTGAACGTCACCGGGTCCGTGGGCGGCACCTCGTAGAGGAGGCTCCGCATGAAGCGCGTGAGCACAAGCCCACCGATGGTCCCGGCCACCAGGCCCGCCACCACCGGGCGGAGCGCGCCCCCCAGCACCAGGGAGCGCACCGACGCCGGCGCGGCCCCCAGCGCCAGGCGGATCCCCATCTCCCGGGTCCTGCGGGCCACGCCGTAGGAGACCACCCCGTAGATCCCCACAGCCGCCAGCACCAGCGCCACCCCACCGAAGCCGGCCAGGACGAGGAGGAGGAAGCGGCGCTGGGCCACCGAGTCGGACACGAGCTCCTGCAGCACCCGCAGGGGCACCGCCACGTCCGGATCAGCCGCGCGCACGGTGGCGCGCACCACCGGGGCCAGCGGCGCGGGGTCTCCCCCTATCGCCTCGGCGACCAGCGTCGCGCCGAATCGGATGCGGTAGGGACGCTGACGGTAGTGCCAGTACACGGTCGGCTCGCCTTCGCGGGTGAGCTCCTGGTACCTCACGTCGCCCACCACGCCGACCACCGTGCCGAACACGGGGGGGGCGGCGTCCCAGTAGTCGTCCATGCCGCCGCCGCTCACCCGGTGCCCGAGGGGGTCCTCTCCCGGCCAGTACCGGTCGGCGAAGGACTGGCTCACCAGCACCACATGGGGCGCGTCGGGGCCGTCCGCCGCCTCGAAGAGACGTCCCCGGAGGAGCGGGATGTCCAGCGCCGCGAACGTCCCCCGGCTGGCCACCACGTAGACCCCGTCGCCCACCTTGGTGGGGTCGCCGTCCAGGAGGACCTGGCCGTTGGGGGCGAAGCGCCCCAGCGGCGGGGAGGTGGTGAGCCCCGCCGCCGCCACCCCGGGAGCCGCCTCCACGCGCGCCAGCAGGTCGTCCCAGAGAGCGGCCCGATCCCGCAGCTCCGGGTACTTCACGCCGCTCAGCGCCACCGTGGTCGTCATCACGTCGGTGCCGTCGAAGCCCGCGTCCTCGGCCATGACCGCCACGAAGCTCCGGACGAGGAGGCCCGACCCCACGAGGAGGACCAGCGCCAGCGCCACCTCCGTGGCCACGAGCAGGCTCCAGACGCGGCTGCGGGAGCCCGCGTTCCCCCGCCCGGAGCGCAGCGTACCCGCCTGCACGCCCTCGGTGGCGCGGAGGGCGGGAAGGAGGCCGAAGACGAGGGCGGTGAGCACCGCCGCCACGAGCGTGAACGCCAGCACCGGGGCGTCCAGCGCCACGGCCTCGAGGCGCGGCACGGAGGCGGAGCCGAAGCGCCGGAGGAGCCGGACCACCGCGGACGCCACCCCCAGGCCGACCAGGGCACCGCCCACGGAAAGGACCACGCTCTCGGTGAGGAACTGCCGCAGCAGCCGGCCCCGACCGGCCCCCAGCGCGGAGCGCACGGCGAGCTCGTTGCGTCGCGCCGTGCCCCGCGCCAGAAGCGTGGAGGCCAGGTTGGTGCACGCCACGAGCAGCACGAGGGCCGCGGCGCCCAGCAGGATGAGGAGGGGCCGCCGGGAATCCCCCACGATGCGCTCGCGGAGAGGCTCGGTGAGGGTCCCCACGGCCAGGTACTCCGACGGCTCGTCGGCGGAGGCGGTGGCGGCGATGCGGACCATGAGGGCGTCCATCTCCCGCGAAGCCGTCTCCACGGAGACACCGTCCCGGAGGCGGCCCACCACGGACCAGTTGTGGGCCGTGCGGCTGTCCCCCTGGGGCCCGATGGGCGCCCAGAGCTGGACGCCGGAGGGGTAGTCGAAGTCCGACGGCGCCACACCCACGACCTGCGCCAGTGTGCCGAACGCCTCCACGCTCCGCCCCACCGGGTCGTCGGTGCCCAGTACGCTCAGGGCGAAGTCGGGGCTCACCACGACCACGGCGGCCGCTCCCGGCGCGTGGTCGTCGCCGACGAGGAGCCGGCCTGCGCGGGGGGTCACGCCGAAGACCCTCCAGAAGTCCTCGGACACGTAGGCCACCGTGGCCCACGCCGGCTCGCTCCCGCCCAGCACGGTGGTGGTGCCCGAGCCGTAGGCCGCCAGCGCCTCGAAGCTCCCGGCCTCCGCGCGCCAGTCCCTGAAGTTGGCCCAGGCCACCGACATCACGCCTCCCCGCTGGGAGCGCTCGCCGACGAAGACGAGCTCGTCGGGGTCAGGGAAGGGAAGGGGGCGCAGGAGCACGCCGTTCACCACCGAGAAGACCGCCGTGGTGGCGCCGATGCCCAGGCCCAGCGTCACCAGCGCCACCACCGTGAACGCCGGAGCCTTCACGAGGGCCCGCACCGCGTACCGCACGTCCTGCCAGAGCTCTCCCATCATCCTCCCCCGTTCCACCGCGCGCTCGCGGCTCTCGTTGATCCGAACGCAGTCCCGCTCCACCGCCTCCACGTCGCCGAAGAGGCGCCGCGCCTCGGCGCGGGCCTCCGCCGCGTCCCATCCCTGGGCCCTGAGCTCCTCCTCCCGCATCTCCAGGTGCGCGCGCACCTCGCGCGCCACGTCCTCGGAGGGGGAGTAGCGGGGGAAGATCCCCCCCGGCCGGCGGCGAGGCGTCATCCCGCCGCCGGGGACTCCAGGACCTTCCCCATGGCCTCGGCGTAGCGGCTCCACCCGCGCACGCCCGACGCCAGCTCCGCTTCGCCCGCGGCGGTGAGGCGGTAGAACCGGGCCTCCCGGCCTGTCTCCGTGACGCCCCATTCCGCCTCCACCAGCCCCCGCTTCTCCAGGCGCCTCAACGCCGGATAGAGGGCTCCCTCCTCCACCTGGAACGCGTCGCCGGTGACGTCGCGGAGCCACCGGCTGACCCCGTAGCCGTGGAGGGCCCCACGGCTCAGCGTCTTGAGGATGAGGATGTCCAGCGTGCCCTTGAGAAGCTCCAGGGGGGCGTCTCCCATGTCGGGTCTCTCCACCATCGCGGGAATCGGTGGACTACCATAAGCATCATACCCATAAGACTACAAGGGATACGATCCCCGGCCCCTCCGGGTTTCACCGGTGCCTGGGGCGCCGGGCCGGTCCTTGGTATTGTTGGGAGCACCCTCGAACCCCGGGCCGCCTCGCTCTGGCGGGGACGCGGCGGCCCTCACTTCCCTCGGAGGCTCCCATGCCCGGTGCCCGACCCGCCACCCCCCCAAGCCTCGCCGCGGCCCTCCTGGCCGCCGCCCTCCTCGCCGGCTGCGCCGATGCGCCCTTCCCCAGCCCCACCGAGGAGACGACGGCGCAGGAGATGGGCGCCGCCGCCGCCGAGCAGCTCTCCGGGACGCTGGTGCGCCACCTCATGGCGGCGCTGGACTCGGCGGGCCCCGCGGGCGCCATCGAGTTCTGCTCTCGGGAGGCCCTTCCCCTGACGAGGCAGGCCGCCGCGACGGTGGGGAGCGTGGACGTCAAGCGCACCTCCGGCCGCGTGAGGAACCCCGCCAACGCCCCCGACTCCCTGGAGCGGGCCGCGCTGGAGTACTTCGAGGCCCAGGCCCTCGCCGGAGGCGCGCTCCCCGCCAGCTGGCTACAGGTGGAGGGCGACGTCGCGCTGCGATACTACCGGCCCCTCGTCGTCAACGAGCTCTGCGTCCAATGCCACGGGCCGGTGACCTCGCTGGCACCGGAGGTCCTGGAGGCGCTCTCCGCCCGCTACCCCTCGGACCAGGCCACCGGGTACCTCCCCGGCGACTTCCGCGGGCTCATCCGCGTGCGGATCCCCCGCGAGGCGCTGGAGGGAGCGGGCTCCTGAGGAGCGGCCGGGTCAGGGCTCCAGCCCGCGGTGGAAGCGGGCCCCCTCGGCCCGGGCCGGGCCACCGATTCGCGAGCCTCGCGTAGATCCCTGCTCATCCACCTGGGCGCGAGCCTCGGTGGCGTCGCGGAACCCGGAAAGGGGAGGCACTCGATTCACCCAGATCGTCGTGCCCATGGCCCGCCGCCTCCGAAGACCGGACCCACAGCCGCCCGCGCCTCCTCCAGCTCTCGTACCGCCTCGGGATCGGGTGCCGTGAGGAGGCTCACGCCCACCGTGCAGGCGAAGCCCGCGGCGAAGCCCGGGATCATCTCGTAGAGGTCCCAGAAGCGCTCCTTCAGGAAGACCACCCAGAGCACGGTGGTGGCGAAGCCGCCCACCATCCCGGCGATGGCGCCCGCGCGCGTGGTCCGTTTCCAGAACAAGGAGCAGAGCACCACCGGCGTGAACGCCGCCGCGATGCCCGACCAGGCGAAGAGGACGAACCAGAAGATCATCCGCTGCTCGGTGAGCGCGAGGCCGATGGCCACGCCCCCGATGACCACGGTCACCGCCTTGCCCAGGAGCGCCAGCTTCCGCTGGTCGGCGTCGGGCTCGAAGACGCTCTGGACCACGTCCCGCACCACCACCGCCGAGGCCAGAATGAGAAGCGAGTCCACCGTGCTCATGATGGCCGCCAGCACCACGACCAGGAAGATCCCGGTGAAGAACGCCGGGAAGAGCGTGTGGCTCAGCTCGGGGAGGATGGTCTCGGCGTCGGCGAGCCCCGGTATGAGCACCCGACCCGCCATCCCCGACAGCACCGCTCCCACGTCGAAGCCGATGACGCACAGCACGGCCCACAAGCCACCGTCCTCGATCTCACGGCGGCCGGTGGCGGCCATGAAGCGGGCGAGAAGCTGGGGGGAGCCCAGGAACGCGAAGCCGATGGCCACGAACCCGAAGGCCGACGCGACGCCCGGTATCGTGAGTCCGAAGGAGCCCATGGGCTGGAGCAGCGCGGGGTCCGCGGCCTCCAGCGCCGACATCACCCCCGACCACCCTCCCGCCGCCGGGATCGCCACCACCGGGAGCGTCACCAGGCACCCCAGCATGAGCGCGCCCTGGAGGAAGTCGGAGTACGCCACGGCCTTGAAGCCGCCCACCGTGGTGTAGAAGAGGACGATGGCCAGCCCGATCCAGACGCCCGCGGTGTACCCCGTTCCCAGGAACGTGTCGAAGGCCTTCCCCGACGCGGTGAGCTGGGCGGCCACGTAGGCCATGACCATGGAGAGGATCACCACCGCCGAGATGATGCGGAACGCGTGGCGCGTGTCCCGGAAGCGTGCCGTGAGGTAGTCCGGGACGGTGATGGCGTCGTAGCGGTCGGTGAGCTCCTTGAAGGGCCGCGCCACGAAGACCCACGCCATGGCCACGCCCAGCACTTCGCCCATGATGACCCAGAAGGCGTGGACGCCGATGGCGTACCCCATGCCCGTGAGGCCCAGGAGGAGCCACGCGCTCTCCCCGGTGGCGTTGGAGCTGAAGGCGATGACCCAGGCGGGGAGCTTCTTCCCCGCCAGGTAGTAGCCCTTCATGTCCCCCGAATCCCGGCTTCCCCAGAAGCCGATGGCGAGAAGGACGACCAGGTAGCCGACGAGCACGCCGACGATGGTGGCGTTGGTCATGTCGCGCCTCCCGTCCCGGCACCCGTCCCACTGTCTCGGCGGTCCCGGAGGCGTGCCCGGTAGAAGGCCAGCTCCAGGCAGAGGCCCAGGCCGACGGCGGCGACGAGGAGGAGCCAGGCGTCCAGGGGCATCGGGCGCTCCTGCGGGGAGGGTGCGGAAGGGAACGGAGGATAATGGACGAGGCGGGCGGGAGCCGCCATCGCGCCAGCCGGTGGCGGGCGGCCGATCCCGGGCCGTCGACGGGATTGACATCGCAGCATCATGTTCATGATGTTGTGATGCATGCGTACGACGCTTACCCTCGACGACGACGTCGCGGCCTGGATCGATCGCCTTCGCGCCGAGACCGACGCGTCCCTGAAGGACCTCGTGAACGAGGCGTTGCGGCTGGGCCTGCGCGCGCTGAGCGACCCCGCCCCGGATGGCCCGACCTACGAGACGCCTGGCTCTTCCCTGGGCGGGTGCCTGCTGCCGTCCCTTGATGACGTGGCCGACGCTCTGGCTGTGGCGGAGGGAGAGGCCTTCCGGTGATCCTCGTGGACGCCAACCTCCTCGTGTACGCTCGGGTCGCGGACTTCCCCCAGCACGAGGCGGCGCGCCGCTGGCTCGACGGGCGGCTGAACGGGCCCACGGGTGTGGGGCTCCCGTGGTCGAGCCTCCTGGCCTTCGTGCGTCTCGTATCCAACCCCAGGGTGTTCCGAGAGCCGATGCCCGTTGTCGAGGCCTGGCGCCAGGTGGAGGCGTGGCTGGACTGCCCGGCCGCGTGGACCCCCGAGCCCACCGAGCGCCACCGAGAGGTGCTTGCCCCCCTCATGGGGCAGATCGGCGGACGCGCCAACCTGGTGCCCGACGCCCACCTCGCCGCCCTCGCCATGGAGTACGGACTTGTCCTCTGCTCCACGGACGGCGACTTCGCCCGCTTCGCCGGGCTCCGCTGGGACAACCCCCTTCTCGGAGCGTAGTCGGGGATCCGGGCGTTGCCGGCGCCCGACCCGCCTCCTACCGTAGCTCCCCGTCCCAACAGCGTCGACCCACCCGGAGGCACCTCCATGTCGCCCACGCGCCGTGACTTCCTCGCCACCACCGCAGCGGCAGCGGCCGCCGGATCCCTCCTCCGTCCCGGGGCGCTCCTGGCCCGCCAGGCCCAGGAGGCGCAGCCGGTGTTCACCCCCATCCGGCGCAACGTGGGCTGCTTCACCATGCGCGGCGGGACGATCGGGTACATGGTGAACGCCGACGCCGTCGCGGTGGTGGACAGCCAGTTCCCGGCGGAGGCCACGGCGTGCCTCGCGGGACTGAACGAGCGCTCAGGAAGCCGCCCCGTGGACTGCCTGGTGAACACCCACCACCACGGCGACCACACGGGCGGCAACATCTCGTTCCGGGGCTCGGCGAAACAGGTGGTGGCCCACGCCAAGGCCGCCGAGCACATGCGGAACCCTCCCGGCGGCCAGCCGCCGGACGACCAGCTCTACCCGAGCATGACCTTCGAGGACTCGTGGTCCATGGACGCCGGCGACGAGAGGATCCACGCACGCCACTACGGCCGCGCACATACCAGTGGGGACGCGGTCATCACCTTCGAGCAGGCCAACGTGGCCCACATGGGCGACCTGCTCTTCCACCGCCGTCATCCCGTGGTGGACCGGGCGGCGGGCGCGACGCTCCGGGGGTGGATGTCCGTGCTGGACCGGACGCTGGCCGAACACCCGAAAGACACGGTCTACGTCTTCGGGCACGCCGCCGCCGGGCTCCCCGTAACGGGGAGCTGGACCGACCTGGTCCGCTACCACGACTACATCGAGGCGGTGCTGGCGTGGGTGGGCGCCCAGGTCCGCGCCGGGAAGAGCCGCGACGAGATCCTCGCCGTGCGCGACCCCGTGGCGGGCTTCGAGGATTACGGGCCCTTCGGAAACCCGGGCGCCCGGGAGATCAGGACGTGCGCGTACGAAGAGATCACCACCGGGATCTAGCGTGGCGGAGGTCCGCCGAGTGCCGGGGGTGGCGAGGGGCCCTCGCCGTGCTCAGGCCACCCGGTCGCACGCCGCGGCGAGCTTCTCCAGGCCCTCGGCGATCTCCTCGGCCGTGACCAGGAGCGAGGGGCCGATGCGCACGCAATGGCCCCACATGCCGCCCTGCCCGAGGAGAAGTCCCTCGTCGCGGCACGCCTCGAGAAGCGCGTTCGTGCGCTTCGGGTCGGGCTCCCTACCCACCGGCTCCGCCACGATCTCCATGGCCTGCATGAGCCCCATGCCGCGGACGTCGCCGATCCAGGGGTGCCTGGCCTGGAGGGCCACGAGTCCCTCGCGGAGCTCGGCGCCCCGCGCCTCGGCGTTCCGGTAGACCCGCTCCTCCTTCATCACCTCCAGCGTGGCGCACATGGCCGCCATGCAGACCGGGTTCCCGCCAAAGGTGGAGATCGTCTTCCCCTTCCACGACTCGGCGATGGCGTCGGTGGTGATGGTGGCGCCCACGGGGAAGCCGCCGGCGATGCCCTTGGCCATGACCATGATGTCCGGAAGCACGCCGTGGTGCTCGATGCCGAACCAGTGGCGCCCGGTGCGTCCGAAGCCGGCCTGCACCTCGTCGATGACGAGGAGGCCGCCGTACCCGCGGATGATCTCCGCAACCCGCTGGAAGTACCCGGGCGGGGGCACCACGTAGCCGCCCACGCCCATGATGGTCTCGGCGATGAACGCGGCAGGCTGTCCGTTGGTGGAGGTCTGGATCACCTCCTCCAGGTCCCGGGCGAAAGCCTCGGCGCACGACTCGTCGCAGGGCTGCTTGAAGGGGCACCGGTACGAGTAGGGCGCCAGCGTGTGGTGGATCCCCGCCACGCGGGTGGCCAGGGGACGCCACGCTCCGTGGGCGGTGACGTTGGTGGCCATGAACGAGCGGCCGTGGTACGCCATGCGCAGCGCGATGATCTCGCTCCGACCCGTGTGGAGACACGCCATCATGAGCGCCGTCTCGATGGCCTCGGTGCCCGAGTTGGTGAAGAAGCTGCGCGTGAGGTTCCCAGGCGCCATCTCCGCCAGGCGTCGGGCCGCCTCCACCTGCACCTCGGTGGCGTACAGCGTCGAGACGTGGCCCAGTCGGCCCATCTGCTCGGTGACCCGCTCGATGATGCGCGGGTGGCAGTGGCCGAGGGACGTGGTGAGGATGCCGCTGAAGAGGTCCAGGTACTCCCTGCCGTCGGCGTCCCTGACGCGCACGCCCTTGCCCTCCGCCAGCGCCAGCGGCTCGGAGTACATGTGGAGCATGGCGGGGAGCAGCCACTCCCGCTGCCCGGCGACGATCTCGGCGTTGGTCATGCCCGCGGTCTCTGTGCTCATGGGATCCTCACCACCTGGATATGACGACGCGTGCGTCGGTGTAGAAGGAGACGGCGTCCCGGCCCTGGGCCTTGAGGTCGCCGTAGAACGACCCCTTCGATCCGCCGAAGGGGAAGAAGGCCATGGGCGCGGCCACGCCGATGTTCACGCCGATCATGCTGATGCCGGCCTGGTAGCGGAACTCGCGGGCGGCCTTCCCGTTGGTGGTGAAGATGGAGCAGGCGTTGCCGTACCGGGACGCGCGCATCCACGCCACCGCTTCGTCGAGGGACCGCGCCCGGTTCAGGCACGCCACGGGCCCGAAGATCTCCTCGGTGCCGATGGAGCTCTCGTAGGAGACGTCCTCGAAGACGGTGGGGCCGATCCAGTTCCCTCCGGGAAGGTCGGGCACCGTGGCGCCCCTCCCGTCCAGCGTGAGCTTCGCACCGTCGCGCTCCCCCTGGCCGATGTAGTCCACGACCCGGTCCCGGTGTCGCGCCGAGATGACGGGCCCCATGTCGGTGCCCGGCTCGAGCCCGTCGCCGATGCGGAGGGACGACGCGCCGTCGAGCATGCGCTCCCGGAGCGGGCCCCAGGCCTCCCCCACGCCCACGAAGATGCTCCCCGCGAGGCAGCGCTGTCCGGTGGATCCGTAGACCGACTGGAGGCACGCGTCCACCGTGTGGTCCATGTCGGCGTCGGGGAGGACGATGATGTGGTTCTTCGCCCCGCCCAGGCACTGGGCCCGCTTCCCCGCGGACGTGGCCCGCCTGTACACGATCTCCGCCACGCGGCTCGAGCCCACGAAGGACACGCCCACGACGTCCGGGTGGTCGCACACCGCCTCCACCGCCTCCTGACCCCCGTGCACCACGTTGAGGACGCCCGGCGGCAGCCCGGCCCTCTCGGCCAGGGCCACCACCTTCTGGTGGGTGAGGGGGTCCTGCTCGCTGGGCTTCAGGACCACGGTGTTCCCCGTGGCCACCGCATACGGCCAGAACCACATGGGGATCATCACCGGGAAGTTGTACGGCGTGATGATGGCGAAGACCCCGACGGGCTGGCGCACCGTCTCGCAGTCGATGCCCGGCGCGATGTCCTCGACGGTGTCCCCCATCATGAGGGTGGGGACGCCGCAGGCGTGCTCCACGTTCTCGATGCCGCGCTGGATCTCCCCGCGGGTCTCGGCCAGCACCTTCCCGTGCTCCCGCACCAGGTCCCGGGCCAGCTCCTCCTTGTGCTCGTCGAGGAGGGCCTTGAGGCGGAAGAGGACCCGGGCGCGCTCCACCGCGGGCGTGGCCCGCCACCCGGGAAACGCCGCCTTCGCAGCCTCGACCGCCGCGTCCACGTCGGCGCGGGTGGACAGGGGGGTGCGCCCCAGCTCCTCGCCGGAGGCGGGGTTGAGGACGGGCAGGGTCTCGGCGCCGCGGGAAGGAACCCAGGCGCCGGCGACGTAGTTGTGGACCAGGGTCATCGCGGGTTCCTCCATGCGGGCGCCGCTCGCTCCATGATCTCCCGGAGACGCTCCTCGGGGAGCGCCGGGACGGTATAGCCGTTGATGCCCGTCAGCGTCCGCGCCGCCAGCATCGCGTTGAGGATGGCCTCCTCCGTGGCGTGGACGGTGGCGGCGATGAGGCCGTTGATGTCGTCGTTGGAGAGCATCTCCAGGCCGCTCACCCCGCTCCGCCGTGCCGCCGCCTCCCGGTTGGCGGTGCTGAAGCCGACGAAGATGTCGCCGGAGCCGTTGTACCCCATGCCGCCGATGCGGGCCAGGCCCAGCGCGGTGCGCGTCACCAGCCGCTTCATCTGGGTGGGGAGAAGGGGGGCGTCGGTGGCGAGGACGATGATGATGGAGCCCATGCCCTCGGGCGTGGGCTCGGCGGTGCCGTCCTCCGCGGCTTCCCCACCGCCCACCCCCGGACAGAAGGGCACGCCCTCCCACCTCGCGTCGGCTGGGACGGAGGCGTCCGCATAGCACGAGCGGGGCTCGGGGAGGAGCTCCCCCACCGGGACGCCGGCGGCGCGCAGGTCGGCCCGCCTCCCCTGGTTGCACTGCACGAGCACGCCCACCGTGTACCCGCCCCCCTCGGCGGGAAGCACCCGCGACGCGCTCCCGATCCCCCCTTTGAACCCGTGGCACACCATCCCCGTGCCGCCCCCCACGGCACCCTGCTCCACGGGGCCGCTCCGGGCCCCGTCCAGCGCAGGGAAGACGTGCTCGGGCTTCACGTGGAAGCCGTTGATGTCGTTGAGGGATCCGTCGTAGGTCTCGGCCACGACGGGGAGCGCCCAAAGGAAGGAGGGATCGCGCCGGCGCATCCACTCGATGGTGGCGTCGCGGACCACGCCCACGCTGTGCGTGTTGGTGATGAGGATGGGGCTCTCCAGGATCCCCCCCTCCTCGATCCACGTGGTGCCGGTCATCTCGCCGTTGCCGTTGAGGCTGTACCAGGCTGCGAACGCCGAGTCGCCGGCCGTGCGGCCCCGGGGGAGGATGGCGGTGACGCCCGTGCGCACCGGACCTTCGCCCACGCGCAGAACGCCTTCTCCACGGATGAGGGTCGTGTGGCCCACCTCCACGCCGGCCACGTCGGTGATGGCGTTGAAGCGCCCCGGCGTGCCCGTGAGATGCACGCCCAGCGCCCGGGCATCGGGGACGTCCTGGGCGGCGGCCGCGTGGGCCCCCAACACGAAGAGGCCGGCGGCGAGGAGGCGGGGCAGCGATGACATGGTCGCTCCGCGGTACGGGGGATGAGGGGACAACCTCCGCCCAGCGGGCTCCCGGACGCAAGGCGTCCCGCGGGACCTCACCGGTGTGCCGCCGAGCTCCCCACTGCCGCCAGCGTGTCCGCCCACGCCGCCAGGCGGGCCTGGTACCCCTCGGCCAACGCCGCCACGTCGACGTCGGCGGACGGCGCCAGGGAGGTCACGTGGTACGTGACCTCCACCCGGCTCCGTCCCGTACCGAGGTCCCGCACCTCCACCTCCACCGTCGTGGCCCACTTCACGGGGAGCACGTAGGCGTAGGCTGCCCTGCGGGCCTCCGGCTCCCATCGCGTCACCAGCCAGGTGGCGGTGGCCCCCTCCTTCTCCGTCTGGAAGGCCAGGCCTCCGCGGGGCTCCGGGGTGCCCCCCTCTGGGTACGTGGGCGCCCACCGCGGGATCCACAGCCGCTCGCCCTCGGGCGTGAAGATGGGGAACGTCGCCTGGCGAGAGAGCGCCACGTCCACCGTACCCACGCAGGAGACGGAGGCCCGGCCGCCCGGCGCGGCCCCACTCATGCGCCCTCCTCGGACAGCCGGTGGCTGTCCTCGGCGGTGAGATCCAGGCCGTAGATCTCCCGGAGCCTGGCTACCTGCTCCAGGCTTTCCGGGCCCACCGCCGACTTTCCCTCCAGGGCGTGGAGCAGGATGCCCTCCACCAGGTCCCCCAGGGAGAGGTCGTGGACCTCGGCCAGCCCCTTCAGGACCTTCACCAGGCGTTTCTCCAACCGCATCCCCGTCTGGACGCGCTCGACGGTCTTCATGGGGCCCCCGTTTTGTGGGTGTGTACCAATGTACCACGGTACCACCAAACCGCAAGGTATCGCCGTTCCCCATCCCGGCGACTACGGAGGGCGGGGTCCGACACCTCCCCACACCCCCACCCCAACCTCCCCGACAGCCTGGATCCCTTGTCCCGGGCCATCTTATGGGTGACGCGGGCGCTCGCCCGCCCTGCCCCGCCCGCCCCGAGGAACCATGCCGCACGCAAACGGAGACCCCTCCCGCCCCCACACCCCCGCCAGCGTGAACGGTGGGGGGCACCCCCACGGCCATGGCCACGGTCACCGGGCCCACGGGACGGGAGCCGGACGGCCTCCGTTCTTCCCGGACTTCGACCAGGCGCCCTTCCTGGTGATCTGGGAGACGACGCAGGCCTGCGACCTGGCGTGCAAGCACTGCCGTGCCGAGGCGCAGCCGAACCGGCACCCCGACGAGCTCACCACCGCCGAGGCGAAGCGGATGCTGGACGACATCCGGCGGTTCGGGCCCATCATCTTCGTGTTCTCCGGCGGCGACGCGCTGAAGCGTCCCGACATCGTCGAGCTCACCGAGTACGGCGCCGGGCTGGGCCTGCGGATGGCCATCACGCCCGCCACCACCCCCCTGTGCACGCGCGAGAAGCTGGAGGAGCTCCACGCGGCGGGGATGTCCCGTCTGGCCGTGAGCCTCGATGGGCCCAACGCGGCGGTGCACGACGAGTTCCGCCAGGTGGCCGGCTCTTTCGACCACGGCCTCCGCATCCTGAAGACCGCACGCGAGGTGGGTATGTCCACCCAGGTGAACACCGTCGTGGCCCGCCACAACGTGGACGACTTCCGGATCATGGCCGACCTCCTCACCGAGGCGGGGATCGTCTTCTGGGAGGTGTTCTTCCTCGTGCCCATGGGGCGGGCCCGTTCGGAGGACGTGGCGGGCGCCGAGGCGTTCGAGACCGTGTTCCACGACCTGTACGACCTGGCCAAGACCGTCCCCTTCGACATCAAGGCCACGGCGGCGCCGCACTACAACCGGGTGGTGCTGCAGCGGAAGAAGGCCGAGCGGAGGGCCGGAGAGCGGGGCGAGGCTTCGGACGTCCTCACCGACGGCGCCGGCCACTCCATGAAGGACGGGATCGGGCGTGCCCGGGGCGTGAACGACGGCGACGGCTTCCTCTTCGTGAGCCACGTGGGCGACATCTTCCCCTCGGGGTTCCTCCCGAAGTCGGCGGGTAACCTGCGGACCCACGATCTCGTGGACGTCTACCGGAACTCGGACCTCTTCCGGAGCCTGCGCGACAAGGAGCTACTGAAGGGGAAGTGCGGCGTGTGCGAGTACAAGCCGGTGTGCAGCGGGAGCCGGGCCCGGGCCTTCGCGGTCACCGGAGACCCGCTCGAGGCCGAGCCCTTCTGCGCCCACGTTCCCAAGCGCTGGGAGCAGATGGTTGCGGCGGGCCAGGCACCCGCGGTGGAGGAGTACTTCCGCACCCGGGCGCTGGCCCACGGCATCCCGCTCCCCGTGGTGGGCTGACGCCGCCTCCTCAGCCCAGGACCGCCACCAACAGGAAGAGGGTGAGGCCGTCGGCGGCCACCAGGGTCCACCCCACCCGCCGGAGGTGCCGCGGATGGATGGCCACCGCACCCAGGGCCATGGCCACGCCCGCCTTGGGCATCACCGTGGCGAGACCCGGCCCCATGGGGTGACCCACCCATAGGAAGACGGCCGCGAGCGCCAGGATGGCGGCACCCAACGCGGGTGCCGCCACCACGGTCCACCCTCCCGGTCCTCTCCCCTTGAAGCGGACCTTGAGAGCGTGGACGGAGAGGGTCGCGACGCCGAACGACGCGATCCACGCCACCACGGGAGTCCAGATCGCGGCCGCACCGGAGCCTCCCGCGGCGGCCACCACGCCGTGCACCGACGCGAACGTGGCCGCCACGAGGAGCTCCCCGCGAAGCGTCCTGGTGCGTCCGGCCAGAAGGAGGAGGGCCACCCCCACGGCAAGCCCCCCCGAGACCAGGGCCGGGGGCCAGGCCTCCGGGCGGGCGGTCCCGGAGAAGACGGCGGCCGCCCCCGTGAACACCGCGGCCAGACGGAGGAGGCGGGCGCGCGCCCGGCCCTCCAGGCTCGACCGGATCCTCGCGCCCCGCGCTCCCAGCACCACCAGGACCGACTCGTGCGCCATGAAGCCCGTCACGGCCATCCCGATGAACCCCACCCCTGCCCACGAGAGCCCCCCGAGGACGAGTCCGGAGACCGCCGGAAAGGCCAGCATGGCGTAGGCGCCGTGCTCCCGGGGCCGGAGCCGAGGACCGTCCGTCACCGGCGTCGCCCTCTCGTGCGGAAGGACCGTCGACACGCCACGGCGATGGCACCCACGGCCCAGACCAGGGCCGACGCCACGGCCAGGTCAACGATCCCGCGCCAGGGCTCGGGGAAGCCCCGGACCAGGAGCACGGCGGCGACGATGGCCGCCGTACCCCCCCAGGCCCGCAGGAGGTCGGCGCGAGGCGCGCCGATGAGCGACATCCCGTACAGGGGCGCCAGAGCCCTGTGGATCGGCGAGCCCCCTTCGCGGAGCGTGGAGACGCGCCGGACCAGCCGCGGCACCCACTTCCGCTGGAGCGCGCCCCACCCCTCGCCCACCACGAACAGGAGGGTGAGGAGAACCAGCGCGCCCCACTCCCGCGGCTCCAACCCTCCCCGCAGGGTCTCCAGACCGCGCCTTCCCAATCGGAAGACGGCCATGGAAAAGAGGAGACAGACGCCCCCGACGGCCCACGCCGCGGCGGCGAGTCCCGCCCCGTCGCTCGCGCCCCGCCCCGGCCCGTCGGACGTCGCGTGGCTACGCATGGGGAGGCCCATCTCGCCCCTGACCGGTGAGCGCTCCGGCCAGGCGCGCCGCTTCGGCCAGGCGACCCGGGAGGCCAGGGCGCGACCACCAGTTGGCCGCCACGTGGAGTCCTCCGGGAAGGGAGAGACCCTCGATGGCGCTCCAGCTCGTGTCCCAGGCGGGCATGCGCTCGTGCTCCACCGCGAGAGGGCGTGCGTCGTACCCGGTGCAGAGGCGGAACTCCTCCACCGCCCGCGCAGCCAGGGCGTCCGCACCCATCCCGGCCACCTCCGGGTGGCGGGCTCCGCCCAGGTAGGCGGTATAGAGGTTCTTCCGCCCGAACAGCGCGTCGTTGTAGGTGACGCCGCGGAGCTGGAGCGCGGGCTCGGTGAAGGCCACCTGGAAGCCCAACCCCTTCAGCTCCGTCTCGGCGTCCAGGTGGACCACCGCGAGAGGATTGTAGCGAAGGCTCCCCACGGCCCGCGCCTCCTCGGGAGCCACGTCGGCGAGGAGTCGGGAGGCCACCGGGGCGGGTACGGAGAGGACCACAGCGTCGGCCTCCAGCGCCTCGTCCTCCAGTTCCACCCGCCACCCGCTCCCGTCGGGCCGGAGGGCACGGACCGGCGTCTCGAGGCGGAGCCGGTCCCCCAGCGTGGCCGCCACGGCCCGGGGCAGGGCGTGCATCCCCTCGCGGAAGGTGCACGCCGGCGGGGGATCCACCTTCCCACCCCGCCCGAGGAGGGGCAGGACCAGGGACCGCCGCACGTTGAACTCCCGTAGCACGTGGATGAGGGAGAGCCCCACACGCATGTCCGCCGGGTCGGAGCCGTAGAGACCCCCGTAGAGCGGCGCGATAAGGGTCTCGTACAGCTCTCTTCCCACCTTCCGGGTGAAGTACCCGGCCACCCGCTCGTCGGGGTCGGCCCCGGCGGTGAAGGGCTCCAGGGCCAGGCGGAGCTTGGCGCCCAGGCTCACGATGTCCGACCCGGCGAAGTCACGGGCAGAAAAGGGGACCTTGCGCAGGCGCCCCTGCCGGTAGACGAAGAGGTCGAGGCCCCTCGGAGCCTCCACCACCTGCTCCTCCAGGCCCACCTCGCGGACGAGGCGGGTGACCCCTTTGGTCAGGCGCGCCCTCTGGGGACCCCAGTCGAGGATGCGACCCTCCACCTCGGCGCTACGGATGACGCCACCGGGGCGCGTCGAGCCCTCCAGGACGACGAAGTCCGCCCCTCGCCGGGCCAGCTCCCACCCCAGGGTGAGGCCGGTGATCCCTCCACCGACGACGGCGATCATCCGGCCCGCCTCACGCTCCCGCCGGGATGTAGGGGCTGGGCGCCACCTCACGGAACCCGTTGGTGCACCAGGTGGAGTCCGCCGGACGGCAGCGGCACTTTCCCAGGACCCCGCCGGCGGCGGGGTCGGCGGCCGTGACCTCCTCGAGGAGGTCGGCCATGTACGCGGCGAACTCCTCGTGGTCCCAGGGGATGGGAACGCGGTGGAACTCCTTGCCCAGCTCCTCCTCGACGAACTCCCTCAGCTCATGGTCCAGCTCCGCCAGGGTCTCCGACTGCTCCTTCATGAAGCTGATGGGCGCCACCACCAGACGGCGCTCCCCCACTTCCCTGAGTCGGTCCTCGTTGTCGGGCTGGGTCCACGGAATGCGACGGTTCGTGTGGTTCTGGAAGCCCACGGCGTACCGGTCAGTCCCCAGGGCCGCCGCCACGTCCCGGCAATGCTCGAACACGTAGCGGTCGTAGCGATTGCCGTCCCGCAGGTACTTGAGCGGAGTCCCGTGCATGGAGAAGTAGAGGAGGGTGTCGGGGTCCTCGAGGTCCAGGCTCCGCTCCTCCATGAACGCGCGGATGTGCCGTGCGCGCATGCGCAGGTACCGCGGGTTGTGGTGCCACCCCGCTACCCCGCGGAAGCGGGGATCCCACTCGAGCTGCTTCATCGCGGCGCGGACGTCGTTCAGCGCCGCCACCGTGGTGGACTGACCACAGAGGGGATAGCCGGGGATCGCCACCAACGTCTCCACCCCGTCCGCCTTCGCCTCGGCAACCTTCTGGGGGATGGACGGGTCGGTGAACTGGTACGCCGAATAGACCCTGGCCGGGACGCCCCGCCGATCCAGCTCGGCGGCGAAGGCCGCGGCCTGCGCCTCGGACTGCGCGTTCAGGGGCGAGCCACCGATCTCCCGGTACTCCTCCAGGAGGCCGGGGGCCCGGTCCCGCGCCAGTTGCCGCGTGCGGGCCACCGCCGCCTCGTCGGCGTGGCCTTCCAGGGATGCGTTCTGGAGGAAGATCCGTTCCAGGAAGGCCGTGACCTTTTCGAGGGTGGGCTCGTCGGGCTCGCCGAAGTTGATGAAGAGGACGCCGAGGGACATGGGGATCTCGAAGGTTCCTTAGTTCGCGTTGACGGTGTCAGCGGGCGGAGTGCTCGTGGACCCGGTCCACGAGGAACGCCACCTGGTCGGGATCGGTGGTGCGGTGGATGCCGTGCCCGAGGTTGAAGACGTGGGCCCGGGCGGACGCCCCTTCCGCCAGCACCGCCTTCACGGCGGCGTCCAGCTCGTCGCGAGGAGCGAACAAGGCCGCCGGGTCCAGGTTTCCCTGCACCACCGCGTCGGAGCCGAGCTGGGCCACCGCACGGGAGAGGGGCATGGTCCAGTCCACGCCCACCACGTCGGCCCCCACCTCCTTCACGTCGGACAGGAGGGTCGCCCCGCCGTTGGCGAAGTAGATGACGGGCACGCCGGTCTCGACCCGGACCTCCGCCACCACGCTCCGCATGAGGGGGAGGACGAAACGGCGGTAGCTGTCGGGGCCGAGGAGCCCCACCCAGGAGTCGAAGAGCATCACGGCGTCGGCGCCGGCCCGGGCCTGGGCCGTGAGATACCGGACCATGGAGTCGCCCAGGAGTCGGAGCAGCTCGGTGGCGGCCCCCGTCTCGAGGCGGAGGAAGCTCCGCGCCTCCATGAAGTCCTTGGAGCCGCCGCCCTGCACCAGGTAGCAGAACAGGGTGAACGGCGCTCCCGCGAAGCCGATGAGCGCCCGGTCGGGGCTCAGCTCCGCGCGGATCTGCCGGATCGCCTCCAGGACGAACCCTGTGTCCTCCTCCGGATCCAGAGGCCGCAGTGTACGCGCATCCGCGGCGGTGCGGATGGGCTTCTCGAGAACGGGGCCGGGATCGAAGTCCAGCCCCACCCCCATCCCCTCCAGCGGGGTCATGATGTCGCTGAACAGGATGGCCGCGTCCAGCGGGAAGCGCTCCATGGGTTGGAGGGTGATGCGCGCGGCGATCTCCGGCGTCTTGGTCGCCGTGAGGAAGTCCACCTCCTCGCGCAGCTTCCTGTATTCCGGCAGGTAGCGGCCCGCTTGGCGCATGATCCAGACCGGGGCGTGCTCGCCGCGCTCCCCGCGACACGCCCGCTCGAACAGCGTCTTCCCCTCAGGCATCCGGGAAGTCCTTTCTCGTGAGGATGGCCTCCGCGCTGCGGAGCGTGCGCTCCACGTCGGCGGCGGTGTGGGCCCAGGACCAGAACCACGCCTCGAAGGGGCTGGGCGGCAGGTGGATCCCCGCGTCCAGGAGGCCGTGGAAGAGAACGTTGAAGCGTGCGCGGGACGACGCGGCGACGGAGGGCCAGTCGCGCACCGGAGCCTCGGTGAAGAAGAGGGAGCCCATCCCTCCCACGCCGTACCAACGCATGGGGATCCCCAGGCGACGCCCCATCTCCCCGAAGCCCTCGCTGAAGAGCCGGCCCAGCGCCTCCAGGTGCTCGTACACCCCCGCGTCCTCCTCGAGGACCCGGAGCGTTGCCAGCCCCGCGGCCACCGCCAGGGGATTCCCCGACAGGGTCCCCGCCTGGTAGACCGGACCCTCGGGAGCGATCCGGTTCATGAGCTCGGCCCGGCCCCCGTATGCGCCCACCGGGAGCCCTCCTCCGATGACCTTCCCGAGCGTGGTGAGGTCCGGAGTGATCCCGTAGCGCTCCTGGGCTCCGCCCCGGGCGACGCGGAAGCCGGTCATGACCTCGTCGAAGATGAGAAGGGCGCCCCGGTCCCGGCAGAGCGCCTGGAGCCCTGCGAGGAAACCGTCCACCGGGGGGACGCACCCCATGTTCCCCGACACCGGCTCGACGATGACCGCGGCGATCTCGCCGGGGTTGGCGTCGAACAGGGCGACCACGGATGCCAGGTCGTTGTACTCGGCCACCAGCGAGTCGGCGGCCGTGGCGGGGGGCACGCCGGGCGAGGAGGGCACGCCCAGCGTCGCCGCTCCCGAGCCCGCCTCCACCAGGAAGGCGTCGCCGTGCCCGTGGTAGCCGCCCCGGAACTTCACCACGCGGCTCCGCCCGGTGGCGGCCCTCGCCAGCCGGATGGCGCTCATGGTCGCCTCCGTGCCCGAGTTGACCATGCGCACGACCTCGATACCCGGCACCAGACGGCCGATGGCCTCCGCCAGGACGATCTCCCCCTCGGTGGGCGCGCCGAAGGAGGTGCCACGCTCCACCGCGTCGGCCAGGGCCCGGCGAACCGCGGGGTGGCCATGCCCCAGGACCATGACCCCCCAGGAGCCGATGTAGTCCAGCAGCCTCCGCCCATCCACGTCCTCCAGGAAGGCGCCCTCGGCGCCACGGATGAAGCGGGGCGTTCCCCCGACGCCCTTGAATGCCCTCACCGGCGAGTTCACGCCCCCCGGGATGACCCGTCGGGCCCGCTCGAGCAGCGTGCGGCTGGTCTCCGAGTCCGGAGCCGACATCCGCGATTCCATGTTCGTCATCTCCCGTCGTCCAGGGCCTGCGCGCAGGCCTCCACGAGTCCTTGCGTCGACGCTTCTTCGGCCATGACCACCTGCGTCACTCCCGCGTCCCGGAGCGCCCGTGACGTGGTGGGGCCGATGGCCACCGCCACCGCGTCGCCCAACGCGCCGGCCAGGTTGCCGCCCAGCCCCTCCACCAGCCCCGCCACCGCCGAGGGACTGGCGAAGAGGACCGCCGCCACACCCCTGGCCAGGTCGGCGCGCACCGCCGCCGCGTCCGGAGCGCTCACCTCGGTCCGGTACGTCTCCACGCGGTGGACCCGTCCGCCGAGGGCCGACAGCCCTTCCTCGACGGTGGGGCGCGCCAGGGACCCGGCGAAGAACGCCACCTGGGTCCCTTCCAGGCTCCCGGTTCCAGCCAGAGCCTCCACGAGCCCCCGCGCCCCCTGACCCTCGCCCACGAGATGGACGGGCCACCCGCCCGAACGGAGGGCCTCCGCCGTGGACTCCCCCACCGCGGCGACGCGGCCGCAGCCCTCGACCCATCGGGTCGCCGACGTCACGGCCGTGGCGGCCCGGGGGCTGGTGAAGACCAGCCACGCGAAGGCGTCCAGCCGGGCCAGCGCCGCCCGGAGAGGCTCGGGGTCTCCCGGGCCCGCGAACGAGAGGGTGGGCCAGCTCCGGACCTCGGCACCCTCGGCGCGGAGCGCCAGAGCCAGCGGGTCGTCGGGCTCCCCCTCGCGGGTGGTCGCCACCACCCTGCCGGAGAGGCGGCCCGTCACCGACCCTCCAGTCTCCGCGGGGGTAGCCCGGCCCAGGCCTCTCCGCGGAGGGAGTCCACGCCGAGCCGCGCGAGGAGGTCCTCGGCGGCGGCTACGCCCAGGGCCTCGGGATCGCCGGGGTCGCCCGTCCTCTCGATCCAGACGATCCCGCCGGGACCCGCCACCGCGGCGCGGAATCCGAGCGCGCCGTCGCGGAAGCGCCCCAGCGCGCCCACGGGGGCCTGACACCCCGCCTCGAGTCGCCGGAGGCAGGCCCGCTCCGCCAGGACCTCGGCACGAGCGGCGGGGTCGTCGAGCACCGAGACGAGGGCGACGGTCTCCTCGTCCGATGCCCGCACCTCCAGGGCAAGGGCCCCCTGCGCGGCGGCGGGAAGCATGACGGAGACGTCCAGCGCGTCGGTGACCCGCCCTTCGAGTCCCAGTCGCTTCAGCCCGGCCATGGCCAGGACGGCCGCGTCCATCCGCCCCTCGTCCACGGCGGCCACCCGCGTGGGCACGTTGCCCCGGAGCTCCACCAGTTCCAGGTCGGGGCGCGCGGCCCGCAGGAAGAGCTTCCTCCGCATGCTCGACGTACCCACCCGGGCGCCCGTCGCCAGGTCGGCCAGCCTCCCGCCCCGGCTCACCAGGGCGTCCCGGACGTCCTCACGGCCGGGGATGGCGGCCAGGGTCGTGCCCTCGGGGAGCGCCGTAGCGAGATCCTTGCAGGAGTGGACGGCCAGGTCCACCCGGCCCTCCAGGAGGGCCTCCTGGATCTCCTTGGTGAAGAAGGCCTGACCGAGCTCGGGGCCCAGGGGCACGTCCTTGATCCGGTCGCCGGAGGTGCTGATCTCCACGAGCTCCACCGAGAGCCCCGGGTGCCGCCCCTGGAGAGCCCGCGCGGTGGCGCCGGACTGGGCCATGGCCAATGCGGAGCCACGGGTCCCGAGTCGGATCGTCTTCACGTCGCGCTCCCCGCCGGGTCGTCGCCTACGGTCTCCAGACCGAAGAGCGCGGGCGCCGTCCGGAGGAGCCACTGACCCTCGGGCGTGGCCGGATCGGCGTCGCGAATGGCCACCGTGGGAGCGTGCAGGAGGGTTCGTGCGAGCGAGCGAGCGAAGCGTACCAACTCCTCCTGCTCCTCCACCGACTTGCCCCTGGCCCGCCGCTCGGCCTCCTCCTGGGCCACCGCCAGGATCTGCTCCCGGACCGCGCGCAGCACCGGCGCGCTCTGCCGGGTCCGAACCCACTGGACGAAGTTCTCCACCTCGGCCGCGACGATGGCTTCGGCCCTGGGGACCTGAGCGGCGCGAGCCTCCTTGGCCGCCTCCACCTTGTGGAAGATCTCCTCGAGGTCCAGGAGGCGGACACCGGGCAGGCCGGCCAACTCGGCCGCGAAGTTGCGGGGGTGGGCCAGGTCCAGGAAGAACCGTTGCCTGGATCGGGCCTCCGTCACGGGGCGGAGCATGTCCGCGGTGACCAGGTCGTCCCGGCCCGTGACGGCACCCACCACGATGTCGGCCCGGAAGAGGAGGTCGGGGATGGCTTCCATGCCGAAGGCTTCACTCCCGAGCTCGGCGGCGAGGGCGGCGGCGGTGGAGACGGTCCGGTTGACCACCAGGACGTTGGGGACGCCCGCCTTCCGCAGCAGACGCGCCACCAAGGCTCCCGTCTCGCCGGCTCCCAGCACCAGGGCCGTCTTGTCGGCGAAGCTCCCCGCCTCCGCCTCCAGGAGACACAGGGCCGCACCGGCCACCGAAGCCGAGCCCCGCCCGATCTCGGTCTCGGTCCGAACCCGCTTCCCGGCGGCGAGGGCGCTCTGGAAGAGGCGCTTCATGAAGCTCCCCGCCACGTCCTCGGTGGAAGGATGGGCCAGGGCCTCGCGGACCTGCCCCAGGATCTGGGCCTCTCCGTAGATCACCGAGTCCAGCCCGGCGGCCACGCGAAAGAGGTGCCTGGCCGCGTCCTCGCCCCAGCGCGTGTAGGAGTGGGCGTCCAGCTCCTCCCTCGACATTCCGGTGCGGGCGCCCAGGAGATCCTTCATGGCCCCGACGGCGCGGAGGGGACGCCGGCTCAGGCCGTACACCTCCAGGCGGCCGCACGTGGCCACGGGTACCGCCTCCTCCAGGAGGCCGGGCACGGCACGGATCCTCGCGAGGCCGTCGTACACCTCGTCCAGGTCCACGTGCATCCGCTCGCGGACGCTCGCCGGGGCCACCGACTGGCTGGTTCCCAGGACGAAGAGCTCGGCGGCCACGACGTCACCCGAGGGTGGCGAGCCAGGCGTCCTCGGTGACGAGGACCCCTGTGTGGAGGGGTGTGTCGGCCTTCGTGTAGCGGCGGGCCTCGGTATCGCGCAGGTCATACACCAGTCTGGAGAAGAGGGACATGTCGTCCGTCTCGTAGACGACGACGAACTCCTGATCCTGGAGCCCGAAGGAGTAGAGGAGGAGCTGGGTGATCTCCCTGTACTGCTTCCCGATGCGGATGTGCTCGTTCATCATACCCTGCCGCGTGTCCCGCCCCAGGAGATACCACTCGGCGGTCTTCGTGAAGGGATACATGACGAGGTAGGGGAGCCGGTCGGGCGCGAAGGGGTCGATCTCCTGGGCCGACTTCGCGGCCCGGGAGTACTCCGACGGGCGGGTGAGTCCCCAGAGCACGTGGCCCGGCTCCAGGATGTCCCGGTGGGCGTTCTCCGCCGCAGCGCGGGTCTGGAAGTACCCACCCGGGACGGCGGCTTCGCGCGCGCGGACGCTGCTCCACAGGAGGACGTCCGCACCCGTCTCGATCCCCTGGGTGAGGTAGAGGCGGGCCATCTCCGCCGACGCCGACATCTCCCGGAGCCACGCCTCGGCCCGGGCTCGACGCGCCTGCCGGTCCAGTGCCCAGAACGCGGCCGTGAACCGATACGTCGCGAAATGTCCGAGGACGACGGGCTCGGGGGACTGCTGGTCGTGCTCGCTCACGGTCTTCTGCACTTTCTCACGCCTCCCGAAGCCAGCGGGCCGCGTCCAGGGCGTGGTAGGTGATGATCAGGTCGGCCCCGGCCCGCCGGAATCCGGTGAGGGTCTCCAGGACCACGGCGCGCTCGTTGATCCACCCGTTGGCCGCCGCGGCCTTCACCATGCTGTACTCGCCGCTGACGTTGTACGCGGCCAGGGGGTGGTTCGGGAATTCCTCCCGGGTGCGCCGGACGATGTCCAGATAGGCCAGACCCGGCTTCACCATCAGCAGGTCGGCGCCCTCGATGACGTCGGCCTCGTGCTCCAGCATGGCCTCCCGGGCGTTGGCCGGGTCCATCTGGTGGGAGCGCCGATCGCCGAAGCGGGGCGCGCCGTCGGCGGCGTCGCGGAAGGGACCGTAGAAGGAGGATGCGTACTTGGCGGAGTACGAGAGGATGGGGATGTGTCCGAAGCCGGAGCCGTCCAGACCCTCGCGGATGGCGTCCACCATCCCGTCCATCATGGCTGACGGCGCCACCACGTCGGCGCCGGCACGGGCGTGGGAGACGGCCGTGTCGGCCAGGCGCTGGAGGGTGGGGTCGTTGAGGACGGTCCCCGCGTCGTCCAGGAGACCGCAGTGACCATGGTCGGTGTACTCGCAGAGGCACACGTCGGTGATGACGGCGCCCCCGAACCCCGAGGCGCGGATCTGGCGGACCGCGCGCTGGATCACCCCGTGCTCGCCGTCGGCCTGGCTCCCGCGCCCGTCCTTGTGCGTCGGGATGCCGAACAGGAGCACGGCCACGATCCCGGCGTCCTCAGCCTCCCTCGCCGCGGCCGCGACCTGATCGACGGGCCAACGCCACACGCCCGGCATCGAGCCGATCTCCGTCCGCTCGTCCTCCACCTCGGTGACGAACAGGGGATAGACCAGGTCGGAGGGAGCCAGTCGGGTCTCGGAAACGAGGCGGCGGAGCGCCGGAGTGCGGCGCAGACGGCGATAGCGGGCGTGCACGGGCAGACCTTTGACGTAAGTCCATCGCATCGAAGCAGTTGAAAAATCGGACCCGCGACGCGGTCCGGGTATCAGGAGTCCCACCTCATTTTCCCTCCGTATCAGGGCGGACCCCCGAGTGCGGGTTCCTCCGGGTTGACGCCGCAGCGGCCTGTCGTCATCATCGAGGCAGACCTTGAGAATGGTTCTCAACCGCAATAAACAACCCCTGAACGTGCCCTTCGTCGCCGCCTCTATCGCCCTCACCGCCCAACTCCTGGGCGCCCTCCCGTCGTCGCCGGAGCGCGTCAGCCGGGAGGTCTTCGTCATGGGCACCCTCCTCCGGGGAGAGGCCGAGGCGCCCTCGCAGGCCGCCGCCGAGGACGCCCTCGAAGCCGCCATCGCCGAGGTCGAGAGATGGCAGGGCCTCCTGAGCACCTGGGATCCGGCCACCCCCCTGAGCACGCTGAACCATGGGCCCGTGGGCACGGCGACCCCGATTCCCCTCGAGTTGGCTGCGCTGTTGGCCGAGGTCTTCCCCTGGGTCGCACGCACGGCTCGAGCCTTCGATCCAGCGGTGGGCGCGCTCGTGGACGCGTGGGACCTGCGAGGCCCCGGACGCGTCCCCACCTCGGGTGAACGCATGGTGGCGATGGCGCGCACCGGCATACGCACGTTCGAGCTCGACCCGGAGGCGGGGACGGTCACGCGCGTGGCCCACGGCGCCTGGATCGACACCGGCGCCTTCGGCAAGGGCGCCGCGCTGCGCGCTGCGGCGGATACGCTGCGCTCACGCGGCGTGACGTGGGCTGCTCTCGACCTGGGAGGCCAGTGGATGGTGCTGGGTCCGCCGGAATGGTCGGTGGACGTGGCCGTGGCACACCCGATCCACCGCGCCTCCCCTGCCGTCACCCTGACCCTCCACGGCGGTCATTCGGTGGCCACCAGCGGGAACTCGGAGCGGGGCATCACGGTGGACGGCCGACGTCTCGGCCATCTCCTCGACCCCCGCACCGGCCTCCCGGCTCCCGACTGGGGGAGCGTCTCCGTCGTGAGCGCCGACCCTCTCGTGGCCGACATCCTCTCCACCGCCCTGTACGTCATGGGTCCCGAAGCAGGCCTGGCCTGGGCCGAGCAGCGGGACGACGTGGGCGTGCTCTTCCTCGTCTCGGACGGGGACGACGTGAAGACCCTCCTCAACCAGGCCATGACCCGCTGGCTCGTCCAGCCGCCGGCCACGACCGGCAGCCCAGACATCCCTGCGCCCGAAAGGCGACTTCCATGAAGATCCGCTTCGTCCCCGCGGTCCTGGCGACCGCACTCCTCCTCGTGCCGGCCGCACCCGCACGGGCCCAGCAACAGGACTCGGCCCGCATCGCCGAGTTGGAGCGCCGTCTCGAAGCCGTCACCCGTGAGATCGAGCGCCTGAGCCTCGGCCGCGACGTCGTCGAGGCCGACTCCTCCGTCCTCGGCTTCGGTCCGGCGGCCTCCAAGGTGTACAAGGTCAACCGCGGCGTCTCCATCGGCGGCTACGGTGAGATCCTCTACGAGAACTACGCGGACGAACGACAGAACGGCGACCTCTCGGGCTCCAGGGACGTCGTCGACGCGCTTCGCGCCATCCTCTACTTCGGCTACAAGTTCAGCGACCGCCTGCTCTTCAACTCGGAGATCGAGATCGAGCACGCCGACGAGGCGTACCTCGAGTTCGCTTACCTGGACTACAAGCTGAGCCGGTCCACCGGGCTCCGGGCCGGGCTCCTCCTGGCCCCCCTCGGTCTGGTGAACGAGTTGCACGAGCCCGTCGTCTTCCTCGACACCGAGCGGTCGGTGACGGAGAGCCGCATCATCCCCACCACCTGGCGGGAGAACGGAATCGGGCTCTTCGGCGGGAGCGACGACTTCTCGTGGCGCGCCTACGTCATGAGCTCGCTGAACAGCGCCGGGTTCGGCGCCTCGGGCCTGCGAGGCGGCCGTCAGAAGGGCTCCAAGGCGCTGGCCGAGAGCATCGGCGTGGCGGGGCGTTTGGACTACGTGGGGACACCGGGCCTGCTGGTGGGCGCCTCGATCTACTCGGGCCCCACGGGGCAGGGCAGGGAGCTCGACGGCCGGCCGGTGAAGGGAGGCCTCCTGGTCTGGGACCTCCACGCCGACTTCAAGGCCCGCGGTTGGGACCTGCGGGCGGTAGTGGCAGGAGCCAGCGTGGGCGACGCCGCAGAGCTCAGCGAGCTGAACGGCCTCACGGGCGCGCGGGGCATCGGCGAGGAGATGCTCGGCTGGTACGCCGAGGCCGGCTACGACGTGCTGGGCGCCACCGGCTCGCTCCACCAGCTCCTGCCCTATGTGCGCTACGAGCGCGCGAACACGCAGCGCTCGGTACCCACGGGCTTCACCGCCGACCCGGCCAACGACCTGAGCGTCCTCTCCGTCGGCGCCGCCTGGAAGCCCGTACCCCAGGTGGTGGCCAAGCTCGGATACCAGGTCCACGAGAACGCCGCCAACACCGGACTGAACCAGTGGAACGTGCAGCTCGGGTGGCTCTTCTGATCCGCCGCGTCCTCCTCGTCGCCGGCATGCTGGCGGCGGCCTTCGGGCCGCCGCCGGCCGCCGCGCAGGGTATCAGCCAGGAGGAGGCGCTGCGACGGGCCTTCCCCCGGGCGGATTCGGTGGCCCGGCGCACCGCGTACCTGGACGACCTCCAGCTCGCCCGAGCCCGGGAGCTGGCCGGCGCGGAGGCCGCGGTGGAAGCGGGCGTGGTGACGCACTACGTCGGCTACCGGGACGGCCGCCCGGAAGGCGTGGCGTACTTCGACGCCCACCCGGTACGCACGCTCCCGGAGGTGCTCATGATCGTGGTGGATCGGGCCGGACGCATCCGCCGCGTCGAGGTGATCCGCTTCTCCGAGCCCCCCGAGTACCTGGCGCCCGCAGGATGGCTGGAGCAGTTCGACGGGAAGGCCCTCGACGCCGAGCTCTCCCACAAGCGGGGCATCGCCAACATCACCGGCGCCACCCTCACCGCCCGGGCGGCCACCGCCGCGGCTCGCCGCGTGCTGGCGTTGCACCAGGTCATCGCCCCCTTCGGGGCCGACCCGGGGGCGGGGCGATGAAGATGAACGCCTTCCAGCGGCGCCTGGTGTGGGGCAGCTCGCTCCTCACCGGCATCACCGGGGGGATCCACTGGTGGATGAAGAACATGCTCCAGCC
>BTVB01000008.1:0-114580 GCA_045863275.1 Gemmatimonadota bacterium
GAGGGAAGCTCTGCGCGGGGGATTGGACGACCCCGCGCAGCGCAGCAAGGCCCCCATCACTCACGTCTGAGCCCCTGTGGGTTGAAGGGCCGCGCGATTCCCGCGGGGGAGGGTGCCGCCGGTCGCCCGTACCCCAACGCGCCGCGCGATTCCCGCGGGGGAGGGTGCCGCCGGTCGCCCGTACCCCAACGCGCCGCGCGATTCCCGCGGGGGAGGGTGCCGCCGGTCGCCCGTACCCAAGAGCGCGTCCGCGCGATTCCCGCGGGGGAGGGGGCCGCCGGTCGCCCGTACCCCAACGCGCACCCAGGAGTTGACACCAAATCAAAACATTGTAATATCCCTATGTCATTGACCCCAAGGCGGAGGCGGCATGAGCACGAAGATGCGTGAGATCCTGCCCGAGGAGGCGGTGGAGGGCACGGCCCACATCCTCCGCTGCCTGGGGCACCCGCTGCGCCTCCGGATCCTCGACGTCCTGGAGAAGGGCGGGGAGGCGACGGTGACGGAGATCTACGAGGCCCTGGAGGTGGAGCAGGCGGTGGCGTCACAGCACCTCACCACCATGTGGGACAAGGGGATCCTCCAGCGCCGGAAGGACGGCGTCCACGTGTACTACAGCATCGGGGACGAGCGGGCGCTGAAGGTGCTGGACTGCGTGCGCAACGCGAACTGCTGAGCGCGCCGACAACTGGAGAAGAACGGGCCGCCCCGGCGGGCGGCTTTTCTCGGTCCTTAAACATATGGAAATATGAATAACAAGATTTCTGGCCTTCTGCTTCTCGGCCTCCTGGTTGCGGCCCTTCCCGCCGCCGGTCAGGAGCGCCCGGTGTCGCTGGCCGAGGCGGTGGCGCAGGCCCGCGCGGGGAGCCAGGACGTCCTGGCCGCCCGGGCCCGGGCACGCGCCGCGGAGAACGGGAAGAAGGCGGCGGGCTCCTTCTGGTGGCCCACGGTGGGCCTGGAAGCCGGCGCCGTCCGCTCCGACGACCCGGTGGCGGCGTTCGGGGGCAGGCTCCGGCAGGGCCGCTTCTCCCAGGCCGACTTCGACCCGGCGGGGCTGAACCACCCCGACCCCCTCACGGATTGGAGCGGGGCGGTGGGCGCCCTGTGGGCGCCCCTGGACTTCTCCGCCGACGCGGCCTACCGGGCCGCCGCCGCGGAGGCGGACGCGGCGGGGCTGGGCGCCGAGTGGGCGACCCGTGCCGCCGGCTTCCGGGCCGAGGCGCGCTACATGGAGGCGGTGGGGGCGCGGGAGCGCCTGGTCGCCGCCACGGCGGCGCGCGTTTCCGCGGAGGCCAACGCCCGGGTCTCGGGGCTGCGCAGGGACGAGGGCATGCTGACGGACGCCGATGTCCTGCAGGCGCAGGCCGCCCTCGAGGGCGCCCGCGCCGCCGAGATCGACGCGCGACGCGGCCTCGCCGACGCCCGGGACCGTCTGGCGGTGGCGCTGGGATGGCCCGTGGGACAGGTGCCGGTGCCCACCGACTCCACGTTCCCGCAGGCTCCAGCGGGCTCCGGCGACCTGGAGTCCCGGCCCGACGTGCTGGCCTCCGCGGCCATGGTCCGGGCCGCCGACGCGCGCTTCGCCCAGGTGCGCCGGGCCCGGCTTCCCCGCGTGGAGGGCTTCGCGCGCCTGGCCACCCATTCCCACCGTGCGTTCTCGGGGGCTGAAGAGGATTGGACGGTGGGCTTCCAGGTGCGCGTGCCCCTCTTCACGGGCTTCGCCATCCGGTCGCAGGAGCGTGCGGCGGCGGCCATGCGCGATGCCGCGGCCCGGGATCACGAGCTGAGGGTGCGGGAGGCCCAGGCCCAGGTGGCCGAGGCCGAGCGCGCCGTGGACGCCGCCCGACAGGGAGCGGCAGCGGCGCAGGCGGCTTCCGACGCTGCCGCCGAAGCCGCGCGCCTCATGCGCCGCCGTTTCGAGGAAGGGCTCATCACCACCGCCGACCTTCTGGGCGTGGAGGCGCAGGCCGCCGCCCTGTCCATGCAGGCCGTGAACGCCCGGCTGGGGCTGCACCTGGCCGCCGCCCGCCTCGCGTTCCTGACGCCGGCAGGCGGCACCGACGACACCGTTACCGACACCGACACCAACGAAGGCATGACCGGGGGATTCGACCGATGAAGCGACTTGTTCTGTTGACGACCGCGCTGGGCCTGGCCGCCTGCGGAGCGGAGGAGCCCGGTCGGGTACCGCGGGCCGCCGAGCCCGTGGAAGTGACCGTGTCCGCCGCGCTGCGCGCGCCCGCCGTGGAGAGCTTCCCGGCGTCGGTGACGTCGGAGCGCACGGCGGAGATCGCCACGCGCATGAGCGGGACCGTGAAGCGCGTCCTGGTGGACGTGGGGGCGCGGGTCCGGGCGGGCCAGCCCCTGGTGGAGCTGGACGCCATCGACATCGCCGCCCGGGTGGCGGCGGCGCGGGCCCAGGAGGAGCTGGCCCGGACCTCCCACCGCAGGGTGGAGAACCTGGCGCGCGACGGTGCCGCCTCCCGGCACGAGCTGGATCAGGCCACCGCGGCGCTGGAGGCGGCGGGGGCCATGCTGGCGGAGGCCGAGGCCCAGGAGGCGTACGCGGTGGTGCGGGCCCCCTTCGACGGGGTGGTCACCCACCGCTTCGTTGACGCCGGCGACCTGGCGCTCCCGGGACACCCGCTCTTCGTTGTCGTGGCCCCCGGCGCCCTGAAGGTGGTGGCCGACCTGCCCGCCCAGCGGTCGGGGACGGTGGCCGCGGGGAACGTGGTGACGGTGCGGGTGGAAGGCGCCGCGGCGCCCCTTTCCGCCCGGGTGACCCGCGTCGTGCCGGCGCTGGGTGGCGCGAGCCGCACCTTCCGCGTGGAGGCCGCCCTGGACGGGGCCCCCGCGGGCGTGGTGCCCGGCGCCTACGCCCGGGTGGAGCTGTCCGAGGTGGGGCAGGGTCCCCGCTGGATCCCCGCCGACGCGGTGGTGGACCGGGGCCAGCTCACCGGCGTGTTCTCCGTCGAGGCCGACACGCTGCGCCTCCGCTGGGTGCGCCTCGGGCAGCGTCGTGACGGCGCCGTGGAGCTCCTGGCGGGCCCCGCCGGCGAGCTGACGGTGGTGCGGCGCCCCGGCGCCGACCTCTTCGACGGGCGCGCGGTGGGCACGGCTCGTGGCGAGTCGTGGGCGCTGTCGTGGGCCCCCGTGGGTGCCGCCATCGGCACGGAGGTGGCCCAGTGAAGGAGAACATCGCCGGGCGCCTCGCGGGCATGTTCCTCCAGTCCAAGCTGACGCCGCTCCTCATGGCGGCGGCGCTGGGCGTGGGGGCGTGGACGGTGTCCACCATGCCAAGCGAGGAGGAGCCCCAGATCATCGTGCCCCTGGCGGACCTGTACCTCCCGCTTCCCGGGGCCACGCCCCAGGAGGTGGAGAACCGGGTCCTGGTGCCGCTGGAGAACGTCCTCACGGGCATCGAGGGCGTGGAGTACGTCTACAGCCACGCCGAGCCGGGCTTCGGGCTGGTCACCGTGCGCTACGAGGTGGGGCTCGACATGGAGGAGAGCATGGTCAAGCTCTACTCCACGCTCATGAAGTACATGGACCGGATGCCTCCGGGGCTCATGTTCCCGCTGGTGAAGACGGTGACCATCGACGACGTGCCGTTCTTCACCGCGTCGCTCCGGGGGGGCGGCCTGGACGGCGGACAGCTCCGCACGCTGGCCGAGGAGGCGCGCGTGGAGCTGGCGGCGGTGCCCGACGTCCGTGACGTGCAGGTGGTGGGTGGCTACCCCCGGGAGATCCGGGTGGAGCTGGACCCGGAGCGCCTGGCGACGTACGGAATCGACCCGCTGCAGGTGGCCCAGCGCCTGGCCGGCGAGAACGTGGAGGCCGAGGCGGGCACCTTCACGTACGACGACCGCGTGGTGCGCGTCACCACCGGCACCTTCCTGTCCGACGCCGAGGACGTGGGCAACGTGGTCCTCGACGTGCGCCAGGGCGCGCTCATCCAGGTCCGGGACGTCGCCACCGTGGTGGACGGCCCCGGGGAGGTCACGCAGTACACCTTTCACGCCGAGGCGGGTGGGGACTGGGTCCCCATGGTCACGCTGGCGGTGTCCAAGCGCCCCGGCGCCGACGCGACGGAGGTGGGCCGCGCGCTGGAGCACAGGCTGGACGAGCTCCACGGGCGCATCGTCCCCGAGGACGTGACGGTGCAGGTCACGCGCAACTACGGGGAGACCGCCCGCCACAAGGTGCTCACGCTGCAGGAGCACCTGGCGCTGGCGGTCCTCTCGGTGGGCCTGGTCATCTGGCTCACCATGGGGTGGCGGGCCGCGGTGGTGGTCATGGTCTCCGTGCCGCTCACCTTCGCGCTCACGCTCTTCGTGTACCAGATCTTCGGGTACACGCTGAACCGGGTGACGCTCTTCGCGCTCATCTTCGTCACGGGGATCGTGGTGGACGACTCCATCATCGTGGCGGAGAACATGGAGCGACACTTCAAGATGAAGGACCGACCCCTGCGGGCCGCCTCCATCGCCGCCGTGGACGAGGTGGGCAACCCCACCATCCTGGCCACGCTCACGGTCATCGCGGCCGTGCTTCCCATGCTCTTCGTGAGCGGCCTCATGGGGCCGTACATGAGCCCCATGCCCGTGGGCGCCACGGTGGCCATGCTCTTCTCCCTGGCGGTGGCGCTCATCGTCACGCCCTGGCTGGCCTTCCGGCTCCTGGGGAGCGGACACGGCCACGACGACGAGGAGTACGTCCTGGAGAAGACGGCCATCTACCGGACGTACGAGAGGGTCATGCGGCCGCTGCTGGCCCGGCCGGGCGCCATGATGGGCGCGCTGGCCGCGGTGGGGCTCCTGCTCCTCGGCGCCGGCGCCATGTTCCTCACGCGCTCGGTGCAGGTGAAGATGCTCCCCTTCGACGACAAGAACGAGGTGCAGATCATCCTGGACCTCCCCGAGGGGACGCCGCTGGAGACCACGTTGGCGCTGGCCTCCGACGTGGGCCGCGCCGTGGGCGGCGTGGCCGAGGTGGCCGACGTTCAGCTCTACGCGGGCACCGCGGCGCCCTTCAACTTCAACGGCATGATCCGCCACTACTACCTGCGCCAGGCGGCCCACATGGCCGACCTGCAGGTGAACCTGGTGGACAAGGGCGAGCGGAAGGCCCAGAGCCACGACGTGGCGCTGGCGCTGCGGCCCATCGTCGAGGGAATCGTGGCCCGCTCCGGAACCGGGGCAAGCGCCAAGGTGGTGGAGGTCCCTCCGGGGCCGCCGGTGCTCTCCACGCTGGTGGCGGAGATCTACGGCGACGACGAGGCCGAGCGCGTGGACGTGGCCCGGCAGGTCATGGAGCGCTTCCAGGCCCAGCCGGGCGTGGTGGACGTGGACTGGTCGCTGAACGCGCCCCAGCCCGAGACGCGCCTGGAGGTGGACGCCGAGAAGGCGGCGCTCTCCGGCGTGGCCAAGGAGCAGGTGGTGGGGGCGCTGCGGCTGGCGCTGGCGGGGCAGGTGGTGGGGCACCTCTCGGTGCCCGAGTCCCGTGACCCCGTGCCCGTGCGGGTGCGGGTGGGCGAGGCGGACCGGAGCGGCATCGACCGCCTGGGGAGCCTCCACGTGGGGTCGCGCGCGGGCGCCATGGTTCCCGCGGGCGAGCTGGTCCGGGAGACCGAGACCATCCGCCCGCAGGTGGTGGACCGGAAGAACGGCAAGCCGGTGGTCTACGTCATGGGCGAGGTGGCGGGGGGCGAGGAGAGCCCCGTCTACGCCATCCTCGACATGAAGGACGCGCTGGACGAGATCCAGGTCACCGGGGGCGAGTCGCTGGGCCGCCTCTTCGCCCGGGAGCCGGCGGTGACGGAGCGCCCGGTGATGAAGTGGGACGGGGAGTGGCAGATCACCTACGAGGTGTTCCGCGACCTGGGCGTGGCCTTCGCCGGCGCGCTGGTGCTGATCTACGTCCTCATCGTGGCGTGGTTCGGCTCCTTCGTCACGCCGCTGGTCATGATGATGGCCATCCCCCTCACGCTCATCGGCATCGCGCCGGGGCACCTTCTCGTGGGGGCCTTCTTCACCGCCACGTCCATGATCGGCATGATCGCCCTGGCGGGGATCATGGTGCGCAACGGGATCCTCCTCATCGACTACCTGGAGGCCCGCATCGAGGCCGGCGTACCCCTCAAGAAGGCCATCATCGAGGCCGGCGCCGTGCGCACGCGGCCCATCGTCATAACGGCGGCGGCGGTGGTCATCGGCGCGTTCGTGATCCTGTTCGACCCCATCTTTCAGGGCCTGGCCGTGGCGCTCATCGCCGGTTCGGTGGCGAGCACCGTCCTCTCCCTGCTGGTGGTGCCGGGCATCTACTTCCTGCTGAAGCGGGGCTGGGAGGAGGAGGAAGGCCTCTCCGACGGCGACCTCGCCCAGCTCGTGTCCGCGTCCCCCGACCCCGAGCCGGCGCTGGTCGGCGCCGACGCCTGAGGAGGCGAACCATGAAACTGGTCATCCTGATGTACCTGGAAGACGACGGCCCCCAGGTGGAGCGGCTCCTGGCCCAGCACGAGGTGGTGGCCTACAGCGAGCTGCCCGTGGAAGGCCACGGCCGCGGCACCGCCGGGTGGTACGGGACCGTGGCGCCCTACCGGTCCCGCATGGCGCTGGCGTTCGTACCGGCGGCGAAGGCCGACGAGCTCACCGCGGCGGTGGCGGCGTGCGACAAGTGCAAGGACCGCAGCCATCCCATCCACGCCTGGCAGATGGACGTGGAGAAGTCGGTGGCGTCCGCGGCCCCGGCCGAGTCGGGGAGGGCGTGAGCATGACGCTCGATCACACGATCCGGCTCATCGCCGGCACGTTCGTGCTCGCCTCGCTGGCCCTGGGCTGGTGGGTGAGCCCCTGGTGGTTCCTGTTCACGGCCTTCGTGGGCGTGAACCTGATGCAGTCGTCCTTCACCAAGTGGTGCCTCCTGGAGGACATCCTGAAGGCGACGGTCTACCGGGAGCGGTGAGGAAGGGGGGCCGCCGGGGATGTGCCCGGCGGCCCCCCGCCCCCTGGTGCCGCTCGGCTCCCGGCCCCTCAGCCGTTGGGCGCGGGCTCGAGCACCGCGATGAGCCGCCGCCCCTCCACGTTCTGGGTGCGGTGCTCCACCCGGGAGAGGTCGTCGGTGGCCTCGATCATCCTCTCCAGCGTCGCGAAGCCCACCTCGGGGCGACGCAGCTCCCGTCCGCGGAAGCGCAGGACCACCTTCACCAGGTTCCCCTCCTTCAGGAACCGGCGGGCACGCTTGAGCTTGGTCTCGAAGTCGTGGTCGTCGGTGCGGGGGCGGAGCTGGACCTCCTTGAGGGACGTCTGGTGCTGGTTCCTGCGGGCCTCGCGGGCCTTCTTCTGCTGGTCGTACCGGTACTTGCCGTAGTCCATGAGGCGGACCACGGGCGGGCGCGCCTGGGGGGCCACCTCCACCAGGTCGAGACCGACTTCGGTGGCCTCCTCCTGGGCGCGAGTGAGGGCCACCACGCCCATCTGCTCGCCGTCGGCGCCGATGAGGCGGACGGGGCTGATGCGGATCCTGTCGTTGACTCTCGGTTCTTGCTGAGCGATGAGGGTTCCTCCTGCTCGGGAAAGGGGTGCCATTCGAAGTGATTACACCACAATCACTTGCATGTTTCCTCGCCGGTGGGCTCTCCGTCGTTTGCCTTGTTCCCCGCACCCCCGGGCGCGAGTTTTCCGGACCCCGGCGTCCCAGACGGCTCAACGGGCAACGCCGGATCCCGGTATCCAACGGACCCCAGTGGGAAGCGTGCCATGCGGAGCTACCAGAACCTCGTCGCGACGGGCCTCGCCGCCGTCCTCACCGCGTGCGGAGGCACGACCCCCGCCGCCCCTCCCTCGCCTTCGCCCGCGGGGCCCGTCGAGCGGCCCCCGGTCGAGGGGATCCCGGTACGGACCGACGAGGAGCCGGGGCAGATGGCGCCTCCCCTGGTCTACGGCGTGGACCTGGACACGGTGCGGGCCGGGCGCTTCGACCAGGGGAAGATGTGGACCTTCGAGTTCCCCCCGGTGGAGTACTTCGCCGAGACGTACGGCTTCCGCCCCGACGCCGGCTGGTTCGAGAAGGCGCAGCTCGGGGCGCTCCGCATCCCCTCCTGCTCGGCCTCCTTCGTGTCCCCCAACGGGCTGGTCCTCACCAACCACCACTGCGCGCGGGAGTTCGTCACCCAGGTGCAGCGCGAGGGTGAGAACCTCCTGGACGACGGCTTCTACGCCAGGGACCTGGCCGACGAGCGGGCCGTCGAGGAGTTCGAGGCCGACCAGCTCATCGAGATCGTGGACGTCACCGACGAGGTGAACGCCGCGGTGGACGCGGTCTCCCCGGGTGAGCGCGCCGACACACGGGAGCGGGTCCTGGAGGAGATCGAGACGCGCCTCCTGGAGGAGCGCGGGGGCGAAGGTGCGGGCATGGTGGTGGAGATGGTCTCCCTGTACAACGGGGGACGCACCTCCGCCTACGTCTTCCGCCGCTACACCAACGCGAAGCTGGTCATGGCGCCGGAGGTGCAGATCGGGTTCTTCGGCGGCGACCCGGACAACTTCACGTACCCCCGCTACAACCTGGACTTCTCCCTCTTCCGCATCTACGACGCCGAAGGCAACCCCCTCCGCACCGACGTCTACTTCCCCGTGGACGACGACGGCCTCCAGGAGGGCGACGCCATCTTCATCGTGGGGAACCCGGGCTCCACCAGCCGCCTGCAGACGGTGGCCGAGCTGGAGTTCCGCAGGGACGTGAGCGACCGGTCCGTGGTGGACCTCCTCCGCTCGCGCATGAAGGTCCTGGACGACTTCATCAGGACGCACCCCGACGAGGCGGCGGAGCGCGACCTGCGCAACGAGTACTTCGGCCTGAGCAACTCGGAGAAGGCGTACTCGGGCCAGGTGCGCGGCCTGGAGGACCCGGTGATCATCGCACGGCGCACGGACACGGAGCGCCGCTTCCAGGAGGCCATCGACGCGGACCCGGCACTGGAGGAACGCTACGGCGACCTCATCGAGCGCATGGCCGACCTGCAGGAGCAGAAGAAGGCCCAAGCCGCGGGCTTCGGGGCGTTCCTGGCCATGACCAGCGCCGCCATGGAGTCGTCCACGCTGTACCGGGCGCTCATCGCCTTCCAGGTGATCAACGCCCGCATGGGCGGAGCTCCGCCGGAGCAGCTGGAGGAGCTCATGGAGGAGCTGAGGGGCGTGCCCCAGCAACACCCCGACCTCAACGCCGGACTCATGGCGGCGCGCTTCCAGGACTTCATCGAGCGCTTCGGAGCCGATTCGGACATCGCGACGGCGGTCCTTGGCGGGCGCACCCCCGCGGACGCGGCGGCCGCGGTGGTGGCGGCGAGCCTCCTGGCCGACTCGGCGCGGGCCGTCGAGGCGGTGGAGGCCGGCGAGGTCCAGATGACCGACCCTGCCCTGCAGGTGGTGCGCGCGTACCTGCCGCGCTTCATCCAGTTCCAGCAGTCGGTGGGAGGGCTCTTCCCGGAGGAGGAGGAGATCGCCGCCGAACTGGGGCGGGCGCGCTTCGAGGTGTACGGCACCGACGTGCCCCCCGACGCCACCTTCTCGCTGCGCATCGCCGATGGTGTGGTGGCCGGCTACGACTACAACGGCACGGAAGCCCCCTGGTTCACCACCTTCTACGGGTTCTACGATCGCCATTTCTCCTTCCCCGGTCGGGAGGAGTGGGTGGTGCCGGACCGCTGGGCCGCGCCTCCCTCCGGACTGGACCTGGGCACGCCGCTCAACTTCGTGTCCACCGCCGACATCATCGGCGGCAACTCGGGCTCGCCGGTGCTGGACCGGGAGCTGGAGGTGGTGGGCGTGGTGTTCGACGGCAACATCGAGAGCCTCCCCGGTGACTACATCTACCTGCCCGAGCTGAACCGGTCGGTGACGGTGGACATCCGGGCCATCCTGGCGGCGCTGGACCACGTGTACGACCTGGACCGCCTGGTGCTGGAGCTCCGCACGGGGCGGCTCGTGAGCACGGAGCGGGAGGCGGACCGGGGGCGGTAGGCGAAGGCCGCCACGGGGGCCCTTTCGAAGGAAGGGGTCGGGCCTTACGTAGAGGGGAGGGGCGCGGGAGGAGCCGGGCCCCTCCCCTCGTCGCGTGATGGCGGAACACACATACGGACCGACAGCTCCCAACGGAGGAAGCATGGCAGGCCGACTCTCCAACAGCTGGACCCTCGTGAAGGCCAGTGCCGACGTCCTCAGGCTGGACAAGGAGCTCATGGTGTTCCCCCTCCTTTCGGGGATCGCCACGGTCCTGGTCACCGCCTCATTCTTCGTGCCCGTGGTGGCGCTGGGCGGCCTCGAGGTGCTGGCGCGGGAGGACGGCTCGTACCTGGGGTACGCCCTCGGCTTCGCGTACTACCTGGTCCTGTACACCGTCATGTTCTTCTTCAACTCTGCGCTGGTGGGCGCGGCCCTCATCCGGCTGGACGGCGGCGATCCCACCGTCTCCGACGGCCTGGCCATCGCCTCCAAGCGCATGGGCGCCATCGTGGGATACGCGGCGGTGGCGGCCACAGTGGGCATGGTCCTCCGGGCCATCTCGGAGCGCTCGGGCATCGTCGGCAGGATCGTGGTGGGGCTCGTGGGCATGGCGTGGACGCTGGCCACCTACCTCGCGGTGCCGGTGCTGGTGACGCGGGACGTGGGCCCCATCGACGCCGTGAAGGAGTCGGCTGCCTTGTTCAAGAAGACCTGGGGCGAGCAGGTGGCCGGGAACTTCGGCATGGGTTGGGCCATGGTCATGGCCGGGCTGTCGTGGGGCCTGGTGAGCGTCCTGGTCATCGTCGTCATGGCGCAGATCTCGCCCGCGCTGGTGCTGGCGGCGGTGGCCGTCGCCGTGCTCGGCTTCGTGTTCCTGGCGCTCCTGGCCTCGGCCCTCAAGGGCATCTACACGGCGGCGCTCTACCGTTACGCGGTGAGCGGGGAGACGGGCTTCTTCGACGACGACATGGTGGCGCGGGCGTTCTCCCCCCGGAGGTAGGCCGCAGGGCCGCCGGGGGCGTTTCGCCGGACGGGGCCCCCGCATAGCTTCAGGGGTCCCAGACCCGGCGGCGCCCCTCCGCCGATGCCGTCGGGCTTGCCCGACCGAAGTGGCTCGGGTCCAACCGTGGAGCATGTGGTAGTGCGCCTGCCCCCGTATCTCCCGTGGTGGAGGCCGTTACGGCCTGCGGGCCTCGCCGCGTGTCTGATTCTGGCTCTTCCCGGGCCGGCCTCGCCGAGGGGCCGATCGCTGCAGGAGGGCCCCACCCCCGCCGACACCCTCCGTGCCACCATCGAACGGAGCGCGTCCGTGGGGGACTCGGCGGCGTTGGCGGCGGCGCACAACGCCCTGGGCCTCCTCCACTGGGACGGGGCCCGCTTCGACAGCGCCCTCGTCCACCTGAACCGGGCGCGGGCGCTCTGGACCTCCCTGGCCGACTCGGCGGCGTTGGGACGGGTGTACAACAACCTGGGCGCCACGCAGTACCAGTGGGGCAACCTCCAGCCCGCCCTCGAAGCATACCTCCAGGCGCTCTCCCTGCGGCGCGCCGTGGGTGACACGCGGGGTGTGGCGCTGGTCCTCACCAACATCGGGCGGGTCTACGGCGATTGGACCCTGTCCGACCGGGCGCTGGGAGCCCTGGACGAGGCGGTGGTGGTCGCCGACGAGGCGGGGGATGCGTTCGTGCGCGGCTACGCCCGCCATGTGCGTGCCATGGTCCGGCTCTCCGCCGGGGACGTGGCGGGGGCGCGCGGCGACCTGGAGGCCTCCCTGGGGATCTACCAGGACCCCGCCTCGGGCCTGGACAGCGCGGCGGTACGCAGCGGCTGGGGGCTGAACACGCGGGGGCTCGCCCTCGTCCGCATCGAGGAGGGCGACCCCGGAGGCGCCGTGGCGCTCCTCGAGCAACTCTTCGACGGGGCACCGGAGAACGCCCGCGGCGGACGGCAGGTGGCGGGGCTGCTGGACCTGGCCACGGCGTACCGTGCCTCCGGCGCGGGCGCTCGGGCCGCCGCAACGCTGGAGCGGGCCCTCGCGCTGAGCAGGGCGTCGGGCCAGCGAACGCAGCGCCTCCAGGCGCTCCGGGCCCTCTCCGAGGTGGAACGGGAGAGGGGTAGGCTGGAGACCGCGCTGGGGTACTACGCGGCCCACCGTGCGCTGCGCGACTCCGTCCAGACGCAGAGCGGAGAACAGCAGGTCTCCGCCATCGAGTTCCGGTCGGTGGCACTCCGCCAGGCCGAAGAGAACCGCCGCCTCAGGGAGGCGCAGCGGGAGCAGGAGCTGCTCCTGGCCCGCCAGCGGGCGGTGGTCCTCCTGGGGAGCGCGCTCCTGCTGGTGTCGGTGCTCCTGGTCGCGACGCTGGTGGCGTTCAACCGGATTGGCCGCGGCAGGGAGACCCAGCTCGAGGAGGCCAACCGGGGGCTCCGGGAGGCCCTCTCGGAGGTGCGTACCCTGAAGGGACTCATCCCCATCTGCGCGCGGTGCAAGAAGGTCCGCGACGACCAGGGGTTCTGGGAGTCGGTGGAGAAGTACGTTTCGAGCCGGTCGGACGCCATGTTCAGTCACGGCATCTGCAACGAGTGCGGCCCCGTGCTCTACGGCGACCAGTGGCCCGAGGTGATGGCGGCGGCGGTGGAGGCGGCCGCGGAAGGCGGGGTCGTCCCGGTGCCGCCGGGGGACGGGAGCGCGGACCCGCAGGGAGGTTAAGGGGGGAGGCCGAGGGGGGCCGGCCTGTAGGGGATTTCCCGCTTGCGTCCCCCCGGGGTGCCGTCTACGATCCCGATGCCCAGCAGGTATTCAGCGGGGCCCTCTTTCGCCGGGCTCGAAACCGGCGGCGGCGGGCCTCGATGCATCGAAGGAGAACAGGATGGCATCGGCCAAGGAGTATGCCACGGACCGCATCCGCAACGTTGCGGTCCTTGGCCACGGAAGTTCGGGGAAGACCAGCCTCATTGACGCCATGTGCTTCGTGTCGGGCACCTCCAAGCGCCACGGGAAAGTGGAGGACGGATCGGCCCTCACGATGCACACCCCCGAGGAACAGGCGCACCAGATCAGCATCCAGCTGACGCCGGCCTACGCCGAGTACCTGGACACCAAGATCAACCTCCTGGACACGCCGGGATACCTCGACTTCACCGGCGAGGCCCTCTCCGCCGTCCGCGTCGCGGACGCCGCCATCATCGTGGTGAGCGCCACCTCCGGCGTGGAGGTGGGCACGGAGCGGGTGTGGGAGTACTGCGAGGCCCGGGGAATCCCCCGGATCTTCTTCGTCTCCATGATGGACAAGGAGCACGCCGACTTCGAGGGCGTCTTCCGCCAGATCAAGAGCCGCCTGTCGGACAAGGCGCTGCCGGTGGAGATCCCCGTGGGCCAGGGAGCCGACTTCCACGGGATCATCAACCTCTTCTCCGAGAAGACCCACCTCTACAAGAAGGACACGGTCGACGGCGACTACGACGAGACCGACATCCCGGCCGAGTACAAGGAGAAGGAGGCCCAGTGGGAGACCGAGCTCCAGGAGACGCTGGCCACCACCGACGAGAAGCTCATCGAGAAGTACCTGGAGGGCGGCCACATCTCCCGTGAGGAGGTCATCGACGCCATGGCCCGCGGCATGGCCAAGGGCGAGGTCTTTCCCGTCTTCTGCGGCTCCGCCCCGCTGACCTACGGCATGCGGGCGCTCCTGCGGAAGATCGTCGAGCTGTGTCCGTCACCGGCCGAGTCCATGCCGGAGAAGGCGAGGCGCTCCGGGCTGGACCAGGAGATCGAGGTCCCCGCCACCGACGACGACACGCTGGCGGCGCTCGTCTTCAAGACCGCGGCCGAGCCCCACGTGGGCGAGCTGTCCTACTTCCGGGTCTTCTCCGGGAAGATCACCAACGGCATGGAGGTGGTGAACGCCTCCGACGGGGCCAACGAGAAGCTCAACCACCTGAGCATCTCGCTGGGCAAGGAGCGGCTGGAGGTGCCGACGCTCCACGCGGGCGACATCGGCGTCGTGGCCAAGCTCAAGCATACCCACACCAACGACACGCTCTGCTACAAGGACAGGCCCGTCGTCCTGGAGAGGATCGAGTTCCCCAAGGCCGACATCGCCATCGCCATCCGCGGCGCGACCCGCGCCGACGAGGACAAGCTGGGCGAGGTGCTTCCGAAGCTCCACGAGGAGGACCCGACGTTCTCCGCGGCCTTCAACGGCGAGCTCCACCAGACCATCGCCCGGGGCGTGGGCGAGCTGCACCTCGACGTCCAGTTCGAGCGCATGGCCCGCAAGTACGGCGTCAAGGTCGAGACCGAGCAGCCCCGCATCGCGTACCGGGAGACCATCACCGCGAAGGCCGAAGGGCAGGGACGCCACAAGAAGCAGTCGGGCGGCCGGGGCCAGTTCGGCGACTGCTGGATCCGCCTGGCACCCAAGCCGCGCGGCACCGGCTACGAGTTCGTGGACTCCATCAAGGGTGGCGTCATCCCCGGCAAGTACCTCCCCTCCGTGGACCGCGGCATCCAGGAAGCGGCGGGCCGCGGCGTGGTTGCGGGCTTCCCGCTGGTGGATTTCTCCGCGGAGTGCTTCGACGGCTCGTACCACTCCGTGGACTCCTCCGACATCGCGTTCAAGCTGGCGGGCTCCCTGGCCTTCCGGAGCGTGGCCGAGAAGTGCCGGCCCATCCTCCTCGAGCCGGTGGTGGAGGTGTCCGTGGCCACCCCCGACGAGTACGTGGGCGACATCATGGGCGACCTGACGTCCCGTCGTGGCCGCGTGCAGGGCATGGACCCGCAGAACGGGCGCACGGTCATCAAGGCCATGGTGCCCGAGTCGGAGCTGTACAAGTACGCGTCGTTCCTCCGCTCCATGACCCAGGGCCGCGCGGCCCACACCCGGCAGCTCGCCGGGTACGAGCCCGTGCCCGACCATCTGGCGCAGAAGATCGCCGAGGAGAAGAAGAAGGAGCAGGAGGAGGCGAACCACTAGTCCGAGCGCCCTCCGGCGAGGGCGCGGCAGGCTCGACGAGGGCGGGTCCCCGACGGGGGCCCGCCCTTCGTTACACCGGGGGGAGAACGCGCGGGGCTCCGCCGTCGTACATTGGAGAAGCGTTCCCTTCCACCCCTCGACCCGTGATCCGGCTCCGGACCGCCCTTCTCGCGCTCTTCCTCGCCCCGGCGGGGCTGTCCGCCCAGACGGTGGTGGGGACGGTCGTGGACGCGGGCACGCGCCAGCCCGTCACCGGAGCCATGGTCCGCCTCATGGACCCGGGGGGAGTCTGGACGGGACGCCTCTTCCTCACCGCCGCCGACGGCCGATTCCGCCTCCGGGCCCCGGCGCCGGGGATCTTCGGCCTGAGGGTGGAGCGCATCGGCTTCGAGGAGGCCACCGCCGGGCCCGTGGCCCTGGGTCCGGACGCCAGCGTCACCTACGACGTGGCCATCGGTGCCCGGCCCGTTCGCCTGGAGGGCCTGGACGTGTCCGCCGGACGCCGCCGCTGCTCGCTGAGGAGCGACGCGGAGGGGGCGACCCAGGCTCTCTGGGGCGAGATCCGCAAGGCCCTGGACGCCGCCCTCTGGACGGAGCGGGAGGCCGGCCTCCAGTTCCAGGTGGTGCAACGCACCCTCACCCTGGACGCGACGGGGGAGCGCCTGAGGGAAGGGGACCGGCGCGGGGCGACGCTGTATGGAGGGAATTCGGTGCGCACCCTCCCCCCGGAGGACCTGGCGGAGGGCGGGTACGTCCGCCGAGAGGACCCGTTCATCTACCACTACGGGCCCGACGCCACCGTCCTCCTGTCCGACGCGTTCCTGGAGACCCATTGCTTCCGCATCGTCGACGGCCCCGAGGCCGAGCCCGGCCTGGTGGGATTGGAGTTCGAGCCCGTGGGCGGGCGGAACCCGGACATCACCGGCGTGCTCTGGGCGGACCGGGCCACGGCTCGGCTGGAGCGGGTGGCGTTCTCGTACACCGGCCTGGGGCGTCGGCCGGGGGCCGACGTGGCCCGGGGTGAGGTGCGCTTCGCCGAGCTGTCCGACGGGCGCTGGATCGTGCGTGACTGGTACATCCGCGCCCCCCTCCTGGGGCTCGCCCGCCAGCTCGTGGCCGGCCAGTGGCGGGAGCGGGTGGTGGTGGAGGCGGTCCAGGAGCAGGGGAGCGAGGTCATCGCCGCCACCGGCGACCAGGTGTCCTGGCGGGCCGACGTCCCGTGGGGAGGCCTGCGGGGTGTGGTCTGGGACAGCGTCGCCGGGCGGCCCCTGGCCGGCGCCGAGGTGACGTTGGGCAGCAGGTCGCGGGTGACGCGCTCCGACGCGGAGGGGCTTTTCGCCATCCTGGACGTGGCCCCCGGTACCTACCGGGTGGGCTTCAGCCACCCCGACCTCGACGAGATGGGCGCCCACCCGCGGGCACGGGAGGTCATGGTGCTCCCCGACTCGATCATGGGGGTGGACCTTGCGGGGCCTTCCCTGGGCACCGTGCTGGCCTCGCGTTGCCGGGACCGGGCCCTGGTGGTGGGTATCGTCACCCAGGGCGGCGGCGGGGTGGCGGGGGCGGTGGTCACGGCCCTCTCCGCCGGGGGCCCCGCGGGCGGCGCCCCAACGGCGGTGAGCGACGCCGCCGGCCGCTACTGGCTCTGCGGCACCCCGGCGCCGGGCCCCCTGGTGGTGGAGGCGCGCCTGGGGGACCGCGTCTCCGCGCCCGTGGAGGTGGAGGTCCCGGAGGGCGGGTGGGCCGTCCGGGACCTCGTCCTGCCGCCGGCGGGAGGGACCCGCTAGCTCACGGGCCGCTGTGGCTTGCGGTACCGATCGAACCAGCCCTTGAGCGTGGTCATCTTCGAGATGCCGTGGCTCGGGCGCCCCCAGATCCCGTGGGCTTCGCCGGGGACGCGCACCAGGACGGTCTCCACGCCCAGCATCTTCAACGCCTTGTAGTACTGCTCCGACTCGGACATGGGCGTGCGCCAGTCCTCCTCGCCGGTCATGATGAGCGTGGGCGTCTTCACCTTCTCCACCACGGAGAGGAGCGAGCGGCTCTCGTAGTGGTCCACGTTGTCCCAGGGCATGCCGGGGAACCAGTAGCGCGCCGACACCGGCGCCATGTCGGCGGTGAGGGTGAAGGAGTACCAGTTGATCACCGGGTAGAACGCCAGGGCCGCGTTGAAGCGGTCCGTGTTCCCCACCATCCACGCGGTGAGCACGCCGCCCCCGCTGCCGCCGGTGACGAAGAGGTTGCTCTCGTCGACGTACCCCCGGGCGATGACCGCGTCCACGCCCGAGTTCAGGTCGTAGAAGTCGTCGCCGGGGTAGGCGTGGTGGATGAGGTTCCCGAACTCCTCTCCGTAGCTCGTGCTCCCCCGGGGGTTGGTGTAGAGGACCACGAAGCCCTCGGCGGCCATCATCTGCTTCTCCACGTCGAAGCCGTCGCCGTAGGCGGCGAAAGGCCCGCCGTGGATCTCGAGGATCAGGGGGTATTTCCGGGAGGGATCGAAGCCCGGAGGCGTGATGATCCACCCGTGGATGCGGCGGCCATCCTTGGAGGACGCCCACCAGAGCTCCTCCACGGCGCCCAGCTCCTTCCCCCCGAGGACGTCGCCGTTGACGTCGGTCACGATCCGGGTCGCGCCGCCGCGGCGGGCCACCGCCACGTCGCCGGGGCGGTGGGGTCCGTTCACGGTGAAGGCCAACGTGCCGTCGGACGCCACGGAGAAGGAGCCGGCGCCCGAGTACGACGAGCGCCCCGAGCCCAGGCCCTGGGCCACCACCTCGTGGCTCCCGCTCAAGGAGAAGAGGGCGAGCTTGGGGTCGCCCTGGTCGGTGAAGGTGGCGTAGACGCCCCGGCCGTCGGGGGCCCAGCGCACACCCTCGATGCTCCGGTCCAGGTGGCTGGAGATGCTCCGGGCGCCGGAGCCGTCGGAGGCCATGACGTAGAGCAGCGTGCCCTGGTGCCCCTGGTATCGGTCGTCGTACCCGGTGTAGGCGATCCAGCGGCCGTCGGGGGAGACCGCCGGGCCGTTGTCCGGGCCGCGGCGGTCGGTGAGAGCCGTGAAGGACCCGTCGGCCACCGAGACCCGGTAGATCTCCGTGTCCCTGGTCTCCAGCTCCGACTCCTCGCGCAGGTTGGCGGTCACGAGGAGGTGCCGCCCGTCGGCGTCCCAGGTGAAGGACCCGGCCCCCCAGAAGCCGCCTCCGAAGCTGTTGTCCCCGTGGGTGACCTGCCGCGCCGTTCCCCCTTCCGCCGGGAGGACGAAGAGGTGGGTGGGGCCGGGGGGGATCTCCCCCACGCCGTTGAAGCGGAAGACCAGGTCGTCGGTGTACTTGGCCGGCGGCGCCCACTCGGCGCCGGGAGGTGGCGTGGGCATGGTCCCGATGACCAGGGGCGCCTCGGGGACGCGCTTGGCGAAGGCGAGGCGGGTGCCGTCGGGGGACCACTCCAGCCCCGAAGGCGGCTCGGTGAGGCTGGTGAGGGTGGCGGTCTGCCCCGTGTCCATCCAGCGCAGGGTGACCTGGGGCGTGCCGTCGCGGTCGGAGATGTAGGCCAGGCGCGTTCCGTCGGGGGACCAGCGGGGCGTGGTGTCGTGGAAGTCGCCCGTGGTGAGGGGCCGGTTCCCCGAGCCGTCGGAGCCGACGATCCACAGGTTGCTGAAGTTCTGGTCCTTCATGACGTCGGAGAACTGCCGGACGTAGACGACGGACCGCCCGTCGGGGGAGACCTGTGGATCCTGGACGAACTCCAGGTTGAAGACGTCCATGGGCGTGAGCCGGATCGAGGCCGACTGCTGGGCCACGACCGGGGTGCCGAGGACGACGAGGACGAGGGTGGGGGCGAGGGCGCGTCGCATGGTCACCGCTCCGGGTTCAAAGGGGAGGCCGGCGGGATGGGGCAGGGTAGGCGGGGTGCGGCGCCGCGGCAAGGAACCGACGTGGTCGTTGCGTTTCGCCGGACGGGGTCCGTAGGTTGGATGGACCTGCAAAGGGCAAACCGCCGGTAACGGCGGGACGCAAAGCCAGGGGTCCGGCGAAGCCGGATGGCCCAGCTGCCAGGAAGGGGGGCTCCGGCCTCCTTTCGTGCTGCCCGACGCATGGAGATGCGTCGGGCGCTTTGTTTTTCGGGCTTCCACCAGGCGGCGGCCCGACTCTTGCTCAACGGCACGGGAAACCTGCCCTGGAGGTGTTGTTGCTCGCGTTCGTGCTGACCCTGGTCTGGCTGGGCGTCGCCGGGTCGGCCCTGGTGGCCGGGCTGGACTACTACCTGCTCCCCCTGGAGGAGCGGGCCTACTCGGACATGGCGGCCCTCTTCGCGCCCACCGGCCTCGTCGGACACGGGATGGGGATCGTGGGCACGGCGCTCATCGTGCTGGGGGTCGTCGGGTACGCCGCCCGGAAACGACTGCCGCTCCTGGCCCGGGCCGGCGCGCTGAGGAGCTGGCTGCAGGTGCACATCTTCCTCTGCACTCTGGGGCCGTTCCTCGTCCTCCTGCACACCTCCTTCAAGTTCGGCGGCCTCGTGTCCATCGCCTTCTGGAGCATGGCGGTGGTCGTGGCCAGCGGGATCTTCGGGCGCTACGTCTACGTGCGCATCCCCAAGACCATCAACGGTCACTTCCTGACGCTGGCCGCCGTGGCGGACCGGGCCCGGGAGCTCATGGAGACGATCGCCGGCCAGACGGGCCTTCCCCTGGAGGACCTGGAAGGTCTCCTCGCCCCCGCCGGGGCGCCGCCCCGCTCCGGCGGGCTCGGCGGCGCGCTGGCCCTGGCGCTCCGCGAGGATCTCAGGCAGCGCAGGGCCCTGCGGGACCTGCGCGGATTCCTGCGGAGCAGGGCGGTGCCGGCGGCGCTCCAGGGACCGGCGCTGGCGCTGGCCGGCGAGCAACGGAGGCTCCGGCAGCAGGCGCTGCTCCTCCAACCCTTCCAGCGGCTGTTCCGCTACTGGCACGTGGTCCACCTCCCCCTGGCCATCGTGATGTTCCTCGTCCTGGGGGTCCACGTCACCGTGTCCATCCTCTTCGGGTACACGTGGGTCTTCTGATGCCGACTCCGCTCCGGTCCTCGCGCCTGGTCCTTCCGGGTGTCCTCCTCGCCGGCGTCGCGCTGGCGACGCTGGGGTTCGCCCGGAGCCAGGGGGCGTGGCGGGCGCGCCGGAGCGAGGAGCTGCCCCACGGCGTCTTCCCGCAGGCGGCCGGTGAAGCCACCTCCCGCCCGGGGGCCACCGCCGGGACTGGGGACGTCGCGGTGCTGTTCCGGCGGCGCGTCCAGGAGCTGGAGGCGCGGCTCGAAGACGCCCCTGGGGACCGCCGGGCGATGCTGGAGCTGGCCCGCCTCCTCCACGACGGCCACCGGGTGGGCGACGCCGTGGCCCGGTACCGCGAGGCCCTCGAGCTCGACCCGGCGGACGCCCAGGTGACCTACGACCTGGCGTCGGCCCTGGGTGAGATGGGACGGTGGGAGGAGGCCGCGGAGGTCCTGTCCGAGCGCGTGGACGCGGCACCCCAGGACGCCGTGGCCCTGTACGACCTGGGTGCGGTGCGGGCCAACCAGGGCCGCACGGAGGCGGCGCGGCGGCACATGGAGGCCGCTCTCGAGGTGGCCACCGACGGGGCGCTCCGCGCGCGCATCTCCCAGACCCTGGCCCGCCTGGGAGGGTCCTGAGACCATGCGCCGCAGCTTCGCCGCCGCCGGCCTGACGCTCCTCGCCCTCCTCCTCTCGGGGACGGGACGGACCGCTTCGGGTCAGCTCATCTCTCCGGGGAAGCTGTCGGCGCCCCACGCCGGCGTCGAGGGGATCCGCAACTGCACCCGGTGCCACGAGCTGCGGAAGCCGGGGATCTCCGCCGCGCTCTGCCTGTCCTGCCACGAGCCTCTGGCGAAGCGTCTGGGGGAGGGAAGGGGCTTCCACGCGTCCGTGGAGGGCCAGGGGTGCGCGACCTGCCACAAGGAGCACTTCGGGTCCGACTTCGCCCTGGTGCGCCTGGACACGCTGGCCTTCGACCACGCGCGCACGGGGTACGCGCTGGAGGGCGCCCACGTGGACGCCCGCTGCCGCGCGTGCCACGTTCCGGAGAACCTGGCCGACGAGGGGGTGCGGGCGTTCAAGGCCGAGCATGGCGCCCTCGAGCGGACCTTCCTCGGGCTCTCCACGGCGTGCGCCACCTGTCACGAAGCGGAGCAGCCCCACGGGAACCAGTTCGCCGGCCGCCCGTGCGCCGACTGCCACGACACCCGGAGGTGGGAGGGCGCGGACGCCTTCGACCACGCCGTGTCGGCGTTCCCTCTCACCGGCGCGCACGCGGACGTCCGCTGCGCCGACTGCCACGAGTCGGCCCCGACGGCGGGGAGGCGAGGCCAGCCGGTGGTGGCGTACGCCGGCATCCCCCACGGCGGCTGTGACGACTGCCACGAGGACCAGCACCGCGGGGGCATGCCCGGGGCGTGCGCCGGATGCCACGCCACCACCGGCTGGAGGGACCTGGACCGGCGGCGCCTGGAGGCCACCTTCGACCACCGCGCCACCGGGTTCGTCCTGGAGGGACGCCACGCCCGGGCGGCGTGCGCATCGTGCCACGACCCCGGGAACCCCGCGGGCCCATCGGGCATCCACCTTTCGTTCGGCGAGCCCACGGCGGGTAAGGCGTTCCCGGCGCCGGAGGCGACGTCGTGCCTCTCCTGCCACGAGGACGAGCACCGGGGGGCCATGCCCGCGGAGTGCCGAGCCTGTCACTCCATGGCCGGATGGCGCCCGGTGGATGCGAGACGGCTGGCGGAGGCCTTCGATCACGCCGGCACGGGCTTCCCGCTCCGGGGGCTCCACGCCGAGACGCCCTGCGCCGCCTGCCATGAGGTTGAGGCGGCCGCGGCGTTGGAGGGCATCGCCGTGCGTTTCGATCCGGGCACGGAGAGGGGCGCCTTCCCGAAGCCCGTGGTGGCGCCGGGTGCGTGCGCCGCGTGTCACCAGGACCGGCACCAGGGAGCCTTCGTGGGCCACGCCGACGGCGGGGACTGCGCGGGTTGCCACCGGGAGGAGGGCTGGGTGCCCACCACGTACGACGCCGCGCGTCACGGGCGCGAGGTGGGCTTCGTCCTCGACGGAGCCCACGCGGCGGTGGCGTGCGCCGACTGCCACGACGAGGGCACCGGCGTCCCCACGTTCCGCGTCTCCGACGCGTCGTGCGCCGGGTGTCACGCCGCCCGCGATCCCCACGGCGCCCAGTTCGAGGGGCGGGGGTGCGAGGCGTGCCACCGAACCGACTCGTTCCGGATTCCCGCGTTCGACCACGACGTCACGCGGTTCCCGCTGGACGGCGCGCACCGGGCGGTGCCCTGCGCGTCCTGTCATGCGAGGGAGGAGGACGCCTCGGGCGCCACCCGGGTCCGCTACCGGCCCATGAGCGCCGAGTGCCGTGATTGCCATGGAGGGAGAGCATGAGAGCATGGATCGCCGGTGTAGCCCTCGTCGCCGCCGGCGCGGCCCCGGTGCTGGGGCAGGTGGCCGCAAACCCCCACGGAGACCTTCCCGCGGACCTGGACTGCTCGGCGTGCCACACGGCGGAGGGGTGGAAGCCCCTGCGTAGCCCCCTGCTCTTCACCCACGGGGCCCGGGGAGGCTTCCTCATCACGGGCGCCCACGAGCAAGCGAGCTGCTCGGCGTGCCACACCGACCTCCGCTTCAACGGTCCCGACGTGGCCATGAGCGACTGCGCCGGGTGCCACCTGGACGTCCACGGGGGGCGCCAGGTTCAGCCGTGCACGGCGTGCCACGTCACCACTTCGTTCCGGGACGTGGACGGCGAGGCCATCCACGCCCGCACCGCCTTCCCCCTGACGGGGGCTCACCGCCAGGTGACCTGCGAGAGCTGCCACCGCGGCGACCAGGGCGGCGCCTTCACGGCGCTGCCCACCGATTGCGCGTCCTGCCACATGGCGGCGTACGAGGGTGCGCGTGTGGTGGATCACGTGGCGGCGGGCTATCCCACCGACTGCACGGCGTGCCACAGCACGCTGGCGTGGGCGGACACCCCCTCCTTCGACCACGCCGCCGTGTCCGGTGGCTTCGACCTCCGGGGTGCCCACAGGGACCTGCGGTGCGCGAGCTGCCACGCCCTGCCCGGGATGGGGCTCCTCTTCGCCGCCACCGATGCCGACGACTGCGCGGGGTGCCACCAGGACGACTTCGACCGGCGCCACGGCGGGACGGGGATTCCCACGACCTGCGCCGTGTGCCACACCGTGGACTCGTGGGACGTGGACGACTTCGACCACGGGCTCACGGGCTTCGACCTGGTGGGGAGGCACACGAGCCTGTCCTGCTCGTCCTGCCACGTGGAGGGCGGTCCCGGCCTGAAGTACCCGGTTCCCGCCCGCCCGGACGACTGCGTGGCGTGCCACCAGGCGGACTACGACGACGAGCACGGCGGCTCGGGCTTCCCCACCACCTGCCTCTCGTGCCACAACGCCAACGACTGGGACGACGCGTCCTTCGACCATACGGCGACGGCGTTCCCGCTGGTGGGAGCCCACCAGGGCGCGGAGTGCTCCGCGTGCCACGGCCCACCGGCGCACCTGTCAGCGGCGTTCCTGGGCCCCGAGGAGTGCCTGGCGTGCCACCAGCGCGACTACGACGAGGAGCACGCCGGCTCGGGCTTCCCCACGACGTGCCTCTCCTGCCACAATCAGGCGCGCTGGGAGGACGCGACGCTGGACCACGTCACGCTCTCCGGGGGCTACGCGCTGGAGGGCCCCCACGCGCAGGTGGCGTGCGACGCGTGCCACACCCTCCCGGACTACGGGCTCAAGTACCGCGTGCCCGCCGCGGCGGACGAGTGCGTGGCGTGCCACCAGGCCGACTACGACGCGGGCCACCCGGGGACGGCGTTCCCCACCACGTGCCTGTCCTGCCACGCCTCCGACCGGTGGGAGGGGGCCACGTTCGACCACGCGGCGCAGACGGGGTACGCGCTGGACGGACCCCACGCCCAGGTGGCGTGCGCCACGTGTCACACCGTGCCCGACTATGGCCTGAAGGGACCGCGCCCGGCCACCGCCGACGACTGCGTCGCGTGCCACCAGGCCGACTACGACGCGAGCCACCCGGGGTCGGCGTTCCCCACCACGTGCCTCTCGTGCCACGCCCGGGACCGGTGGGAGGGGGCCACCTTCGACCACGGCGCGCGGACGGGGTACGTGTTGGAGGGACCCCACGCCCCGGTGGCGTGCGCCACGTGCCACACGATGCCGGGCTACGGGCTCCGGTTCCCCACGCCGACCGCGGCCGACGACTGCGTGGCGTGCCACCAGGCCGACTACGACGCCAACCACGCCGGGTCGGGCTTTCCCGCGACGTGCCTCTCGTGCCACGCCCGGGACCGGTGGGAAGGGGCCAACTTCGACCACGTCCAGGCCACGGGCTTCGAGCTGGTGGGGCCCCACGCGCCCCTGGCATGCACTTCGTGTCATGGCGTGCCCGGCTACGTGCTCCTCTTCCCGCCTCCGGCGACGCCGGACGACTGCGTGGCGTGCCACCAGGCCGACTACGACCGTGAGCACGCGGGCTCCGGCTTTCCCACCACGTGTCTGTCCTGTCACGCCTCGGACCGGTGGGAGGGGGCCACGTTCGACCATGCGGCGGCGGCCTCGGGCTTCGTCCTGGTGGGCGCCCACGCCGTGACCCCGTGCGCCTCCTGCCACACCATCCCGGGGTACGGCCTCGTCTTCCCCCGTCCGGCGAGCGCCGACGACTGCGTCGCCTGCCACCAGGCGGACTACGCCCCGGCCCACGGCGCCGAAGGCTACCCGACGACGTGCGCGTCCTGCCACAACGCCACGGCGTGGGAGCCTTCCACCTTCGACCACGACCGCCAGTACTTCCCCATCCACTCGGGGGCCCACCGGGAGGAGTGGAGCCGGTGCGCGGACTGCCACACGAACCCCGCGGACTTCGGCGTCTTCACCTGCCTCACGTGCCACGAGCACCGGCAGTCCGCCATGGACGACAAGCACAAGGAGGTGACGGGCTACGCCTACACCAGCGCGGCGTGCCTCTCGTGTCATCCGGTGGGGAAGGCGGGCTGAGATGCGCGGTGCGTGGACCCTCGTGGCCGCCCTGGGCCTCGGGCTGGCGGCGTCTCCGGCCGCCGCCCAGGAGCCGCCTCGGCTGACGGTGCGGGTGCGCCAGGTGGCCGGCGCCTCCGTCTACCTCGACGTGGGCACCCTCCACGGCCTCGCAACGGGGGACACCCTCGCGGTACTTCGGGACACCCTCGCCGGCCCCGCGGGGCGCGTGGTCGTCACCGCCGCCACCGAGGTCCGTTCCGTGCTCGCCGTGGTGGGCGACGTCTTCGCGGTGGCCAGGGGCGACGCCCTGACCCTGCTGCTCCTGCGCGAGCCCCCGGCGCGGGAGGCCGAGCCGGGGGTCCCGGAGGTCCAGCCCAGCGCCGCTGCCGCGGAGCCTCCGCCCCCCCCGGTGCGGAGGCCGCCGGCGGAGCTGGCTCCGGTCCCCGCCGTGCGCCCCCGGCCCGCGCCCCACGGCCGCGTCGCGCTCGACTTCACCGGCACCCGCTCGGTGACCCGAGTGGGGGGCGCCGATCCCGTGGACGTGGACCGGACGTTCGCCACGCCCGCGCTTCGCTTCGACGTGACGGCTCCCGAGGCGGTGGGGGGATTCACCGTGCACACCTCGGCGCGCCTCGCCTACCGCTACAGCGGCGACGGGCTGTTGCAGCCGGCGACGTCGGCCCGCGTTTACGCCGCGTCCCTGGAGCGGCGCTTCACGGCCGTGCCCCTGGAGATGGTGATGGGGCGCTTCCACAGCCCCGCGGAGATGTACAGCGGGTTCTGGGACGGCCTCATGCTCAGGGTGGGGCGGGGCGGGGTCGGCGTGGGGGTCATCGTCGGGTTCGAGCCCGACCAGTGGAACGAGGGCTTCTCCACCGCGCTCCCCAAGGCCACGGCGTTCGCCGAGGGGAGGGCGCGGGGCGCCGGGTGGCGGTGGCGGGGCGACGTGTCCGCCCACACCGTGCGGCCGTCCGACAGCCTCCCGGCGCACACCTTCGTGGGCCTCACCCAGAGGCTCACCGCCGGCCCCCTCTCCCTGAGCCACGACCTCCAGGTGGACCGTCACCCCTCGGAGGGTGGTTGGCGGGTGTCGCGCCTCCGGGCCCGGGCCGGCCTGGCGGTCACGGATGGCATCGAGGTCCGGGCGGGGGTGGTGCGGAGGGAGTCGTACCTGCTCTTCCGGGGGGACGACCCCTTCGCGCCCCGACGCGACCGCCTGGACGCCGGCCTCGCGGTGCGGGGCTCGGCGGGCTTCGCGTCGGTGGACGTGGACGTGAGCCGGGACGCCGACGGCCGGGAGAGCCGGGGCGCGTCGGCGTACTTCAGCACCTTCGGGCTGCCGGGGCTCGACGCCGTCGGCCTCACCGGGTCGGTGAGCCGGTGGTCCGGCGACTACGGGCGCACGCTCACCGCGGCTCCGGGGCTCTCGCTGGACCTCCCGGGGGCGACGCTCCGCGCCGGGTACCGGTTCGGCCGCACCGACTACCTTGATCGCGCGGTGACCACCCACGGCGTGGATGCGTCGCTGGACGCTCCCCTGGGACCGGGCGTCCGGTTCTCGGCCCGCGGGCGAATCCAGCTCGGCGACCTCCTCCGGTCGCAGACCCTGGACCTCACCCTCTACCGGATCTTCTGAGCGTGGACGGGGACCTCCTCCTCATCTGGGGCGTGGGCCTCGGGCTGACGCTCGTCACCGCCGTGCCCATGCTCCTCCGCCTCCGCTCCAAGGAGCGGCGCACCGACTCCCTGGAGGTGGAGGCGCTGAGGTACGGCCTCCACGAGCCCGTCTCCCTCCACCCGGTGGTGGATCCGGACCGGTGCATCGGGATCTCCAACTGCGTCTCGGTGTGCCCGGAGCACGTCCTGGGGATCCGCGCGGGGCAGGCGGTGGCGGTGAGCCCGGCGCGCTGCATCGGGCACGGCCTGTGCGAGCGGAGCTGCCCCATGGAGGCCATCCAGCTCGTCTTCGGCACCGAGAAGCGTGGGGTGGACCTCCCCAGGGTGAAGGGGAACTTCGAGACCAACGTCCCTGGGCTCTACATCGTCGGCGAGCTGGGGGGGATGGGGCTGGTGGCCAACGCCTTCGAGCAGGGACGCCAGTGCGTGGAGGGGATCCGCTCGGAGGCCGGGCGCGGACCCGACGGCCTCCTCGACCTGGTGGTGGTCGGGTGCGGCCCGGCGGGGCTCTCGGCGTCCCTCACCGCGCTGGCGGCGGGCATGCGCTTCGTGACGCTGGAGAAGGAGGACGTGGGAGGGACGGTCCGCCACTACCCGAGAAAGAAGCTGGTGATGACCCGGCCCGTCCGGGTGCCGGGGTACGGAAAGCTCCCCGTGCGCGAGATCGAGAAGGAGGAGCTCATCGCGCTGTGGGAGGAGATGACCACGCGGGTCGGGCTCGAGGTGAGCACCGGCGAGACCGTCACCGCCGTGGAGCGGGCGGGCGACCACCACTTCCGTGTCCGGACCACCGGGGGCGTCCACGAGGCGCACCGGGTCATCCTCGCCATCGGACGGCGGGGCGTGCCCCGCAAGCTGGGCGTCCCGGGGGAGGACTCGCCCCACGTGTCGTACTCCCTCCGGGAGCCCGAGGCGTACGCCGGCGACGAGGTGCTGGTGGTCGGGGGTGGGGATTCGGCGGTGGAGGCCGCTCTGGCCCTCGCCGCCCAGCGCGGGACCTCCGTCCGGATGTCCTACCGGGGCGCCACCTTCTCACGCATCAAGCCCCTCAACCAGTCCCGGATCCAGGAGGCCCTGGGCGCCGGCGTCGTGGAGGTGCACTGGGGGACCAGCCCCCTCGAGGTGCTCCCCGACCGCGTCCGGCTGGGCCTGGGCGGCGGCGGCGAGGTGGAGGTCCCGGCCCGGGAGGTCTTCGTCTTCATCGGTGGCGAGCTGCCCACCGCCTTCCTCCGGGCCTGCGGCGTGGAGATCGAGACGCACTTCGGGGCGCCTTGAGCCCCGCGCTGAAGACGAAGCGGCCGTGCCCTTCCGGGCACGGCCGCAGGACGTACGTCGACCGTCGGAGGGGGGTCAGGCCGCGTCGCCCTTGTTCGCCAGGACGTCCTCGATGACCTGCTGGAGGGCCTCCTTGGGATAGGCACCCACCACGCCGCCCACGGGCTCGCCGTCGCGGAAGAACCCGATGGTGGGGATGGAGCGGATCCCGAAGGCCCCGGCGGTCGCGGGGCTGTCGTCCACGTTCACCTTGGCGAAGCGCACCTTGCCGGCATACTCGCCCGCCAGCTCCTCGATGACGGGGCCCACCATCCGGCACGGGCCGCACCACGGCGCCCAGAAGTCCACGACGGTGACGCCCTCGCTCTTGGCCACCTGCTCGTCGAAGGTGGCGTCGGTAACCTCGAAAACGGCCATGATCTCCATTGCCTCGTACAGGGACCCCGCCGGGGTCGTTGATTGCTAAATAGCAATATATGAATTTTCTAATGTCACGCAAGGGGGGTGGGTCGGCGGCCCCCCGCTCCGGTCCGCCGCCCGCTCCCACCGCCCCCGGGGCGCTCGGCCTGGCTCAGAACGACCGGGCCACCCTGACGAAGAAGTTCCGGCCCGGACGCCGCAGGTTGGTGGGGTCCAGGTGGGCGCGGTACTCCCGGTCCAGGAGATTCTCCACGCCCGTGGTGATGCGGGCGCCGCCCAGGTAGAGGCCCGCGCGGAGGTGGAGCACCGCGTAGCCGGGCGTCGTCTTCTCTCCCGCGCTCTCCGCCACGCGTTCCTGCGCGTCGGCGGCCTCCGCGGCGGCCTCCACCCACCGCAGCACGGAGCCTCCGAAGCCCCGCCGGAGCGCCGCATCCACGGTGCCGGCGGGGATGCCCACCACGGGGGCGCCGGTGGCCCCGTCCTCCGCGCGGGTGTAGCTACCGCCCAGGCGCACCTGCAGCGCGGCGCCCAGGTCCGCCTCGGCGGAGGCGGTGAGGCCCTTCAGCACAGCGGAGCCCAGCGGGGTGTACTCGCGCACCGGCCGCCCCGCCACGGTCTCGCCGGGGACCAGCCGGAGCGAGATCATGTCCTCCAGGCGGTTGCGGAAGCCCGTCACCGAGACGCCGCCTCCCTCGCCCCCCCAGGAGAGGCCCAGCTCGGCGTTCAGGCTCCGCTCCGTCTCCAGGTCCGACCTCCCACGGTACACGAAGCCGTCGGGCTTGAGGGCCAGGCCGTACAGCTCCATGGGGTCGGGGTTGCGGTAGCCCAGGCCGACGCTGGCCCGGCCGGCGAACCCCCTTCCCAGGTCGGCGCGGACGCCGGCGTTGCCCGTGGCCACCGTTTCGGTGGACGACGGGTTGTCCTCCGCGTCCCGGGCCACCCGGTCCAGCCGCCCGCCCAGGCTCACGGTCAGCCCGTCGGCCACGCGGGCCTCTCCCTGGAGGAATGCCCCCGCGTCGGTGATGGTCACCGCCGGCCAGGTCCGGAACGTCGTGGACTTCGGGGGCATGGAGCCGGACGTCTGCTCGGACCAGCGCGTCCCTTCGGCGAACCACCGGGTGACCTCGCCGCCCACCTCGGCCCGCACCCGAGCCGACGGCGTCAGGCGCGCCTGGGCCCGCGCCCCGGTGGTGGTGGACCAGGAGGTGGCGTCGCTCAGGGTGGCCATGGGCCCCATGGGCCCCTGCATGACCGCGTCCACCACCATGTGGTGGTCCAGCTTCTGCCGGAAGGCGCGCACCGACAGACCGTCGAGGGTGCCGCGGCCCACCTGCCAGCCGTAGTCCATGGAGAGGGAGGTGCGCGTCTCCTCGGGGATGCTGGCCCCCGTCATCATGGGCCACCCGATGTCCCGCCCGGCGTAGACCTGACCCTTGAGGGAGAGGAGGTGCGCCTCGGCGGGGCGCAGGTCCAGCTTGGCGTCGCCCGTGACCTGCCGGTACGACGAGCCGTCCACGCTGGCGCTGGGCGTCCGGTAGTCGCCGTAGCTGGAGGCGTCCACCGACACGCTGGCGCCGACCCGGGGGCGGACCACCTGGAGGTGCCCGCCCACCGAGCCGCCGGGCACCGCGGACGTGGCTCCGGCCCGGACCTCCCCCGAGAGGCCCTCGGCCGCGGAGGGTCGGCGGGTCACCACGTTGATGACGCCCCCCACGCTCCCCGAGCCGTACAGCGCGGAGCCGGGGCCCGCGAGGATCTCCACCCGCTCCACCTGCCCGGGGTCGATGGAGGCCAGGCCCTGGTCCATGCCGAAGGTGCAAGCGCGGTTCACCTGGTTTCCGTCCAGGAGGACGGCCAGGCGCTCGCCGGTGAGGCCGCGAAGCACGGGGCGGCTGCCCCAGGACCCCACCCGCGAGGTCTGCACGCCCTCCGCGCCCGCCAGGAGCTCGGCGACGGAGGTGGCGGCGAGGACGTCCATGTGCGCCCGGTCCACCACGTGGGCCGCCAGCGCCGTGCCGGAGGCGAGGGTGGCTCCCTGCTCCACCTCCACGGCGATGCGCTCCAGGAGGTAGGGGGCGGGCTCGAGGGCGATGCGCGAGGGGACCTGGCGCGCCGGGAACGTCACGGTGGCGTACCCCACGCGCTCCACGGTCACCCGGTCGGCGGAGGCGGGCACCGAGAGCGCGAAGGCGCCATCGGCGCCGGTGAAGGCCCAGGCCCTCCCGGCGGAGACGGCGGCGGCGGCGAGGGCGCGCCCGGTGACGGCGTCCACCACGACGGCGGTGACGCGCGTACCGTCGGACTGGCTGGCGGCGGGCGCGGGAAGGAAGGAGAGGGCGAGGAGGACGCCGAGCAGCACGGCGCGGCGCCTCCCCGAGCTGGAGGCGTGGAACGACGGGACCATGAGGATCTCCCCGGGCGATGGAATGAGCCCCCCGCCCGGTGGGGCGGGGTGGACAGGACGGCTGGCGACGGCTCAGGCGCCCCGGGGAGGTCCGGTGGAGGGGGGGAGGAGGGTGGGCGGCGCCGGGAGGACGGCGGGGACCGGCCCGGCGATGGAGCCCCCCACCGACCGCGCCGGGGCGGGGGCCACGTCCACGCCGGCCCCGGGGAGGGTGATGCCCACCAGGGCGCCGGGGACGCAGATCCCCAGACAGGTGCACCCGTCGTCGTCCGTCGGGGTGCCGCCCGTGCCCGGGTCCGCCCCGTGGGGCGCCGCGGCGGGGTTCGCCGCGCCGTGGTGGGCGTGTCCCGGAGGCGGGGTGGCGCCGAGCGCCTCGGCGGCTCCGTGGACGTGGGTGCCCCCGCTGGAGCCCGGCCGGTGGTGCGCGCACCCGGGATCGTGGACCCCCGGCCCCACCAGGATGCACTGCACCCAGAGCGCGCCGCCCAGGACGAGGGCTCGAGCGAAGGGGGTGCGGAGGCGCATGACGGGAAGGAACGGGAGAGCGGGCGGCGCTGTGAAATCAGGACCGTAATGTATGAATTGTCCGGCGCGGGGAAACGGGGGTGGCCGAACGGCGCCGCCGGGCTAGGTTCACCGGCTCGGGCGCGGCGCTCTACCCCGACCCGCGCGCTCCCCCTCCCGGGAGGTACCATGACCGCCTCGACCGCCACCTCGCGCCGCCGTCGCACCCCCTCCGCACCGAGCCGCCTCGGTGCCTTGCTCCTCGCGCTGGCCTCCGCGGCGTGCGGGCCCGCCTCCCCCCCGGAGGGTGACGCCACGGGAGGGGAGACGACGGGAGCCCCCGGCGCGCGCCCCGACGTGGTGGTGGTGGTGGTGGACGACCTGCGCTGGGACGAGTTCGGCGCCGCGGGGCACCCCTACGTGGAGACGCCCAACATCGACCGCCTGGCCGCCGAAGGCGCGCTCTTCGTCAACTCCTTCCACGCCGTGCCCCTCTGCTCGCCCAACCGGGCCAGCATCCTCACGGGGCAATACCCGTCGCGCCACGGCATCATCGACAACGTGGCCCGCGACCTCCTGAGCCACTCGCTGGAGACGTTCCCGATGGCCATGCAGGCCTCGGGGTACGCCACCGCGTTCCTGGGCAAGTGGCACATGGGCAACGACCCCACGCCCCGCCCGGGCTTCGACTACTGGGTGGGGCTCCCCGGGCAGGGGCGCTCCACGGACCCCCAGCTCTTCGAGGACGGCGCCCTCCACGTGGTGGAGGGGTACACCACCGACCTCCTCACCGACCGGGCGCTGTCGTTCATCGCCCGACAGGGGCCGGACCGGCCGTACCTGGTCTACCTGGCCCACAAGGCGGTCCACCCCGACGTGCGCCAGCGCGACGACGGCTCGGTGGACCCCAGCTCCTCCCTGGGCTACGTCCCGGCGCCCCGCCACCGGGGCCGCTACGAGGACCGGGTCTTCACCCGCCGCCCCAACGTGGTCCAGTCGCCGGACGAGCTGGCGGAGCGCTCGGCGGTGCGGAGGGCGCTGGCCTACCGCGCCAGCCCCGACGTCACGGCCCAGTTCGGCGGGATCCTGGACCCGGGGACGAGCGAGGAGACCATCCGGCGAAGGGCGGAGATGCTCCTGGCCGTGGACGAGAGCCTGGGGCGTATCCTGCGGGCCCTGGAGGAGCGGGGCACGCTGGACCGGACGCTGGTCGTCCTCTCCAGCGACAACGGGTTCTTCTTCGGGGAGCACGGCCTCAGCCTGGAGCGGCGCCTCCCCTACGAGGAGTCCATCCGGAACCCCCTGCTGGTCCGGTACCCGCCCCTCGTGGCCCCGGGATCCCGTCCCGAGGGCATCGCCCTCTCGGTGGACATAGCGCCCACGGTGCTGGAGCTGGCCGGCGCGCCCGTTGGCGCCCAGATCCAGGGGCGGTCGCTGGCGCCCCTTCTCGCGGGGCGCCAGCCCGACGACTGGCGGGACGCGCTGCTGGTGGAGTTCTATACGTACGAGAACCCCATGCCCTGGCTCCTGGACATGGACTACAAGGCCATCCGCACGGACCGCTACAAGTACATCCACTGGACGCACCACCCGGACCTCAACGAGCTGTACGATCTCGAGGCCGACCCCTTCGAAATGCGCAACCTGGTGGACGACCCGGCGCTGGCCGGCGTCCGCGGGGAGCTGCGCCGTGAGCTGGGGCGTCTGGTGCTGGAGGCCATCGGGCTGGAGGGCTGAGGAGGCTCCCGGCCCGGCTTGCCGTGCCTGTCCCGGATCGGCATCGTGGGCGCTCCGTCCACTCCGAGAAGGGAGATCCCCGCGTGTCCCCACAGCGCGCGCTCCGCCGCGTCGGCCTCGAGCTGACCACTGCGTCGTTCGTGGTCCTGTTCCAGGAGCTCGTGTTGATCCGCTGGCTCCCCGCCGAGGTGCGGTTGGCGGGGTACTTCCCCAACCTCATCCTGCTCAGCGCCTTCCTCGGACTGGGGGTCGGGGCGCTCCGCGCCAAGGAGCGTTCCGTGCTCTGGCTCTGGCCCGTGAGCTTGGTGGTGTTCGTCTCCGCCGCCTGGGGCATGGGCCGGATCGCCTTCACGGCCAAGGGCGTGACGGAGTACCTGTGGCTGCTCTACATGGACCTCCCGACCACCGCCCCCGTGGTGGAGGGGGTCCGCCTCCCCCTGGTGGCCCTCTTCGTCCTGAGCGCGGTCTCCTTCGTGCCCCTGGGGCAGTTCATCGGAGTCCGCCTGGAGGAGTTCCGCGTGCGCAGCTCGGCGCTGTGGGGGTACAGCCTGGACCTGGGCGGGTCGCTCCTGGGGGTCATCGGCTTCGCGGGCCTGAGCTTCTCCGGAGCCCCTCCGGTATGGTGGTTCGCCGCGTTCCTCCTCGTGGGCACGTACCTGGTCTGGAGCCACAGGCGCCTGCGCGTCCTCCACCTGGGGGCGTCGGGCCTGATCCTCGCCATGGTGGTGGCCGCCACCGGGGCGGAACGGTTCAGCCCCTACTACGCGCTTTCGGACCTCCCCGTGGACGGCCTGCCCGACCACTGGATCCGGGCAAACGGGTCCCTCCACCAGATCGCCCTGGACGTCGCCGACACCACGGCCGGCTTCGCCGACCGGCGCAGGACGCTGGCGGGGTATCATCTCCCGTACGAGCGGCTGGGACGCCCCATCGGGAAGGCGCTGGTGCTGGGCGCGGGCACGGGCAACGACGTCGCGGTCCTCCTGTCGGAGGGCGCCCGGGAGGTCCACGCGGTGGAGATCGACCCGGTCATCCTCGACCTGGGCCGGACCATCCACCCCAACCGCCCCTACTCCGACCGCCGGGTGATCGTCCACAACACCGACGCCCGGTCCTTCCTCAACGAGACCGAGGAGCGCTTCGACCTCATCGTGTTCGGCACGCTGGACTCCATGACGCGGCTGTCGGCCCTGTCCAGCGTCCGCCTGGACAACTTCGTGTACACCCGGGAGGCCCTGGCCGCCGCCCGCGACCGCCTCACGCCCGACGGCGGGGTCGTGATGTACTTCCGCGTGGGCGAGGACTACATCTTCGAGCACCTCGCGTCCCTCCTCGCCAGCACGTTCGGCTACCTGCCGGTGACGGAGCGGGGGGACTACACGCTGTTCAACATCATCTTCATGGCCGGCCCGGCCTTCGTCGACACGAACCGGGTGGCCGACCCGAACGCGTGGTATCTCCAGGAGGACGTCGTCGCCTCCATGGTTCCCCGGGACGATTGGCCCTATCTCTACCTTCCCGCCCCGGGTGTCACGCCCTTCTACCTGAGCATGATCGGCATCCTGTGCGGGTTGAGCGTCCTCGCCGTCCTCCTCGCCTCGGGCGAGATGAGGGCCGCGTTGGCCCGCCGAGGGGGGGTCGACTGGGAGATGTTCCTCTACGGCTTCGCCTTCCTCTTGATCGAGGCCAAGTTCGTCACGGCCATGAGCCTGCTGTGGGGGGCCACGTGGCTCACGTCGGCTGTGGTGTTCGGGGCGATCCTCCTCACGATCCTGGTGGGCACCGTGGTGACGGAGCTGAGGCCGATCCGGTGGCAGGTGGCGGCGGTAGGGCTGGTGGCCGCCCTGCTGCTGACGTACGCCACCCCCATCCACGTGCTGCTGCGTGCCGCGCCGCTGTCGCGCCTCGCGCTGTCCGTGCTGTTCGTCGGGGCCCCCATCATCTTCGCGTCGCTGTGCTTCGCGTCGCGCTTCAAGGCGCGTTCCGCCGCCGACGTGGCCTTCGGATGGAACCTGCTGGGGGCCGTGGTCGGCGGGCTCGCCGAGTTCTTCTCCATGTCCGTGGGTTTCCGGACCATGACGCTGGTGGCCGTCTGCGCCTATCTCGTCGCCTTCGTCCTCGCCGCGCGGTGGAAGACGGTGACGTCCACGGCGGGGGGTGGCTCGCCCCTCCCGGATCCCGGACACATCCCCTAGGTTCCGGGAGCCGCCAGGGGCATCCCGCCGGCGCCCGACGACCGTGACACCGTCGGCCGGGCGGGATTGAGAACGACCCTTGGAACCTGATCCGGTTGAGACCGGCGGAGGGAGCGCGGCGACGGGACCCCCCGGGGCTCCGCATCCGTGGCGTCGCGCCGACGCGCCCCTCCGGTCGCACTGCCCAGAGGGAAGCAACATGAGCGAGAGCAACGGACGCACCCGCACCGCCCCCCGCACCGAGGACCTGGGCACCGACTACCCCGGGGCCTTCCCCAACTCCCGGAAGGTGTTCGTCGAAGGAACGCGGGGGATCCGCGTGCCCATGCGGGAGATCCACCTCACGGGCGGCGAGCCGCCGCTGCGGGTCTACGACACCAGCGGGCCCCAGGGGGTGGACGTGCGCCGGGGCCTGCCGGCCATCCGGGCTCCCTGGATCCGGGAGCGGGACGTGGCCGAGACGGGGCGCACCCGCGCCCCCGCCGCGGGCGTGGAGATGCCCGAGGGCCTGAAGCGCCCCACCCTCAAGGGCGGTGGCGGCCCCATCACGCAGATGGAGTGGGCCCGGAAGGGGGAGATCACCCCGGAGATGGAGTTCGTGGCGCTCCGGGAGGGGATGGACGCCGACTTCGTCCGCGCCGAGGTGGCCCGGGGCCGCGCCATCATCCCCGCCAACATCAACCACCCCGAGCTCGAGCCGGTGATCATCGGGCGGGCCTTCAAGGTGAAGATCAACGCCAACATCGGGAACTCGGCCGTCTCCTCGTCCATCGAGGAGGAGGTGGAGAAGCTCCGGTGGGCCACGCTGTGGGGCGCGGACACCGTCATGGACCTCTCCACGGGCAAGCACATCCACGAGACCCGGGAGTGGATCCTGCGCAACGCGCCCGTGCCCATCGGCACCGTGCCCATCTACCAGGCGCTGGAGAAGGTGGACGGGGTGCCGGAGGAGCTCACCTGGGAGATCTACCGGGACACGCTCGTCGAGCAGTGCGAGCAGGGCGTGGACTACTTCACCGTCCACGCCGGCGTGCTCCTGCGCTACATCCCCCTGACGGCCAACCGCCTCACGGGGATCGTGAGCCGGGGCGGCTCCATCATCGCCAAGTGGTGCATGGCCCACCACAAGGAGTCGTTCCTCTACACCCGGTTCCGCGAGATCTGCGAGATCATGCGGGCCTACGACGTGTCCTTCTCCCTGGGTGACGGGCTGCGGCCCGGGTCCATCCGCGACGCCAACGACGAGGCCCAGTTCGCCGAGCTCAAGACGCAGGGCGAGCTGACGCGCATCGCGTGGGAGTACGGCGTGCAGGTGATGAACGAGGGCCCGGGCCACGTGCCGATGCACCTCATCAAGGAGAACATGGAGAGGCAGCTCGAGTGGTGCGACGAGGCGCCCTTCTACACGCTGGGGCCGCTCACCACCGACATCGCGCCGGCGTACGACCACATCACCAGCGCCATCGGCGCCGCGCAGATCGGGTGGTACGGCACCGCCATGCTCTGCTACGTCACCCCCAAGGAGCACCTGGGGCTCCCCAACCGCGACGACGTGAAGCGGGGCGTCATCACGTACAGGATCGCCGCACACGCCGCAGACCTGGCCAAAGGCCACCCGCGGGCCCAGGAGTGGGACGACGCGCTGTCCAAGGCGCGCTTCGAATTCCGCTGGCGCGACCAGTTCAACCTGTCCCTGGACCCGGTGACCGCCGAGGAGTACCACGACGAGACCCTCCCCGCCGAGGGTGCCAAGGTGGCCCACTTCTGCTCGATGTGCGGCCCCAAGTTCTGCTCCATGAGGATCACCGAGGACGTCCGGCGCTTCGCCGCGGAGCAGGGGATGGAGACGGTGGAGGCCATCGAGGCGGGCATGGCCGCCAAGGCCGAGGAGTTCCGCGAGAAGGGGAGCGAGCTGTACGTGGAGGCGGGCGACTAGGAGCGGTCAGTCGCCGGCGACCTCCTCGGTTGCCACGCGGTCGCGGCGGAGCGCGACGCGGAGGAGGAGGAGGCCGAGGGCGACGAAGCCCGGAAAGGCCATGGCGAGGACGAAGCCCCAGCCGAGGGCGTCGAACATGGAGCGGACGAGGTCGAAGGTCTGACCGATCATGGCAGGCTACCGTTCTATGTGGAGCGTCCGGCGGGCGGACGCGGGCTTTTCGCACACAATCCTCGCACCACCTGCCCCCGGCGTGCGTCGGGCAGGGTGAGGAACCTGGCGTAGGGGTTCTCCGGACAGGCCACGCGCCCTTCGCCGTGGCTCTCCTCGCCTCCCTCCTCCGGAGGCGCGGGGGTATCTTGGGTGAAAGAGGTTGCGCCCCTCGACGGAGGGAGCGACATGAAGGTCGGGATCATCATCTGCGACCGGTACCGGACGTGTGGCGGCGGGAAGTGCTTCCGCTCCGTGCGGGAGCGGGCCGGCGCGTTCGCACGATACGCCGCCGACGAGCCGCTGGACGTGGTGGGGTACTCCACCTGCGCCGGGTGCCCGGGGGGGAACGTGGAGTACGTTCCCGAGGAGATGATCAAGAACGGCGCCGAGGCCATCCACCTGGCCACGGGGATGGTGGTGGGGTACCCACCCTGTCCCCACCTGGAGTACTTCCAGGAGTTCATCCCCCAGCGCTACGGCGTGCCGGTGGTGGTGGGGACCCACCCCATTCCCGAGAAGTACCGCCTGGTGCACCTGCAGCTCGGGTCACGGCCGGTCCTGGAGGCCCAGCCCGAGCTGATGGCCACGGAAGAGGTGCGGCTGGCCTACAACTGACGAGGGAAGCTCTGCACAAGTACGGTACCCCGTGCGCCCAACACCATGACAGATATGATCTTATGTGATCGTGGGTTGGGGCGGCACCACCCGCCTTCGGCGGGTACCCGCGCCTCCTTCGTTGGAGCTCCTCGACGTAGCTATGGCTATGCCTTCGCCCACACCCCGCGCGATGCGAGCATCGCGCGGGGGCCCCGTTCATCTACTCGGGTTCTCCGGGGCCGTGGCGCTCCGGGTACCCGTGCGCCAGCACGGGTGGCGGGGTGCCGTACTTGTGCAGAGCTTCCCTAGCCGCAGGGGATCTTGGGCAGGATGTGCTCCATGATCGCCGCGGCCAGGGCGCGGCTCGCCTCGCCGTGGTCTCCGTTCTTCACCAGGACCAGCACCCGCACCGAGCCCTTCACGGCGACGAACTCGTCGCCCAGGGGGGCCTGGCGCATGACGACGGGCCAGTCGGCCATGGTGTAGAGCGTGTACGTGGGGGCCGGGAACCGGCGAAGCACGCTGTCGGGCACCTCGCCCAGGGCGTCGTCGGCGTTGGCCTCGGCGTTGACCATGGCCCAGGGCCGCTCGGCACGGGCCGCCGCGGAAGCCGGCCGGTACATGGCCGTGCACCCGCCGGTGGGGTCGGTGGCGAACTGGACCTCCATGCCCGCGGCCCTCTCGGGGAACAGGCCGGGGAGGAAGGGCGGGGGGACCTTCTTGCACGTCTGGGCCTGGGCCGGAGCCGCCAGGACGGCCATGAGCAGGACCGCCGGGAGGACGGTTCTCATGGGGCACCTCCTCGCAATGGGACCCTTCGCGTGCGAGGGGGCAGCGCGCCCCGGGAGGGGCGCCCTCCACACCTTGAATATCGCGCTTCCGGGAGGGGGATTACAGGGTGGCGCGTAGCCCGCACCGCGCTTGCCGGCGCCTCCGGCGCCCTCCAGACTGCCGGGACACCCGAGATCCGAGTGCGCGCATGGGACGCTCCCCCCGCTTCTCCTCCGACGACGTGGCGGCCTTCCGCCGGGCGAAGATCCTGGGCGTGCGCTCGGGGTCCGAGCACCGCCCCACCGGAGTCTGGGTCGTGGTGGTGGAGGGGAGGGTCTTCGTGCGCTCCTGGAACGACGCCCCGGGGGGGTGGTGCCGCGCTTTCCGAGCCGAGCCCGCCGGGAGCGTCCAGCTCGGCGACCGGGAGATCGCCGTCCGGGCGGTGGCCACCCGGAGTCCCCGTCTCCGCGCCGCGGTGACCGCGGCCTACGCCGCCAAGTACCCCACGGCGGGCTCCCTCCAGTGGGTGGAGGGCTTCGCCGAGGCGTGGCGCGCCGCCAACACCCTGGAGCTGGTGCCGCGGTAGGCGTGGTCGGCCCCGGGACTGCGACTTGACCCGCGGGCCGGCCCCACCGACGTTGCCGCCTCTCCTTCCCTCGCACCCCGAGACCTCGATGCGCCGCTCCGTCGCCTCCCTCCTCGCCGCGGTCGTCCTGGCCGCGCCCGCCGCCGCCCAGGACCGGCGTCTCCCCGTGGACACCGCCGTGGTGACCGAGCAGGTGGTGACCATCCGGGGGGCCCGGGTGCCCTACCGCGCCACGGTGGGGACGCAGCCGGTCTTCGACGACGAGGGCCAGCCCATCGCGGCGCTCCTCTACACGTTCTACGAGCGCACCGACGTACAGGACCGGGGCAGCCGGCCCCTCATGATCTCCTTCAACGGAGGCCCGGGCTCCGCCTCGCTCTGGATGCACGTGGGGTACACGGGCCCCAAGCAGCTCGTCATCGACGACGAAGGGTACCCCATCCAGCCCTACGGCGTCCGGGACAACCCCAACTCCATCCTGGACGTGGCGGACATCGTCTACGTGAACCCGGTGAACGTGGGCCTCTCGCGCATCGTGGGGAACGCCCCCCGGGAGACCTTCTTCGGCGTGAACGAGGACATCGCCTACCTGGCCGGCTGGATCGGGACGTTCGTGACGCGCCACGACCGCTGGACCAGCCCCAAGTTCCTCATCGGCGAGAGCTACGGGACCACCCGGGTTTCGGGGTTGGCCGGCGTGCTCCAGGGCACCCAGTGGATGTACCTCAACGGCGTCATCCTCGTCTCCCCCACGGCCCTCGGCGTTCCCCGGGAGGGGCCGATGCGGGACGCGCTCTACCTGCCCAACTTCACCGCCACGGCCTGGTACCACGGCCAGCTCGAGCCGTCCCTCCAGGGCCGCGACCTGGAGGACATCCTCCCCGAGGTGGAGCGGTGGACGCTGGACACCTTCCTCCCGGCGCTGGCCAGGGGGGGCTCCCTCCCCGACGCCGAGCGGCAGGCCGTCGCCCGGGAGGCGGCGCGGTGGGCGGGGGTTTCGCCCCGATGGTACCTGGACCACAACCTGCGTCCCGACGTGGGTGCGTTCCGCAAGGAGCTCCTCCGGGAGGAGGGGCTCACGGTGGGACGCCTGGACGCTCGCTACCGGGGAGTGGACCGGGAGAACGCCGGAGACGCCTACGACTACGACCCGGCCATGGCGGCCTGGAACCACGCCTTCGCGCCGGCCATCAACGAGTACCTGCGCAACGACCTGGGCTTCGAGACGGACCTCCAGTACTACCTCTTCGGCCCGGTGCGCCCGTGGGGCCGGGGCGGGACCTACGACACGGACGACACCGGGGAGCAGCTCCGCCAGGCCATGTCGGAGAACCCGTACCTCCATCTCATGGTGCAGTCGGGGTACTACGACGGCGGCACGGACTACTTCAGCGCCAAGTACACCATGTGGAACCTGGACCCCCGGGGCGCCATCCAGGACCGCATGTGGTGGAAGGGGTACCGGAGCGGCCACATGATGTACCTCCGGGCCGAGGACATCGTCACGTCCAACCAGGACATCCGGGACTTCGTCGCGTGGGCGATGGCTGCCACCCGGGCTGGTCCCGCGCGCCGCTGAGCCGCGTCGTGACCGACACCCCCACCGACGAAGACGCCCGGAACGCACCGGGGAAGGACGCCGGCGTGGGAGGCGGGGAGGCGCGGCGCCGGGGGTGCGGGTGCTGGTGGGGGGGTGCGCTGGCCGTGCTCGTGGTGGGAGCGGCGGCGCTGGCGCTCTGGGAGGCCCGGACGTCGCGCCTCCAGGCATGGTACTTCACGCGGGGTGCCGCCGGGCTGGGTTTCGCCCTGTCGGACGGGCCGGCGCCGGAGCCGGTCCGGGCTGCGGACGGGCCCTACGACGTGCGCCTGGGGTATACGCGCATCCCCGTCCTGGTGGAACGGATGGACTCGCTGGGGTTCACCCTGGCGGCCCAGGCACGGGGCACCCCCGGGCTCGTCTCGTGGGTGGAGCGGGGGGCGTACCCGGTGTACCCCGCCAAGGCCGCGGCGGGGCTCACCGTCACGGACGCGCGGGGCGACACGGTGGTGGTCGAGCGTATTCCCGCGCGCGCCTACGCCGAATTCGACTCCATCCCCGAAGTCGTGTGGCGCTCCCTCCTCTTCATCGAGAACCGCGATTTCCTCGACGAACGCTACGCCTACCGCAACCCGGCGGTGGACTGGGTTCGCCTGGGCCGCAGCGTCGGTGAGCTGGTCCTCCAGAAGATGGGGCTGGAGCGGAGCGTCCCGGGCGGCAGCACCCTGGCGACGCAGCTGGAGAAGTTCCGCCACTCCCCCGACGGCCTCACGCGAACCCCACAGGACAAGCTCCGGCAGATGGTGTCGGCGTCGCTCAGGGCGTACCAGCACGGCGCCAACACGCTGGAGGAGCGACGGGAGATCGTCACCGACTACCTCAACTCCGTGCCCCTCTCCGCCCGCCCCGGGCACGGCGAGGTCATCGGCACCGCCGATGGCCTCTGGGCGTGGTACGGCGCCGACGTGCGCCACGTCAACCAACTCCTCAGGGACGAACCCACCGACTCGGTGGGACGGATGCGCAAGGCCGAGGCGTACCGCAAGGCGCTGAGCCTCCTCCTGGCCCACCGGCGCCCGTCGTACTACCTGGCGCGGGCGGAAGGACGGGCGGAGCTGGGCGATCTCACCGACGCATACCTGGGGCTCATGGTCCGCGATCGGGTGATCCCCCGTTGGCTCGCCGACGCCGCCCGGCAGGCGCGGGGCACGGTGCCCATCCTGGAACAGGCTCCGGAGCGTCCCACCCCCGCGTTCGGCGCGCGGAAGGCATCGACGCTGGTGCGCACCACGCTCCTTGGCCTTACCGGGGTCCCCGGCCTCTACGACCTGGACCGGATGGATCTCACCGCCCGGGCCACCGTGGACCTGCGCTGGAACACCGGGACCACCCGCCTGCTGCGCTCCATGGCCGATCCCGGGTTCGTCGCCCAGGCGGGCTTCGCCGAAGCACGCCTCCTGGCCGTCGGGGACCCGGCGAAGGTCCTCTACTCCGTGACGCTCCTGGAACGGACACCCCTGGGCAACGCCCTGCGGATCCAGACGGACAACTTCGAGGGGCCCCTGAGCCTGTCGGCGTCCTCCCGCCTGGAGCTGGGGTCCACGGCCAAGCTCCGGGCGTTGGTCACCTACCTGGAGATCGTCGAGGAGATCCACGGCGCGATGGTCGGTCTGCCCGTGGACAGCCTGCGCGCCCTCGACGTCCCGGCGCAGGACCGCCTCGCCCGCTGGGTGGCCGACCAGCTCCTCGCCCGCCCCGGGGTGGATGTGGAGGGAATCCTCGCGGCGAGCCTGGAGCGCACGTATTCGGCCTCGCCGGCGGAGCGCTTCGTCACCGGCGGGGGAACGCAGACCTTCTCCAACTTCGACGACCAGTTCGACCACCGGGTCCTCACGGTGCGGGAGGCGTTCCGCCACTCGGTGAACCTGCCGTTCATTCGTCTCATGCGGGACGTGGTGGCGTACGAGATGTTCCGCGGCGGGGCGGCCCGCGTCCTGGAAGACGAGTCCGACCCGGCCCGTCAGGAGTACCTGGTGCGCTTCGCCGAGGCGGAGGGCGCCAGCTTCGTGCGCCAGTTCTATCGGAAGTACGAGCGCCTTTCGGGCCCGGAGGTGTTCGACGCCCTGGTTGCCGAGCGGGAGCTGGGGAGCCGGCGCATGGCGTGGGCGCTCAGGGCGGTGGCCCCCGACGCCGACGAGGCGTTCTTCCGGGACTTCATCCGGAGCCACCTGGCCGTCGAGGCCGCCACCGACGCGGCCCTGGCAGACCTCTATCGGCGCGCGGACCCCGCGAGCCAGACCCTGTCCGACCTGGGCTTCCTGGCCCGGATCCACCCGCTGGAGCTCTGGGTGGCGTCCCACGTCCTCCACAACCCCGGTGCGTCGCTGCAGGAGGTGCTGGACGCCAGCCGCGAAGCGAGGGTGGAGGTCTACGGGTGGCTCTTCCGGACGCGGCGGCGGGATGCCCAGGACGAGCGCATCCGCTCCGTGCTGGAGATGGAGGCCTTCCAGGGCGTGCTGCGGCGGTGGCGCCGCGTGGGGTACCCGTTCGAGAACATCGTCCCATCCCTGGGGACGGCCATCGGCAGCTCGGGGGACAGGCCCCTGGCGTTGGCCGAACTCACGGGGATCCTGCTCAATGGCGGGGTACGCCTCCCCGTGGTTCGGGTGGAGGAGATCCGGCTGGGGGAGGACACCCCCTTCGAGACCCGGTTCGTCCGGCGCCCGGATGCCGGCGAGCGCGTCCTCAGCGAGGCCGTGGCGGCGGCCATGCGCGACGTCATGGTGGACGTCGTGGAGAACGGGACGGCCCGGCGGGCCCGGGGGGCGCTCGTGACCAGCGACGGGACGCCGCTCCTCATGGGCGGGAAGACGGGGACGGGGGACAATCGCTTCCGGGTCTTCGCGCCGGGCGGGGCGCTCGTCTCGTCCCGGGTGGTGAACCGCACCTCCACGTTCATGTTCTTCGCGGGGGACCGGTACTTCGGCGTGGTGGTGGCCTACGTCCCCGGACAGGATGCCGAGTCCTACCGTTTCACGAGCGCGCTTCCCACCCAGCTGCTCCGGGTTCTGGGCGCGCGCCTGGACGGCCTGGGGGACGTGGGCGCCGGGGGGGGCTCCGAGTCGCCTCCCCCCTGAGGCTGCGCTAGATTTTCGGCTCGGGTTGCCTCACTGACGAAACCCCGGGAGTCCTTCCCTTGAACCGCATCCTCGTCACCGGAGCCGGCGGCCAGATCGGCTCCTGGCTCGTCCCCCGGCTCCGCGAGCTCTACGGGGAATCCAACGTCCTGGCCACCGACATCCGCACCCTCGGCCCCGAGATCACCGAGGCGGGCCCCTTCCAGGTCCTCGACGCCACCGACGCCAAGGCCGTGGGGCAGGTGGTGATGCGCTTCGAGGCCGACGCGGTCTACCACCTGGCGGCCATCCTGTCCGCCATCGGCGAGCGGGACCCGCGCCTGGCCTGGCACGTGAACATGTCCAGCCTGGAGGCCGTGCTGGAGGTGTCCCGGGAGCAGAAGTGCGCCGTGTTCACCCCCAGCTCCATCGGGGTCTTCGGGCCGGAGAGCCCCAAGAACCCCACGCCCCAGGACACGGTCATGCGCCCGCGCACGGTGTACGGCATCACCAAGGTGGCCGGCGAGCTGCTGTGCGACTACTACCACCGCCGGTACGGCGTGGACACCCGGGGCGTGCGCTACCCGGGCCTCATCTCCTACGGGGCGCCGCCCGGCGGCGGCACCACCGACTGGGCCGTCGACATCTTCTACAAGGCCGTGGAGCAGGGGCGGTACACCTGCTTCCTCGCCGAGGGCACCCAGCTCGACATGATGTACATGCCCGACGCCATCCGGGCCGCCGTCTCCATCATGGAGGCGGACCCGGAGAAGCTGAAGCACCGCAACGCCTTCAACGTCACGGCCATGCAGCTCGCACCCGAGGTGCTGGCTGCCGAGATCGGGAAGCACGTCCCCGGCTTCGAGATGGACTACGACGTGGACCCGGTGCGCCAGTCCATCGCCGAGTCGTGGCCCGACCGCATCGACGACACCGCCGCCCGCCAGGAGTGGGGGTGGAAGCCCGAATACGACATGGCCGCCATGACCGCGGACATGCTCGAGCATCTCAAGGAAGGATGAGTCCCATGCCGATGGATCGACTGAGCGCCGTCCTCAACGCCCACGTGGCCGGCCTGGAGCAGGCCGGCACCGCCAAGGGCACCGAGCACGTGGTGGTGTCGGTGAAGCCCGCACAGGGGGACCGGGGACCCCGCTTCCTCCTCCGGGGTCAGGGGGACAAGGAGTTCATCCGCATGAACTCCAACTCCTACATGGGGTTGGGCCTCCACCCGGACGTGATGGCCGCCGAGGAGGAGGCGACCCGGCGCTTCGGCGCCGGCCCCGGCGCGGTGCGCTTCATCAGCGGCACGTACGAGGCCCACGTGGCGCTGGAGGAGCGGCTGGCGGCGTTCCACGGCCGGGAGGCGGCCATGATCTTCTCGTCGGCCTACGCCACCATCGTCTCCACCCTCGTGCCCCTGGTCACCGCCGACACGGTGCTCGTCTCCGACGAGCTGAACCACAACTGCATCATCAACGCCATGCGCCTGGCCCGTCCCGCGGGCAAGGAGGTGTACCGGCACCTGGACCTGGAGCAGCTCGACGGGCAGTTGAAGGCGTGGAAGGGGCAGGCCAAGCGGGCGGTGGTGGTCACCGACGGGATCTTCTCCATGCGCGGGGACCACGCGCCCCTGGACGAGATCGTGGAGATCTGCAGGAGGCACGACGACGGCTTCGAGGAGAACGTGGTCCTGGTGGTGGACGACTCCCACGGCGTGGGGGGCTTCGGCGCCACCGGGCGGGGCACGGAGGAGCACACGGGGAGCCCGCCCGTGGACGTCCTGGTGGGGACGCTGGGCAAGGCCTTCGGCGTGAACGGCGGCTACGTGACGAGCAGCGCCGCGTTCATCCGCTTCCTGCGGGAAAGCTCCATGATGTACATCTACTCCAACCCCATCACCGTGGGGGAAGCGGCGGCGGCGCTGAAGTCGCTGGACATCGTGGACTCCCCCGAGGGCAGGCAGCGTCTGGAGCGCCTGCGGGCCCTCACCCGCCGCTTCGAGGAGGGGCTGGGCCGGGTGGGCATCGAGACCATCGCCGGCGAGCACCCGGTGGTGCCCATGATGATCCGCGACACGCAGAGGACGCGGAATCTGGTGAGGTACCTCTTCGAGAACGGCGTCCTGGTGACCGGGCTCGCCTTCCCGGTGGTGCCCCGGGGCGACGAGGAGATCCGCACGCAGGTCAACGCCGACCACACCGAGGCCGACATCGACCACGTGCTCGATCTGCTGGCGAAGTACGGCCGGGGGGCGTAGCGTCGGGTAGGCCCCGGGGCAGCACCTCCCCCGAGTCCCCCCCCGGAACCACGGAGCCGCCGGCGGCTCCCGGACGTGAGGCAACATGGAAAAGAGCGAGTCCGTCTCGGTCCTCCTGATGGTGGTCCTCCTGGCCTTCGCCGTCGTCATCGTGGACGAGCGCGTCCTGCGCACGTCCATCGCGGTGCTCCCGGCGCTCATGTTGGCGCAGAAGGCCCTCGGGGTGGGGAGGCCGCCCGCGGAGCCGGCGCCGCTCCCCGCGGGGGAGGACCGGCGTAAGGACGAGGAGGTCCGGAGCCACATCGAGCAGCTCCTGAAGCACTTCCGCGAGTTCTACACCACCTGCCACCTCATGAACAACAACGTCCTCACCATCGAGGCCGCCGAGGAGCGGGTGAACAACCTGGAGCGGGACCTGAACCGCCTGCTGGCCAAGGTCACCGAGACGGCCCGGAGCGCCGGCGTCGGCGCGAAGGGGTGATCCCGCTTTGAGCCGCGCTGCCCAGACGGATCGCCGGACCTTCCTGAAGGAGGTCGCCGGCGCCGCGGGGGCCGCGCTGGCGGCCCCCTTCGTCATCCGGGGACGGTACCGTCTCTTCGCCCACACCCTCCAGGAGTACTCGGCTCGGTGCGTGGAGCTCGTCACCGGCTCCCTGGTCATCGACATGCTGGGGCTGGTCACCCTCAACGGCGATACGCAGAAGCGGTGGGGGCCGGGGCTGGACGGCTTCACCGACGGGGACGCCCGCCTGTTCCGGGAGTCGGGCATCGACGTCTTCCACGTCGCGTCGGGGGTGGGCGGACCCACCACCGAGCAGGCCTACCAGAACGTCCTCGCCTTCGTGGGCTCGTACAACGGCGTCGTGGCCAACCGCCCCGATCTCTTCGTGCGCATCGACTCGGCGGCGGACCTGGCGACGGTGCACGGCTCGGGCCGCGCGGGGATCCTCATCGGCGTCCAGAACTCGGAGCACTTCCGCAATCCCGACGACGTGGAGACGTTCCACGCCCTGGGCCAGCGGGTGAGCCAGCTCACGTACAACGCCCGCAACCGCATCGGGAACGGATCCACCGAGCGGGTGGACGGGGGGATCAGCGACTTCGGCGTGGCCATCGTGGAGCGAATGAACCAGGTGGGGATGGCGGTGGACGTCTCCCACTCGGGGGACCGGACCACGCTGGACGCGTGCGAGCTGTCGAAGAGGCCCGTCCTGTTCACCCATTCCAACGCCCGGGCCCTCAACCCGGGCCACCCCCGCTGCAAGACCGACGAGGCCATCCGGCGCATGGCGGCCACGGGCGGCGTCATGGGCATCACGGGGGTGCGCAACTTCGTGAAGGGCTCGGAGCCCACCACGGTGGAAGACTACATCGCCCACTTCGACCACGTGCGGGACCTGGTGGGCGTCGAGCACCTGGGCATCGGCTCGGACATCGACCTCCACGGCTACGACGACATGCCCGCCGAGGAGTACGCCCGCCTCAAGGCGGCCTACAAGGGCTCCTACGCCTTCCGCGAGAAGATCGACATCGAGGGCATCGACCACCCGCGGCGCATGTTCGACGTCACCGAGGCGCTCATCCGTCACGGGTACACCGACGACCACATCCGCGGAGTGCTGGGGGGCAACTTCCGGCGGGTGCTGGGGGAGATCTGGGGCTCGTGACGCCCCGGCCCCGGGGGACGCGGCCGGCGTCGAGGGGGACGGCACTGCTGGCGGCGGCCGCGCTCCTGGGCCTCTGCCGCCCCGATGCAGCCCCGGCGCAGGAGCTGCCCCTGGTGGTCGTCCTCTCCACCGGCGGCACCATCGCCAGCGTGTACGACGCCGCGGCGGGGGGCTTCGCGCCGGCCCTCACCGGCGAGCAGCTCGTGCGCGCGGTGCCGGGGCTGGACACGCTGGCCCGGGTGGAGGTGGTGCAGGTGGCCAACGTGCCCAGCACCAACATGACGCCCGCTCTCTGGATGGAAGTGTACCGCCGCGCCGAGGAGATGCTGGCCCGCGCCGACGTGGCCGGCGTGGTGGTCACCCACGGCACCGACACGCTGGAGGAGACGGCGTACTTCCTGGACGTGGTGGTGGGATCGGACAAGCCGGTGGTGCTGGTGGGCGCCCAGCGCGCAGCCTCCGAGCCCGACGCCGACGGCCCCCGCAACCTCCGGGACGCCATCCGCACCGCGTCCTCGCCGGCCTCCCGGGGCATGGGCACGCTGGTGGTGCTCAACGCCGAGGTCCACGCGGCCCGGGAGGTGACGAAGACCAGCACGCTCAACGTGTCCACGTTCCTCACGCCCCAGTTCGGCGCGCTGGGGGTGGTGGATCCCGACGGCGTGCGCTACTACCGGGCGCCGGTGCGCCGCCAGCACCTGGACGTGCCGTTGGACGCCGTGCTGGGCCGCGTGGAGATCGTCACCAACTACGCCGGCGCCGACGGGAGCGTGGTGCGGGGGATCCTGGCCCAGGGCGGGCTGGACGGGCTGGTGGTGGAGGCCTCGGGGGTGGGGAACCTCTCCGACCGCCTCTTCCAGGCCCTCCAGGAGGTCCGCGCGCGGGGCATTCCCGTGGTGATCTCCACCCGCGTCCACGCTGGGCGGACGCTGGCGCTCTACGCCGGGAGCGGGAGCGGCGTCACGCTGGAGGGCATCGGGTGCGTCTTCGCCGACAACCTCCCGCCCCACAAGGCCCGGGTGCTGCTGCTGGCGGCGCTCACCGGCACGTCCGATCCGGCGGAGCTGGGACGGATCTTCGGGCGCTGAGCCGGGCGGCGCACCCCGGCACGGGCCGCCCGCGCCCCGACCCACGTGAACCCCGGGAGGCCCCGGCGGGTACCTGTGGATCGCCTGCGGCCGGCCCGCGTTTCGCCGGACCGCCCCACAACCCCCTCCGGAGGATCCATGGCTCCCGCCCGTACCCTGACCCTCGCGGCCGTCGCCGCCCTCGCCTTCGCCACGCCCGCCGGAGCCCAGGACCTGGCCGGCTGCTTCGTCCGGGGCGGGGACGCCCAGGCCGCCGCCCAGCGGCCCAGTCCCCTCGACGCGGTGTCGTTCACGGTGGGCGGCGACGCGGCGAAGCTGTGCTACGGCCGTCCCAAGGCCAACGGCCGCAAGGTCATGGGGGAGCTGGTCCCCTTCGGCTCGCCCTGGCGCATGGGCGCCAACGAGGCCACGTCCCTCCACCTGCGATTCGCCGCCCAGGTGGGGGGGGTGTCGGTGGAGCCGGGCGTCTACTCCCTCTACGCCGTGCCCGGCGAGACGGAGTGGACCTTCTTCCTCAACCGCCAGTGGGAGCGGTGGGGAATCCCCCTCAACGACGCCGTGAAGGCCGACGACGTCGGCTCGTTCACCCGGAGCGTCGCTGCCACCTCCGGGATGGTGGAGCAGCTCACCGTCTCCTGGATGGCCCACGGCGAGGGCATGGGACACCTGGTGCTGGAGTGGGAGAACACCCGGGTGGAGATCCCCATCCACAAGGCGGGGATGCCGCACGGCCCCCACTGAGCCGGGTGGGGGCGGCCCGCCGGCCCACGGCCGGCGGGCCTACCCCACGGGCCTCAGCGGGTGGGCCTCGGTGTTGAACACCACCGCGTCGAAGTCCAGCGCCCCCGGGTTCGCGAGCAGGTAGGCGTACTTCAGCGTCTCCGCCAGGAAGAACGACTCCATGGCGTCGTTCAGCTCGCCGGTGCGGACGTCGCGGAGGTGGGCGAACCCGTCGGACACGCGGGTGGCCTCCACCACGCGGCGGAACATGTCCTTGCCCATCTCCCGCCACCGCTCGTCCCCCGTGAGGACGAAGAGCGTGTAGGCCGACTCGATGGCCTCGGGGCGGAGCGGATAGGCCGCATATCCCATCTCCAGCGTAACGTAGTCGAAGGACTCGGGCTCCACGCCCCACGTGTCCCACATGAACGCCACCGACTCCTGGAGGCGGGCGGCCCGCTCCACGTCGCCGCCCAGCGCCAGGACCGCGGGGAGGAAGGCGTCCAGCGCGCCGAAGCGGGTCCCGGTGCGCTCGCCGGTGAGCATGTCCACCTGGCCGTACCAGAGGCGCCCGTCCACCTCCTGGGCCACGTGGGCGTCGAAGGCGTCGCGCCCCGACTCCCACATGCTGAGGAAGTCCTCGTCGCCGAAGAGGAGCCAGGCCTTCAACAGGTACTCGTACCACGAGTCGATGCGCCCGCTCACGTGGCTGGACGTGTTCAGCCAATCGCCCGTCTCCACGTCGATGACCTCGCCCACCAGACCCAGGGAGGAGCGTTGGGCATGGACGCGCTGGACCGCGGCCTTCACGGCGTCGAAGTAGCGAGGGTCGCCGGTGAGGCGGGAGAGGAGCCCGAACTCCAGCGACAGCGACCCGATCTCGGCGGGGTTGTTGTCCGGCGCCTCCCCGGCGCCGGTGGCCAGGTTCACGCGCACGTATGGGAGCCCCGTGGGCGACTGGAAGGCCGGAAGGAGGCGGTCCCCCAGGTCGGTGGCCAGCTCCAGCCAGCGCCGGTGGCCGTCCATCTGGTACGCCGCCAGGAGGCCTCCCAGCAGCCGGATGTTCACCTCGAAGACCTGGACGGTCATGTCGTGGTCGAAGGAGAGGCGCTCGAAGACGAGCTCCCGGGCGCGCTCCGCTTCGTCGTCCAGGCCCATGAGGAGCATGGTGTCGTAGGCGTCCACCGGGGTCATGACCAGCGTGGTGTCGTACCAGTCCCGCCACCCGGCGCTCAGGGGGCGCAGCGCGTCGTGCCCCCAGGCGTGACGCTCGTAGGCGGACCATGCGTGGAGGAAGGCCTCGCGCACCTCCCGGGCGAAGGCGGTGTCGGCGGGGAGCCCGTCCACGGCCCTCACGGCGCGCCGGGTGACGGCCTCGGCGGCGGCGTCGCGGGGAGGGGGGGCGCTCTCGCACGCGGCGAGGGGGAGGAGGGCGGCGAAGGCTACGGCGATCCTGTTCATGGAAGGTAGTAGGCGGGTCGGGGCGTCCGGCGGCAAGGTGGGCGGAGCTTGCCCGGAGGCGCCCGGGGGGGCATGATCGCTCCCTTCCCGGAAGACCCCCTGCCCAAGGAGGCCGAGCCATGCGCCGAGCGTCCGCGCTCTTCCCCGTCGTCGCCCTCGTCACCCTCGCCGCCGCTCCGGCGCTGCCGGCCCAGCAGGCCGACCCGCGACTGGACCGCCTCAAGGACGAGGCCATCCGGAAGGTCCAGGAGCGCTCCAAGCAGGTCCAGGAGATCGTGGACATGCTCTTCTCCTTCGGCGAGCTCGGCTTCCAGGAGTTCGAGACGCAGAAGTACCTCACCGGCATCCTGGGCGCCGCCGGCTTCGACATCGAGCTGGGGGTGGCGGGGATCCCCTCGGCGTGGACGGCGCGCTGGTCCCACGGGACGGGCAAGCCGGTCATCGCGCTGGGCTCGGACGTGGACGGCATCCCCCAGTCGAACCAGAAGCCCGGCGTGGGCTACCGGGACGCCCTCATCTCCATGGCTCCGGGGCACGGCGAGGGGCACAACTCGGGGCAGGCGGTGAACATCGTGGCCGCGCTGGTCATGAAGGAGATCATGGAGCGGGAGGGCATCTCCGGAACGCTCCTCCTCTGGCCCGGCATCGCAGAGGAGCAGCTCGGCACCAAGGCGTTCTACGTCCGTGACGGCGTCTTCGAGGGCGTGGACGTGAACCTCTTCACCCACGTGGGCTCGGGCTTCGGCATGTCGTGGGGACAGGGGGGCGGCAACGCGCTCTGGTCGGTGCAGTTCCGCTTCAAGGGCGAGACGGCCCACTCGGCCGGGTCTCCCTGGCGGGGCCGCTCGGCGCTGGACGCGGTGATGCTCATGGCCACGGCGTGGGAGTACAAGCGGGAGCACCTGCAGCCCGCGTCCCGGTCCCACTACATCATCGTGGACGGGGGGGACCAGCCCAACGTGGTGCCCCAGACGGCGACCATCTGGTTCTACTTCCGCGAGCGGGACTACCCGCGGGTGCGGGAGATGTACGACGCGGCGGTGAAGATGGCACAGGGCGCGGCGCTCATGACGAACACCGAGGTGGACACCATCCAGACGGTGGGCTCGGCGTGGGGCCGCCACTTCAGCAAGCCGGTGGCGGAGGCGAGCTACGCCAACATCCAGAAGGTGGGGCTCCCCGCGTGGAGCGAGGCCGACCAGGAGCTGGCCCGGGGCCTCCAGCGGGAGCTGGGGAGCGAGCCGGAGGGGCTGGCCACCGAGCTCCCCGAGCTGGAGGGCCCGGTGAACCTGGCCCGCTCCCTGGGCGGCGGCTCCGACGACATCGGCGACGTGTCCTGGAACATGCCCACCGTGACGCTCCGCTACCCGGCCAACGTGGGCGGCACCCCCGGACACAACTGGGCCAACGCCATCGCCATGGCCACCCCCATCGCCCACAAGGGGACGCTCGCCGGCGCCAAGGTGCAGGCGGCCACGCTGGTGGACCTCTTCCTGAACCCGAAGATCGTCGCCGACGCCTGGACGTACTTCAACGACGTCCAGACGAAGGAGACGAAGTACACGCCCTTCATCACGCCCGACGACAAGCCCGCCACCTGGCTCAACGCCGACATCATGGAGCAGTGGCGGCCCCTCATGCGGCCGTACTACTACGACCCGTCCCGGTACGGCACGTACCTGGAGCAGCTCGGCATCGAGTATCCCACGGTGCGGCCCACGCCCATCAGCCAGGACGGGCCCGGCGGGGGCGGCCACTGAGAGGCGTCCTCGTCGAGGCCTGCGTCACCTCCGTGGAGGAGGCGGCGGGCGCCGCCGAAGCAGGCGCCCACCGCCTGGAGCTGTGCGTGGGGCTGGAGACGGGAGGGATCACCCCTCCGGTTGAGCTGCTGCGGGCTGTGAAGGCGGAGGTGGGCATCCCCGTGTTCACCATGGCCCGCCTCCGGCCGGGCGCCTTCGCTTTCACGCCCATGGAGGTGGCCGACACGCTACGGCAGATCGCGGCGCTGGCCGCCGCCGGCGCCGACGGCGTGGTGGTGGGGTTCCTCGACGGGGAGGGCCGGGTGGACATGGCATCCACCGCCCAGGCCGTGCGGGCCGCGGGCTCCCTTCCCGTGACGTTCCACCGGGCCTTCGACGAGACGCTGGACCTCCTCTCCACCCTCCACACGCTGGCGGGCGTGGGGGTGGCCCGCGTCCTCACCGGGGGCGGCCCCGGGGCCGCCCGTGACCACGCCGATGCCCTCGCGGCGTTGGTGCGGGCCTCCACGGCGGTGGAGGTCCTGGTGGGAGGGCGGGTCCGGGGGGACCACGTCCGCCACCTGGTGGCGTACACCGGCGCCCGGGAGGTCCACGCCCGGGCGGAGGGCGTGGTGGGAGTGTGCCGGGCGCTGGCGGAGGGGTGAGGGAGGGAGGGGCGGCCCCCCTCTCCGGCCCCCTGCCCGCCGCTCTAGTGGTAGTAGTCCTGCCCGCCGCGGAAGATGCGGGGGTTCACCACGTTGTTGAACACCGACCCGAAGGTGAAGCTGAGCCCCACCTCCACCGAGTACTCGAAGTCGGTGCCCAGCTCCTTGCGGCGCAGCAGGATCTCCTCGTCGGAGACGTCCTCCCGTGCCACGTAGATCTGGTCCTTGATGCGCGCCACGCTGCCCCGGACGTCCAGGTTGAGGCCGCGGACCAGGCGGATCTCGAAGTTGGTGAACAATTCCACGCGGTGCTGCGCCGGGTCGTCCAGGTAGTGGGACCCGGTGAGGGAGACGTACAGCTCTCCCCAGGGCTGGGTGAAGTCGGCGGCCAGCTCCAGGCTCTGCTCGCCGCGCACCTCCTCGGTGCGGTTGAAGAGCGTGACCTCGTCGTACCGGAAGGAGGCCAGGCCGACCTGGTAGAGCACGGTGATCTGGCGGCGGGTGGCGTCGGCGTACGGGTAGAGGGACCACTCCAGGGCTGGGGCCGCCCGGACGGTGAGCGTCTGGTTCACCTCCGTGGACGCCCGCACCGAGGCCGAGCCCCCCCACGACCAGTGGGGCCCCAGGCTCCACACCGCGGTGGCCTCCGCGCCCACGTTCCGGGCGATGCTCACCAGGCGCTCGCCGCTCCGCAGCTCGAACTCGTCGCGCTCGTACTCCCCCTCGACGTCGAGGTTGACCTTGAAGGCCTCGGTGGTGCGGCTGGCGGAGAAGGACCCGTCCAGGACGCTGTTCGAGGTGCGCTTCTCCCCCTCCGCCTCCACGCCTACCTGCGCCCGGAAGACCCACAGGTTCCAGGGGTCGTCGGGAGGGGGGCCCTCGGGACGGTCTCCGGCGCGCGGCGGACGGAAGCTCACCTCCACCGGCTCCGCCCTTCCGGTGATGGCGAGGAAGCGCACCAGCCCCAGGCGGAGGACCTGGGTGTACCCCTCCCGCGTCTCGTCCTCCGTTTCGTCCTGGCGGGAGACATAGCGGAGCGTGTCGGCGACGGCGGCCAGCTCCCGGAGGCCCAGGAAGTGGAACGTGTACTCGTTCCCGCCGGCGCCGGTGCGCTCCTGCGTCTGGAGGATGTGGACCTGCGCGTCCATCCGGTCCCGGACCCAGTCCACCACGGGGATCTCGGTGCGGACGTGGTCGAAGTCGCACCGGTTGCAGTCCAGGAAGACCCTCAGCGGCGATGGAGGCGGCACCTGGGCCGCCGACGGCGCGGGGAGGAGGAGGAGCGCGGCGAGGGCCAGGGGAAAGGGACGGCCGATACGCATGGGTGCCCGGGGTCGGGGTGGGCCGGCGGGCAGGTGTCGGCGTCGGGACGTTCCCTCCAAGGACAGCCGGCCGGGGCGCGGTGTTGGGGGCTTCGGGCTTGCGACGGGGGTGGCCGCGCCGCATCCTCACCCGGATTTCGGGGCCCGGCGGGGTCCCGCACCCCCAACGGAGAGACTCGCATGCGCCGCGCCGTACCCTTCCTGCTCCTCGCCGGGCTGGCCCTGGGCCTCGCGCCCTCGGCCTCGGCCCAGAGCCCCGACCCCCGCCTGGAGCGCCTCAAGGAGGAGGCGCTGGGGCTGGTGGAGCAGCGCTCCAAGCTCGTCCAGGAGATCATCGACCAGCTCTACTCCTTCGGCGAGCTGGGGATGCAGGAGTTCGAGACCCAGAAGTACCTGACCGGGCTCCTGGAGAAGGAGGGCTTCACCATCGAGCTGGGCGTGGCGGGCATGCCCTCCGCCTGGACGGCCAAGTGGTCCAACGGCACCGGCAAGCCCTTCATCGCCATGGGCTCGGACGTGGACGGCATCCCCCAGTCCAACCAGAAGCCCGGCGTGGGCTACCGGGAGGGCATCGTGCCCATGGCGCCGGGCCACGGCGAGGGGCACAACTCGGGGCAGGCGGTGAACATCGTCGGCGCCCTGGCCGTGAAGGAGATCATGGAGCGGGAGAACATCAACGGCACCATCATGATCTGGCCCGGCGTGGCCGAGGAGCAGGTGGCGTCCAAGGCGTTCTTCGTCCGTGACGGCGTCTTCGAGGGCGTGGACGTGAACCTCTTCACCCACGTGGGCTCGGGCTTCGGCATGTCGTGGGGACAGGGGGGCGGCAACGCGCTCTGGTCGGTGCAGTTCCGCTTCAAGGGCGAGACGGCCCACTCGGCCGGGTCTCCCTGGCGGGGCCGCTCGGCGCTGGACGCGGTGATGCTCATGGCCACGGCGTGGGAGTACAAGCGGGAGCACCTGCAGCCGGCGTCGCGGTCCCACTACATCATCGTGGACGGCGGGGACCAGCCCAACGTCGTGCCCCAGACGGCCACGATCTGGTTCTACTTCCGTGAGCGGGACTACCCCCGCACCAAGGCGATGTACGACGCGGCGGTGAAGATGGCGCAGGGCGCGGCGCTCATGACGAACACCGAGGTGGACACGATCCAGACGGTGGGCTCGGCGTGGGGCCGGCACTTCAGCAAGCCGGTGGCCGAGGCGAGCTACGCCAACATCAAGCGCGTGGGGCTCCCCGAATGGAGCGAGGCCGACCTGGAGCTGGCCCGCGGCCTCCAGCGTGAGCTGGGGCAGGAGGAGCGGGGGCTGGCCGACTCCATCCCCGAGCTGGACGGCCCGGTGGACCTGGAGCGCTCGCTGGGCGGCGGCTCCGATGACATCGGCGACGTGTCGTGGAACATGCCCACCGTCACGCTCTCCTACCCGTCCAACATCCCCGGCGGGCCGGGGCACAACTGGGCCAACGGCATCGCCATGGCCACCCCCATCGCCCACAAGGGTGGCGTCGCGGGAGCGAAGGTGCAGGCCCTCACCCTCCTGGACCTGTTCCTCGACGGGAAGACGGTGGCGGCGGCCAAGGACTACTTCACGAACGTCCAGACGAAGGAGACGAAGTACACGCCCTTCATCACCGCCGACGACAAGCCGGCCACCTTCCTCAACGAGGACATCATGGCCCGGTGGCGGCCCCTCATGCGGCCCTACTACTACGATGCCTCGAAGTACGACAACTACCTGCAGCAGCTCGGCATCGAGTACCCCACGGTGAAGCCCAAGCCCATCTCGCAGGACGGGAACGACTAGCCTCTGCGGAGGGGCCGCACGGGGGCCCGGGGCGCGTCGGCGCCCCGGGCCCCTTCGCTTTCGGCGCGCCCGTCACGCCTGGGGTCGTCTTCTACCCGTCAGCGATCCCGGGAGGCCATGCCCGCGAGGATGGAGAACTCGCCCCGGCGGTTGCGGGACCACGCCTCCTCGTTGCTGGCGCGGACCAGGGGGCGCTCTTCGCCCATGCTCTGGATCTCCAGGCGGTCGGCGGCGATGCCGTACCCCGCCAGGTAGTCCTTGATGGACTGGGCCCGGCGCATGCCCAGGGCCAGGTTGTACTCCGTCGAGCCACGCTCGTCGGCGTGGCCCACGATGCGCAGACGGACCATCGGGCTCTCCCGCAGCAGCGGCACCTTGGCGTCCAGGGCGGTGCGGGCGTCACCCCGGATGGTGGCCTGGTCGTAGTCGAAGAAGACCATCTCCTCCAGCGTCGCCCGGGCACGGGCGGCGCGGGCGGCCTCCTCGGCGGCGCGGGCCTCCGCTTCCCTGCGGGCGCGCTCGGCGGCGGCGCGCTCCTCGGCCTCACGGCGGGCGCGCTCTGCGGCGCCGTCGTCCTCGACGGGGGCGGGGGGCGGGGGTACCTCCTTCTTGCCGCAGGCCCCCAGGACCAGGGCGGAGGCGGCGACGGCGACGATGACGACGGTGCGATTCCAGCGGACCTTCATGATGTCTCCTCGTGAATGGACTTCGTTGACCCTCTCAGCGTGACGGGCGGCGCGGCAGAGACCAGGACCACGGGCGAGCGGCTGCGGAGCGCCACCTGGGAGGCGGTGGTGCCGAGGCGGAAGGGCTGGAAACCCGACTCTCCATGGGTTCCGGCAACGAGCCAGGCCGCCGACAGCTCGTCGGCCGCCTTCACCAGCTCGACCCACGGCTCGCCGGTCCTCACCCGCACGGCCTGGGTGTCCAACCCCTGCTCCTCCAGCCAGGCCGTCTCCCGCCGGGCGGGCTGCCATCCCCGCGTGTCCTTGCGGCGCACGTGGACCAGGCACACCTGCCACCCCTGGCGGTCGGCCAGCTCCCTTCCGGTCGCCAGGGCCCGGGCCGCTCCCGGCGAGAAGTCCACCGCGACGACGACCACGCCTTGCTCCCTGTTCCTCGTCTCTGCCGTGACCATCATGCCTTCCCTTGAGCGGGAAGCGTGCCAGCGGCGGAGCGGTGGGGGCGGCGTGAGGCAGGGGTCTTGAAAAGCCCTATGCCGCAACGATATGCGCGACTCGGGTCCGGGGCGGCGTGCCGCGGCCTGCGCTCGCGCCGCGGCCTGCTGGGGCGTCCTGCCCCAGGCCCGGGGGAAAGACGCTACGGCGCGCCGGCCTCGGAGGCGTATTCCTGGAGCTTCCGGTAGAGCGTCTTCCGGTCGAGGCCGAGGATCTCGGCGGTCCGGGACTTGTTGCCTCCCGTGACCCGGAGGATCTCCAGGATGTAGGCCCGCTCCACCTCGGCCATGGAGAGCTGGCGCACCGCGGCCTCCGCCACCGTAGCGCGCAGGGCGCCCCCCCGGTGGATGCGCTCGGGGAGGGCCTCCGCGGTGAGGACGTCTCCCTCGGTGAGCGTGGCGGCTCGCTCCACGGCGGCACGGAGCTCCCGCACGTTCCCCGGCCAGGGGTAGGCGGTGAGGAGCGCCATGGCGTCGGCAGGGAACGACAGTGTCCGGCGTCCCGCCGCTGCGGCGTGGCGCTGGAGGAAGTGCTCCACGAGCTCGGGAACGTCGGCGGGGCGCTCGCGGAGGGGTGGGATGGAGAGGGCCAGCCCGTTGAGTCGCCAGAAGAGGTCTTCCCGGAAGCGCCCGGCGGCGATCTCCTCGTCCAGGTCCCGGTTCGTGGCGGCCACCACGCGCACGTCCACGGTCTGGGGGCGGGTGGATCCCACCCGCCGGATCTCCCCCTCCTCCAGGGCCCGGAGGAGCTTGGGCTGGAGCGGGGGGGGAAGCTCCCCCACCTCGTCGAGGAACAGGGTGCCGCCGTGGGCCGCCTCGAAGAGGCCGGGCTTGGCCCGGTCCGCCCCCGTGAAGGCCCCCCGCTCGTGCCCGAAGAGCTCCGACTCCAGGAGGTGGTCGGGCAGCGCGGCGCAGTTCACCGCCAGGAAGGGCCCCCCGCGCCCGGAGAGGACGTGGATGCCCCGGGCCACCAGCTCCTTTCCGGTGCCCGTCTCTCCCGAGATGAGCACGGGGAGGGGGGAGCGGCTCACCTTGGCCACCATCCCGTGGAGGGCGCGCGTGGGACCGCTGCTCCCCAGGAAGCCGGGGATGGCCGTCGGGCCGCCGCCGGCCCTTCCCGACTCCCGCCGGAGGCGTCGCTCCTCCAGCGCACGCTCGACGGCCAGCAGGAGCTCGTCGTTGGAGAACGGCTTGGTCAGGTAGTCGTACGCGCCTTCCTTCACCAGCTCGATGGCCGACTCGATGGAGCCGAAGGCGGTGACGATGATGACGTTGGTGGCCGGGTGGCTCGTGCGGACCTCACGGAGCACGTCCTTGCCCGAAGCCCCGGGCATCATCAGGTCGCTGATGACCAGGTCCGGGCCCTCCCGGCGGAGCGCGGCGAGGGCGTCGGTGCCCGAGGCCACCGCCCGAACGGCGTAGCCGGCTTCCTCGAGGACCTCCACGAGGAGGGCCCGGAGCTCGCGGTCGTCCTCCGCCAGGAGGATGGTGTCGCCGGCCATGGGCTCCTACGCCTCCACCGTGGGCAGGCGCAGCTCGAGGGTCGTGCCCCCGGGGGACGCGGCGACCCCCAGGGAGCCCTCGTGCTCCTCGGCGATCCGGCGGGCCACCGCCAGCCCCAGGCCCGTGCCGGCGCCGCTGGCTTTGGTCGTGTAGAACGGCTCGAACACCTTCTCCCTCAGATCGTCGGGGATTCCAGGACCACTGTCCGACACCCGGAGCACCACGTGGTTCCCTTCGCCGTCCAGCGCGGCGGAGATGTCCACCACCCGCCGCCCCGTGGAGGACTCGAGGGCCTGGACCGCGTTGAGGAGGACGTTGAGCAGCACTTGCTGGAGCTGGTCCCGGTCCCCGAGGACCGAGACGGGGGGGAAGGCCTCCCGTCGTATCTCCACGGACGTCCGATGGGTCTCGGACACGAGGAGCTCGAGGACCGAGTCCACGATCTCGTCCAGGGCCACCGGCTCCATCTGCGGCTCCCGGTGGCGGGCGAAGTCCAGGAGGCTCCGAACGATCCCGGTGATCCGGTCGATCTGCTCGATGATGATCCTCAGGTCCCTCTCTTCCGCCTCGGGACGGGACCGGCGCCGGGCCAGGAGGTCGGTGCGGCCCCGGATGACGTGGAGGGGCGCGCCGATCTCGTGGGCCAGGCCGGTGGCGAGCTGTCCGATGGCAGCCATCTTCTCCGAATGGCGGACGTGCTGCGCCAGGGCCAGGCGCTCCTCGGCGCCGCGCACCAGGTCCCGCCTCGCCTGCTCGAGAGAGCCGGCCATGCGGTTGAACTCGGAGGCCACGTCCGCCAGCTCTCCGCTCCCTGTCCCCAGGTGGATGCGTTCGTCGAGGCGGCCCTCGCCGAAGGCCCGGACGCCCTCCTCCAGGTGCCGCAAGGGCTCGGACACCAGGCGGCGCACCAGCCACTGGATGAGGGCGGTGACCACGAGGATGAGCACGCCGGTGTTGAGGAGGAAGCGTACCCGGGTGCGGCGCATGTCCTCGAGGACGAAGGACAAGGGCTGGGCCACCTCGAAGGCGCCCACCACGGTGTCGTCCTCCGACCGGATGGGGTAGACCACCGAGTAGACGTCCACGTCGCCCAGCGTGCGCTCCACCTCCTGGGGCTCGCCCGACGACAGCACCGCGGCCACCTCCGGCGGCGTGGGGCCCAGATCGGGGGCGGCGGGACGGAAGAGGGCCGTCCCTTCGGCGTCGTACACCAGCACCGCGTAGATGCTCGGTTGGCGCGTGATGCGCTCCACGATCTCGGGGACCGCCGCGCGCTCCGGGTCGCGGAACGCCCCGTCGAGGGCCAATCCCAGCGCCGTGGCGTAGGCCTGCGTCTCCCGGCGGGCCTCGGCCACCAGCGTGCGCTCCCGCTGGACCAGGGCCCAGAGGGCGAACGCGGCCATCACCCCCGCCACGGTGGCGAGGAGGGGGATGAGCAGCCACGTGGCGAGGGAGCGGCGGCGGGTGCCGGGCGTCACGGCTCCAGGCTCCGGATGGCGCCCACCGCCGCCTCCCACCGCCCCTCGGCGCAGAGGCCGCGGAGGCCGGCGTCCTCCCAGGCGTCCAGCGCCGCCCGGAGGCAGACGTCCCGCACCGCCGCCGGGTCGGACGGCGCGGGGAGGCCCCGCGCCACCGTGGCGGTGGCCACCACCTGCCCCGCGTGGCGGCGCGTGTGCTCCGCGGCGTGGAAGAGGAGCCCCAGCACGGTGCTGGGGAGCCCCGCACGGCCCACCCGGCGCTCGTCGGGAAGCGACGCCTCGGGCGTGGCGCGGAGCTGGTCCAGCGCCGCCTCCACCGCCACCTCCAGGTCGGCCAGGAGGGCTTCGGCGTCGGCCGGGGGGTCACCCGGCTCCTTCTCCAGGGGGATGGCGGCGAGCTGCGCCTCGGTGAGGGTTTCGCCTCGGGCATAGGCGAGGAGGCGCTCCAGGCTCCCCCGGGCGTGGCGGAGGTGGAAGCCCACGGAAGGCGCGCCGCCGGGGCGCTGCCACACCGCCTCCACCGGGAGGGCCCCGGCGGCGCCGCGGACGTCCGCGACGGCGTCGAGGAGGGAGTGGGCGACGGGCTGGAGGGGCACGGGGACCCCCGGAACGGGGCCCCGGAGCCAGGCTTCGGGCATGGTCCGCATCCTCGGACTGGGGAACGGCGGCGCCGCGACGTCTCGGCGGGCGCCCCTTCCCGGTAGCGCTTCGGAGGGGGCCGGGCAAGGACCCGCCGAGGGGCCCGCCGCTGTCAGGCAACTCCCCACCTGCGATAAGGCTTTCTCCCGCATGGGCTTCGGGTTCCCCCCTCTATCCGCTCGGGGGGGCGTGCGGGAACGTTCTCCATGTTGGGCCCGGTGTGCCCGTACGGGATCCGTTCGGGTGCCGCGGGGCCCCTGTCTGCCCCCTCGCCGCCGGAACCGCACCCATGAGCCACGCCGTCCAGGGCCTCGCCGGACTCGATGCCGAAACCCTCGGCATGATCCTCGAATCCATCCGGGGCTTCGCCGGGGAGCACCTCCCCGCCGACCGGCTGTTGGAGTTGGACCGGACCCACGAGTTCCCCGAGGAGACGGTGCGGGGGATGTGCGCAGAGCTGGGCGTACAGCTCCTCTTCATCCCCGAGGCGTATGGCGGCATGGGGGGTGGGGCCTTCGACGTCTACCGGGTCTGCGAGCTCATGGCGGGCATCGACCTGGCGGTGGCCACCGGGGTGCTGGCCACGTTCCTGGGCTCCGACCCCATCCTCTTCGGGGGCACGGAGGAGCAGAAGGCCCGCTGGCTGGGCGCCATCGCCGAGGAGGGGCTCCTCATGGCGTACGGCGCCACCGAGCCCGAGGCGGGCTCGGACCTGGGCGCGCTCCGCACCACCGCCACGCCCGTGGTGGAGGGCGGCGTCACCACCGGGTACCGGCTCAACGGCGCCAAGATGTGGATCAGCAACGGCGGGTACGCCGACCTGTACTCGGTGCTGGCCTTGGCTCCCGGAGGGCCCACCTGGTTCATCCTGGCCAAGGGCGCCGAGGGCTTCGGCCATGGCATCCCGGAGGACAAGCACGGCATCCGCGCCTCCAACACAGCCGCCCTGTCGTTCGAGGACGTCTTCATCCCCGCCGGCGACGTGGTGGGGCTGGTGGAGGGGCAGGGGCTGGTGCAGGCCCAGCTCGTCTTCGGATACACCCGCCTCATGGTGGCCGCCTTCGGCCTGGGCGCCGGATGGGAGGCGCTGGACCGGGCCATCCGGTATTCGGCCACGCGCATCCAGGGGGGGAGCCCGCTGTCCCAGAAGCAGGGCTTCACCCACAAGCTCATCGTCCCCCACGCGTGCCGCCTGGAGGCGGGGCGGGCCTACATCGAGGAGACCGCCACGCGCATCGACGCCGGGGAGGGCACGCTCAACACCGAGGGGGCCATCGCCAAGTACCTCTCCACCGAGGCGGGGAACGCCGCCGCCGACGCGGCCATCCAGGCCCACGGCGGCTACGGCTACGTCCGCGAGTACATGGTGGAGAAGATCCGGCGGGACGTGCGCATCACGACGATCTACGAGGGGACCTCGGAGATCATGGAGATGACCATCGCCCGGGACCGGTGGCAGGCCCACCTGAAGACACGGGGCCGCTACTACCACGACGAGGCCGCGGCGCAGGAGGCATTGCATGCCACGTCGCCCACCGTGGGCGCGGACGTGGCGGCGCTGGCCGCCCACGCGCTGGCCGAGCTGCTGGAGCGCGCCCGCGTCCAGCGTCTCACCCGGCACCAGCACGTCCTGTTCCGCGTGGGCGAGCTCATCGCCTGGGTGGAGGGGGCCGGCGCGCTGGCGCGGAGGGCCGCGGCCGCCGCGGCGGGCACGTTGCCCGAGAAGGCCGACCGGCGCCTGTCGCCAGAGACGCTGGCGGCGGCGAGCCGGGTCTACGCCCGGGAGGCCGCCGCGAAGGTGGCCTCCGAGGGGCTTCGGTGGGCCCTGGGCGCCGACGGAGTGCCCCCGGACGAGCAGGCGGCCTTCGAGCAGGCCCTCGACGTGGTGAGCCTCTACGGCGCCCAGGCGGGCCTGGTGGAGGACATGGACCGGGTCGCCACCGCCCTCTACGCCGCCCAGGAGGGCTGAGCATGGATCCGAATCGCGCCGTCGCCGTCGTGGGGCTGGGCACCATCCTCCCCGACGCCCGGGACACCGCCACGTTCTGGAAGAACCTCACGGAGGGGCGCTACAGCATCTCCGACGTCACCGACCGCTGGGACGAGGCGCTCTACTACGACCCCGACCCCAAGGCGCCGGACCGGACGTACACGAAGATCGGCGGGTGGGTGCGGGACTTCCCCTGGGACCCCATCGCATGGCGCATGCCCGTGCCCCCCCGCGTGGGCGACCAGATGGACCTGGCCCAGAAGTGGGCGGTGTCGGCGTCCCGTGAGGCGCTCCTGGACTACGGGTGGCCCCAGCGTCCCCTGGACCCCGAGAACGTCGCGGTCATCATGGGCAACGCGCTGGGGGGCGACTTCCACCTGCGCTCGGCGTCGCGGATCCTCTTCCCCGAGGTCGGGGAGGAGCTGAAGAACGCGCCGTCCTTCAGGGCGCTCCCGGCCGAGGTGCGGAGCGCGGTCTTCGAGGAGCTGGTGGCCGGCGTGCGCCGGCGCATGCCCGACATCACCGAGGACACCATGCCCGGCGAGCTGGGCAACATCGTCGCCGGACGGGTGGCGGCGCTCTTCGACTTCAAGGGCCCCAACTACATCGCCGACGCCGCCTGCGCGTCGGCCATGGCCGCCATGTCGGCGGCGGTGAAGGGCCTGGTCGAGCTCGAGTACGACGCCGTGCTCACCGGCGGCATCGACGCCAACATGAGCGCGTCGACCTTCGTGAAGTTCTGCAAGATCGGCGCGCTGTCGGCCACCGGGACGCGCCCCTACGCCGAGGGGGCCGATGGCTTCGTCATGGGGGAGGGTGCCTCGGTCTTTCTCCTCAAGCGCCTCGCCGACGCCGAGCGCGACGGCGACAAGGTGTACGCCGTCATCGTGGGCGTGGGCGGCTCCAGCGACGGGAAGGGGAAGGGGATCACCGCGCCCAACCCCGCCGGGCAGAAGTTCGCCGTCGAGCGCGCCTGGCGTCGCGCGGGCACCGTGCTCGCGCCCGGCGACATGATCGAGGGCCACGGCACCTCCACGAAGGTGGGGGACGTGGTGGAGCTGGAGGTCCTGGACACGGTGTTCGGGAGCGTGGGGCTCCCCGCCGGCTCCGTCGCGCTGGGGTCGGTGAAGTCCAACATCGGGCACCTGAAGGCGGGGGCCGGGGCGGCGGGGGTGATGAAGGCCGCGCTGACGCTCCACCACAAGACGCTGGTGCCCAGCGTGAACTGGCACGCCCCCAACCCGGCGTACGACTTCTCCCGCTCGCCCTTCCGGGTGAACACCGGGCTGCGGGCGTGGGAGAAGGCCGCGTCCAACGGCGACGCGGTGCGCCGCGCCGGCGTCAGCGCCTTCGGGTTCGGCGGGACCAACTTCCACATGGTGCTGGAGGAGTACGTCCCGGGCCGACACAGGGAGCGGAAGGTGCAGGTCCCCGGCGCCGAGACGGCGCGCGGCGGCGGGAGCGGCGGCGCGTCCGGGGTGGCCGGGGCGGCACCGGCCAAGGCGCCCCTCCGGGGCGCCGTCGTCGCCGGAGGCGCGTCCGAGGCCATCGTGGCGGACAAGCTGCGGTCTATCGCGGCGGCCGCCACCGCGGGGGAGGCGCCGGAGCGGGCGGCGCCCTCGGAGGCGGACCTGCGCGCCCCCGTGCGCGTGGCCATCGACTTCGGCGACGCCGCCGAGCTGGCGGAGCTGGCCACCAAGGCCGCCGCGGCCCTCGCCGAGGGAGAGAGCGGCCGCTGGCGGGCGCTGCGCAACAAGGGCGTGTACCTGGGGAGGGGAGCTCCGGGCAAAGTGGCGTTCCTCTTCACCGGTCAGGGCTCCCAGTACGTGGGGATGCTCGGCGACATGAAGGCCGTCGAGCCCATCGTGGCCGACACCTTCGCCGAGGCCGACCGGGTCATGACGCCCCTCCTGGGCATGCCCCTCACGAGGAAGATCTTCGTGGACTCGGACGACGCCGAGGCGGTGGCGAGGGCGGAGGAGGGGCTCAAGCAGACCGCCGTCACGCAGCCCGCAGTGCTCACGGTGGACACGGCGCTGTGCCGCCTCTTCGCGGCGTACGGCATCGAGCCCGACATGGTCATGGGGCACAGCCTGGGCGAGTACGGCGCGCTGGTGGCCGCCGGCGCCATGCCCTTCGGACAGGCCCTCACCGCCGTGGCCGCCCGGGGCGACGCCATGACCCGCCTCTCCCTGGAGGACAACGGCCTCATGGCCGCCGTCTTCGGACCTCTGGAGGAGGTGGCGGCCATCGTGGACGGCGTGGAGGGGTACGTGGTGGTGGCCAACGTCAACTCCACCAAGGAGTGCGTCATCGGCGGCGCCACCGACGCGGTGGGGCGGGCCATGGAGGCCCTCCAGGCCGCGGGGTACCGGGTGGCCCAGCTCCCCGTGAGCCACGCCTTCCACACGCGCATCGTGGCCCCCGCCGCCGAGCCCCTGCGGGACGTGCTGAAGGGCCTCGACCTGGCGGCTCCGCGGATCCCCGTGGTGGCCAACGTGGACGCGTCCTTCTACCCCACCGGGCCCGACGCCCCCGAGCGGATGGTGGAGATCCTGGGGCGGCAGATCGGCTCGCCGGTGCAGTTCGTGAAGGGCCTGAACGCCCTCTACGACGCCGGGTGCAGGGTCTTCGTGGAGATGGGGCCCAAGCGGGCGCTGTACGGCATGGCCGAGGACGTCGTGGGTGGCCGGGAGGGCGTGACGGTGCTGTACACGAACCACCCCCGCACCCACGACGTGGTGGCGGCCAACCGGGCCCTCTGCGGCCTGTACGCCTTGGGCCTGGGGAACGGCGTGCCCGCGGCGGCGGAGGCACGCCCCGCCGCGGCCCCCGACGTCCGGGTGACCGCGGGGGCCCCCGTGGTCGCGTCGGCGCCCGCCGCCACGGCGCGCCCGGCGCCCGCGCCAGCGCCTCGGGCGGTCCCCTCCGCCGGAGGTCCGTCCGAGGACCGCTACGTGACGCTGGGCCGCATGTTCGCCGACTTCCTGGACCGGAGCTTCCAGCTCTACGCCGGTGGAGACGCCGGCGAGCGGGCGCCGGCGAGGGTGGGGATAACCGGGGCCGCCCTGGGCCTTCCCGGCAACACCCGCGTCTTCGACGACGACCACCTGGCCCACGTGCTCCGAGGAGACGTCTTCATCAGCGCCGTGCCCGAGGAGCTGCGTGCCAGGATCCTCGACCGGCGCATCACGCGCCTGGTGAAGGGCGCCAACGGCGAGGCCCGCTTCGAGACCATCACCGACCCCGACGAGGTCATCAAGCTCGCGGGCCGAGCCGGTGCCCTGGACCTGGTGGGGGAGTTCGGCTACCCCGAGGACCGCGTCGCCGCCCTGGACTGGGTGACGAGGCTGGCCATCGCCGCGGGCATCGACGCGCTGCGCGACGCGGGCATCCCCCTGGTGCGCCGCTACAAGACGACGAGCACCGGGTCGCGGCTCCCCGTGGGGTGGGGGCTCCCCGAGGACCTGCGCGACGACACGGGCGTGATCTTCGGCTCGGCGTTCCCGGGCTACGACCAGTTCGTGCGGGCCATGGAGGGGTACTACGAGGACCGGACGCGGCGGGAGCGTATGGCCGAGCTCCGGGCCCTCCGGGACCGGGTGGCCGACGGGGCCGCCCGGGACGAGGTGGACGCGCGCATCGGCGCGCTGGAGGCGGAGCTGGAGGCCGAGCCCTTCCGTTTCGACCGCCGCTTCCTGTTCCAGGTCCTCTCCATGGGCCACTCCCAGTTCGCCGAGTACATCGGCGCCCGGGGGCCCAACATCGGGACCAACGCCGCCTGCGCCACGGGAACGCAGGCCGTGGCCCTGGCCCACGACTGGATACAGGCCGGCCGGTGCCGGCGGGTCATCGTCATCACCGCCGACGACATCACCACCGAGCACATGTTCCCCTGGTTCGCGTCGGGCTTCCTCGCCTCGGGGGCCGCGGCCACGGACGCCCGGGTGGAGGACGCGGCGCTCCCCTTCGACCGGCGCCGACACGGGCTCATCATCGGCATGGGCGGATCATCGCTGGTGGTGGAGGACGTGGACGCCGCCGCCGAGCGGGGCCTCTGGCCCATCTGCGAGCTCATGGGGACGGTGGTGGCCAACAGCGCCTTCCACGGCTCGCGACTGGACGTGGAGCACATCGTGGGCGTGATGGAGCGCCTGGTCTCCGACGCGGAGCGCCGTTGGGGCCTGAACCGCTTCGAGCTGGCCCGGGAGACGGTCTTCGTGTCCCACGAGACGTACACGCCCGCCCGCGGCGGGAGCGCCAGCGCCGAGGTGCACGCCCTGCGGAGGGTCTTCGGCGCCCACGCCGACGACATCGTCGTGGCCAACACCAAGGGGTACACGGGCCATCCCATGGGCGTGGCCATCGAGGACACCCTGGCCGTGAAGATGCTGGAGACGGGCATCGTGCCCCCGGTGGCCAACTTCCGCGAGGTGGACCCGGAGCTGGGCACGCTCAACCTCTCCCGGGGCGGGAGCTACCCCATCCGGTACGCGCTGCGGCTGGCGGCGGGCTTCGGCTCCCAGATCAGCATGAGCCTCCTGCGCTGGACGCCGCCCCCGGACGGGGCCCGCCGGGCCCCCACCGACCTGGGCTTCCGTCACCGCGTCGCCGACCCGGAGGCATGGCGGGCGTGGCTGCGCCGCGTGACCGGGTACGACGCCCCGGAGCTGGAGATGGTGCAGCGCACGCTGCGGGTGAAGGACCAGGGGCCGGCGGTGGCCGCAGGACAGGCGCCCGCGGCCCGGGCGGTGGCCCCGCCGCCCGTGGCGGCTACGGCCCCCTCCCCCCAGGCGCCTCCTCCGACGACCCCCGAGCCCCGGCCGACGCCCCCTGCCGGCGCCACGCCGCCGGCCGACGCCGTGGCCGAGCGCGTCCTCGCCATCGTGGCGGAGCAGACGGGGTACCCGCCGGACATGCTCGCCCTGGACCTGGACCTGGAAGCGGACCTGGGGATCGACACGGTGAAGCAGGCTGAGATGTTCGCCGCCATCCGTGCCGCGTACGGGATCGAGCGGGACGAGAACCTGGCGCTGCGGGACTACCCGACGCTGGGGCGAGCCATCGAGTTCGTGTACGAGAAGCGGCCCGAGCTTCGGGACGCCGTGCCCGCCGCGACCGCCGGGCCGACTCCGGTCCCCACGCCCGCTCCCGACGAGCCGGGCGCCGACGCCGTGGCCGAGAAGGTGCTGGCCATCGTGGCGGAGCAGACCGGCTACCCGCCGGACATGCTGGCGCTGGACCTGGACCTGGAGGCGGACCTGGGGATCGACACGGTGAAGCAGGCTGAGATGTTCGCCGCCATCCGTGCCGCGTACGGGATCGAGCGGGACGAGAACCTGGCGCTGCGGGACTACCCGACGCTGGGGCGAGCCATCGAGTTCGTGTACGAGAAGCGGCCCGAGCTGAAGGTGGCGGCGGCGCCCGAGGCTGCTTCGGCGGCCCCTGCGGGGCCCGCGCCGACCCCGCCGCCGCCGGCCCCCGCGCCGGGCGCCGCGGCTCCGGTGCCCGTGGCGGCGCCCGCCGCCCCTGCGGCCGACGCCGTCGCGGAGAAGGTCCTCTCCATCGTGGCGGAGCAGACGGGCTATCCGCCGGACATGCTGGAGCTGGACCTGGACCTGGAGGCGGATCTGGGGATCGACACGGTGAAGCAGGCGGAGATGTTCGCCGCCATCCGTGCGGCGTACGGCATCGAGCGGGACGAGAACCTGGCGCTGCGGGACTACCCGACGCTGAAGCGCGCCATCGAGTTCGTGTACGAGAAGCGGCCCGAGCTGGGGAGCTCGGCCGGGAGCTCCACCCCCGGGGCCGTGGCGGCGCCTCCGTCCCACGCGGGCGGCGCGTCCGAGACTCCCGCCGCCGCGTCCGCCGACGCGGTGCCGCTGGGCTCCATGGAGGCCGCGCAGGCGGTGCCCCGGCGCGTGCCGGTGGCCCGGGTACGTCCCCCCGCGGAGCGCTTCCCCGTCACGGCGGTCACGCTGGGGGAGGGGGCACGCGTGGTGGTGGTCCCCGACGAGACGGGCATCGGAACCGCCCTGGCCGACCGTCTCCGCCGCCTGGGGGCGGACGTGCTCCTCGCCGACCCCTCCCTGGGCACCGACCACCTCCTGGACGAAGTCGGCGCGTGGCGGGGGGACCGGGAGGTGACGGGGCTCTACTGGCTCCCGGCCCTGGACCCGGTGCTCCCCGCGGAAGTGGAGGAGCCCGCCGAGCGGCGTGAGGCGCTCCGGCGCCGGGTGAAGGCGCTCCACGCCCTGGCCCGCCTCCTCTACGACGACCTGGCGGGCCCGGGACGCTTCCTCGTCTCGGGGGTGCGCCTGGGTGGGCGCCACGGCTACGAGCCCGAGGGTGCCCTCGAGGCCGCCGGCGGAGCGGTGACGGGCTTCACCAAGGCCTTCGGCCGGGAGCGGCCGGGGGTGCTGGTGAAGGCGGTGGACTTCGAGATGTCGCGGAAGACGGCGGCGCTGGCCGAGCTCCTCCTCCTGGAGACGCAGCGCGACGGCGGCGTCGTGGAGGTGGGGTACGCAGGCGACCGGCGCTGGACGGTGGGGCTGGAGGAGCGGCGGGTCGAGCCCGGCGCCCCCCTGGGCCCCGACGCCGTGGTCCTGGTGACGGGGGCGGCGGGGAGCATCACGTCGGCCATCGTCGCCGACCTGGCCAGGGACGGGGGCACCTACTGGCTCCTCGACCTGGCCGCCGAGCCCGACCCGGACGACCCGGACCTGGCCCGGGTGGCCACCGACCGGGACGGGTTGAAGCGCGACCTCTTCCAGCGCATGCAGGCCGGGGGCGAGCGGGTGACGCCGGTGCAGGTGGAGCGGGAGGTCGCCCGCCTGGAGCGGGCGGCGGCCGCCCTGGGCGCCATCCAGGCCGTGAAGGCCGCCGGCGGCACCGTGGTGTACCGGAGCGTGGACCTGCGGGACGCCCCGGCGGTGGCCGCCGTCGTGGCGGAGCTGGCGGCGGCCCACGGCCGCGTGGACGCCCTCCTCCACGCCGCGGGGCTGGAGATCAGCCGCGCCCTCCCCGACAAGTCGGCGGAGGAGTTCGCGCTGGTCTTCGACGTGAAGGTGGAAGGGTGGTACAACCTGGTGACCGCGCTGGGCGACACGCCCGTGGGGTCGGTGATGACGTTCAGCTCCATCGCCGGCCGCTTCGGGAACGCGGGGCAGACGGACTACGCCGCCGCCAACGACCTGCTCTGCAAGGCGGTGTCGGCGCTGCGGCGGAGCCGCCCGGAGACCCGGGCGCTCTCCGTGGACTGGACGGCGTGGCGGGACATCGGGATGGCGGCCCGGGGCTCCATTCCCGCCATCATGAAAGCGGCGGGCATCGACATGCTGGCGCCGGAGGCGGGGATCGCGGTGGTACGCCGCGAGCTGGGCGCCGGGACCCGGGGCGAGGTGGTCATCGCCGGAGGGTTGGGTGTCATGCTGGCAGAGGATCCGCAGGCCGCGCGCCTGGACCAGGACTTCCTGCGCAAGGCGCCCGCCGGACCCATGACGGGCCGGGTTGGGGCGTGCTCCCTCCACGGAGGCCTTGTGGTGGAGACGGAGCTGGACCCCGCCGCCCAGCCCTTCCTGGACCACCACCGCATCGACGGCACGCCGGTGCTGCCGGGCGTCATGGGGCTGGAAGCCATGGCGGAGGCGGCGCGGGTGGCGTTCCCCGAGCTCCATGTCGCCGCGCTCGAGGACGTGGCGTTCCACGCCCCCTTCAAGTTCTACCGCGACGAGCCCCGCCCGGTGACGGTGCGCGTGCATTACGACGCGGACGGCGGCGACGTGCTGGCCCGGTGCTCCGTGGAAGGCTCGCGGACGCTGGTGGGACGGGACGAGCCGGAGGTCACGGTCCACTTCACCGGCACGGTGCGGCTCACCGCCCACGCCCCCGAGCCGAGGGAGCGGTCCCTCGCCGGGCCCGCGGGGGCGGTGGTGGGCCCCGACGCCATCTACGGGACGTACTTCCACGGCCCGGCGTACCAGGTGCTGGGCGAGGCCTGGCGTGACGACGGCGAGGTGGTGGGGCGCTTCGCCGCGGGGCTGCCCGCGAACCACGAGCCCCCCGAGCCCCCGGCACTGGTGGCGCCCCGCCTGGTGGAGCTTGCGTTCCAGACGGCGGGTCTCGCGGAGATCGCCGCCGCGGCGCGCATGGGGCTTCCCCAGGGCTTCCAGCGCCTGGAGCTCCTTGCGGCGGCGCAAGGGGAGGTGGAGAGTACCGCGGCGGCCCGGGCGCGCCCCGAGGGCGCCTTCGACGTGGAGGTGGCCGACGCCTCCGGTCGGGTCATCCTCTCCCTGTCCGGGTACCGGACCTCGGCGCTGCCGGGGACGGTGGCCGGCGAAGCGTTCGGAGCGTTGAAGGCATGAGCATCGTCGCGGTGGCGCTGGCCTGGAGGCGCTCGGACACGGTGGAGGTGGGCGACGCCTGGCTCACGCCGGAGGAGCGGTCGGTCCTCAAAGGGCTCAAGATGGCCAAGCGTGCCGCCGACTGGCGCGTAGGGCGCTGGGTCGCAAAGGAAGCGGTCCTCCGCGCCGTGGGCGACGAGGGGCTCCAACGGAGCGCCGTGGAGGTCCTCCCCCAGCCCGAGGGGAGGCCGGAGGCCCGCATCCTGGCGTCGGGGAAGTGGCCCGACACCACGCTCTCCCTGAGCCACTCGGGTGACGTGGGCTTCGCGGCGGCGGCGCTGGGAACGTTCCGCCTGGGGTGCGACGTGCAGGAGATCGCGCCCCGGAGCGAGGACTTCATCGGTGACTACTTCACGCCGGAGGAGACGGCGTGGATCCGCGAGGACCCGGGCCGCAAGCACCTCCGCGCCAACCTGGTGTGGAGCGCCAAGGAGTCGGCGCTCAAGGCCCTGGGCGAGGGGCTCCGCCTGGATACCCGCTCGGTGGCGGTGACGGTGGAGCCGGCCCAGGAGCCCTACGGCTGGGGGACGCTGCGCGCCCGGGCCACCACCGGCGACCGCTTCTCCGGGTGCTGGCGGGCGTCGGAGGGCTACGTCTGGACGGTGGTGGCCGACGCGGCCATCGCCCTGGTGCTCACGGGCGGCGCCGGCTGAAGGGTCGCCGGCGGGGTCAGTAGAGGAGGTACGGCCTCCTCAGCTCCAGGAAGGCCTCCACGTCGGGGCGCCACGCCGCCACGATCTCCTCCGGCGTGCGCCCCTCCTGGAGCATCGCGTGGAGTCTCGACGTCCCGGTGACCCGGCGGAAGGGCGCCTCCACGAAGAAGCCCGCCTTCGCCTCCTCCGGCGCCTGGTGCCAGAAGGCGTGGAGGAGGTGGACGCCCGCCTCCACGGGGCGCACGGCCGCCGGGTCCGTCACCCGGTACCGCACGCCGCGCACCTCGCGCCCCTCCAGCCGCGGCTCGGTGGACATGCCCGGGATGGATCGGGGCGTGTAGGCCGCGGCCTCGAAGCGGAGCCCGGGGAGCGCGCGCGCGTTGAGCTCGGCGGCCAGCGCCTCGCCGTCGGCCCAGAGCGTTCCCACCTGGAGGAAGGGGCGCTCGGTGCCCCGGCCCTCGTTTCCCTCCACGCTCCCGAAGAAGCACGCCCCGGGGTAGACGACCGCCGTCTCGAAGTCGGGGATGTTGGGGGAAGGGGGGACCCAGGGGAGGCCGGTCTCGGGCCAGAGCATGTCCCGCCGCCACCCCTCCATGGCCACCACGGTCAGGTCCAGCGCCTCCAGCCCCGGGAGCATGCCCTCGCCCTTCAGGAGGAGGGCCACCTCGCCCACGGTCATGCCGTGGGTGGCGGGGATGGGATACATCCCGATGAACGACTCGTTCTCCATCTCCAGCGTGAACCCCTCCACCCGCGTCCCGCCCAGGGGGTTGGGGCGGTCCAGCACCTGGAAGGGGATCCCGGCCTCGGCGGCGGCCTGCATGGCCAGCCCAAGCGTGGAGATGTACGTGTAGAACCGCGTCCCCACGTCCTGGAGGTCGAAGACGAGGACGTCCACGTCGGCGAGCATCTCCGGCGTGGGCTTCCGCGTCGCGCCGTGGAGGCTGCGGACCGGCACGCCGGTGTCCGGGTCCACCTCGTCGGCCACGTCGGCTCCGGCGTCGGCGTCCCCCCGGATGCCGTGCTCCGGCGCGAAGAGCGCCTGGAGGTGGACGCGGGGGCTCTCGTGGAGGAGGTCGGCCAGGTGGCGCGGGCCCACCATGGACGTGGGGTTGGCGATGAGGCCCACGCGGAGGCCCTCGAGACCGGCGAAGTCCCGCTCCACCAGGAGCTGGGCGCCGGTCTTGAAGGGCGGGGGAGCGGAAAAGGGCGCGGGCGCGTCGGCGGAGCAGCCGGCGGCGGCTGCGAGGACCGCTGCGAAGACGAGGGTGCGAGGGCGCATGGCTGCCAGGGGTATTCGCTGAACCGGACCACCAACATAACCAGCTCGCGGTTCGCAGGCGGGCGATCCAGGCCCCGGGGGGCGCGGCGGTGCTCGACGGCTGGGGACCGCGCCGTCCTCGGGCCCGAGGCGCGGAGGCGGGGTCCATGGGCATGGACGTGGAAGATTGGCCGATTCGTCTACTTCGTCGTCTCGTGCAGCCCTGTCTTGGTGGGATTCAAGCCCACATGCTACGTGGTCGGTGATCGCGAACGTGGTTTGGTGGAAGCGAGGCGTAGGATTCCATGTCCGAAGCGAAGACAAGCGGAACCACCACCGCTGGCGCCGCGGATGGTTCGCCGCCCGCCGCCCCTTCGCGGGCGCGATCCCCTTCGGCCGGGGCGACGCGCGTCGCATGGACGCCCGACCGTCTCTGGTTCGCGCTCTTGTCCGACGACAAGCGGCAGGTAGCCGCCACCCTCGGTTGTGGCCGCTCCAACGTCTACGCGCGAGTGCAGCGATTCCGCGCAACCTCGCCCGGTGGATCCGGTCCGCGCCACGTCGTCGACCGCGATGTCCACCGCCTGATGGCGCGAATGCTCGACGGGGCGCGCTTCGAGGTGCTCGCCGCCGTCGCGTTCGTCTTGCCGTCGCCGCCGCCGGTGTTCCATCACCTGCTTGCCGCGGCTGGCAGAGGCGTGCAGGTACGGCTGCTGTTCCGGGCGGACAACCTGGCCGGGGGACTGGTGCAATCGCTCCACGGCGGCGGCGTCGACTTCCGCACTCTGACCGACCTGCACGCGAAGTTCCTGATCACCGACACGACGGCAATGAACGGCGGCGCCAACTTCACGCAGGCCTCCGCAGGCCGCGCCTCGGAGGTAGCCACCTTCTTCGACGACCCGCAGCTCGTGCACGACCTGCGTCGGGTGTTCCACGACTACTGGGAGCGGGCACGGCCCTTCTGACAGCGTTGATCAGGGACGTCGCCGCCCCGGGCGTTGCGCCCGACGGCCCCACGAAGGCAACGTGTCCCGCCCACACCGTCGGCCCGTCCGTCCCCGCCCCAAGGCGACGCTCCATGTCCCTGGTCCAGCTCCTGCCCGCCCCGACCCCCCACCGCGCCCGGGCCGCCACCCTCGGGGCGGCGGCGATCGCCGCCCTGTCCGCCGCGCCCCTGGCGGCCCAGGCCCCCGTCCCCTTCACGCCGGGCATGGTGGTGACCGGCGACACGCGCATCGCGCCGGGGGCGTACCGGGTCGACGGTCCCGCGTCCCTGGACTCGGCGCTCATCGTCGTGCGGGGGAGCGACCTCACGCTGGACCTCACCGGCGTGCGCCTGGTGGGGCTGGCCCGCGACGGGGACCCGGACCAGGCCCGGGGCGTGGCCATCCGCGTGGACGGGGGCGAGAACGTCGTCATCCGAGGCGGGACGCTCCGCGGGTACCGCTTCGGCGTGCTGGCCCGGGGCACCCGGGGCCTCGCCCTCTTCGAGAACGACCTGAGCTACGGCTGGAGGCCCCGCCTCTTCAGCCAGGTGGGGCACGAGAGCCTCATGGACTGGCTCTCGTTCCACGCCAACGAGGAGCGGGAGTGGATGCGCTTCGGCGCCGCCATCTACCTCGAGGACGTGAAGGGCGGGGAGATCGTGGGGAACCGCGCCGTCCAGGGGATGAACGCCCTCCTCATGACCCGCACCGACTCGGTGTCGGTGCGGAGCAACGACTTCTCGTACAACTCGGGGCTGGGGATCGGCCTCTACCGCTCCAGCCACAACACGCTCGTGCGCAACCGCCTGGATTACGACGTCCGCGGCTACAGCCACGGCTTCTACAACCGGGGGCAGGACTCGGCGGGGCTCCTCCTCTACGAGCAGAGCAGCCACAACGTGGTGGCCTACAACTCCGCCACCCACTCCGGCGACGGGCTCTTCCTGTGGGCGGGGCAGAGCACCATGGACACGGGGGAGGGGGGCGCCAACGACAACCTCTTCTTCCACAACGACTTCTCCTACGCCCCCACCAACGCCGTGGAGGTGACGTTCTCCCGCAACCGGATCGTCGGGAACTTCCTGAAGGGGTCCCGCTACGCGGTGTGGGGCGGCTACTCGTGGGAGACGGAGATCCTCGGCAACTGCTCGGAGGGCAACGACTACGGCGTGGCCATCGAGCACGGGCAGGACAACGTCATCGCGCGCAACCGCTTCGACGGGGATTCCCTGGGAATCTACCTCTGGGCCCGTCCCTCCCAGCCCCCCGACTGGGGGTACGCCCAGAAGCGGGACGTGCGCTCCCGTGACCACCGGGTCACGGGCAACGCATTCCACGGCGTGAAGGAGGCGTGGAAGCTGGAGCGGAGCGAGGGGCACGCCTTCGAGGGGAACGTGGTGGAGGCGTCGGCCGCCGCCGCGGGGTGCGACCCCCGCGCGCTCCTGGGCGCGGACTTCGACGCGCTGGCCCCGGACCTCCCGGGCGTCCCCCGGGAGATCCCGGCGTCGCCCCGGGCGTCGCTCCCCCGCTCGGCCATCGTGGTGGACGAGTGGGGGCCGTACGACGGGCTCTCGCCCAAGCTGTGGCCCGTGGACACGGCGCGGGCCCGCGTCCGCCTCCAGGTCCTGGGGCCCGAAGGGGAGTGGCGCGTCCACGCGCGCCGCGGCGTCGCGTCCGTCTCGGCCCAGGCGGGCACCACCGGCGACACCCTCGTGGTGGTCCCGGAGGCCGCCTCCCAGCGCGACTGGCGCGTGGAGCTGGAGTACATCGGCACGGCCACCGTGTCGCCCAGGGGCGTGGAGACGCCCGCGGGGGAGTCGGTGCTGTTCGCGTACGAGCGCTTCGAGCCCCTGGGCCCGTGGGAGGTGCGCATCGTGACGTGGACCGACGCCGCCCGGGACCCCTCCGCCGACCCCTCCGCCTTCCAGGACCTCCTCGACGGGGAGCCGGCCCTCACCCGCACCCAGGACCACCTGGACTACATGTGGTACCGCCCCACCCTCCCCGGCATCCCCCAGGAGCGGTGGGGGCTGGAGGCCACCACCACCGTGGAGCTCCCCGAGGGGGAGTACTCCCTGCGGGCCCTCTCCGACGACGGCGTGCGGGTCTGGGTGGACGGGGCGCTGGTCATCGACCGCTTCGACCCCCACGGCTCGGAGGTGGATTACGCCCCCCTGGCGCCGGGGCGCCACGACGTCAGGGTGCGGTACTTCCAGCTGGGTGGGTGGTCGGAGCTCCGCGTGGAGGCGGTGAAGGGGTCGGCGCGCTCACCCGGGTCGGCGGGGCCGCACTAGCCACGCTGCCGTCCCGGCCTCGGTGGTCAGCCACCCCCGCCGTCGCACGCCACCCGCGCCATGGGGAAGTCGAAGCCCCGGGGGCCGTCGCGGCCGGGGCCTTCGACGCGCGCCACCACCGAGTCCGAACCCACCCTCCGGTACGCGATGCGGGTGGGGAAGTCGTGCTCCGGGTTCTCGAAGGCCAACAGCGTGTCCGAGACGTGGACGGACGCGAACGCCGTGGTGGCCTGCCGCGCCGGGGACGCGGTGTAGACCAGGCCGCTCTCGGCCGCGGAGATCCGCAGGTGCTCGAAGTCGCGGGTCACCCCCCCCACCTGGGTGCGGCTGGCCCCGAGCATGGCGTCGCCGGCGGCGGGCATCCACATCTCCAGGACGGTGCGCGCCCCGGCGCGGAGCTCCCAGCACCCGGAGAGCCACGCGGCGGGCGCCAGGGGTCCGGCCTCCTGGGCAGCGGCGGCCATGGGGGCGGCAGCCAGGAGGAGGGCGACGATCCGTGCGTGTCCGTTCATGGATCCCTCGGCGTCGGGGTGGGGCGCGCGACCCTCGCGCGCTGCGTGTCCGGAATCCTACGGCGGCGGGGCCCCCGGGCTTTCAGCGCCCCGGGGCGGGGTGGCCCCCACTGGATCGTCCCGCCCCCCCGTCCTTACCTTTCCCGCCGAACCCGAATGAAGGAGTGGGGAGGCACCGTGTCCGGTCATAGCAAATGGTCGACCATCAAGCGGAAGAAGGGTGCGATCGACGCCAAGCGTGGCGCCATCTTCACCAAGCTGATCCGTGAGATCACCGTCGCCGCCCGCGCCGGCGGAGGCGAGGTGGACTTCAATCCCCGGCTGCGTCTGGCGGTGGACACCGCGAAGGCGGCCAACATGCCCGCCGAGAACATCGAGCGGGCCATCAAGAAGGGCACCGGGGAGCTGGAGGGCGTCCACTACGAGGAGATCGCCTACGAGGGGTACGGCCCCGGCGGCGTGGCGCTCTACATCGAGACCCTCACCGACAACGGCAACCGCACGGTCGCCGACATCCGCCACGTCCTCGGGCGCAACGGGGGCACGCTGGGCACCTCCGGGTCGGTGGCCTGGCAGTTCGAGCGCAAGGGCCAGGTGGTGGTGGCGGCGTCCGACACCACCGAGGACGCCCTCTTCGAGGCGGCCATCGAGGTGGGCGCCGAGGACGTGTCCCGGGAGGGGGACGAGTTCATCGTGACCTGCCCCTTCGCCGACTTCAACGGGGTGCAGGAGGGGATCAAGGCCGCGGGGATCCCCGTGTCCTCGGCGGAGCTGGCCTGGATCGCCAAGAACGAGATCTCCGTGGCGGGTGGCGACGCCGCCAAGCTCCTCCGCCTCGTCGAGGCCCTGGAGGACCTGGACGACGTTCAGAAGGTCCACACCAACGCCGACATCGACGAGGCCGCGCTGGCCGAGGCGATGTAGGGGGGTGGCCCTCGGCGACCCACGGCCCGACGAGGGAGGGGACCCGGCCCTGGTCCTGGGCATCGATCCGGGCACCGCGGTCACCGGCTACGGCGTCGTCGCCCGCAGGGGCGTCGGCGCCGTCTCGTTGGTGGAGTGCGGCGTGGTGAGGACGTCCGCCGGCACGCCCCTGGCGGAGCGCATCCGCGAGATCTATCTGGAGGTGGATGCGTTGCTGGAGCGCCACCGCCCCCACGCCATGGCGGTGGAGGCGGTCTTCCAGGGCAAGAACGTCCGCAGCGCCCTCACGCTGGGCCACGCCCGGGGGGCCATCCTCCTGGCGGCGGCGCTCCGCGGAGTCCCCATCGCCGAGTACTCCCCCGGCGAGATCAAGAAGGCCGTGGTCGGCACCGGCCAGGCCACCAAGGAACAGGTCGCCTTCATGGTGAAGCAGCAGCTCAGGCTCAAGGAAGCACCGTCTCCCGCCGACGCCGCCGACGGCGTGGCGACGGCCCTCTGCCACTGCCTGGCGGGGAGCTTCCCACGATGATCTCCCGCCTGAAGGGCATCCTGGTGACCCGCGACCCCGACGGCGTGGAGATCGAGACGTCGGGGGGCGTGGTCTACGAGGTGGAGGTTCCCGTCACCGTGCTCCAGCGTCTGCCGGTGCCGGGCTCGGCGGTGGAGCTGCGCACGGTCCAGGTGGTGACCGACAGCTCGGTGACCCTCTACGGCTTCATCGAGGAAGTGGAGCGCACCCTATTCCAGCGCCTCCTCACCGCGTCGGGGGTGGGGGGCAAGCTGGCGCTGGCCATGATGAGCGCGTACCGAGCCGACCGCCTCGCCCGGGCGCTGGTGGAGAAGGACCTGGCCGCCCTCCAGCAGGTGAGCGGCGTGGGGCGGAAGAAGGCGGAGAAGCTGGTGCTGGAGCTGGCCGACAAGGTGGCCGACCTGGCGGTGAGCGCGCCGGGGCTGGGTGGCGCGCCGGTGGGGGCAGGGGCGCAGGAGGCGGTGAAGGCCCTGGTCGCCCTGGGGTATTCCTTCGCCGACGCCGACCACGCGGTGCGCCAGGCGCTGGAGGACGGGGCCTCGGGAGCCACCGCCGACGAGATCATCCGCCGGGCGCTGTCGTACCGCTGAGATGGGTGGACGGGCCTGCCCGGCCCGCCCCCCGGACGCACGCCCTCAGTAGAGCCGCTCCACGTCCAGCACGTTCAGCAGCGGCTCCCCCGCCTGCCACCGGCGCAGGTTCTCGCAGAACAGGTCGGTGATGCGCCCGTTCTCCCGGTCGCTGGTGCTCCCCGAATGGGGGCTCACCAACACGTTGGGCATGTCCCACAGCGGGCTGTCCACGGGGAGCGGCTCGGTCTCGAAGACGTCCAGGTACGCGCCCCCCAGGTGCCCCGACCGGAGGGCCTCCACCAGGGCCGCCTCGTCCACCAGAGCGCCGCGCCCCACGTTCACCACCACGGCGCCGGCGGGAAGGGCGGCGAGCTGGGCGGCGCCGATCATGCCCTCCGTCTCGTCGGTGTGGGGGGCCGCCAGCACCAGGAAGTCGGCCCGGGGCAGCAGCGAGGGCAGCGCGTCCACGGCGTGGAGCTCGTCGGCGTGGTGGGCCACGGGAGAGGCGCCGTCGAGGCGGGCGCGCACGCCGAGCACCGTCATCCCGAAGGCGCGGGCCATGCGCCCCACCTCCCGGCCCACCCGCCCGTGCCCCACCACCAGCACGGCGCGCCCCTCCAGGTCCGTGCCGGCGAAGCGCTCCCAGTGGCGCCGGCGCTGGGCGTGGACGGTGGGGAGGAGCCCCCGCACGTGCCCCAGGAGGCACATCATCGCGAACTCGGCCAGGGGACGGGCGTGGACGCCGCTGGCGGTGGTGAAGACGCACCCGGGCATGCGCCGGGCGTAGTCGTTGCGCCGCACGAAGTGGCCGATCCCGGCGCTGGTGGCCTGGATCCAGCGAACGCGAGGGGCCAGCTCGGGCAGGTCGGCCACGTGGGTCATGTCGAAGTCGAAGAGGACCGTGGCCCGGCCCAGGAGCGCCTGCCAGCGGGCTTCGTCCCCGGGGGTGCGGGGCACGTCCTTCGCCTTGTGGTCGGCGGCGTAGCGGGGAGGGCGGAGGAGCTCGGGGTGGTGGAGGACGTCCAGGTCCGGCGCGGCGCGCCGAACGCGCTCCACGTGCTCGGCCTCCAGCCAGCTCGCGATGAGGAGGGTCTCGCGGGGCACGCGGGGCACCGGCCGTCAGCTCTCCGCCGGCTGCGCGTCCTGTCCCAGGATGTAGCGGATGACGTCCCGGGCCGAGTAGGAGCACCGGCCCTTCAGGAAGCGTCCCAGGACCTTGAGGTCGTCCCCGCTGGTGAGGATGGGGATCTCCCTCCCCCCCTCCCTGAGCTGCCCGTGGCCGATGGTGGCGAGGAGGCCGTTGCAGATGCACTTCCTCCCCACGGTGTCCTCGATGCACCCGCCTTTCTTCACGAAGGTGTCCACCGGCTCCGAGGCGCACCGGTACCCGATGCGCCCGCCCTGCATCTTGTAGGGCGTGCGCAGGTACCCCAGGTCGCAGACCCGCTCCCGGGCCTCGTAGACGTCCTTCTCCGAGATGGTGTCGGCCAGGCGCACCACCTTGAAGGGGAAGCCCGTGGGCGACGCCCGGCCGTCGGTGTACACGTCCAGGCTCCCGTTGAGGGCCTGGCCCACCACCTTCCGCCGGTAGTCGGGGTGGAGCCCCGACTCCTCGCAGTACGCGAAGAGGGTGCCGATCTGGACCCCGGCGGCCCCCGCCGCCCGGGCCGCCTGGTAGGCCTCGGGGGTGCCGGCGCCTCCCGCGATCCAGAAGGGAAGGCCCACGTCGGCGATCTTGGCCAGGTCCGCCACGTCCCGCTCGCCGTAGAGGGGCTCGCCGCGCTCGTTGTACTCCCCCTTCTCCCGGGGCGGCGCGTTGTGTCCTCCCGCCGTGGGACCCTCCACCACGAAGCCGTCCACACGGCCGTTGGCCTTCTTGACCATCATGGTGGCCAGGGAGTGGGACGAGATGATGGGGAGGAACCAGGGGCGGTCCAGCGTCGGGGCCTCTCCCTCCCAGAGGGACATGGGGTCGAAGGTGGTCTCCACCACCTCACCGCGCTCGGCGCCCACCACGTCCAGCGTGATGGAGGCCGGCTCATTCCGGGCCAGGCGGTCCAGGGCCCCGGGGATCTCCCGCGGGATCCCCGCGCCCATGAGCACGTAGTCCACGCCGGCCAGGATGGCGCCGTACAGGGAGGGGAGCGTGGGGATCTGGATCTTGGTGAGGAGGTTCACCCCCACCTTCCCCGCGTGCCCCTCCTTGGCCAGCCAGACCTCCACGAAGTTGCCCAGCGTGAGGAGCTTCTCGTGGAGCGGGCGCAGCACCTGCTGGTGCATGGGGAGGGAGGGGTAGGGCTCCTGCGGGGAGCCCTCGGGCCGGAAGAACGCGTCCAGGACCTCCTGGGCGATCCTGGGGATGGGGAAGGCCTCAAAGGCCCGTCGGATGTCGCCCCCCGGGTCCCCGTCCCAGAGACGGCGCACCAGCACCACGTCCATCGCGGTGCCCGACACGACGCCGAGCTGGCCCTGCATGGAGACGGTGCGGGCGAGGAGCCAGCTCGAGACCGCGACGCCCATGCCGCCTTGGATGATCTCGGGGTGCATGCGGGGCTCGTCTTTCCGGGGGGGAAGGGGAAGCACGTCCAGGCCGGCTGGAGGTTATCAGCAGAGGGGTAGGGGGGCAACCGACGGGGCCCGGTGGCGTGGCGGCCGCCAAGGCGCTAAAGATCTACCCCCTCATGACCTCCGCGCCTGCCCTCCACGCCTGGCTGGACGACTTCTTCGCGTCGTACCACCGCCATCGCCCGGTGAACGCCACGTTCATCGGCGAGCACGCCCACGACGCCCGCCTTCCCGACCTCTCGGAGCACGTTGTGGGGGATGCCATGGCCGACGCCCGGGCCCTCCTGGAGCGCCTCGAAGCGCTGCCTCCCGAGCCCCGTGCCGAGGCGGCGGAGATGGACGCCCGGCTGGCGGCGGGCTTCCTGCGCATCCAGCTCTGGGAGTACGCGTCGGCGCACTTCCAGAGGGGCAACCCGTCCCTCTACACCGGCGAGGCGATCTTCTCCCTCCTGGGCCTGTTCCTCACGGACTACGCCCCCGTGGCGGAGCGCGTGGAAGCGGCGCGCGCCCGCCTGGCGGGGATCCCCCGCCTCCTGGACCAGCTCAGGGAGAACGTCCGGGAGGCGCCCCGGGACTGGACGCTCCGCGCCGTGCGCGAGTGCGACGGCGCGCTGGCCCTCCTGGGCGGCGGCGAGGACGGTCTGGCGCTCCTGGCGGCGGAGAAGGGCTTCGACGGGGGGCGCCTCCGCCGGGAGGCCGACGGCGCCGCCCGGGCCTTCTCCGGCCTCCGCGCGTGGCTGGAGCGCGACCTCCTCCGCCGGTCCCGGGAGGAGGTGGCGTGCGGCGAGGAGGCGCTGGCTCTCCACCTGCGCGAGGCGCATTTCCTGCGGGAGGACGCCGACGCGTTGGCGGCCCGTGCCCGCGACGCCCTGGAGCACGCAGAGAGGCACCTCGAGGGAGGGGCCGCGGCCTTCGGCGCCCGCACCGCCGAAGGGGCGCTGGCGGGCCTGGAGGACCTCCACCCCGACGCCGACGGCTACCTCACCCGGTACCAGGACACCTGGGACGCCGTGCGCAGGCTGGCCGAGGAGCACGACCTCCTCACCTGGCCGGACTTCCCCCTGCGCTACGTCCCCCGCCCCCGCTGGGTCCGAGGCGCCGCCCCCCACCTCTACTTCCTCTTCTACCGCTCCCCGGCGGCGGTGGGGAGACCGCCGGTGCACGACTACCTGGTGACGCCCGTCGAGCCCTCCCTTCCCCCGGAGGAGCGGGAGGCCCTGCTCCGCGCCAACAACGACAGCGTCATCAAGCTCAACCACGTGGTCCACCACGGCAGCATAGGCCACCACGTCCAGAACTGGCACGCCTTCCGCGCCCCGTCCCGGGTGGGCCGCATGGCGGCGGTGGACTGCGCGTCGCGCATCGCCATGGGGTGCGGCGGCACCATGGCGGAGGGGTGGGCGTGCTACGCCACCGACCTGGTGGCCGAGCACGGCGGGCTCACGCCCCTGGAGGCGTACGCCGAGCACCGGAGCCGGGCGCGCATGGCGTGCCGGGCCGTGGTGGACGTGGAGCTCCACCGCGGGCGCATGACGCTGGACGAGGCCACCGCCTTCTATCGGGAGCACGCCGGCATGGGCGAGGGCGCGGCCCGTGGCGAGGTGGTGAAGAACAGCATGTTCCCCGGCGGCGCGGTCATGTACCTGGCGGGCACCGACGGCATCCACGCGCTGCGGCACCGGATGTCGGCGCTCCAGGGAAGCGCGTTCCGCCTGAGGCGCTTCCACGACGCATTCCTCTCCCACGGCTCGCTGCCGGTGTCGCTGGTGGCCGAGTCCATGCTCCGGAAGGCCGGGGATGCACACGCCTGACGCGCCCGGGGACGCCACGCTCGCCATGGGGCGCCGGGCCATGGCCGCGCTCCTGGGCGTGGACGCCCTCTACCGCGCCGAGAGCGGCGACGGCGACGGGCTGGCCGTGCTCAACATGGACACGGAAGGCCGCCACGCCCCGGAAGCCTTCGCCACCTACGACGAGGCCCGGCGCTGCTTCGAGGAGCTGCGGGCCGATGCCGCTCACCTCCCCGAGGAGGATCGGCGGGCGTACTACGACGACCTGTGCCACTCGACGCTGGCCTTCCTCTCGTGGCGCACCGGCGGGCTCCCCTTCGGCCGCCAGCTCGGCGACTTCCTCCACGTACCGGTGGCGCCGGCCGGCGACGAGGAGCTCGACGCGCTTCGCGCCGACCTCCACCGCCTCCTGGGGAAGCTGGGCTACGGAGGGGACCTGGCGGACCGCTGCCGGGCCTGGGAGGCGCGCAACCGGGTGGCTCCCGGCGACGTGCCGGAGGTGCTCCGGGGCCTCCTGGACGAGGCGTGGGAGCGCACCGAGGATCGGCTCCTCCCCATTCCCGCGCCCCGCTCCGACGGAATGAAGGTGGCCGCGGTGACGGGGGTGGCCTTCAACGCCCGCTGCGACTACCTGCGGCGCACCATCGAGCTGAACGTGGACCCGGTGCTCACCCGTCCCGCGCTGAAGCACCTGGCCGTCCACGAGGGGTACCCGGGGCACTACGTCCAGTTCAAGCTCCGGGAGACGCGGGCCGCGGAGGGGAGCGCCCCCGCCGACGTCCTCCTCTCGGTGGTGAACACCGCGTCGTCGTCGGTCTTCGAGGGGATCGCCGACGCCGGCATGGAAGCCGTGGCGTGGGCGGACTCGGCCGACGACCGCGTCCAGCTCCTCCTCAACCGGTACCGCGCCGGCATCGGCACGGTGGCGGCGTGGCGCCTCCACGCCCAGGGGCGTCCCCAGGCGGAGGTGTCCGACTGGCTCCGCGCCCACGCCCTCGTGGGCGGGGAGGGGTGGGTGGACAACCGCATGCGCTTCATCGCCGCGCCGCCCCGGGCGGCGCTCATCTGGTCGTACTGGTGGGGGGAGCCCACCGTGACGGCGGCGTGGCGGCGGGTCCCCGAAGGGCGCCGGGCCGAATTCGCGCGCTGGCTGTACGGGCGCATGCACTCCAACCAGAGCGTGGGGATGTTCCGGTGACCAAGACGAGGCTTCTCGGGGCGGCGGCCCTCCTGGCGGTGGCGGCGTGCGGCGGCGACGGCTCCGGCGGCGCGCGCGGCGTCTCGTCCGACGGCCGGCGCATCCTGCGCGTGGCCTACGACCGGGAGATCGACGTCCTGAACCCCCTCACCAGCCAGAACCTGGTGGACATCCAGTTCAGCATGATGGAGGGGCTGGTCACCACCGACGACCACAACACCTACGTGCCGGTGCTGGCCCACGAGATCCCCACCGAGGCGAACGGCCTCGTCGTGCGCAACGCCGACGGCACGCTGGACATGACGTGGCGACTCCGGGAGGGCGTGCGCTGGCACGACGGCGAGCCCTTCACCTCCGCCGACGTGTGCTTCACCTGGCGCTTCGTCTCCAGCGCGGGCTCGCAGGTCTACAACCGGGACCAGTACCTGAAGATCCTGGACTGCTCCGAGCCCGACGACCGCACGGTGGTCTTCCGGTGGGACGGCGTCTACGGCTTCTACGACGGCCTCTTCGAGGCCGTCCTCCCCGAGCACGTCCTCGGGGGTATGAGCGCCGAGGAGATCGTGAACTTCGAGCCCTTCAACCGGGGCAGGCGCTTCGTGGGCACGGGGCCCTTCCGCTTCGTGGAGTGGAGGGCCGGCGAGTACATCCGCGTCACCCGCAACGACGACTACTGGCGCGGGGCGGAGTACCCCCGCATCGACGAGATCGTGTGGGCCTTCGTGCCCGACGCCAACACGCGGCTCAACGCCATGAAGGCCGGGCAGTACCACTACGGCCAGCTCACGCCCACTCAGGTGGCGGAGGTGGAGGGCCTCCCCGGGTACCGGGTGCACCTGGTGAGCTCCAACAGCTTCATGCACCTGGACCTGAGCGTGAACCTGGAGCGGGGCCGGCTCCTGTTCAGCGACCCGGCGGTGCGCCGCGCCCTTTTCATGGCCGTGGACCGGCAGGCCGTCGCCGACCAGCTCCTGCAGGGTACCGTGCGTCTGGCCGACTCCCCCATCAACCCGACGAGCCCGTACCACAACGACGCCGTGCCCCAGCCCACGTACGACCCCGAGGCGGCCCGTCGCGTCCTGGACGCCGCCGGGTGGCGCCCCGGCCCCGACGGCATCCGCGTGAAGGACGGCCGGCGCTTCTCCTTCGCCATGATCAACCGGGCGGGCACCGCCGACCGGCTGGCGGTGGCCCAGGTCATCCAGGCCCAACTCAAGGCGGTGGGCGTGGAGGTGACCTTCGAGACGCTGGAGAGCGCCGCGTGGACGCAGCGGTGGCGGAGCGGGGCGTGGGAGGCGCTGGTGAGCGCCTGGTTCCTCCCCGCCGACCCCAGCATCACCGGGCTGTACGCGTGCGACGGGCCCAACAACATGACCGGCTTCTGCGATCCGGCGCTGGACGAGGTCATGGAGGCCTCGGACCGCAGCCTGGACTTCGACGAGCGCAAGCCCCTCCTGGACCGGGCCCAGGTGGAGGCGGCGGAGCAGGCGCGCTCGCTTCCCCTCTACTACAACGTCATCCCCCAGATGGTGAGCACGGAGGTCGGGAACTTCCGGCCCAGCGGGACCAACTTCGGGTCCTTCTGGAACCTGTGGGAGTGGACGCTGGGGGGGTGAAGGCCGCCACCACGACGGCTACCTTGGAGCATGGAATCCGAGAACAGGAGGGCCTACTGGGCGCGCATCCAGCGCGCCGTGGACTACATCGAGACACATCTCCACGAGGAGATGACCCTGGAAGACATCGCGGCGGCCTCGTTCTTCTCGCCCTTCCACTTCCATCGCCTGTTCACAGGGCTCATGGGGGAGCCCGTGATCCAGTTCGTCCAGCGCCTGCGGCTGGAGCGAGCGGCCAACCTGCTCTGCGTGCACCCCCGCATGCCGGTGATCCGCGTGGCCGCCAGGTGCGGCTACTCGAACCCCGCCGCGTTCTCCCGTGCGTTCCGCGCCGCGTTCGGAACGACCCCGACGGCGTGGAGGCGCCGGTCCGCATCGAGCAAGGACGGCACAGCACCGAGCAAGGCGGGCAAAGAACCGGGCCCCGCGGATGGGCATCCTTCGGGCAGGAGCGAGACGACCTCGCCCACCGAGCCGAGGAGGACGACGATGCCCAAGCTGGACATGCAGGTGCGGGTGGAGAGGCTCCCTGACACGACGCTGGCCTACCTCCGGCACGTGGGGCCCTACGCGGGCGACCAGGAGCTGTTCGGGCGCCTGTTCGGGACGCTCTTCCGATGGGCCGGCCCCAGGGGGCTCCTGGGGAAGCCGGGCACCCACCCCGTGACCGTGTATCACGACGATCCGGGAATCACACAGCCGGAGAAGCTCCGCATCAGCGTCGGGCTCCCGGTGCCGGCGGAGACCGAGGTCTCGGGGGAGCTGGGGAAGTTGACGCTGGAGGGGGGCCTCTACGCGCAGGCCCGCTTCGAGCTCTCGCCCCACCAGTACGGGGATGCCTGGAGCGCGGTTTACGGGGGATGGCTTCCCGACAGCGGGTACGAGCCGGACGACCGCCCCTCCTTCGAGCGCTACCTCAACGATCCGGGGCAGCACCCGGAGGGGAAGCACGTCGTGGAGATCTGCGTGCCCGTGAAGCCCCGCTAGCCGAGGCTCGGCGGAGCCTCATGACCCGCCGGCCGGCTCCCGCGACCACCCCACCACGCTCCCCAGGATCCGGTCGGCGTGGGGGGGCACGTCCACCAGCTCCACCTCCACGCCGGCGCGGCGGGCGTCCTCCAGGAGCTGGCTCAGCCCCAGGGCGCCGCTCAGGTCGATGCGCCCCAGCCCGCCCAGGTGCAGCTTCACGCGACCCGGCGGCTCGTCCTGGCCCAGGATGTTGAGGATGGCGTGCTCCAGCACGTGGGCCGACGCGAACCAGAGCACTCCCTGGGGACGCACGTGGAGCGTGTCGCCGTCCTCCCACATCTCCACGTGGGGCTTCATCTCCCGCCAGGCGTGGACGCCCAGGGACATGAGGATGCCCAGGAGCACGGCCTGGTCCAGCCGGGGAGCCATGACCAGCGCCAGCCCCACGGTGGCGTAGGCCACCGCCGCCTGGGGGCGGGACTGCCGCCACAGCCGCACCAGGGGGCGGACCTTCACCAGCGACGCGATGGCGGCGAGGATGATGGCCGACAGCACCGCCCGAGGCAGGGGAGAGAGGACCCCCGCCCAGGGGAGGAAGGCCAGTCCCAGGAACCCGGTGACGGCGCCGGCCCACCGGGTGCGGGCCCCGCTGAGATGGGCGATGGTGCTCCGGGCGAAGGACCCGCCCACGGGGAAGCCCCCCGACACCGCCGACGTCACGTTGGCCAGGCCCTGCCCGATGAACTCCCGGTCCGGGTCCCAGGGCCGGCGCTCCTGCGCCGCGAACGTGCGGGCGATGGACGCGGCCTCGGCGAAGCCCACCAGCGCGATGACCGCCCCCGGCAGGACCAGCGCCGGGAGCGCCTGCCACGGCAGCGCCAGGGAGAGGGCGGGCAGGCCATGGGGCACGTCTCCCACCACCGGGCCGGCGTAGCCGGTCGTGCGGGACCAGAAGATCCCGGCGGCGGCGGCGATGAGGATCCCCGGCACCAGGGGGTTCAGCCGCCGGGCTCCCAGGACCACCGCCAGCGTCAGGAGGGCGAGCCCCACCGAAGCCCCCTCCCACGCCCCCGGGTGGGTCAGGGCCCACGCCGCCTGGCGGAACACCCCGCCGGCGGGGGCGTCCACCACGCCCAGGGCCCCGGGGACCTGGGACGCGAGGATGAGCATCGCCGCGCTGGTGGTGAAGGCCAGGAGCACGGGCTGGGACATGAGGAACGCGATGGAGCCCAGGCGCAGCACCCCCACCAGGAGCCGGGTGAGGCCCACCACCAGGGCCAGGAGCGCAGCCAGGCCGATGTACTCCGGGGTGCCCCGGGCGGCCAGGGGGAGGAGAGCGCCCAGCGTGAGGAGCGCCGTGGGCGCCCCGGGCCCCGTTTGCAGGTACGGCGACGACGCGAAGAACGCCGCCGCGATGGGCGGCAGCGCGCCGGCGTAGAGCCCCACGTGGGGGGGGAGCCCCGCCAGCTCGGCGTAGGCCACCGACTGGGGGACGAGGACCAGCGCCACGCTGGCGCCGGCCACGACGTCCCGCAGGGAGAAGCGCTGCGTGGCGCCCATGCGTGTCAGCCGTCCCCCTTCTCCTGGGGGTACGCGCGCTCGATCCAGTCCACCATGCCTCCCAGCACCAGCGCGGGGCGGTGGCCCAGGTGAGCCAGGATGGACGCCACCAGCGACGAGCGCACCTCGTCGCCGCAGATCACCGCCACCGGCCTGCCCGGGTCCTGGAAGCCGGAGGCCTCGTCCCACGCCTCCGTCCACGAGAGGAGGCTGGCGCCCGGCACGCGGCCGTACTTCCACTCGAAGCGGTCCCGGGCGTCCACCACGTGCCAGGCGTCCAGCTCGGCGTGGAGGCGGTCCACGTCCAGCGTGGGGAGCGTCACGGTGTCCAGCCCCGCCGCCTTCCAGGCCTTGAGGCCCCCCTCCAGGTGGCCCAGGACCTTGAAGCCCCCCTCCTCCAGGAGCTTGGCCGCCATCTTGCCGATGGCCTCGGGCTCCCCGTGCACCACCAGCGGGAGGTCCATGGGGAGCACCAGCTCGGCACGGTCCACCAGGTCGGCGCGGTTGAACTGGAGGTTGATGGCCCCCTCCAGGTACTCCTCGGCGAAGCGCTTCGGGGTGCGCATGTCCAGGACGGCGGCGCCCGCCTCCTGGGCCGCGCGGACTTCCTGAGGCGTCATACGCCGGCCTCCGCGATCTCGTCCTTTTCGATGAGCCCCAGGTTGTACGACTTGATGCGCCCGTAGTTGTCGGGGAGCGGCTTGGCCGTCTCCTTCACGAAGGCGGCGAAGGCCGCGGCGTCGGGCTGGGCCAGCGCCAGGTTGAACTTCTTCTCGAAGTAGATGGTGGAGCTGGCCTTGCCGCTCATGTTCACGCCGCCGCACGCCGAACCCCCGTAGTGGTTGGGGAACACCTCCACGTGGTCGGGGAGCGTGAAGAGCTTCTCCCGGATGGAGCGGAACTGGGTCTCGGCCCGCTCCCCCTCGTCCATGACGTCCAGCGCCTGGTCGCCCACCAGCAGGTCGGGGCGCCCCACGTCTCCCACGAAGAGGGAGTCGCCGGTGAGCACGGCCCACGGCTCGTCGGTGCGGGCGCCGTCGGTGACGAGGTAGCATGTGTGCTCGGGGGTGTGCCCCGGCGTGAAGATGGCCTTCACCTTCACCTCGCCCACCTGGAGCACCTGGCCGTCCTCCAACGCGGTGTAGGGATAGGTGGCCGGCGCCGTCTTGTACACGTAGTGGGGGCAGTCGTTGGCCTCGGCCAGCTCCCGCGCGCACGACACGTAGTCGGCGTGGAGGTGCGTCTCCAGGACGCCCACGATGACCTGGTTGAGGTCGGCGGCCTCCATGATGTAGAAGTCCACACCCAGGTCGTCGATGGGGTCGATGACGAAGCACTCCTTCGCCCGGGCGCACCCCACGAGGTAGGAAGCCTGGTTCAGCGGCTCGTAGCGGAATTGCTTGAAGATCATGGTCGTGCCCTCCTAGTCGTCGTCGCCCTTGCGGATGAAGAACACGAGGGAGCCCCCTTCCTCGTGCCACTCCAGTAGCTCGTTCCCGGTGTCGTCGGCCCACGCGGGGAAGTCGGCGATGGCTCCCCGGTCCGTGGCGATGATCTTGAGGATCTTCCCGACCTCCATGCCCTTCATGACCTTGCCGGCCTTCACCACCGGCATGGGGCAGAGCAGCCCGGAGGCGTCCAACACCTGGTCTTCCTTGTACTCGGCCATGGTTCTCTCCCGGCTCTGGGTCAGATGAAGAGGGTGACGTGGGACTTGCGGGCCTCGGACAGCGCGGCGGCGGCGCCGCCGAACTCAACGCCGGGGAGGAAGTCCTTCTGCTCGTACCCGAAGACGTCCATGGTCATCTGGCACGCGATGAGCTTCACGTCCGACTCCAGGGCCACGTCGAGGAGCTCGCGGATCGTCGCGACGTTCTTCTTCTTGAACATCCCCTTCATCATCCCCGTGGCGAAGCCGGTCATGCCGGGAAGCGCCGTCACGATGTCGGGCATGGGCATGGGCATGGGCATGCCCGGGTTGGCCACGGGCGACACCTTCAGCTTCTTCTCGAAGTCCTTGTGGACGATGTTGAGCCCGTAGAAGGTGAAGAAGATGGAGGCCTCCATGCCCGCCGCCGCCGCGGCGGTGGCGAGGATCAGGGGCGGGTACGCCCAGTCCAGCGTCCCCTTGGACGCGATGAGCATGGCCTGCTTCCTGGCAGGGTCCTTCTTGAAGGCCCGTTCGATCTCTTCCTTGATGATCGCGCGGACCCGCTCCTCGGTGAGGATGTCGGTGTCAGGCATGGGGGGTCTCCGTGGGTGGGTGCGGCGTCGCCTCTGAAGGGGTCCAGCATCTATCCGCCTCCGTCGAGGCGAGCTCGTCCAGCAGCGCCGCGGCCGCATGGGCCCGGTCCTGCCAGAACGCGGTGATCTCCGCATCGTTGGGCAGACTCCGCAGGACGGCCTCCTGCCGCCGCGCCTCCCCCGCCAGCCAGGCGAGGGTGCGCGGGGCGTCCTGCGCCAGCAGGGCGCGGAGCACGTAGGCCCGCTCCCCCATCCGCACGCCCAGCCCCAGCTCCCGTCCGGCGCGGGCCAGGTCGTGGCGCGCGAGGATCATCCCCGAGCGCACGGGAGCCAGGAGCGCCCGGAGGAACGCCTCTCCGGCGCTCTCGTCCCCGATGCGGGGGTCGGGGAGGTGCTCCGCTTCCCGGAGGTGGAGGGGGAGGGGGGCCACCGGGGCTTCCCTTCCATCCTCGCGCCGCGCCTCCTCGGCCAGCGCCTCCCGCAGGAGTCGCGCCCACGCCTCGTGGAACGTCCCCCCCAGCTCCTCCACACGGGCCAGGAAAGCGGGCACCCAGGGGAGGAGGTGCTCCCGGAGGAGCGCGGAGCGCGCCTGAGCCACCAGCGCCCTCTCGGCTTCGCCGGGGGCGTCGTCCTCCCGCTCCTCCAGCGCCGCCAGGAGCCCCAACAGCGCCCCCAGGTGGTCGGGCTCCGCGGGGGGCGTGAGGCCCACCGCGCGCCAGAACCCCGCCACCCGGTCCCGGGCCTCGCCGCCCAGCATGCCGTCGGGCCCCAGGTGCACCGAGGCGTAGGGGTACAGGTTGAGGAGGAAGAGGGTGGTGTGCTCCGACGCGTCGGCGGGGGGCGGAAGCTCCAGGAGCTCCGCCAGCCGGGCGTGGGCCTCGGTGGGAGGCTCGGCCAATGTGCCCAGGGCCCGGCACAGCTCGGCCAGGCCGGTGGGTGCACGGACCCCCGACGCGTCGCGCGGCGCCACGCTCAGTCCCCCGCTCCCGCCGGCTCGGGCGCCGGGTCGGGCAGGCGGTACGCCTCCTTCTCCGGGCGCACGGGCCTCAGGAGCCAATAGGGGCGGCGCGTCCCGTCGGGGGAGACCTGGAGCGCCGGCCGCGTCTTCTCCAGCCACTGCCTGTAGACCCGGTGGGACTTCTCCGTGTCCACGAAGATGTCGCCGTACGCGTCGCCGGGGTGCGCCTTCGTCACGCGCACCGCCTGGTGCCAGCAGTGCATCCCCGAGATGGGGTCGGCGTGGACCCCGTGGGTGAGGTTCTGGTGCACGCCCACGTCCGTCCACCAGACGCGGAGCGTGTCCGGGTCCTCGGTGGCGAAGGGGCCGGTGCCCGACTTCCGCTTCATGCCCCACTCGCTCCCGTTCCGGTCCAGGGAGACGGTGGCCATGCCGATGCGCTGGCCGGTGTCGTTCACCTTCCAGCGGCCCATGTGGTGGGAGCACGCCACCACGCCCGGGCGGATCCCCTCGGTGACCCACGCCTTGAGGACGAAGTAGCCGATCTCCGTCTCCACGCGCACCAGGTCGCCCGTCCTCACGTCCCCCATGCGCCGGGCGTCGGATGGGTGGAGCCAGAGGGGGTTGGTGTGGGCGATCTCGTCCAGCCACTTGGCGTTGGCCGAACGGGTGTGGATCTGCACCGGGAGGCGGAACGTGGAGATGAGGGGCACCTGGTCCTCGTCCAGGTTCTGCCGGTGCACGTGGCTCTTGATGTAGGCCGGGATGGCGACCTCGGGCCAACCCCACTCGGCCAGCGTGCGGCTCCAGAACTCCAGGCGTCCCGACGGGGTGGGGAAGCCCTTCACCACCTCGCCGTCCACCTCGATCCCCACCCGGCGCCGCCCCTCGGCGTCGCCGTCGATGGCGGGGAAGGGGACCACGTTGGGGTCGGCGGGCTTGGGCGCCCGGGTGTAGACCCGTCCCAGCCCATCCACGCGTGTGTCCTCGAGCTCGCCGGAGGGAATGGGCTGGGCGTACACCCGCCCCACCTTCTTCCGCACCTCGAAGGCGCCGTAGCGGCGCATGTACTCCAGGGGGGTGAGCCCCTCGGCGGCGGCCTTCTCGGGGAGCCCCGGGAGGGAGTTCTCGAACATCCACCCGTAGTACTCGTCCACGGTGATCTTCCGGCCCGGGTGCCTCTTCGACTCGAAGAAGGAGCGGATCCCCAGCGAGCCGTCGGGATCGATGCGCCACGTGAGCTCGATCCAGAACTCGTTCTCCTCCCACACCTCGCCGGGGTTCACCTGGCGGGTGTCGGTGACCGTCTCGCCCAGGCGCTCACGGGCGGCGCGGAGCACCGGCTGCCGGAAGGACACGTACTGGCCGTCGTACTGCTCGTACGACGTGGTGTCGTGACGCTCGGAGCCGTGCCCCATGGGGGCGACGTAGTCGGCCAGGAACGCCGACTCGTTCCACGTGGGCGTGAGGGCCACGTGGAGCCCGATCTTCTCCGGGTCGGAGAGCATCTCGATCCACGAGAAGCCGTCGGGGTTGGTCCACACCGGGTTGTACACCCGGCTCATGTACACGTCCACCTTCCCCCGCCCCTCCTTCACGAAGTGGGGGAGGAGGAAGGACAGCTCCATCATGGACAGGGGATACTCCTGCGGCCACGTGAGCTCGTTCCACACCTTGGGGTGCTTGGGCAGGTGGATGGGCCGGGGGACGAACTTGTTCCACGCGTTGGGGAACGTGCCTCCCGGCGTGGCGATGGAGCCGGTGAGGGCGTTGAGGAGGAAGAGGGTCCGGGAGACCTGCCAGCCCCCGAGGTTGCCCGCCGCCGCGCTCCGCCAGTTGTGCGTGGAGAGGCGGGTGCCCGCCTCGGCCACCAGGCGCGCCACCTCGCGGAGCGTCCCCTCATCCACGCCCGACTCGGCGGCGGCGTAGGCGAAGGTGAAGTCGGCGTAGAGCCCCTTGAGGATCTCCTCGAAGCGCTGGAAGGTGGCGGGCTCGTCGGGGTGGACCTCCTCCAGGTACTCCTGCCAGTTCCACCACTTCCGCACGAAGTCCCGGTCGTGGAGGTCGTGCTGGAGGAGCCAGTTGGCGATGGCCAGGAAGATGGCCGCCTCGCTCCCCGGGTAGGGGGAGAGCCAGTGGTCGGCGTGGGTGGCGGTGTTGGAGAGGCGGGTGTCCAGCACGACGAGCTTGGCGCCGTTCTTCTTCCCCTCGATGATGCGCTGGGCGTGGGGGTTGAAGTAGTGCCCCGACTCCAGGTGGCTGCTCACCAGGAGGATGAGCCGGGCGTTGGCGTGGTCGGGGGAGGGGCGGTCGATGCCCATCCAGAAGTGGTACCCGGTGCGGGCCCCCGACGAGCACAGGTTGGTGTGGGAGTTGTGCCCGTCGATCCCCCAGTGGGCCACCATGCGCTCGGCGTAGCCGTCCTCGCCGGGGCGCCCCACGTGGTACATGACCTCGTTGGGCCGGCCCTCCTGGATGGCGGCGCGGATGCGCGCGGCCAGCGTGTCGAGGACCTCGTCCCACGAGCACTGCGCCCACCTTCCCTCGCCCCGCTCGCCCACGCGCTTCAGCGGCGTGAGGATCCGGTCCGGGTCGGTGATCTGGTTCAGCGTGGCCGGGCCCTTGGCGCAGTTGCGTCCCCGCGAGCCCGGATGCTCCGGGTTCCCCTCGAACTTGCGGACCTGGAGCGTCTCCTTGTCCACGTAGGCCAGGAGGCCGCACGCCGACTCGCAGTTGAAGCAGGTGGTGGGCACCAGCATGTAGCGCTTCTCCACCCGCTTGGGCCACGCCTTCGAGTCCAGCTCCACCCAGTCGTTCCACCGCTCCCGGGGAGGGAACGCCGCCAGGTGGACTCGGCTGGGCCCGGGGTAGAAGGTCTCCCCCCGCTCCTCGGCGTCCTTGCGGGCGGCGGAGACGCGCTTGCTCAGCTCGTTCAGGCTCATGTCTCTGCTCCGCTACGCGAGGGGGACCGACTGGCCGGACTGGACGTAGGCGTGCTCGAAGGCCAGGAGGCCCAGCATGCCGGCGACGGCGGCGAGGGTGGGCGCCCACGGCGCCGCCAGCCCCGCCAGCCCCAGGACCATGGAGGCCCAGAAGAAGCGGGCGTACGTGCCCCGGGTCATCTCGTGGAGCGCGAGGCGGGCGTGGGCGGTGACGTGGGTCAGCGTGGTCTCGCCCAGCACCATGAGGAGGTGCACCGCGCTGGAGGCGGCGAACACCACCGCCAGCGGCGGGGTCGCCGGCGAAGCGCGCCACGCCGCCACGGGCAGGAAGACGCCGGCGCCGGCCATGAGCGCCTGCACCAGGAGGTGGGGCGGCAGGAGCGGGCTCTGCCAGAGGTCCCGGGCCTTGGCCTGGGCGAAGAGGAAGGCCGTGTAGATGGCGGTCATGGCCGCCAGCGGCGCTCCCGCCAGCACCAGCCACCACCGCAGGGAGCCCAGCGCCACGAAGTTGCCCAGGAAGAGGAGCGCCAGCACCGCGCCGTACCCGGAGATGATGAAGCCCCCCCGCACGAGCCAGCTCCGGGGCTGGGGCTTGGTGAGGACGTAGAGGAAGCGCTTGGGGTGCTCCAGGTCCCAGATGAGGATGAGCCCGGTGAGGGCCAGGAACGTGCCCCCCACCAGCGGGATCCCCCACCGCACCAGGTTCCGGTCCTGGTCGAGGAAGCCCAGGAGCAGCAGGAGCAGGGGCACGAGGAACGCCCCCGCCGCGATGGACTTGGTGAACGTGTAGAGGCTCACCCGGAAGTCCCAGGGTGCGCGGTGGGCCACGTCGTAGCTCAGCACGGCCGCGGCGGAGGAGTTCCCCGGGCCCGGGTTGCCGGCCGCCACGCCGTGGGGCACGTCGGGCTGCTCGCTCCACATGTAGATCCCGCCCTCGGGGCGGCGTGCCGCCAGCGGGTCGAGCGTGGCGCCGTGGGCGCCCTTGTAGAAGAGCTTGGGGCGGGTCTCCTTCTCCGGCCGGCGCACCGTCACCGCGTCGCGCTCGACGTACGACGCGATGCGCGACAGCGGGTCGTGCATGTCCCCCACGACGATGGCCTCGGTGGGGCACACCACCACGCACGCCGGCTCCAACCCCACGTCCAGGCGGTGGGCGCAGAAGTTGCACTTCTCCGCCGAGTGGTCCTCGGGGTTGATGAAGATGGCGTCGTAGGGGCAGGCGGCGATGCACGCCTTGCACCCGATGCAGATGGACTTGTCGAAGTCCACGATGCCGTCGGGGCGCCGGTGCATGGCCGCCGTGGGGCAGACCGCCACGCACGGGGCGTCCTCGCACTGGTTGCACCGGGTGACCTGGAAGGCCCGCCGCGCCGCCGGGAAGACGCCCACGTCCACGTACTTCACGTAGGTGCGCGTCACCCCCAGCGGGACCTGGTTCTCCGACTTGCACGCGGTGGTGCACGCGTGGCACCCGATGCAGCGCGTGTGGTCGATGACCTTCGCCCACTTGGTGGCGGTGGCTCCCGATCCCACGGTCTCAGACGCTAAAGGCATGGCGTTCGGCGCTTTCCCGGTTTCGTGGTCGTGCGGGCGCGCCGCGGGCCGGAGGGGGCGGGGACCTCACCACCTCCGGGCGCGGTACGCCCCGGTCTTCACTCTCGCTTCCAGGTGCTGTGGGCGGGCGCGGAGGGGTGACGCCGACCGGCGTCGGAGGGTCCCTTGGGCATGCGCCTTCCGTTCCCTTGGTGCCGGATTCGCCCGCGGAGGTTCCCGGCAGGGTCGGCCCGGCTCTCCGGGTCCGCGTCCCGGGAGTGCCGTGGGAGGGACGCAGCGACCCCTAGGGAAGCTCGAGGAGCGCCTGGATGCGTGTGCGCAATGTATCGGGCACGCGCCCTTCCCGCAGCGAGGCGCACGCGTCCTGGGCCAGGTCCAGGGAGCGGAAGAGGGCGAAGCACCGGTCGCAGATCTCTCCGTGGGGGAGGGGGAAGGCCACGCCCCGGTCCATGGCCTCCAGCTTGGCGTGGAGGAGGTCCAGGCAGACGCGCCGGGGCACCTCCGTGGGGGGGAGGGGGGCGAAGACGCCGTCCGCCTCCAGGGCGCGGCGCAGGTGGAGCCTCCCCCGGTGGACCCGCGTCTTCACCGTCGCCGGCTGGACGCCGAGGATCTGCGCCGTCTCCTCCAGGGAGAAGTCGGCGATGTCCTTCAGGACCAGCGCGATCCGGAAGGGCTGGGGGATGCGGCGGAGCGCCGCGTCCAGGCGCCGGCGCAGCTCGCGCTCCCCGTGCCCCTCGTCGGGCGGCGTGACGGCGGCGGGGGGCCGGCGCCGCAGGGCCGCCCCGTCCCCCCGGCCCACGAGCTCGTCCAGCGGGAGGAACTCGTCGGGCTCGCCCACGCGCTTGCGGTGCATTCGACGGCACGTGCGCACCGCGATGCGGAAGAGCCAGGTGTAGGGCTGGGCGTCGCCCTGGTAGCGCCGCCAGCTCCGCAGCGCCTGGACCATGGTCTCCTGCACCAGGTCCTCCGCCTCGGAGGCGTTGGGGCAGACCCGCAGCCCCAGTTGGTAGATGCGCGCCCCATACGCGTCCATGAGCGCGGGGATGGCCTCCCGCGCGGGAGTTCCGGGGGCGGGAATCCTGGATCGGCTAGCGATGCGACGCTTCTCCGCGGGGGGGCGAGTCGGGGGCTTCCCTGGCCCATGCTGCCGCCTGCCGCCGCGGCCGGCAAGGCCCGGGGATCCCCTTCAGCTTCATCGCCACCAATGCATGCCGTCGCGCATCGTTTCGCTACCCCCAAGTCCGTGGCGGCTAGAATGCCATGATGTGACGAATTGATAGTGACTGCGGGATGTCTCGATCCTAACGTAGGACTACCTACCTCGCTGTTCCGAGCCATTCGCGCCGAGGTCGCCCGCGGCGATCTGTCCGCGCCCTTTCCGCACGCATCCATGGGACACCGCCACAGTCACCTGCTGGCAACGCTCGTTGAACTGTGGGATGAGCCTGTAGCCCTGTTCGCTAGCGACGGGCGATTGCTCTTTCTCAATCGGAAGGCGGTTGACGCGGCGCCGCACCTAACCGCGTTCCTGAGCGGCCGACGCGGTTCCGTGCAACGGGCGCTCAGCATGACGAGTAGGCACCTCAGCGGCGAACCATTTGAGGGATGGCATCCCCTCGACTTGACGCATTTGGACTGGGCTCCGCCCCGCGGGCTCGTGTTTGAGGCGTGTCTCCTCCCCTCCGCGGGGCAGACTGAAGCGGTCGCCGTGCGGGCCCGTCCTTTCTCACCAGAGACCGGATTCCGACGAGACCATCGTGCACAGGTCATCTGTGCGTACCTGACGCGTCATTTCGGGCTCACCCCCCGGGAAGCCCAGGTGGCGATCCTACTGAGCGAGTGCCACCCTGATCCTCAAATCGCACGCCTCCTTAGCATCAGCCCTCGCACGGTGTCCCACCACGTGGCGAAGGTGCTGACGAAGCTCGGCGTTTCGCGCCGATGGGAGGTGCGCTCGGTCGTGCTGGATGGCTAGAGAAGATGGGTAGGACCTACCGATTCGCCACGGGCCGTCCTCAGGTAAGCTGGAAATGCTGAGTAGCCTACCGTTTCCCAGTCCCTCCTTTCCGGCGTGCGTTGCACGGGTGCGGTTTAGGAGCCGGCACGGGGGACCGGGAACAAGACCAACAAGGAGGGACCCGTCACATGGTCAAAGTCAGGTCACGTCATGTTATGGCGATCACCATCGTACCACTTCTCGCCCTGTTCGTGTCATGCGATGGGGTCCACCAGATCACCCGAGTCGAGGACCCCCAAAGCCCTGCCTCGATGACGCCTACCGCACCGTCGAACGCGGCCCTCGCCCAAGTAGCGCGTGCTCTCGCTCTCGCCGTTGCAGACGAGGGGACTCGCCTCTTGGTGAGGGACGCGATGCGTGCCTCGCCTTGGGGGCGGCATGTCCTTGACGTGCATGCCTTCCTTGGCTCAGACGAGAGTGGAGGCATTCGCACCGAGGTTCAGCGGGCGGCGGGCCTTTCTCCGGCCGCCTTCGACTCAATGCTGGCCCAGCTACCGTCGCTTGACCTCTTCCTCGCGTCGGCTGCCGTGCGGACGTCATGGCGGGGCGGTGGGGAGATCATGGTCTATGCCGCCCTGGATCCCCAGGTGACTCCCGCCTATGTGTTCGACGCCAGGGGCGGCAGTGTCCGGGACGCCCGGGCTAGCCAGGCCGTTCTCGTAATCGCACCTGCCCGCCAGCGGATCGAACGCTACGACCTCACGGAGGCCGAACCCGGCGTGATCGAGAGCAAGAACACGGTGACGATCGCCTATGAACTGAGGGGAGCCGACGGGTCCCTCGTAAGGACGACTTTCGCGGAACTGATGCGCGAAAACCCGAAGGGGGATGGGCCACTTGCCGTGGGTTCGAATGGCGACACCAAGTTATCCTGGATTGACATCAACTTCTGTGATGGGCCCGCGGGCGACATTGAGTTCGGCCCCGCGCAGATTCGTCTCCAGGTGTCCTTCTACGATGCGTCGAACACCTTCGTGGGATCTCAGACGACCACGCACGATGCGGGAACACCGAGCAACGGTGACTGCGACCCGAATGTCGGCTCGTATGTGCGGACGTATTTTGCGACGCAGCCAACGCTCTTGCCGTGGGTCATGCCTGCGGGTGCGCAGCACCGGCTGGAGTTTGCGATGTGGGAGCAAGACACGTTCTCAGGCGACGACTACGTCGGTGCGGCGACCCTCTATCCGAACCAGGGAACCCAGGTGTCGTTTGGATCGGGCTCCTGTCCCACGGCCTCAAGCAGGTGTGGTAGGCTCGGATTCACGGTGCCTTCGATCAGCGCCTCTACCCTGACGTCCGTGAGTCTGCCGCCAGTGTCGATGACCGAGGGCCTGACGCCTGCTTCGCCGACGGCCAAAGCCTTCGATCAATACGGATTCGGACTCTTGGCTACGCCAACGAATTGGGGGACATCGGATTCCAATATCGCCACTGTGGAGCCGTTGTCCGGACCCGGCGCGTTCGTATACGGACACAACGACGGGCAGACGACCTATTTCGCCACGGTCAACGGCGTCTATACGAGCAACACAGCGACAGTGTATCCGTGCTCGCCGCCGGACTGCTTCGAACAGAGGAGAACCCAAGTCCGAACGAAGCTGGGCGCCGGCAGTCGGTGATGCCCGTCAAAGAGGACGCCAGAGGTGCCTCGCGTGCCTGATGCTCGGAGGTAAGCTCGTACTTCTGGAGTCGCCAGTAGCGGCCCCGGTCCGGTCAACGGCCGGGGCCGCATCCCGACGCAATATCCGTTCGCCGGCACCAACGGGGGCCCCGGCAATTGCCTGCAATGGCAGGGCTTGTCCGCCGGGGGCGATCCGGAGAGGCTTGCGAGGCTTGCCGCCGCCCGAGGTGGCCCGAGGGCCCTGGGGAGACCCTTCCGGGCCTGAGGGAGACCTGAGTAGGTTTCACGCTGGTCTCGCGGGTCCACCCTCCGGCAGGAACACCGCATGCGGTCTTCACTCGTCCTCCTCCTCGCCTTGACCACCCTCACCGGGTCCGGGTGCTACAAGTACATCCCGTCCTCGGCCATGGAGGTCGCTCCCGGCCAGACCGTGCGTGTCCGACTCTCCGCGGCCGAGGCCGCCCGCTACCAGGACCTGCGTCTGGCCGACTCCCGCCTCCTCGACGGCACCGTCGTCGACCGCACCGGGGGGGACCTGGTGGTGGAGGCGACGGTGGGCGCCAACGATCCCACGCGCGGGACCCGCGCCCTGGTCCAGCAGGTGAGCGTGCCGCTGGCGGGTGTGCTGGGCGTGGACCTGAAGGAGCTGGACAAGGTCAAGACGGGGCTCCTCGTGGGCGGCGGGGGTGCGGTGCTCCTGGCCGTGATCCTGAAGGCCGGCGACGCCCTGGGCGGCGAGGACCCGGGGGGAAACGACGTGCCCGAGGCCCGGCGCGTCCCACTCTTCCGCTTCGCGCTCCCCCTGGGGAGGCCGTAGCGCGCGACTGGAGGCGGTCCCGGAAGCGGGACGTCGCCTCGCGCCGAAAAGCGGAGCGGCCCCACCCGGACACCGGGTGGGGCCGCCTGCCTTCAGGGGTCACGACGGGGTCATGACTGCCCGACCGCTCAAGGCGTGTCGGGGATGTTGGGGTTGTTCTCCCGCTCGGCCTTCGAGATCGGGTAGCACAGGGTCTGGCTCGCGCTCAGGTAGGAGGCCGGGTTCCCCGCCTGCTCTCGGGCGTCCAGGGCGCCGGGGGTGTTCGTGGCCTTCCAGCGGTACAGGTCGCCGAGGCGGCGGCCTTCCAGCCACAGCTCGATGCCCCGCTCCCGCTTGAAGAGCGTCCACGCCTCGGTCATGTCAGCGGGCGCCAGCGCCGCGACGCCCAGGGCGGTGCGGCGGGCGTTGACGATGGCCATGGCACCGGCCATGTCGTTGCCGCGCAGCTTGGCCTCCGCCTCGATGAGGCGCATCTCGTACCCCGACGAGAGCCGGATGTCCGAGCCGCGCTGGTCGAACTTGAGTTGGCGGTAGAAGGGCACCTTCTTGTTGCCCACCATCTGTACGGCGGCGTCACCCTGCCCCTTGGTGTCCACCCAAGGCATGCGGGGGTCCTCCGTGGCGTTGTAGTAGACCTCAGCCCAGGTGTTCCACGTGGTCACCGCCTTGTATGGCTCGGCGGCACCGGCGAAGTACGTCCGATTGAAGAAGCTCTGCTCGCTGTCGTGGTACGCGGCCCACCACACGAAACTCGTGGGGACCTGGCCGGCGTCGGCGACGGCTCCGGCCCAGTCGCCGAGCTGGACGCGCACGGACGCGCGCCCGGCGATGGCCGCCAGCTTCTGGTTGGCCAGAGACGCCGTGCTTCCCGCCGCGTCGATGGCCTTTGTGAACCACTCCTCGGCGCGCTTCAGCGCGTCGGCTCGGGGCTGGATGGCTCCGCCGTCGAACGCCACCTCGCACCAGTTTTCTCCCAGGAGGCGGTTGGCGTACCCGGCCCACAGCGCCGCCTCGACGCCGGGCCTGTAACCGGCGTTGCTCGTGCCCCGGGCCTCCTCGAAGCGGGCGAAGCCGCTCTCTCCGATGTACCGTGACTGCTGTGCGGGCACCCAGGGCCCGTCGTTGATGTGCTCGTCGTCGTATTCCAGTAGGCCCGTCTGCTGGCGGGCCGAGATGCCGAAGGACGAGGTGGAGCCCGCCGGGAACAGCTCGCGGGTCACGCCCGACGTTGTGTACGCAACGTTGGCCAGGGCCTGGGACAGCGTTCTGGCTGCACCGTTGGCCACCGCCTGGTGCGCCTCGGAGTTGTCGAGGAACGCGTCGTCCGTGGGTCCGGGGTTGGTGACCTCGAAGTCACACGCGGCTCCGGCGACGAGCACCAGCATTGCCGCTCCCAGCCGCTTCAGGTTCGTCGTCATGGTCGTTTCTCCTGTGCGCGCGGCCATCAGAACACCACCCGGATGGACGCCACGAACGAGGCCGCCGGCGGGATGTGCTCGGTGATGCTGGGCACCTGGTTGCCGAAGCCGGTGTTGCTCACCATCTCCGGGTCGAAGATGGGGAAGTCCGCGTTGCGCCAGCGGTAGAAGTTCTGCGCCGAAACCGTGAACGTGCTATTGGCGCTCCCGGGGACGAGCTGGCCCAGCGGCACGCGCAGCGTCACGTCGCGCACCTTGAAGAAGTCGGCCTTGTAGATCATGGTGCCACGCCGGTAGAACCGGCTGTCGCACCAATAGCGCATCTCGGCCGGGGCGTCCCCACCACGCCCGTTGTCCGTGTACTCGTAGTACTCAGCGCACGTGGGCCAACGGATGTTCCGGTTCACGCCCTCGTTGGTCGGGCCGTCGTAGATGTAGTGGCCGCCCAGGTACTCGCCCCGGGCGGAGATCTCCACGCCCTTGGGCCCACGGAGGTTCGCGCTGAAGCCGAGCACCTTGGTGGGCGCCTGGGGACCGATGGGCACGTCCAGGTCGTAGCACGCCACGTTCGGATCGATGATGGGGTTCCCCTCGTCGTCCAGTGGGCACCGGATCGGATTCTGCGCCAAATCACCGTTGTAGATCTTGGCGCCCCGGATGAGCGTGACCGGCTGTCCCTTCTCGATCCACGAGCCGCCGCCGCTGAAGGGCGGCGCGCCGCCCAGGGACAGGACCTCAGAGTTGTTTGTGTAGATGCTCGTACCCAGGTCCAGGCCCCAGCTCTCCGTGTCGTACACGGTGGCGCGGAGGTTGAGCTCGATGCCCTTGTTCTCCAGCTCTCCCACGTTCTCCTGCTGGGAGGTGGCGAAGCCCTCCGACGGCGGGTGCTGCACGTTGAAGAGCGCGTCGGTGGTGTGCTGCCTGTACCAGGTGAAGTCCACGCCCAGGCGGTTGTCCAGCCCGGCCCAGTCGAAGCCCAGCTCGGTCTCACCCGTGCGCTCCGGGCCCAGGTCCGGGTTCCCCAGGTTGGAGGGGAGGTACGTGGGCTGGCCGCCGTACCCGATGGCGTTCCAGGTCCGCACGGCGTCGAACGTGCCGGGGGCGCGGCCGGACTGGCCGTAGGCCGCGCGGAGCTTCAGCGAGCCGTACGACTCGTTCCAGAAGCTCTCGTCGGAGATGACGTACGAGGCCGACACCTTCGGGTAGGCCTGCAGGCCCAGCGACTCGCCGAAGGCCGAGTTTCCGTCTACCCGGATGCCGGCGGTGATGAAGTACTTGTCCTTGATGTTGAAGAGCGCCTGGCCGAAGAAGCCGGCGTTCACCTCGCGGATGCGGGTCTCCCAGCTCAGCCGGTTGGCGCCCGAGTCGACGTCCGGGTCTCCGGGGCCGGCGAAGTCGGTGCCTTCCGCCTGCACCGTACGCTGCGTGGTGGTGATGCTCTGGCCGCCGGCGGACAGCATCACCGAGTTCTCCGAGCCCAGCGCCAGGCGATAGTTGGCCACCACGTCCGCTGTCAGCGTGGAGTAGTTGCGCAGCGCCGAGTACAGCTTGCCCGACGGAAGCAGAGAGAATCCGTAGGGGCGGAGCTGGCGGTTGTCCTGGTCGGCCAGGTCGTAGCCCACCGTGACCTTCGTGTTGAAGGCGCCACCCGGGTCGTAGCTCACCGTGGAGCCCAGCACGAACCGGTCGATCCGCGTGCGAATGTCCTGGTTCAGTACCAAGCTGATGGCGTCGGGGTTCGGGTTACCGATGTAGTTCCGCTCACGGCGGAAGGCGTTGAGCGTGAGGCCCTGGGCGTTGTTTCCCGCGGGGGTGTTCTGGATGTCCGTCCGGTTGTACGCCGAGTTCACCTGCACCGTCACGGAGTTGAGGGGTGCGAAGGTGAAGTTCCCCCGGACGCCCTTCTTGTCCTCTTGGTCGAGGGGCATGACGCCCTCGTTCCCGTCCATCTGTGCCGAGATGAAGTACTGGAGCGCCTGGGCGCCGCCCGCGACGCTCAGCGAGTACTTCTGGCGGTATCCGTCCCGTAGCCAGGGGTCCATGTTGAGGTACTCGTACGAGTACTGTCCCCTCGGCAATGACTGTAACGTGGTGTCGTTCACCGGGCGCACGTCGACGTCGGGGGCGAAGGGCAGGAGCTTGTTGAAACCCTGGTCGATCTGGAGCGTCCACCGGGGCGCGCCCTGGCTGCCGCGCTTGGTGAAGATCTGGATCACGCCCGCCGCGGCCTCGGTGCCGTACAGCGTGGAGGCCGCCGACCCCTTCAGGACCTCGATGCGCTCGATGTCGTTGGGGTTGATGTCGTTGAGCGGCGACGCGGTCACGTTGCCGCCGCGCCCCGCGCCCTCGGTGGGCGAGATGTTCCGGGCGTAGGGATCGCTCCGGACCCGGACGCCGTCCACGTAGATGATGGGCTGGTTGGACTGTGACACGGAGACCGCGCCCCGGAGGCGGATCTGCGCCCCGCTCCCGGCCATCCCGTTCGCCTGAGAGACCACCAGACCTGGTGACTGGGCCTGGAGCAGCTGGTCCACGTTGGGGGGCGGTGCGGCCATATCGGCGACCGAGATTTGGGCGATGGAGTTCCCCACCTCGCGGCGGCGCGCCGCGCCGGCCGTGCCGGTGACGACGATCTCGTCCAGGCCCAGAGCCTGGTCGTTGAGTTGGAAGCTCACCGCGGCCGACTGGCCCGCGACCACTGTGACCTCCCGCGTTACCGTCTCGTAGCCGATGCGGACGGCCCGGAGCTGATACGTGCCCGGCGCCACGTTACGGATGAGGTACCGGCCGTTGCTGGCCGTGAGGCCACCCATCTGGGTGCCTACGATGAAGACCTGCACTTCCGACAGGGGCGCGTTGGTGCGGGTGGTGACTTCGCCGGTGATGGACCCGGTGTTCTGGGCCGTCAGGGGCGAGGTCCACGCCAGCGCCAGGGCGAGCCCGAGAGACGCCGCGAGGGCGACGTGTCGGCGTGCTGCTGACAAGGGAAGCGACATGGGAGCCGTTCCTCCGCGTGAGGGTGACAAACACGCCACGACAGGAGGACGCTCATCGCGTGAACGACGCTCGCTGGCCGTGACCTAAGACTGAAGAAGACCCTCTATAGGCACAGCCGGGCGTCGTGCCGGGTTGGACGCCTCACGGGGTGTCCCGGTCGAGCCGGCGGGGCAGGGTCCTGGGACCCTGGGCTGCCCCGCCCATTCAGGCGACAGATTTCACGTGCGGGCCCCCGAAGTCAAGGCGAGCCGGTCCCGCCTCCACCCTTTTTCCCCGGCGCCCGCACCCGTAGTCTACGGCCCATGCCCGCCACCTGTTTCTCCGTCGTCCCGTGACGACGTACGTCGTTCGCCGTCTGGCCCAGATGATCCCCCTCCTCCTGGGGATCACGGTGGTCCTCTTCGCGGTGATCCAGGCCGCGCCCGGGGGGCCCGAGGCGGCGCTCCTGGAGTCGGGGCGCTTCATCGACCCCCAGGTCATCGAGGCGTACCGGGAGCGGCTGGGCGTGGATCGGCCCGTGCCCGTGCAGTACGTGCGGTGGCTGGGGGCGGCGCTCCAGGGGGACCTGGGGGTGAGCTTCTCCACCACGCGCCCGGTGGGGGAGATGATCCTGGAGCGCCTCCCGGCGACGCTGGAGCTCATGGGCGCGTCCTTCCTTCTGGCCGCCGTCCTGGCCTTCGCCCTGGGCATCCTCAGCGCCGTCCGCCAGTACAGCTGGTGGGACCACGTGGGCACGGGCCTCTCCTTCGCGGGCATCGCCATGCCCGTCTTCTGGCTGGCGCTCATCCTGCAGCTCGTCTTCGGGGTCTGGCTGGGCTGGCTCCCCGTGGCCGGCACCCACACCGTGGGCGACACCTCCCTGGGCGACCACCTGGCCCACCTGGTGCTCCCGGCATTCGTGCTCTCCTTCCGGTACGTGGCGGGCTGGTCCCGGTACCTGCGCTCCAGCCTCCTCACGGCGCTCCGGGCCGATTACGTGCGCACCGCCCGGGCCAAGGGGCTCTCCGAGGCCGCGGTGGTGGGCGTGCACGCCCTGCGCAACGCCCTGATTCCGGTAGTCTCCATCATGGCCCTGAACCTTGCAGGGCTCTTCTCCGGGGCGGTCATCACCGAGACGGTGTTCGCGTGGCCGGGCATCGGCCGGATGTTCGTGCAGGCCATGTTCTCCCGGGACTACCCCCTCCTCATGGGGATCCTCCTCCTGGGCTCCTTCATGGTGGTGGCCTTCAACCTGGTCGCCGACGTCGTGTACGGCGTCCTCGACCCCCGCATCCGCTATGAGTAGGGCGGTCCGCGGGTCGGCGCCCCCCTCGCTGGTGTGGCGGAACCTGAAGCGCCACCGCCTGGCCATGGTGTCCCTGGCGGTCGTGGCGGTGATCTCCGCCGCGTGCGTGGCCGCCCCGCTCCTGGCCGGGTACGCCTTCGACGCCATCGACCTGGGCGCCATCCGCCAGGCGCCGTCGTGGGACCACTGGATGGGGACCGACGACCTGGGGAGGGACCTCTTCACCCGGGTGCTCTACGGCGGGCGCATCTCCATCCTCATCGGGGTGCTCTCGGCCCTCATCGGGACCGGGCTGGGCTCCCTGGTGGGCGCGGTGGCGGGCTTCTACGGCGGGCGCACGGACAACGTGCTCATGCGCCTCACCGACGTGGCCTACTCCATCCCCAGCCTCCCCCTCCTCATCGTGCTGGCCTCGTACACCCGGGCCGAAGCGTCGTCCATGGCGCTCATCATCGGGCTCCTGAGCTGGATGGCCACGGCGCGGGTGGTGCGAGGGGAGGTGCTGTCCATCAAGCAGATGGCGTACGTGGAGGCGGCGCGGAGCCTGGGCGCGTCCAACGGGCGTATCATCCTCCGCCACGTGCTTCCCAACACGGTGGGGCCCATCGTCGTGAGCGCCACGCTGGCGGTGGGCAACGCCATCATCATCGAATCGTCGCTGTCCTTCCTCGGGCTGGGCGTCCAGCCCCCCACGCCCACGTGGGGGAACATGCTCATGGACGCCCAGGCCACCATGGCCACCAAGCCCTGGCTCACCATCTTCCCGGGGCTGGCCATCCTCGCGGTGGTGCTCGCCGTGAACTTCATCGGCGACGGGCTCCAGGACGCCCTGGACCCCACGGGGAGGGAGCGGTGAGCGCGCCGGTCCTCGAGGTCCGCGGCCTGATCACCCGGTTCCACACGGCCGACGGCGTCGTGCACGCCGTGAACGGCGTGAGCTACGCGCTGGGCGCCGGGGAGGCGCTGGCCATCGTGGGGGAGAGCGGTTGCGGGAAATCGGTGGCGGCCCTCTCCCTCCTGGGTCTCGTCCCCCACCCGGGTCGGGTGGAGGCGGGGGAGGTGATCCTCAACGGCCGGGACGTTCTCACCCTCGCGCCGCGGGAATGGCAGCGGGTGAGGGGCCGGGAGATCGCCATGGTGTTCCAGGACCCCATGACGTCCCTCAACCCGGTGCTCACCGTGGGTGTCCAGCTCACCGAGTCGCTCCGGAAGCACCTGGGCATGGACGCACGGGCCGCCTGGGCCGAGGCCGGGGAGCTCCTCCGCCTCGTGGGGATCCCCGACGCCCAGGCCCGGCTGAAGGACCACCCCCACGAGTTCTCCGGCGGCCAGCGCCAGCGCATCGTGCTGGCCATGGCCCTGGCGTGCCGTCCGTCGGTGCTCGTCGCCGACGAGCCCACCACGGCGCTGGACGTGACCATCCAGGCGCAGATCGTGGCGCTGGTGAAGGAGCTGCAGCGCAAGCTGGGCATGGCCATCCTCTGGATCACCCACGACCTGGCGCTGGTGGCCGGGCTCGTGGACCGGGTGGCGGTGATGTACGCCGGCGCCTTCGTGGAGGAGGCCCCCGTGGAGGCGCTGTACCGGAACCCCCGGCACCCCTACACGGTGGGGCTGCTCCGGTCGCTCCCGTCGGCGCAGGCGGGACCCCGCCGCAGGCTCACGGCCATCGAGGGCCGCCCCCCCGACCTCCTGGACCTTCCCCCCGGGTGCTCGTTCGCCCCCCGCTGCCCCTGGGCCGAGGCGCGGTGCCTGGCCTCGGCGCCGGGGCTCCTCCCCGTGGCGCCCGGGCACGCCTCGGCGTGTTGGCGCTGGGAGGCGGTGGGGCTCGGTGCGCCGGCCGCGGCGGAGGGCGCATGACGGGCCCCGGGCCTGAGAGGACCCCAGCCGTGCCCGTCGCCGCGCCGTTGGTGGAAGTCCGGGATCTCGTGAAGCACTTCCCCATCCTCCGGGGCTTCCTCCGCCGCCAGGTGGGGGCCATCCGCGCCGTGGACGGCGTCACCTTCGACATCCACGCCGGCGAGACGCTGGGGCTTGTGGGGGAGAGCGGCTCGGGGAAGTCCACCACCGGCCGGCTGGTGCTCAACCTGGAGACGCCCACGTCGGGGACGGTCTCCTTCCAGGGGACGGCGCTGGGTGGGCTGGGGCCCGAGGGGATGCGGCGCCACCGCCGCCACATGCAGATGATCTTCCAGGACCCGTATGCCTCGCTGAACCCGCGCATCCGCGTGGGGCGCACCGTCGGCGAGCCGCTGCGGATCCACGGGGTGGGGAGCGGGGAGGAGCGGGAGGCCCGGGTGGCCGAGCTCCTGGAGCGGGTGGGGCTGGACCCGCGAGCCGGCGCCCGCTACCCCCACGAGTTCTCCGGGGGGCAGCGCCAGCGCGTGGGCATTGCCCGGGCGCTGGCCACCAACCCGCGCCTCATCGTGGCCGACGAGCCCATCTCGGCGCTGGACGTCTCCATCCAGGCCCAGATCGTGAACCTCCTGGACGACCTCAAGGAGGAGCTGGGGCTCACGTACCTCTTCATCGCCCACGATCTCTCCATGGTCCGCCACATCAGTGACCGGGTGGCGGTTCTCTATCTGGGCAGGCTGGTCGAGCTGGGGCGCACCGACGACGTGTTCCGGCAGCCGCTCCACCCCTACACCCGTGCCCTCCTGTCGGCCATACCCGTTCCCGACCCGGCGCGGGAGAGGGCGCGGGCCACGGCGCCCCTGGAGGGGGACGTGCCCAACCCCGCCGCGCCGCCGCCGGGGTGCCGCTTCCACACGCGCTGCCCCTTCGCCACGGCTCGCTGCCGGGAGCAGGAGCCCGCGTGGAGGGAGCCGTCGGGCGCCGGGACGGGGCGCTGGGTGGCCTGCCACTACGCCGAGGAGCTGGCGTGAGGCCCTCCGCGCCACCGGGAGAGGGGCGCGCCGGGGAGGGCAGCGACGCCGATTTCCTCGTCGTCGGCTCGGGATTCGGCGGCGCCGTCTCGGCGCTCCGGCTGGCCGAGAAGGGGTACGGAGTGGTGGTCCTGGAGCAGGGCAAGCGCTACCGCACCGAGGACTTCCCCCGCACCAACTGGACGCTGAGGAAGTACCTCTGGGCGCCGGCGCTCGGGCTCCACGGGATCCAGGTGCTGAGCTTCTTCCGCCACATGACCGTCCTCCACGGGCGCGGCGTGGGCGGCGGCTCCCTGGTCTACGCCAACACCCTCGTCCAGCCCGGCGACGAGGTCTTCCGCGGCCCCGACTGGGGTGACGCCGACTGGCCGTCGAGGCTGGCGCCCCGCTTCCGCGAGGCCCGCCGCATGCTGGGCGCCGCGCCCTGCCACGGGGTGGGACGCGCCGACGGACTGCTCCGGGACATCGGCCGAGAGCTCCGGGGCGAGGACACCTTCCGCGTCCACGACGTGGGGGTGTTCTTCGGCGAGCCCGGCGTCGCGGCGCCCGACCCCTACTTCGGAGGCGAGGGGCCGGAGCGCGTCGGGTGCACCCTCTGCGGCGCGTGCATGATCGGGTGCCCGGTGGGGGCGAAGAACACGCTGGACAAGAACTACCTCTGGCTCGCCGAGCGCCGGGGCGTGCGCATCGTCCCGGAGACGCGCGCCGTGGCCATCCGGGCCGTGCCCGAGGGCTACGAGGTGGAGACGAGCCCCCTCGCGGGTGGCCGGGGGCGCGTGTGGCGCGCCCCCCGCGTGGTGGTGAGCGGGGGCGTGCTGGGCACGGTGGAGCTCCTCCACCGGTCCCGGGCCGTGGGCGGGCTTCCCCGGCTCTCCAGGCGCCTGGGCCACTTCGTGCGCACCAACTCGGAGGCCATCCTTGCCGCCGCTGCCCCCGCCGGGGCGCCGGCGGTGGCCGACCACGTGGCCATCACCTCGGGGGTCCAGGTCGACGCCGACACCCACGTGGAGGTGGTGCGCTTCAACGACGGCTCCGACGCCCTCTTCTGGCTCACCGCGCCTCTGGCCCGGTCGAGGGCGCGCCTCCCCGGGCTCCTCGGCGTCCTCGCCGGGGTGGTCCGCCATCCCCTCCGGTTCCTCGCCGGGCTGTGGCCCCTGGGGCGGGCGCGGCGCACGGCCATCGTGCTGGCCATGCAGGCCACGGGGGGACACCTCACGCTGGAATACCGGGCCCGGGGGCGGCGGGGGGGGCGGCTGGCGAGCCGTGTCCCCCCCGGCGAGACGCCGCCGGCGGCCTCGATTCCCGTGGCCGACGAGGTGACGCACCGGCTGGCGCGGGCGCTGGGGGGAGCCGCCTGGACCACCTGGCCGGACGTGGCGCTGGGCGCTCCCGTCACCGCCCACGTCCTGGGAGGGTGCCGCATGGCCGCCGGCCCGGAGGACGGCGTCGTCGGGTGGGACGGGGAGGTCTTCGGCCACCCCGGCCTCTACGTCGTGGACGGCTCGGTGGTGCCGGTGAACCTGGGCGTGAACCCCAGCCTGACCATCACGGCGCTGGCCGAGGACATCATGGCCCGGGTGCCCCCCAAGGGCTGAGCCCCATCGTGGCGAGGACCCGCCGCGTCCTTCATCTTGGGAGTGCACCTCCGGACAGGAGCGGCTCCATGGCCATCGATCTGTCGTGGTGGGAGGGTGGGGAGGTCCTGGAATACCAGTGCTCGGGGCGCGTGGACGGCGCCGAGCTCGTCGCCGCCAACCGCGTGGCCATCGGGGATCCCCGCTTCCCCGGGCTGAAGGTCCAGCTCTGCGACATGGAGGCGGTGGAGTCCTTCGACATCGGCGAGCCCGACATCAAGACCATCATCGAGATCGACATGCAGGCGTCGGCGCTTGCTCCCGCCATGACCCGGGTGGCCATCGCGTGCCGGGAGGACCTCATCTTCGGGTATGCGCGCATGTACGAGATGCTCCTCGAGGGCCGCGTCCCGGGCTGGGAGGTGGGGGTGTTCCGCACCCGGGAGCAGGCGCGGACGTGGCTGGGCGTATGAGCGCGGGGCACGGGACCCGACCCACCGTCACGCTCACCGGGTGGAAGGCGGCGGCGGCGATCCTGGCTCTGGCCGCCTTCGCCGTGTTCCGGATGCAGTCGGCCCACGGCACGCTGGACACCCAGGGGAGGGAGGCCCTGGAGGTCTGGGTGCGGGCCGAGGTGCTGAGCCCCATCCTCGCCGACACGGCCCGCCCGCTGGCGGAGCGGGGCGCCGCGCTGGTGGAGGCCTCCAGGGTGTCCGTCCGCGCACTGGAGGCCCGGGGGTCCCTGGACGACGTGGTGGTGCGGCTGGAGCTGGACCCGAACCCCGCCTTCCCGCCCGGGACCGAGCTGGTGCGCTACTACCGCATGCGCTACTCCACCCTCACAGGCTGGTCCCACAAGGGGAACGCCACGAAGCTGTCCTGGTACCTGGCGGCGTTTTGAGGGCGAGGTTGTGAAGGCGCGTCCGGTGCGGTAGCTCTCCTCCCGACCCCCCTCTCGAGCCCCCCACACGAGACGCCCCATGTCCGAGAAGCTCCGCGTCGCCGTCGTCGGCGCCGGCCGCTGGTCCCGCACCGCCCACCTCCCCGGCTTCCACCGCTCGCCCCTGTGCGAGCTGGCGGTGATCTGCGACCTGGACCGGGAGGTGGCCGAGGCCCGCGCCGCCGAGTTCGACGTGCCCGACGTGGAGACCGACGCCGAGAAGGTGCTCGCCCGGGGGGACATCGACGTGGTGGACATCGTCACCCGGGGCGACCACCAGGACCTGGTGTTCGCCGCGCTGGAGGCGGGCAAGCACTGCCTGGTGGAGAAGCCCGTCTGCCACGACTACCGCGACGTGTGGCGGGCCCACGAGCTGGCCCGGTCCAAAGGCCTCAAGACCAAGGTGGGTCTCACGTTCAGGTACGCGCCGGCGGTGATGTACATGTTCGACCTCATCCGCCAGGGCTTCGTCGGGCAGCCCTTCGTGTTCAACGGGTACGAGCAGAACTCCCAGTGGCTCGACCCCGACAACCCCATGGACAAGCGCATCCACAAGGTGCGCCCGGTGGGGGAGAAGGAGTGGGGGCGGGACCTCTCCCGGGAGGGGATCACGGTGTCGTCGCTGGAGGGATACGGCGCCCCCACCATCGACATCGGCCTGGAGTGCGTGGGCTCGGACCTCACCCAGGTGGTGGGCATCCTGGCCAACATGGTGAAGGAGCGCCGGCGCACGAACCTGGACGGCCACCGGGAGCGCATCAACATCGACGACGCCGACATGTTCATGGGGGAGGCGGCCAACGGCGCCCTCTTCTCCATGCAGTCCAGCTACGTCACCGTGGGCAACTACCCGGGCATCGAGGCGCGCATCTTCGGCTCCGAGGGCGCCATCCAGGTGCGCCTCGTGGAGGAGTTCGGCGTCATCCAGACCCTCAAGACCGCGAAGCCCGACGCGGTGGAGTTCGTGGAGCGGGAGATCCCCCCCGGGTACTTCCCTCCCGGCTACCAGCCCGGCGACGCCTGGGGGACGGCGTTCTACGGCAACCTGGTCCACAACTTCTGCCAGGAGATCCTGGACGGAGGGGACACGAACCAGGGTGACTTCGCCCAGAGCGCCCGGGTGCAGGAGATCATCAACGCGGTGGCGCTCTCCCACAGGGAGCGCCGCTGGGTCCCCCTCCCCCTGGAGGGCGACGTGGAGATCCAGAGCAGCCCCTGGTAGGCCCGGGGGCCCGGACCCGGTCCGGAGGAGCGAGCATGGCACGGAAGCGACTGCGCTGGGGCGTGCTGGGCACGGCCAACATCGGGCGGGCCGCCGTGAACCCGGCCATCCGGGCGTCGTCCAACGGGGAGCTGGTGGCGGTGGCGAGTCGCGACGGCGAGCGGGCCCGCGCCTTCGCCGCGGAGCACGCCATCCCACGGGCGCTGGGGAGCTACGAGGCCCTCGTCGAGGACCCGGAGGTGGACGCCCTCTACGTCCCCCTCCCCAACTCGCTCCACCGGGAGTGGACGGTGCGGGCGGCGCGGGCGGGCAAGCACGTCCTGTGCGAGAAGCCGCTGGCCCTCACCGAGGCCGAGTGCCGGGAGATGGCCGCCGTCGCCGAGGAGCACGGCACCCTCCTCATGGAGGCGTTCATGTACCGCTTCCACCCCCGCACCGAGCGCGTTCTCGCCCTCGTACGCGAAGGCGCCCTGGGGCCGATTCGCGCCATCCGGAGCGCCTTCACCTTCCGCCTCACGCGGCCCGACAACATCCGCCTCCGCCCGGAGCTGGGGGGCGGCGCCCTCATGGACGTGGGGTGCTACTGCGTGAACGCCTCCCGGACGTTGGCGGGCGCGGAGCCGGCGGAAGTGCAGGCCCAGGCCAACTGGACGGAGGGCGGCGTGGACGGGGAGCTGGCGGGGATCCTCCGCTTCCCGGACGGGCTCCTCGCCCATTTCGATTGCGCCCTCACGGTGGAGCGGAGGGAGTACCT
>BTVB01000008.1:114590-176801 GCA_045863275.1 Gemmatimonadota bacterium
TCGCCGGGACCGACGGGCTCTACCGCGTCCCCTCGGCGTTCCTGCCCGGCACCGCCGACGCGCCGTTCCAGGAGGAGCGGGGCCGGGCAGGCACGACGGAGCACGTGGTGGCCGGCGACGACGAGTACCGCCTCATGGTGGAGCACTTCGCCGACGCCGCCCTGAACGGGCGCCCCGTTCGCTACGACGCCGCCGAAGCGGCTCGGAACCTGCGCGTCATCGAGGCGCTGTACCGCTCGGCGAAGACCGGCGGGAGGCCGGTGGCGCTGGGGTAGACCGGTCCCGGGCGGGGCCCGCGGGGGCGGGGCGGCCCCCTACCGCGGCTGTCCCCCGTTGCCCGGGCGGCCTCCGCCCGCGTCGCTTCCCCGGAGGGACTCCCACCCCACCCATGTGGCCAGGGCTCCGGCGGCGATCACCGCGAACGTCCGCCACCTGCTCACGCTCCGCACCGACAGGTCGGCCACGTTGTCCCGGGGGACGCTGAACGTCCAGGCGCCGGCGTCGAAGCCCTCCCCCGTCACAGCGTCCAGCCACATCGCCGAAAGCACCACCTGCCCGCCTTCCTCCCGGATCCACTCGCCCGTCACGGTGCCGATGTTGTGGGCGGTGAGGGCGGCCAGCTCGAAGGACTGGGGCGTGGCCAGGCGCAGGCGGACGGGCGTCCCCTGCGCCATGGGGGTCTCCGGCGTGGGCACGTAGTGGTAGCACCCCGCCGCTCCGAGGAGGAGCACGAGGGCGAGGGTCTTGGACCAGGCGGGCGTCATGGGATCTCCGTCTCGGACCTGAATCCGGCCGGCCCCCCGGAGGGGACCGGCCGGTTCTTCAGCTCATCCTACCCGCCTGCTCAGCAGGGGTTCGGATCGTTGTCGTTCCTGAGCGGCTGGGAGCCGGGCACAGGGATGTTGGGGTTTGTCTGACGCTCCGCCTGGCCGTAGAACAGCCGCGCGGGCATCCCGCCGGACCGCTCGGTGATGGCCGGCCGGCAGGTACGCTTGTAGTCGTTCCATGCTTCCATGTTCAGGAAGAGGGCGACGTACTTCTGCGTCATGATCTCGTCGAAGAGGGCCTGGCCACTCTTCGCGTCGATGGCGGCCTTCGCCGCCGTGAGCGTCACGCCGTAGGACGCTTCTTCGCACGCCAGGGCGTTCTTCGCCGCGGTCTTGGCGGCCGCGGTGTTGCCGAGCCTGTAGTTGGCCTCGGCGGCGATGAAGTAGTTCTCCGAGCACGTCGCGATGGGGAAGTCGAAGTCCGCCGCGCCGAAGCCCGTGGGCGACAGTTCCGAGTCTCGGGCCACGTAGCCACCGCCGCTGGCGGTGCTGTAGAACTTCGGCAGCCTCGGGTCGCCGGCCGCCACCATCAGTGGCACCATGTAGTCGCCCGAGGAGATGTAGCCCGAGCGATCCCGCATGAACTGGTACCACAGGTTGTTCTCTGTGGCCGACGTGCTGTGGATGGCCTTCCAGTCACCCGCGGCGGCGGTGATGCCGCCGTTGGTGGCGGCCAGGGCCGCCTGGTAGGCGCTGTTCCCGTTCTTCTCGGCCCAGTGCATGTGGAACCGGGCCTTGAGCGTGTTCGCCACGGCGATCCAGCGAGCCGTGTTGCCCCCGAAGTTGAAGTCCACGGAGCCGGGGCCGGCGCCGCCGGCACCCAGGTCGGTGATGGCCGCGTCCAGCAGGGACTGGACCGCGGCGTACACCTCGGCCTGGTCATCCAGCTTCGGTGAGTCGATGCCGTCGGTGGCCGCCTCGGAGTAAGGGATGTCGCCGAACATGCTGGCGGCCATCCCCACGAGGTAGGCTTCGTGGATCTTCAGGATGCCGGCATACGTCCGGCGGCCGTCCTCCTCCGCCTGGACGATGGCCCGCTTCAGGTCCACCAGGCCCCCGCCGGTGTAGACCGACGAGAACTCCCCGTCCGCGTCCTCCTCGTTGAGGCGGTACGTGTCCAGGATGGCGAACTGGCGGTCCGTGCCCGCCATCTGCTGCAGCCAGATGGACGTGATGCGCGAGATCTGGCTCTCGGCGAAGTAGAACGTGTTCACCTGGATGCCGGTGAAGAGCTGATCCACCGACGCGGTGGGCACCGCGTTGGGGTTGGTCTCGGTCGGGCTGATGAAGTCGCACCCGGCGAAGACCGTCGTGGCGAGGAGCGCGCTAAGCACGCGCCCGCGCAGGGTCGTCGTGTTCATGGCTCCTCCCTAGCGGACCAGGCTGAAGTTGACCACCCAGGCCCTGGTCTGGGGGTTGTTGAAGTAGTCGATGCCGCGGCCCAGGGTCTGGCCGTCGAGGTTGTTCTCCGGGTCGATGCCCGAGTAGTCGGTCCAGGTCTTGATGTTCCGGCCGCTCACCATGACGTCGAGCGTGCTGAAGCCCAGGCGGTCGAGCCAGTCCTGGTCCCGGAACGTGTAGGCGATGGAGACGTCGCGGAGCTTGACGAAGCTCGCGTCCTCCATGAACTGGCTGGCGGGGCCGGTGAATCCCGAGCCTATGCCCCACCAGAACCAGGTGTACCAGTTGAGGGGCACCGACTGGCCCTTGCCCGGCCCGGCGAAGTCGAACTGGGTCAGGTACGTCTCGCCGAAGACCTCGCTCTTGCCCTCGCCGTGGTACGCCTCGGTCTCCTTGTGCGTCCCGAAGAAGTAGAGCGCGCCCTTGGTGCCGTTCCACGCGTCGCCACCCTGCTTGACGTCCACCAGCGCGGAGATGCGCAGGTTCTGGCCGATCTGGATGTTGTTCCGCAGGCTCGCGGTCCAGTCGGGGTTGGCGTCACCCGTGACCCGGTTCTGCGGGTCGTACTGCGGGTAGCCGTTGGGGCCGACGTAGACGTCGCCCGGGTTCCAGCCGCTGTACGTGGCGTCGATGTCCACGCCGTCGTCGTCCAGCGAGCCGTTGCCGAAGCGGATGAAGTCGTCGGAGTACATCACGCCGATGGGATAGCACTTCGTGATGTTCCCGCTGGCGTCCCGCTGGGGCGCCACCACCGAGTTGGTGCTGCCGGTGAAGCCGGTGAGGCTGAACTCCTCGGTGCCGGCCAGGTCGAGCACGCAGCTCTCGTTGTGGGCCCACTGGGCCGCCATGTTCCACTGGACCTTGTCCGTGTTCAGGACGTTCACGTCCAGCGTGGCCTCGAAGCCTTCGTTCTCGAACTCGGCCGCGTTGGCGAACTTGCTGAAGAAGCCCGTGCTGGGCGCCGTGTTCACCGCCAGGATGGCGTCGGTGGTCTTCTGGTAGTAGTACGTCAGCGCCAGGGAGACCTTGTTGTCGAGGAACGCCAGGTCGACGCCGCCCTCGAACTCGGCGGTACGCTCCGGCTTGATGTCCGAGTTGCCCAGGGTCCCCTCGCTCACCACGCCCTCGTTGCCGAGGTAGATGGTCTGGAGCCCGTTGGGGTTGAGCCAGCCGTCGGTGATGGTGGCGGTCTGGTAGGCGTTCACGTTGCTGAACACCGGGGGCTGCTTGCCCGCGACGCCGTAGGCGAAGCGGACCTTGCCGAAGCTCAGCGGCGTCTCCTGGACGTAGTCGGAGAAGTCCCACGCCGCGCTCATCTTCGGGTACGCGAAGCGCTGGCTCTCACCACCGAAGGTGGAGGAGCCGTCGAAGCGCACGGCGCCGGTGACGTAGAACTGGTCGTACAGGTCGAGCTGCGCCTGCGCGAAGTACCCGTCCGTGCGCACCGTCGAGGTGAACTCGGTGGGGACCTTGTCCACGGTGAAGTCCAGGTGATCCGTTCCCAGGATCAGGTTGGAGCCGTTCACCTGGTAACGGCGGAACTCGCGGTGGTTGAGGTTCTGCCCCACCGACAGCCCCAGGTCGATGTCGTCGTTGAGCGCCCGCGTCGCCGTGGCCACGAGGTTGTGGTCCACCTCGACGTTCATGATGTCGGCGCGCACGATGCGCCCGTTGGGGAAGTCGGACGAGCTCTTGGGGAAGACCGTGCGGCGCTCGTCCGCCGAGTAGTCCAGGCCCAGCGTGTAGTCCACCTTCAGCCAGTTGAACGGCGTGTAGTGGGCGTTCACGTTCCCGAACGTCCGGGCCACGTTCGCCGTGTTCGAGATCTCGTTGGCGATCCAGAACGGGTTGTCGTAGCCCAGGCTCTGCGTGATGGAGCTGGGGTTGGGGCGACGGTACGTCCGGTGCAGCCCCGCCTCGTTCAGGTAGGGCAGGTTGTTGAAGTCCGGCGGGGTGCGGAGCGCGCCGAGCTGGATGCCCGAGATGTTCGAGCCCTGCTGGACGAAGTCGCCCTGCCCGTCGGTGTAGGCGAAGTTCCCGCCGATGCGCAGGTCGTCGCGGAAGGCGTGGCTCGCCTTCAGGCGCACCGTGGTCCGGTCGTACTTCTGCGGGCCCACGATGACGCCCTGCTGGTCGAGCCGCCCGAGCGACAGGTAGTAGTCGGTGGTCTCGTTGCCGCCCGACCACGTGATGAACTGGTCGCTGCGCAGGCCGGTGCGGTAGATCTCGTCGGCGTGGTTGTAGACCGGCGTGCCGGCGGGGATCTCCAGGCCCCAGCTCGCGGGGCAGCGGTCACGGGGCACGCCGTACCAGTCGATGCACACCTCGCCGCTCTCCCCCGCGGCCGCGAGGCCCATCATGCCCTGCCCGTAGCGCTGCTGGAGCGGGACGGTCTTGTTCACCTCGTCCCACGAGAAGCTGCTCCGGTACTCGATGCGGTTGCTCCCCGGGGCCCCCGACTTGGTGGTGATGAGCACCACGCCGTTTGCGGCGCGGGACCCGTAGATGGCGGCGGCCGCCGCCCCCTTCAGGATCTCCACGCTGGCGATGTCGTTGGGGTTGAGGTCCATGGCCCGGTTCGTCACGGTCGTGCCGGCCACGGTGTTCTCGATGTTCGTCGTGCTGTTGTCGATGGGCACGCCGTCCACCACGAACAGGGGCTGGTTGCTCCCCAGGAGGGAGTTGGCGCCCCGGATGCGGATGTACGACCCCGCGCCGGGATCCCCGGCGGAGGACGTGACCTCCACGTTGGGGGCCTTCCCGGCCAGGGCCGACACGATGTTGGCCTCCTGGCTCAGGTTGATCTCCTCGGACTTCACCGAGTTGATCGTCACGCCGAGCTTCTGCCGCTCGGTGTTGAGCCCCGCGCCGGTGACGATGATCTCCTCCAGGCGGAGGGGGTCGGTGGCGAGAACGAAGTCCAGCACCTGGGTGCCGGGCCGCAGGGTGGCCTGCTGCTCCTGGGAGCTGCGGCCGATGAGACTGGCGCGGACGGTGACGGTCTGACCCGTCACGCGCGACGCCGGGATGATCATCAGGTACCGACCCTGGTTGTTGGTCAGCACGCCGATGTTCATCGACTCGATGTACACGCTGGCTGCCTCGATGGGGACGCCCTCCGTCCCCGTGACGCGTCCGGTGAGGGTGGTCGGCTCCTGGGCCTGCAAGCCTCCTCCCGAAAGCACCGACGCGACGACGGGCAACAGCAGTCGCCTGAAGCTGAGGTGCATGATACCTCCCGGTTTGATGGGCACGGGATGGACCCGACCATCCCGTGGACCGGGACGTGCGCTGGTTGTCCCCGAGGAGGGGCTTGTCGCGGGACAGGGGGGGATACCGCGGACTGCGGCGGCGGGACGCCTATCAAGAAAGGGCGGACGCCCGTGGGCGGCCCGCGCCGTGAGAGACCTACTCAAATGACAACGAAGCGTACATCACGGTCGAAAGGAAGTTCAACACAAGGACCATACGGTTCAAGTGCCACAGTATTACGACGGCCGTCCCCGTAACCGTCATAGTTATGGACAAGGGCGGCATTGGGCTGGCGGTGGCCTTCCGCCATATTGCTGCCCATGGTCGAGCGCACGCAGATCACCACGCCAGCCTCCCTGGAGGAGGACCAGCAGTCCGAGCCGTCGCTCCGCCCGCAGCGGCTGGGCGAGTTCATCGGGCAGGCCAAGGTCCGCGACGCGCTGTCCATCGCCATCGAGGCGGCGAAGGGCCGCCGCGAGGCCCTGGACCACATCCTCTTCCATGGCCCCCCGGGGCTGGGCAAGACCACGCTCGCGTCGCTGCTGGCCCGGGAGATGGGCGTCAACTTCAAGACCACCTCCGGCCCCATCCTGGAGAAGCCGGCGGATCTGGTGGGGATCCTCACGAACCAGAGGGAAGGGGACATCCTCTTCATCGACGAGATCCACCGCCTGCGCCCCATCATCGAGGAGTTCCTCTACCCCGCCATGGAGGACTGGCAGATCGAGATCCGCCTGTCCGACGGGCCCAAGGCCCAGACCATGACCATGAAGATCGAGCGCTTCACGCTGGTGGGGGCCACCACGCGCTTCGGGCTCCTCACCGCACCCATGCGGGCGCGCTTCGGCATCGTGCAGCGCCTCAACTTCTACCCCGCCGATGAGCTGTCCACCATCGTGCGCCGCTCGGCGGAGATCCTGGGCGTGGAGGCCACCGCCGAGGGGGCCCTGGAGATCGCGCGGCGCTCCCGGGGGACCCCCCGGGTGGCCAACCGGCTCCTGCGCCGCGTGCGGGACTTCGCCCAGGTGAAGGCCGACGGCGTCATCGACGTGGGCGTGGCCGGCGACGCCCTCCAGATGCTGGACGTGGACGAGTACGGCCTGGACGAGATGGACGCCCGCGTCCTCAAGACCCTCATCGAGAAGTTCGAGGGCGGCCCGGTGGGGCTGAACTCCCTGGCGGTGGCCATGGGCGAGGACGCCACCACGCTGGAGGAGGTGTACGAGCCCTTCCTCATCATGGAGGGCTTCCTCATGCGCACGCCGCAGGGTCGCGTGGCGACCCCCCGGGCGTTCCGCCGCTTCGGGTACACGCTGAAGGGTGCCGGCAAGAAGGGAAACCAGGGTTCGCTGTTCGAGGAAGCGTGACCCGAGGCCCTGCGTCCCTCATCGAGCGCGCCTTCGGCCGGTTCATCCCCGAGCAGTCGGCCGGGCTCGACCGGCAGCTCAGGGTGTACCTGGGCTTCGTCTTCGTCCTGTTCGTCCCGACCTCCATGGTGTTCGGTATGGTGGACTGGCACCGGGGGGATCGCCTCACCGGGGCTCTGGCCCTGACGATCTCGTTCGTGCTCATCTCGTCCCTGGCGACGCTTCGCCACGCCCGGGACATCCGGTGGGGGTACCGAACGGTCCTTGGCGTCGCGGCGGTCCTCCTGACCGTGGTCGTGTACGTGGGGGGCGCCGGTGGGTATGCCCTGCTCTGGTACTACGCCTTTCCCGCGGGCTTCTACTACGTGTTCGGTGCCCGGGAGGGCTCGGTGTGGACGGCCGGGCTCATGGCTCCCGCGACGGCCATCGTGCTCTCGGACCTGGGCTCCGCCTATCCGCCGGAACTGGCCGGGCGCTTCGTGGTGACGTATGGGCTGGTCGCGGCTCTGGCGCTGGGCCTCCAGCGCGCCCGGGACACCGCGTTCGGCGGGCTGGCCGGGGAGAAGCAGCGCCTCGAGGACGCCCTGGCCCAGGTCCGCACCCTCAGCGAGATGCTCCCCATGTGCGCCTGGTGCGGCAAGGTGCGGGACGACGCCGGGTACTGGTCCCGCATCGAGGAGTACCTGCGGGACCGGACGGGTACCCAGGTGAGCCACGGGCTGTGCGACGAGTGTGCCGCCCGTCTGGTGGCCGACGGAGACGTCGGTTCGGAGGGTACGGCCTCCGGGAGCGGGCCATCGCGGTGACCCCGACGCGCGTCCCGGACGGGAGCCGGGTCGGGGACTACGACTACCGGCTTCCGCCCCACCGCATCGCCCGCTACCCCGCGGAGCGCAGGGACGAGAGCCGCCTCCTGGTGATTCCCCGGGGCGAAGGCCCCTTCCGCCACCTGCGCTTCCGCCAGGTGGGGGAGCTCTTCGGGGCCGGCGACGTCCTCGTCGTCAACGAGAGCAAGGTGATCCCGGCCCGCCTCCTGGGCCGCAAGCCCACCGGGGCGCCCGCCGAGATCTTCCTCCTCCACCCGGCCCCGGGCGCCTCCGATCCCCACGTGTGGGAGGCCCTGGTGCGCCCCGGCGGCAAGCTCAAGCCCGGGCGCGTGGTGGACGTGGCCGCCGACCTGAGGGTGGAGATCCTGGATTCGGCGCCTGGAGGGGGACGGGTGGTGCGCGTCCACTTCCCGGGCTCGGTGGAGGAGGCCATGGAGCGGCACGGCGCGCTGCCCCTCCCCCCCTACCTGGAGCGGGAGCCCGAGGCACTGGACCGGGAGCGCTACCAGACCGTGTACGCCCGCACCCCCGGATCGGTGGCCGCCCCCACCGCCGGACTCCATTTCACGCCCGAGGTCCTGGAGGCGTTGGAGGGCCTGGGGGTGCTCCGGGCAGCCGTGACGCTCCACGTGGGCATGGGGACCTTCCGTCCCGTGGAGGTGGACGACCCCGCCGACCACGAACTCCACCACGAGTGGTACGAGGTGACCCGGGAGGCCGCCGACGCGGTGAACCGGGCCCGGGCGGCGGGGGGGCGGGTGTGGGCCGTGGGGACCACCGCGGTGCGCACCCTGGAGTCGGTGGCCGACGCCGACGGCCGGGTCCACGCGGGCACGGGGACCACGGACCTCTTCATCCGTCCGCCCCACAGGTTCCGGGTGGTGGACTGCCTCCTCACCAACTTCCACCTGCCCCGCTCCACGCTCCTCATGCTCGTGGCCGCGCTGGGGGGGTACGGCCAGGTCATGCGCGCCTACGCCGAGGCCGTGGCGGGCGACTACCGGTTCTACTCCTACGGAGACGCCATGGCGGTGGTCGCGCCCCGGGGCCATCGTTGAGGGGATGAACGACGCGATCTTCCTCCGCCGCGCCATCGATCTGGCCGCCACCCACTCGGCGGACGGCGTCTTCGGGCCCTTCGGGGCGGTGGTGGTGCGGGACGGCGAAGTCGTGGGAGAGGGGTGGAACCAGGTGGTGGTGACCCACGATCCCACGGCCCACGCCGAGGTGGTGGCCATCCGCGACGCCGGTCGGCGCCTGGGGACCCACAGCCTCAGAGGGTGCGTGCTCTACTCGAGCTGCGAGCCGTGCCCGCTCTGCCTCGCCGCGGCCTACTGGGCCGGGGTGGAGCGGGTGGTGTACGCCGCCTCGTCGTCGGACGCGGGCGTGGCGGGCTTCGCCGACGCCACGGTCTACCAGGAGATCGGCCTCCCGTGGGAGGCACGGCGGATCCCCGGGCGCCAGCTCCTCCGCGAGGAGGGCAAGGCGGTGCTGGAGGCATGGCTGGCCAACCATCGGAAGATCCCCTACTAGTGGACTGAACGTTCAGCACCGAGAGTGCCTGCGCGCGTCCGGCTTCCACGGGGACCGCGCACCACGCCCCACGCCGTGTCCAGCGGAGGAGTCCCACCATGTCTTCCCGTCGTCCCGTCACCGCGTGCTTGACGCTCGCGGCCGCGCTGCTCCTTCCCGCGCCCGCCTCGCCCCAGGTGGCCCGGGAGGCCGTGGACCTGACCGTCGTCCAGAGGATCCGCGAGGAGGGGCTGGAGCGCTCCCAGCTTCCCGCCATGGCCCGATACCTCACCGAGGTGAACGGCCCCCGCCTCACCGGCTCGCCCGGAATGAAGAAGGCGAACGAGTGGACGGCCGAGCAGTTCCGATCCTGGGGGCTCACCAACGTGACGGTGGAGCCGTGGGGCGACTTCGGCCGCGGGTGGGCCAACGAGGGCTACTCGGGGCGCATCCTCACACCCTTCGAGCAGCCCCTCCACGGCCAGCCCATGGCGTGGACCGGCAGCACTCCCGGCGTGGTCCGGGGTCGGGCCCTGGTGGCCAAGGTGGCCGGCATGGACGACGTGGCGGCGTACCGGGGAAGGCTGAAGGGGGCCATCGTCCTCATGGAGGAGCCGTCCCCCACGCCCCCCGAGTTCGAGCACGTGGACCGGCGCCTCTCCCTGGAGGAGCTCCTGGAGCCCGCGCCGGCGCCCCAGGGCGGGGGCGCCATGTCCGACGCCGACCGGCAGGCGATGATGGAGCGCATGCGCGCCCAGCGTGAGGCCCAGCAGGCCTTCCAGGCCCTCGCCGCCGAGGAGGGCGCCCACGCCTTCCTGCGCATCTCGTCCCGGGACCACGGCGTCATCCGCGGGGGCTCGGCGGGGAGCCGCAACGCCGGCGACCCGGAGGGGCTCCCCCACGTGGCGTTGTCCAAGGAGCAGTACAACCAGATCTACCGGAACGTGGAGGCGGGGATTCCCGTGGAGCTGGAGCTCATGGTTGAGAACCGCTTCTTCGAGGACGACCTGAAGGCGTACAACACGCTGGCCGACCTCCCGGGGACCGACAAGGCCGACGAATACGTCATGCTCGGGGCCCACCTGGACTCGTGGCACATGGGAGGCGGCGCCGCGGACAACGCGGCGGGCTCGGTGGTGATGATGGAGGCCATGCGCATCCTCAAGACGCTGGGCGTTCAGCCCCGGCGGACCATACGCATCGCCCTGTGGAGCGGCGAGGAGCAGGGGCTCCTGGGCTCCCGGAACTGGGTGCGCAACAACCCCCAGCTCCACGACAGGATCTCGGCGTACGTGAACGTGGACAACGGCACGGGACGCCTCCGTGGGATCTGGGACCAGTCCAACGAGAAGGCCATCCCGGTGTTCGAGCAGATCCTGTGGCCCTTCCGCGACCTGGGCGTGGTGGCGGTGCGCCACGGCAACACCGGGGGCACCGACCACCTGGCCTTCGACGCCGCGGGGATCCCGGGCTTCAACTTCATCCAGGATCCCATCGAGTACGGCATCAACTCCCACCACACCGAGCTGGACACCTTCGACCACCTGGTGCTCGACGACCTGAAGCAGGCGGCGGTGGTGGTGGCGGCCACGGTGTACGCGCTGGCCATGCGCGAGGAGATGATGCCCCGGAAGGCCGGGCGGCCGGTCTCGAACTGACGCGAGGCCGCCGCCGGGAGCGTTGGGGGGGTCCGTCCCGGAAGGGGCGGACCCCTTCGCGCGCCAGTGGGCCGCCTCCTTCCGGCGCGGTAGATTCGGGCATGGAACGGCGACGCTTCGCGCTGGCGCTCCTCGCCGCCCTGGCGCTGGGCGCCTGCGGCGGGAGCGCCGACCCGGGCACGGGCCCCGACGATCCCAAGGGACGTCCCCCGGGGCTGGAGACGCCCGACGCGGCGTCGGTGACCAAGGGGGAGAACGCCGCGTCCCGTCTGGGGGCCCCGTACGTGGTGCTCGTCTCCCTGGACGGCTTCGCCTCGCGCTACGTGGCGCAGTACCGGCCTCCGGCCCTCCAGGCGATGGCGGCCCAGGGCGTGTGGGCCCGCGACGGCATGATCCCCGTCTTCCCCACCCTCACCTTCCCCAACCACTGGGCGCTGGCCACGGGGCTGTACCCGGAGCACAGCGGCCTGGTGAGCAACACGTTCCTCGACCCCGCCCGGGGCGCCTGGTACAGCCTGGGCGACCAGGCCACCGTCACCGACGGCACGTGGTACGGGGGGGAGCCCCTGTGGGTCACCGCCGAGCGCCAGGGCATGGTGGCCGCGTCGTACTTCTGGGTGGGCTCGGAGGCGGCGGTCGGGGGGGTGCGCCCCAGCTACTGGCGCACCTACGACGCCGGGGTCCCCAACGACCAGCGCGTGGACCAGGTGCTGGAGTGGCTCCGGTACCCCCAGGCGTACCGGCCCCACATGATCACGCTGTACATGTCCACCACCGACGCGGTGGGGCATGCCTACGGCCCCGACAGCCCCCAGATGGCGTCGGCGGTGGCCAGCGTGGACGCCTCCATCGCACGGCTGGTGGCGGGGGTGGACGCGCTGGAGCACGGGAGTCAGGTCACCCTCATCGTCCTGGCGGACCACGGCATGGACGGCTACGGCGTGGCCGGCCGGCGCTACATGGCCGACGCGGCGACGCTGGAGGGCGTGACGGTGGCGGCGTCGGGGCCGGCGGCCAACCTCCACCTGGCCGCCGGCGTCGAGGCGGCCGCGGTGCGCGACGCGCTGGGCGGGCTCGACGGTGTGGCCGCCTACCTCCGTGGCGAGGTGCCGGAGCGCCTCCACTACCGGGCCGACCCCCGCATCGGCGACGTGGTCCTGGTGGCCGACTCGGGGGTGGTGGTCTACCCGGAGAACGACCGGGAGGAGACGCCGGGGTGGACCCACGGGTGGGACAACGGGCTCCTCTCCATGCGGGCGCTCTTCGTGGCCCGGGGCCCCCTGCTCCCCCGGGGCAGGGTCCTCGAGCCCTTCGAGCTGGTCCACGTGTACCCGCTGGTGACCCGCCTCCTCGGCCTCGCGCCGGCGGCGGGCATCGACGGCAGCACCGCGTTCTGGGACCGCGTGCTCCAGGGAAGCTGACGTTCGCGTTACCTTTCCTGCCCATGTTCACCTACCGCCTCGAGTCCCGGGACGGCGCCGCGCGCCGCGGCGTCTTCTCCACGCCCCACGGGGACGTCCCCACCCCTGCGTTCATGCCGGTGGGGACCGCGGGCACGGTGAAGGGTCTGGTCATGGAGGAGGTGGCGGCGCTGGGGGCCCGCATGGTCCTGGCCAACACCTATCACCTGTACCTGCGCCCGGGGCACGAGCTGGTGCGAAAGCTGGGCGGGCTCCACGCGTTCATGCGGTGGGACGGCCCCATCCTCACCGACTCGGGGGGCTACCAGGTCTTCTCGCTGGCCGAGATCCGCCAGGTCCGCGACGAGGGCGTCGTCTTCAAGAGCCACATCGACGGCTCGTCCCACACCTTCACGCCCGAGTCCGTCATGGACGTCCAGCGGGCGCTGGGGGCCGACGTGGTCATGGCCTTCGACGAGTGCCCGCCGGGGGGTGCCGAACGGGCGCACGCAGCGGAGGCCAACCGCAGGACGTCGGGATGGCTGGAGCGATGCCGTACGCGCTTCGACGAGCTTGGGCACCGCGGTGGATACCCTGCGCAAGCGCTGTTCCCCATCGTCCAGGGCAACGTCTACGACGACCTGCGTCGCGACCATGCCCGGGCCGTGCTCGGCGCGGGCGACTGGGCGGGGCTGGCCATCGGCGGCCTGAGCGTGGGCGAGGCCAAGCCCGACATGTGGAGGACGCTGGAGGTCCTGGACGCCGAGCTTCCCGGCGACCGCCCGCGCTATCTCATGGGCGTGGGGTACCCCGACGACCTCCTGGAGGCGGTGGCCCGGGGGTGCGACCTCTTCGACTGCGTCGCCCCCACCCGAAACGCCCGCCACGGCACCGCCTGGACCGCGGAGGAGGGTCAGGTCAACTTGAAGGCGGCACGATTCCGGGAGGACACCCGCCCCATGGACCCGGGGTGCGACTGCGCGGCCTGCGCCCGGTACGACCGGGCCTACCTGCGCCACCTGGTGGTGTCGGGGGAGTGGCTGGCGGTGCGGCTCCTCTCCATCCACAACCTGCGCTTCCTGGTCCGCTTGGCGGAGGAGGCCCGCGCGCGCATCGCGACGGCGGACTTCCACGCCTGGAGCAGGGACTGGCTGGAACGCTACCGGTCCGCCGAGGGGTAACCCCCCCCGGCGGACAACCCAACCGACGAACCACGGAGACCCATGGTGACGAACGCAGCCCTCGCCCTCCTCATGGCGCCCCGCGAAGGGGGGTCGGCGGGCCTCATCTTCGCGGTGCAGATGGTCCTCATCGTCGTGATCTTCTACTTCCTCCTCATCCGCCCCCAGTCCAAGGAGCGCCAGCGGCACGAGCAGATGCTCGCGGGGGTAAAGAAGGGCGACGAGATCGTCACCAACGGCGGGATCATCGGGACGGTGGTCCACGCCGAGGAGAACCGCCTCACCGTGCGCACCGGCGAGAACACGCGCATCACCGTGGACCGGAGCCGCATCGCGCAGGTGCTCGCGCCCAAGGGCGTCAAGGAAGAGTAGGAGCCCGACCGTGGCCATCCGTGACATCGTCCTCATGGGGGAGCCGGTCCTCCGCCAGGAGGCGGGGGACGTCACGTCCTTCGACGACGACCTCCGGACGCTGGTGCGGGACATGTTCGAGACCATGTACCACGCCGAGGGGATCGGCCTGGCGGCGCCCCAGGTGGGCGTCTCCAAGCGCGTGCTCGTGGTGGACCTCCGCCGGGAGGACGAGCCCGAGGCCCGCGTGGCCCTGGTGAACCCGACGGTCACGTGGGAGAGCGACGACGAGTGGAAGGAGGCCGAAGGGTGCCTCTCCATTCCCGGGATCGAGGAGATGGTGGTCCGCCCGTGGGCGGTGCGCATCGAGGGCTTCGATCCCGACGGCGAGCCCGTGGTCATCGAGGCCGACGAGCTGTATGCCAGGGCCCTCCTGCACGAGATCGACCACCTGGACGGGGTGCTCTTCCTGGACCACCTGAGCCCCCTCGCACGGCGCATGGCGCTGAAGAAGTGGAGGAAGCTCAGGGAGGAGGAGGAGAAGGCGGGGCGGTGAGGATCCTCTTCTGGGGCACCCCCGACTTCGCGGTACCGTCCCTCCGGGCCCTGGACGACGAGGGCTTCGAGGTGGTGGGCGTCGTCACCCAGCCCGACCGCCCCGCCGGCCGGGGGCGCAAGCTCACCCCCTCCGCGGTGAAGGAGGTGGCCACGGCCATGGGCGTCCCGGTTCTGACGCCGGAGCGTCCCCGGGGCGACGACTTCCTGGACGCGCTCCGTGCCCTGGCCCCGGACCTCTCGGTGGTAGTGGCCTACGGGCACATCCTGAGGCGCGAGGTCCTGGACGTGCCTCCCCTGGGCTCCCTCAACGTCCACGCCTCCCTCCTCCCGGCGCTGCGCGGCGCGGCGCCCATCAACTGGGCCATCGCCCGGGGGCACGAGGAGACGGGCGTCACCATCATGCGCATGGTGGAGGCCATGGACGCCGGCCCCGTTCTCCACCGCATCCGGGAGCCCATCCTCCCCGGCGAGACCGCGGCGGAGCTGGCGGTGAGGCTCTCCGAGCTGGGGGCCGAGGCCCTGGTGGAAGCCCTGGCCCTCCTGGCCGCCGGCGACCTGGCGGAGGAGGAGCAGGACCACGCCGCCGCCACCTTCGCGCCCAAGGTGGGCCGGGAGGTGGCGCGCATCGCCTGGGAGCGCCCCGCCCCCGAGGTGGCGTGGCACGTGCGGGGGATGGACGCGGTGCCCGGGGCGTGGACCGAGCTGGACGGCGTCGCCGTGAAGCTCTTCCGGCCCACGGTGCGCCCCGACGCCTCGGGCGCCCCCGGTGAGGTGCTCTCGGCTGACGCCGCCCACGGCCTCGTGGTGGCCACGGGGGAGGGCGCGGTGGCTTTCGGGGAGGTGCAGCCCCCGGGGAAGCGGCGGATGGACGCCCGGGACTGGATCCACGGGAGGGGCGTCCAGGCCGGACAGCGGTTCGCCTGATGCGCCACGCCCCCCGGGGGCGGGTTCCGCGCCTCCACGTGGTCACCGACGACGCGGTCCTCGCCGACCCGGCCTTTCCGTCCCGGGCGCGAAGGCTCCTCGTCCAGGGGGGCGCGGGCCTGGCCCTCCACGTCCGTGGCCCCCGCACTCCCGGCGGCACGCTCCTGCGCCTCGCCGCTCCGTTGGCGGCGGCCGCGGCCGAGGCGGGGGCCCTCCTTGTGGTGAACGACCGGGTGGACGTGGCCCTGGCCTCCGGGGCCGCCGGCGTGCACCTGGGCCGGCGCTCCCTCCCGGTGGCCGAGGCCAAGCGCCTGCTGCCGTCCGGGGTCCTCGTGGGCGCCTCCGTCCACGGCGCCGGGGAGGCCGCGCAGGCGCAGGCCTGTGGCGCCGACTGGGCCTTCGTGGGGAGCGTGTGGGCCACGCCCAGCCACCCCGACGTGGCCGGCGGGGGCCCGGCGCTCCTGCGGGCCGCCGCCGAGGCTGCACCCAGGGTCCCGCTCCTGGCCATCGGCGGGGTCACCCCGGCGCGCGTGGGAGAGGCCCTGCGCGCCGGTGCCCACGGGGTGGCCGTGATCCGGGGAATCTGGGACGCGGCGGACCTTGAGGCCGCCTTGGGGGACTATCAAGACAGACTGGCCGCACGGGGCGGCCACCCTCCGGAGGAGACATGAGCGAAACCACGACGGTACGGGTCCGGCTCAACGGCAAGGACCGGGACGTGGACGCGGGCCATTCGGTCCGCTCCCTCATCGAGTCCCTGGACCTCCACCCGTCCCTGGTTGTGGTGGAACTCAACAAAGAGATCCTCTCGCGTGACTCCTATGCGAGTACCGCGGTCCAAGAGGGAGATCACATCGAGCTCGTCCACTTCGTGGGCGGGGGCTGAGACAGGGTGACGATGGACACGATGCAGTTGGACGAGGCCCGGGCGTTGGACGGGCCTCTCGTCATCGGGGGCCGCGCATTCACGTCCCGACTCATCGTCGGGACGGGCAAGTACGCCACGAACCAGGTCATGGTGGATGCCATCCGCGCCTCCGGCGCAGAGATGGTCACGGTGGCGGTGCGCCGGGTGGACCTGGACCGCTCCAAGGAGGAGGGGATCCTCCACCACCTGGACCCGCAGGAGTCCTTTCTCCTGGCCAACACCGCGGGTTGCCACACCGCGGAGGACGCCATCCGGTACGCCCGGCTGGCTCGTGCGGCGGGCTTCAACGAGTGGATCAAGCTGGAAGTCATCGGCGACCAGGCCACCCTCCTCCCCGACGTGGCAGCCACGCTCGAGGCGGCGAGGGTCCTGGCCTCGGAGGGCTTCAAGGTCATGGCGTACACCAATGACGACCTCATCACCGCCCTCCGTCTGGAGGACGCGGGGTGCGTGGCCGTCATGCCGCTGGCTTCCCCCATCGGGAGCGGGCTCGGCGTGGTGAACCCGTACTTCATCCGCGAGATCAAGCGCCGCCTCCAGGTACCCGTCATCGTAGACGCCGGCGTAGGCACGGCGTCGGACGCGTGCGTCACCATGGAGCAGGGGGTGGACGGCGTCCTCATGAACACGGCGCTTGCGGCGGCCGATGACCCCGTGCGCATGGCCCACGCCATGAAGCACGCCATCGTCGCCGGAAGGCTGGCCTTCCTGGCCGGGCGCATGCCGTCCAGGGAGATCGCCGTGCCCTCGTCCCCGCTCAAGGGAATGCTCGACTGAGCCAACCCTACGTACGAACCGTCGAGGGCGGCATCACGCCGACGCGGCAGGCGGCGCTCCAGGTCCGGTGGGAGATCGGACGGGGGCTTCGTCTCGACGTGGCGATGGAGCGGACGGTCCGGGGGTTCCACCCCCGGGACCGCGCGTTCATCCAGGAGCTGGCCTACGGCGTGTCGCGCCTCCGCGGGCGCCTGGACCACCTCATCGGCCGCCGGGTGCATGGTGGCCTGGGACGCCTGGATCCACGGATCCTGGAGGTCCTGAGGCTGGGAGCCTACCAGATCCTCTACATGGACGGCGTGCCCCGGTACGCCGCCGTGTCCCAGTCGGTGTCCCAGGCCCAGAACGTCTCGGGCAAGGGCGCGGGTGGGCTGGTCAACGCCGTGCTCCGGGGGGTCGCCGAGGACGGGGCGGCGCTTCGTCTCTTCCCCGCCTTCGAGACCGACCCGGCCGCCTTCCTGGAGACCTGGGGGTCCCATCCCAGGTGGCTGGTGGACCGGTGGCTGGCCCGCTGGTCGCCGGAGGAGGTAAGGGCCCTGGTGGAGGCGAACAACCGCCGGCCGGCCCTGTACCTTGTGCCGCTGGGGGCCACCGCCGAAGAGGCGCGCCAGCTCCTGGCCGACGGCGGCATCGGGGCCCGGGCGGTGGGGAAGGGCACCGAGTGCCTGCACCTGCGCGCCGGCACCAACCCCTCGCAGGCGCTGGCGGCGCTTCCGTCCCTCATCCAGGACCCGGCGGCCCACCTGGTCACCCGGTACGCCGACGTGGCCCCGGGCACGAAGGTTGCAGACCTGTGCGCGGCACCGGGGGGCAAGGCCTTGGCCCTCGCCGCCCGGGCTTCCTATACTCTGGCCGCCGACCGATCGGAGACACGCATGCGCCTCGTGCGGGAGAACGCCCGCCGTACAGGTTTCCCCTTGGGGATGGTGGTTGCCGACGCCCGCCGTCCGCCGGTGGCCGACGCCGAGGCCGTCCTCCTGGACGTGCCGTGCACCGGCACGGGGACGCTGGGGCGGCACCCCGACGGGAGGTGGCGGCTTGAGACGAGCGCGATGGAGGACATGGTGAAGCTGCAGCGGGAGATCCTGGAGGCGGGCGCCCAGGTGGTGCGGCCGGGAGGCCTTCTCGTCTACTCCACGTGCACGCTGGAGCCGGAGGAGAACCGCGCGCAGGTGGAGGCGTTCCTGGCGCGCCACACCGAGTTCCGGGTCGAGGCCACCGAGGCGGTGCCGGGAGAGTACATGGACGAGGAGGGTTTCCTGGAGCTCCTCCCCCAGACCCACGGCTTCGACGGGGCCTTCGCGGCGCGACTCCGGAGGACGAGGTGAAGCTGGGAGGCTCGCTGAAGCGGCGGCGGGGACCGGGAGGAGGCGGAAGGAAGGCGAAGTCCTCCCGCGGGGCCGGCCCGTCTTCGAAGGGTCCCCGGGCTCCCCTGGTGGCCGCCGCCCTGGGCCTGGCCCTCCTGGGGTGGGGCGTGGGCTACCTGGTGGCCACCCAGGTGGTCTATCCCGCACCCCCGCCCCCCGCCGACATGGTCGTGGTACCCGACCTCCGCGGGGTGGGGCTGGCCACCGCCGGAGAGCGCCTCGCGGGTGCCGGCCTGGCGCTGGGGGCGGTGGACTCCCTGCGGCACCCTTCCGTGGGCCCGGACCTCATCCTGGGCCAGTCGCCCCTCCCCGGACAGCTCGCGCTGCCCGGCGCGGTGGTGCGGGTCACCCGCAGCCTGGGACCCCAGACCCGGTCCGTCCCCGACGTCCTCCGGGTGAACGCGGAGCGGGCCCGCATCGTCCTGCAGACCGCCGGCTTCGTGGTGCGCATGGACTCGGTGGACGCCGAGGTCCCCCGGGGGCGGGTGGTGGCCACGCGCCCCGCCGCCGACGCCGTCGTGGCCCTCCCCGCCGAGATCCGCCTGGCGGTGAGCCGGGGCCCGCCCCTGGTGGCCATGCCCCTCCTCCTGGGGCTCGAGGAGGCCGAGGCCCTCGCCGTCCTCGATTCCCTCGGCCTCGTGCTGGGGGAGGTGGAAGAGGTGTTCCGCTTCGGCAGGGACCAGGGGATCGTGGTGGAGCAGGAGCCCCCCGCCGACGCGCCCCTGGAGCGGGGGAGCGCGGTGCGCCTGGCGGTGGGAAGACGCGGAGGGTAGGGTAGGGCGGAGGGCCAGACCCACCCGTCCCGTCTCCCGGAGCGATGCCATGATCCGCCGCATCCCGCCCACCCTCGCCGTCCTCCTCGCCGTGGGGGTGTCCGCGCCCGCCGCCCACGCCCAGCTCAACCCCGGGATCCACGTGGCCCGCGCCGGGGACGCCTTCGGCGGGGCCAACGGCATCGGCGGATCCCTGGAGCTCAACTTCCCCCTCTTCCCCCTGGACCTCTTCGTGGCGGGGGAGTACTTCTTTCCCGACTGCGGGTCGGTGGACGACTGCGGGTACCTGGGCGGGTCGGCGGACCTCCACTTGGGACTCCCCATCCCCGTCCTCACGCCCTACGCCACCGGAGGCCTGGTGTACCGGCGCTACGAGGCCGGCGGGGGCGTGGCGGCGCTGGAGGACACGGGCTTCGGGGCCGGCGTGGGCGTGAACCTGGGCACGCTGGTGCTGGGGGCGTACGCGGAGGTGCGCTACGAGTTCGTCGACCCCGACGACCAGCTCGTCTTCAGGCTGGGGCTCCGCTTCTAGGCCTCGCACGCCGCCCCGAGGCTACCGCGGGGCCCTCGAAAGCCTACATTCCAGGCGGAAAATCGCGCCCAGGACACGGCGGGAACAAAGCCCGGCGGTCCCCGTAGGATCCAGGACGGGTCGGGCTTACACGAAGGCGGGTCGAGATGAAGCGCAGTCCCCTGAAGTCCCCCTATCTCTGGGCCGTGGTCGCCGTCGTCGCGGTGGTCGCGGTGGCTTGGGTGGGACGGGAGAACTACCAGCCCATCATCACGGGCGCCCCGGCCCCCGACTTCACCGTCAACGACATGGCGGGAGAGACGGTGCGCCTCTCCGACTACCGGGGCAAGGTGGTTCTGGTGAACATCTGGGCGACCTGGTGCGCCCCGTGCCGCCAGGAGATGCCGTCGATGCAGCGCCTGTACGAGGCCCTCCAGGGGACCGACTTCGAGATCCTGGCGGTGAGCATCGACGCCCGCTTCGGCCAGGAGGACGCCTTCGGCCGTCCGGGAGGGGACCTGCGCGCCTTCGCCGACGAGATGGGGCTCACGTTCCCCATCCTCCACGACCCCGAGGGCCGCATCGAGCGCACGTACCAGACCACGGGCGTCCCCGAGACGTTCCTCGTCGGCCGCGACGGGCTCATCTACAAGAAGGTGGCCGGCGGCACCGAGTGGGACGCGCCGGTGAACCAGGACCTGGTGCGCCGGCTCCTGGGCGAGTAGCGGGCCCGTGCGCCTCACGCCCCGCTCCCTGGTCCACAACTGGCGGCTGAAGCTCACGGCGCTGGGGCTCTCGGTGTTCCTGTGGGCGTTGGTGCAGACCGAGCCCCGCAACGCCGAGACGTTCTCGCCCGTCCCGGTGCTGGTGGAGGTGACCGACACTGCGTGGGCCCTGTCGGGAAGGCCCGAGCCGGCCCAGGTGGAGCTGCGGTTGAGCGGGCCCGCCCGGGAGATGGTGCGCCTGGCCCGCTCGGGCACGTCGGTTCGGATCCCGGTTCCGGACGTGGGCTCCCCCGACACCGTGGTCAACCTGCGCCGCGACTGGGTGGCCCTGGAGGAGGGGAGCCGCCTCATCGTGGAGTCCGTCTCCCCGTCCTCCGTGCGCCTCGCCTTCGATTCGGCGGTGACCCGCGCCGTCCCGGTGGCGGCGCGCACGTCGGGGGTGCTCCCCGAGGGGTTGGCGCTGGCCAGCCCCGTGGGCGTGAACCCCCCCATGGCGCGCTTGCGCGGCCCCGCCAGCCGCCTGGAGGGCGTGGACTCGGTGCTCCTGCGCGTCCTGGACCTCTCCACGGTCACCGCGTCGGGCGTGGTGGACCTGGCGGTGGACACCGCGGGCCTCTCGGGGATCCGGGTCTCCCCCGGCAGCGCCACCGTGGGCGTCCGGGTGGAGGAGCGGGTGGAGCGGACGCTCACGGGGATCGTGGTCATCGCCCAGGCCGGGGTCGCTCCGTGGGACGTCACGGTGACGCCCGCCGAGGTGGACGTCGTCCTCAGGGGCGCGCGGACGCTGGTGGGCGCCGTGGACCCCCTGGACCTGCGGGCCTACGTGGTGCTCGAAGGGCTGAGCGCGGGCGAGGAGCGGCGCGTCGCCGTGGGCGTGGAGGGCGTGCCCGCCCTGGTGGAGTGGGAGGTCGCGCCGGAGATCGTCACCGTGCGCCGCTCGTCGGGGCCGGAAGCGCCGGGGGGCACGCGGTGAGCGCGTCCCTCCCCCGACCCCTGGTCCTGGGGGTCGAGACGTCTTGTGACGAGACGTCGGCCGCGGTCCTCGACGGCGAGAACCGGCTCCTGGGGCACGTCATCCTCTCCCAGGACGTCCACGAGGTCTTCGGGGGGGTGGTACCCGAGCTGGCGGCCCGGGCCCACCTCCAGAGGATCGACGCGGTGGTGCAGGAGGCGCTCCACAAGGCGGGGGTCGGCCTCCGGGACGTGGACGTCTTCGGCGTCACCGCCGGGCCGGGCCTCATCGGGGCGCTCCTGGTGGGCGTGTGCTGGACCAAGGCCGCGGCCTACGCCCTGGACAAGCCGCTGGTGCCGGTGCACCACATGGAGGCCCACCTCTTCGGACCGGCGGTGGAGGACCCCGACGCCGAGCCGCCCTTCGTGGCCCTCCTCGTGTCGGGGGGGCACACGCTTCTCCTCCACGCCGAGGCGTGGGGCCGCTACACCCTCCTGGGCGAGACCCGCGACGACGCCGCCGGCGAGGCCTTCGACAAGGTGGCCAAGCTCTTGGGGCTCCCCTACCCGGGAGGTCCCCAGGTGGAGCGCACCGCGCGGGCGGGAGACCGGAAGCGGCACCGGTTTCCCCGGCCCATGCTCCGCAGGAACCAGAAGCCCGCCGAGCCGGACTACTACGCCTTCTCCTTCAGCGGCCTCAAGACGGCGGTGGCCGAGCTGGCCAGGCGCCTGGAGGGGGAGGGGGCGCTGGCCGGCGAGGTCCCCCACGTCGCCGCCGCCTTCCAGGAGGCGGCGGTGGACGTCCTGGTCTCCAAGACCCTCCGCGCCGTGGAGCAGACGGGGTGCCGGCGGGTTCTCGTCGGGGGTGGGGTGAGCGCCAACGGACGCCTCAGGGAGGAGCTTGCCCGGCGCCTCGGCCCCGGCGGCCGGCTCTTCCACGCCTCCCCGCGCCTCTCCCTGGACAACGGTGCCATGGTGGCCCGGGCCGCCCGCTTCCGCTTCGACCAGGGCCACGTGGGTGCCCCCGAGACCACCGCCGCCGCCGACCTCGCCTTCCCCGGACTCCAACGCCGCACGGCCTGACCCGGTCCCCCCATGTATCCCAACCTCTTCAAGCTCCCCGACTGGATCCCCTTCCTGGGGGGCGAGTTCATCACGTCCTTCGGGGTGTTCATGCTCTTCGCCTTCCTCACCGCGGGGTACGTCCTCCGCGCGGAGCTGAAGCGGAAGGGATACGACCCGGAGAAGGCGTGGGACATGGTCTTCATGGCCGTCATCGGCGGCATCCTTGGGGCCAAGCTCTACTACATGTTCCTCAACTTCGACCGCCTCGTCGCCAACCCCATGGACCTCATCCTCGCCCGGGGCGGCCTGGTCTGGTACGGGGGCTTCGGGCTGGCGTCGGCGCTGGTGCTGTGGGAGGCGCACCGGAGCAAGCTCCCGCTCAAGGACGTCCTCGACGCCTCGGCGCCCGCCCTGGCGCTGGCGTACGCCGTGGGGCGCGTCGGGTGCTTCCTGGTGGGCGACGACTGGGGGCGCCCCACCGACTCGTGGGTGGGCATCCGCTTTCCCATGGGATCGCCGCCCACCCGCGTGGACGTCATCGAGCAGCAGTTCGGGATCACCGTGGACCCGGCTCTGGTAGAGAAGTACGGCCAGGTGGTGCCCGTCCACCCGACGCAGCTCTACGAGGTGGGGCTCTCCACGCTGATCTTCTTCCTCCTCTGGAGGCTGCGGGGCAGGGAGCGCGGGGCAGGGTGGCTCTTCATGCTCTGGCTCTCGCTGGCGGGGCTCGAGCGCTTCACCGTGGAGTTCTTCCGGGCGAAGGACGACCGCTTCTTCGGGATGCTCACGCTGGCCCAGGTCATCAGCCTCGCCATCGTGGCGGGCGGCGTGGCGGGTATGATGCGGTCCCGTGGGTCCGCGCCGGCACCCGCGGCGGCGAAGGCGAAGAAGGCCCCCAAGGTGAAGTAGAAGGCATGGTCATCCTCCACGGCTCGGACCTCCAGATCGGCAGGCCCTACCGGCCCGCACCGGCCCGGGCCTTCCTCGCGTTGGCCCGCGCGCTGGAGCCCGACGTCGTGGTGGTGTCCGGCGACCTGACGCAGCGGGCCAAGGCCCGGGAGTACCGCCTGGCCCGGGACTTCGTGGACGCGCTGGCGCCCCTTCCCGTGGTGGTGACGCCCGGCAACCATGACGTGCCCCTCTACCGGGTCTGGGAGCGCCTCTTCGCCCCCCACCGGAACTGGCGGCGCTTCCTGGGGCCCGAGCTGGATACGGTGACGTCGGTGCCGGGCGCCACCGTGGTGGCGCTGGACTCCTCGGCGCCACGCCGCGCCATCGTCGCCGGGCGCCTGGGCGCCGGCCAGGTCGACTTCGCGCGCCGGGCCTTCGCGGCGGCGCCGGAGGGGGACGTGAAGGTCGTGGTGACGCACCACCACTTCATCTCCACCCCCGACGGCCTGGGTGGGCGTCCCCTGCCGGGTGCGGCGGCGCTCCTGGCGGCCCTGGAGGAGATGGGGGTGGACCTGGTGCTGGGCGGCCACGTCCACCGCACGCACCTGGCCGACTCCCGGGCCCTGGTTCCGGGGAGCGGGCCGGGGATCCCCCTGGTGGCCTGCGGAACCACGGCGTCGCGCCGGGGGCGGGGCCCCGAGTCGGGGCTCAACTCCCTCAACGTCGTGCGCGTGGGTGGAGAGGCGGTGGAGGTGGAGACGCGGCTCTACGACGCCGGGGCCGACGCCTTCGTCGCCGCGGGTGCCCGGACCTTCCAGCGGCCCGGCACCGTGCCCGGGTCTTCGGGGGCGCCGGCATGAGCGGGCCCTGGATCCGGGTGCCGGCGGAGCCCCGGCACAACGTGGCCGCCGGGCTCCTGGCGGGAGCCCTCGCCGCGGGGGTCGGGCTGGTGACCTTCTATCTGGTCCGCACGCTGCTGGCCCGGGAACCCGTGGGCGGCGACCCGCCGCCCCCACGGGCTCGCACCGGGGGCGGAGAGGGAGGGGGAGCGTGAGGGTCCGCTCCCCTTCGCCGCGACTGGCCCCCGCCGTAGCGGCGGCGGTGTCCGCGGTCGTCCTCGCTCTTCCCGGCGCCGCCCACGCCCAGGCGAACCGCCCGGAGGTGGTGGACGTCCGCTTCGAGGGGAACCGGGCGTTCCCCTCCGACTCCCTGGCGCGGGCCATCGTCACCCGCGAGACCGAGTGCCGCTCGGCGGTCTTCGAGCCCTTCTGCTGGTTCGGCGCCGACTTCGCCATCCAGCGGGCGTACCTGCCCCGGAGGGAGTTCCCCCTGGATCAGATCCGCCTCAGGGTCTGGTACCAGCAGCGCGGGTACCGGGAGGCGGAGATCGACACCGCCACCGCCGCCATGCCCGACGGGGGCGTGGAGGTCACCTTCCGCGTGGACGAGGGCCGGCCGGTGCTCGTGGACTCCCTCGAGGTCCTGGGTGCCGAGGACGTGGACATCCCCGACCTCCTGCGGGGCCTCCCCCTGGAGGTGGGCGACCCCCTCAGCCTCCTGGCGCTGGACGCGGCCCGCGACACCCTCATCCGGCGCCTGACGAACCAGGGGTACGCACGGGCCGACGTGCTGCGCAGCTTCAGCATCGACCGGAGCGAGCCCTACGCCGCGGCGGTGACGCTGGACATGGTGCCCGGTCCCCTGAGCCGGTACGGGCACGTGAGCGTGGACGGCACCGAGAGCCTCACCGAGTCCACGGTGCTCCGCACGCTCCAGTTCCGGGGCGGTGACCTCTACCGTGCCAACCAGCTCCTGGATGCCCAGGCGCGCCTCTTCGGGCTGGAGATCATCCGGAGCGCCTCCGTCACGCCCGACTTCACCACCGGCCCGGATTCGGTGATTCCCGTGGCGGTGCGCATCCAGGAGGGGGACGTGCGCCGCGTCCGGGGCGGCGGGGGCTGGACGTCCGCCGAGTGCTTCGACGCCGACGCCCGCTGGGTGCACCGGAACTTCCTGGGAGGGGGGCGGCGCCTCCAGGTGCGGGGCCGCGTGTCCAACATCCTGGCCCGGGACTTCCGCGCCCTGCTCTGCTGGAAGGCGGGGACGGAGGAGTTCGCCAGCCTCAACTGGATCGCGTCGGTGGACTTCGCCCAGCCGTGGATCTTCTCCACCCGCAACGCGTTCCAGGCGTCCCTCTTCGGGGAGCGCCAGAGCCTGACGGACGTCTTCATCCGCCGGGCGGTGGGCCTCTCCTTCGCCCTCACGCGCAACATCGGGCCCCGCACGCCCCTCACGCTCTCGTATCGGCCCGAGCTGTCCCAGCTCGACGCGGCGGAGATCCTCCTCTGCACCAGCTTCCTGGTGTGTGCCCCGGAGGACATCGGGGTGCTCCAGGGCGCCAACTGGCTCGCCCCCGTCGGGCTCACGTTCACGCGAAACGTGACGAACAACGTCCTCAACCCCTCCCGGGGCTACGCCATGCTCGTGGACCTGGAGCACGCCGAGGGCTGGACGGGCTCCAACTTCCCCTACACCAGGATCCAGGGCGAGTACTCGCGCTTCGCCCGCCTGGGCGAGGCCGCCGTCCTTGCCGCGAGGGTCCGAGCCGGCTGGGTCTCCGCCGGCCCCTTCGACGAGCTGCTGAACCGGGAGGGCGGCGCCGACATCGTGCACCCCCAGAAGCGCTTCTACGCCGGCGGGGCCAACTCGGTGCGGGGGTATGCCCAGAGCCGCCTCGGGCCCCGGGTCCTCACCACCGACGTGACCCGGCTCCTCGACGCCGGGGAGGGGGGGGCGGGGTGCACGCCCCAGGAGATCGTGGACCTCACGTGCGACGCCTCCCCTCTCGGCGACGACGGCTTCCAGGCCCGCCCCACCGGGGGGAACACGGTCCTGGAGGGGAGCCTCGAGGCCCGCTTTCCCCTCTCCGCCACCTTCCAGGGCGCCCTCTTCACCGACTTCGGACAGGTCTGGGATCGCGACGACGTGCGCTCGCTCTCGTCCCTGCGCGTGACGCCGGGCTTCGGGTTCCGGTACCTGAGCCCCATCGGGCCGCTGCGCGTGGACCTGGCGTACCGTCCATCAGGAGGGGAGCGGCTGCAGGTGGTGACCAACGGCATCGCCCTGGTCACGGCTCCGGACGGCACGCGGACCTGGACGCCCACCGAGTCCCTGGTGGCGCTGAAGACCTTGGTGCTCTACGACAGCTCGCCGGCTCTGTCGCTGCAGCGGTTTCAGCTCCACATCTCCATCGGCCAGGCGTTCTGACCGTGGACACGCCCCACGGCCCCGCCGCCGAAGCCCCCGAGACGCCCCCCGGGCGCCCGGGGCGCCGGCGGGTGCGTTGGGGACGGGGCTTCCTGCTCCTCCTCTTCGTGGGGGGGCTCCTGGTGGGCGGCACCGGGGCGGCGCTGGTGAAGTCCCGCCCGGGCCAGCGCTTCGTGCTGGACGCGGCGCTGGACCGGGTCCGGGGGGCCCTGGCCGGCGACCTCACGGTGGAGGCCATCCACAGCGGGAGCCTCCTCACGGGCGCCACGCTGGTGGGGGTGCGCCTGGACGCCGAGGGCGGACGCCGCTTCCTGGAAGCCGACTCGGTGCGCGTGGGGTACTCGGTCCTCTCCCTCTTCGGGTCCGTTCCCCGGGTGGTGAGCCTCACCCTCTTCGGCCCCCGGGTGGAGATCAGCCGCTATCCAGGAGAGGACGCGGTCAACGCCTCCCGGCTGGCGGCCCCCCGGCCTCCCGGCGCGGACAGCACGCGGGGCAGGGGGATCGTCCTGGCGCGCGTGCGCGTGGTGGACGGGCTCCTGGAGGTGCTGACGCCGGTGGACGGCGCGGCGCCTTCCCGGGTCCCCGTGGTGCCGTCCCCCACGGGGGAGGGGTCCCTCCGCCGCCTGTCGCTGGAGGGCGTGGACCTGGAGCTGGACGACGTGCTCCTGGGTGGGCCCGGAGGCGATCTCCTCGCCGGACGCCTGGCCTCGCTCGCCATGGACGTGCACGTGCTGGACCGCCCCCTGACGGTGACGCGCCTGGAGGGCGCTCTCCGGTTCGGCCGGGACGGCCTGGCGCTCACCGAGGCCATTGTGGGCTTCCCGGCGTCCCCCTTCGACGCCACGCTCACGCTGGGGCCCCGGGGCGGCGAGGGGGAGGGGTGGGGCTTCGCGCTGGACCTGCGCACGCAGGGGCCGGCGAGCCTGGCCGACCTGGCGTGGCTGGACGAGCGTGTGCCCGAGGGCGTGTTCCGGGGGCGCCTGGGCCTGACGGTGGCCGACGGCCTCCAGGTCTCCCTGGACGACGTGCGGGTGGAGCTGGAGGCGAGCCGTCTGGCGCTGAACGGGGCCATCGGGGTGGACGACGGCCCCGTGCTCCGCGACCTGGAGATCCAGGCCTCGCCGCTGGCGGTGGCTCGCCTCTCCCCGTGGCTGGAGCGGGACCTCCCCGTGGACGGCTTCCTCAGCGGGAACCTCCGCCTCTCCGGGCGCCCCGCCGCCCTGGCCGCCGACGGCCGGGTCACCCTGGTGCCCGTGGGGTACGGCGGTCTCCCCACCACCGCCGACCTCCGGGGGACCTTCCACTTCTCCCGGGCCTGGGGCGTCACCAACCTGGAGGCCACCCTCGACCCCATGAACCTGGCGTTGGTCCAGGCCCTCAGGCCGGCGCTGGCCCTCTCCGGCTCGGGGCGGGGGCGGGTGGAGGCGTCGGGGCGCGTGGACGACGGCGTGCGCTTCGTGGCCGACCTCACCCACGGCGACGCGGCCGCGACGGTCTCGAGGATCCTCGCGCAGGGGTCGGCCCGGCGCGGCGGAGCGGACGGGTGGGTCCTGGACGTGCAGGGCGACCTGTCGCCCCTGTCCCTCGAGCTCCTCCACCAGGTGGCCCCCGCCTTCGCCACGGTGGGCGGGGTGGAGGGGTCGCTTCGAGCCGTCGGGCCCCTGGCCGACCTCCGCGTCTCTGGGGACCTGGGCGTGGCGGAGGGACGGCTTTCGGTGGAGGGCCGGGTGGACCTGACCCGGCCCGGAGAGGCGTACCGTCTGGACGCCACCGTGGACGACGTGCGCATATCCCGCGTGCTGGCCAGCCTTCCGGATCCTTCCCGCTGGTCGGGCCGCCTCCAGGTGGAGGGCCGCGGACTCACCCTCGACTCCCTGGAGGCGGCGGGAACGCTCGTGGCGCTCCAGTCGCGGGTGGGCGGGCTCCACGTGGATTCCCTGCGAGGCAGGGTCCGTGTGTCAGCGGGGGTCCTCGCGGTGGACACGGTGTCGGGCCGCCTCGGAGGCCTCCGCGTGGACGGCGCCGGCGACGTGGGGCTGGTCGGGGGCTCGACCGGGCGGGCCCGGATCGCCTTCGAGACCGACGACGTCGTGGGCCTCCGGTCGCTGCTCATGGGCGACACCGTCATGGCCCGCGACACGCTATCCGTCCTCGAACGCCAGCTCCTGCGCCTGCAGGGAGTGGACGCCGACACGCTGCCGCTCCTCTCCGAGGTGGCCATGGCCGGTGCCCTGACGGGCTTCGTCGAGCTCCAGGGGAGCCTGTCCGCCCTGGACGCCTTCGGCGAGGTGCACCTTCGCGACGGCGTATATGGCGCGGACAGCGTCGGGGTAGCGGACATCGTGGTCACGGCCCGGGACGTGACGGGGCCGGGGCGCGCCCTGGACCTGGACGTGGAGGCGACGGATCTGGTGGCCTTCGACCGCTCCCTGGCCCGCCTGGGCGCCATGGTGCGCCTCGAGGGGCGGCGGGGCGAGGGGTCGGTGGCGGCGGTCCAGACCACCGGGGAGCGCTACGACGCGGAGGGCGCCTTCGAGCTCGACTCGCTCTGGTCGGGGGGGACGGTGCGCCTGAACGACGCCACCGTGGACGTGGACTCCCTGGCGTGGAACCTCCGGGAGCCCGCCACCATCCGGTGGGACTCGACGTCGGTGACGCTGGAGAACGTGCGCCTCACCCGGGAGGGGGCCGACCCCATGCTCGTCCGGGCGGACGGCACGCTGGCGTGGGCAGGCTCCTCCGACCTGCACGTCGAGGCCGAGGGGCTCCACCTGGATCGCGTGGCCCGGCTGCTGCAGCGAGACGAGTGGGCGTTGGGTGGCCACATGGACCTGTCACTCCAGGTCTCCGGACCGGCGGCGCGCCCCGTCATCGAGGGCCGCTTCACGGTGGAGGAGCCCCGGTACCAGGACCTGGCCCTCGGGCGCCTCACCGGCGAGCTGAGCTACGCCGACCGCGAGGCCGACGTGCGGGTGGAGGCCCTCGGCGGTGGCCGACCGGTGTTCCGGGCCTCGGGGACAGTGCCGGTGGACCTGGCGCTCCGGCCCGAGGGACGGCGGGTCGTGCCCAGGTCCATGGACGTGCGCGTGGTCGCCGACTCCCTGGACGCGTCGCTGGCCCTCTCCCCCCTCGGCTTCCTGGAGGGCGTGGAAGGCCGGGTCTCGGGCGAGTTCCGGCTCCGGGGGCCACTGGACCGGCCCGAGCCCTCCGGGGTGCTCCGCCTGGAGCACGGCGGGTGGGCCATCGAGGCGCTGGGCGTCCGCCACGCCGGGGTGCGGGGAGCCCTCACCCTCAACCCCGACCGGACGGTGGACGTGGAGGTGGACGGGGAGGCGGTGGGCGTCTCCCACGTCCGGGGCAGGGTGGTCCTCGACCCCATCACCGACCCACGCCTGGACCTCAGGGTGGGCTTCGAGGGCTTCCAGGCGGTGGATCGACGTGACGTCACCGGCCTCATGAGCGGGGAGGTGCGCCTGGTGGGCACCTACCGCTCTCCCCGCGTGGAGGGAGCGCTCTCGGTGGACCAGGGCGTGCTCTACCTGGAGGAGTTCGTGCGGAGCGCCGAGATCGTGGACCTCACCGACCCGCGCATCTTCCAGGTGGTGGACACCACGGCGCTCTCCACCCGTCCCCTCCTGGCCGGGATCCGGAACCCCTTCCTCCAGCACCTGCGCGTGGACGTGGACCTGGCCGTGCCCCGGGACACGTGGCTGCGCTCCGAGGACATGAACGTGGAGATCGGCGGCGAGCTGCTGGTGCGCTACGACCGCCTGAACCGGGACGTGGTCATGGTGGGGGAGCTGGAGGCGCTTCGGGGCACGTACACGGTGCTGGGCCGGCGCTTCGACGTGCGGGGCGGGACGGTGGGCTTCATCGGCACGCCCGGCATCAACCCGACGCTGGAGATCGACGCCGTGACCCGCGTTCGCCGCTCCGAGGGCCTGCACCTGGACGTCACCGCCACGGTGGCAGGCACCCTCACCCAGCCCCGGGTGACGCTGTCCAGCGAGGAGCAGGGCGTGGCCGAGTCGGACCTGGTGAGCTACCTGATCTTCGGGCGGCCCACGTCGGAGTTGGCCACCGGTCAGGAGGCCTTCCTCCGGGGCGCCGCCGGCTCGGGGGTGTCGTTCCTGTCGGGGACGGTGGCGGCCCGGCTGGGAGCCGCCATCTCCCAGCAGATCGGCGTGGACTACCTCTCCATCAGCCAGGCCGGCGACTTCGGCGTGGCGTCGTCGGGCACGGTGGCCGGCTCCCTGGCGGGCACCACCGTCGAGGTGGGCCAGTACGTGGGCGACGACGTCTTCATCGTGCTCATCTTCCGGCCGCTGTCGGGGCAGACCACGAACCAGAGCTTCTTCGGGGGCGCGCGGGTGGAGGTGGCCCTCACCGACGACTACAACGTCCAGGGCTTCTGGGAGGACCGCTTCCTCCGCTCCCGCGCCGGGGGCTTCGGCGACCTGGGGATCCAGGCGTCCCAGGTCATCGGCGTGTTCATCTTCCGGGAGTGGGGCTACTAGGCGCCGGGGCACCCCTCAGGGCGGGCCCGCGCGTCGACGGAACGTCTGGTGGTTGCCCTGCGCCCAGGTGAGCCCGCCGTCGTTCGTATACTCCATCCTGGACTCGAAGGAGTCGGGGAGCACGTTGTAGCGCGTGAACCTCAGGGCGCCTCGCCCACCGTCCTCGGTGGGGTACTCGGGTGTCTGTCGGACCTCCCCACCGAGCGGTCCGGTCATCACCCACAGGCGCCCGTCGGCGCCCACGGAGACCATCTCGATCTCCCCGGTGCGCTCCCTGACGTAGAAGAGGATGCCGCCAGCCTGACCCAGCTCGGGGATGGCGCTCCGGCCACCCACCACGCGATCGGGCACGACCCAATCGAATTCGTATGTCCCCTGGACCGAGCGGGCGATGGATCCATCGGGGCCCAGGAAGCTCGTGGTCACGTCCCAGGTGCCGACGGCGTGGCGGAGCTGCTCCACGGAGTGGGACAGCGCCTCGGCGGAGGGGGCGCCCTGGGCGTCGAGGGCGTCGGGGAGCGTGAGGAGAAGGATGGCGCACAGGACACGGATCATGCCGGGCCTCCGGGAAGACGGACTGAATCGCGACCGACCCACGTCCATACGCTCGGGTCGCTCCTGCGCCTACAGCGACCGCGCCACCCAGCGCCGGCTCCTTCCGTCCAGCGCCTCCAGGTCGGGGATCTCGAAGCGGTTGCCGGCGGTGTCGCGGAGCACCACGTGGGATGGGCCGATCCACGTGACGTTCTTGCCCGGCTCCCTCAGCGCGAACCAGCGGGGGCCCCGGTCCGTGTCCACCTGCCAGTAGCGGGTGCCGAAGCGCACGTCGATCTCGTGCACCCGCTCGATCACCGGGAGGTGGTACCGCTCCCGCAGGGCCTCCTCGGCGACGGCCCGGTCCGCCTCGGCCATGGCGCCCAGCCCGGCTACCGTCGCCACCTCCCGCCCCTTGGCGTCGAGGAAGACCACCTCGGTGCGCGCGGTGAGGGGGCGCAGGTAGCGCACCGTCACCTCCACGGGCTCGGCCCCCTCCCGCTGCAGGAAGAGGCGGCCGTCCCTCCGGGTCAGCCCGGCGGGGGCGTCGGTGAAGCCGCGGCTCATTCCTTCCATGCGCTCTGCTCCGCGCGGAGGCGGTTGATCTCGGTCTGGAGGCGCACCAGGCGGGCGAAGTGGCCGTCCTCCAGGGCGAGGAGCTCCTCGTGGGAGCCCTGCTCCACGATGGCCCCGTCCTCGACCACGACGAGGCGGTCGGCGTTCCTGAGCGTGGCCAGGCGGTGGGCGATGGCGATCGTGGTCCGCCCCGCCACCAGCGCCGCGATGGCCTCCTGGATCTGCTGCTCCGTCTCCGAGTCCACCGCGCTTGTGGCCTCGTCCAGGATGAGCACCGGCGGGTCGTGGAGAATGGCCCGGGCGATGGCCACCCGCTGGCGCTCGCCCCCCGACAGCGCCGAGCCGCCGTCGCCCACCACCGTGTCGTAGCCGTCCTCCTTGGCGGCGATGAAGTCGTGGGCCCGGGCCGCCCGGGCCGCGGCCACCACGCGCTCGAAGGAGGCCTGCGGGTCACCGTACCGGATGTTGTCCAGGATGCTGGCGTTGAAGAGGAACGGGTTCTGGGCCACCACGCCCACCTGGCGGCGCCACGCCGCCAGGTCCAGGTCCCGAAGGTCCACGCCGTCCACGGTGACGGCCCCCGAGTCGGGGTCGTAGAACCGGCTCACCAGGTTGATGATCGTGCTCTTTCCCGCCCCCGACTTGCCCACCAGCCCCACCATCTCGCCGGGGGCCACCTCCAGGTCCATTCCCCGGATGACCTCCCGGCCCCGCTCGTAGCTGAAGCGCACCCGCTCGAAGCGGATCCCCCCGCGCACCCGCCCCGGGGTCACGGACGCCCCGCGGGTGCGGCCCTCCTCGGGCTGGTCGATGACGGCGAAGATGCGCTCGGCGGCGGTGAGGGCGTTGGTGGCCCAGTTGAGCACCGCGGAGAACCACTGGAGCGGCCCGTAGAAGAGCGCCATGTAGCCGACGAAGGCCAGGAGCGTCCCCAGCCCGATGCCCGTGGTGCCCTCGATGATGGCGGCGCCCCCGGCGTACCACACCAGCACCGTGCCCAGCGCCATCATCACCGACATGGTCCCGAAGAAGGCCTGGAAGGTGCGGTCCACGCCCACGTGCACGGCGAAGAGCTGCTCGTTGGCGCCGTCGAACTCCGACTCCCTCCGCCGCTCCTGGCCCAGGCTCTTCACCGCCTGCACGCCCTGGATGGACTCGGACAGGATGGTGTGGAGGCGGCCGATGCGGTTCCCGTGCTTGTGGAAGAGGGGGCGGAGCACCCTCCAGAACCCGGCGCCTCCCATGACCAGCACGGGCACGGGGAGGAACACGAGGAGCGCCAGGCGCCAGTCCAGCACCACCAGCACCGTGGCGATGGTGGCGAAGGAGAGCACGTTCACCAGGAAGTACGGCATCCCGTCGATGAGGAAGTGCTGCAGCTCGCCGGTGTCGCTCATGACCCGCCCCACCAGCGCCCCCGACTCGTGGCGGTGGTGGTAGGTGAGCTGGAGGCGCTGGGCCCGCGCGTGGAGCAGCGCGCGCATGTCCGCGACGACGCGGGCGCCCAGCCAGGCGTTGGACCAATTGGTGAGGAACTGGAAGCCCGCCGACGCCAGGAACGCGCCGAGCATGAGGGCCACCCAGGGGAGCAGCTCCTCGTGGCGCCCGCCCTCCAGGACGCGGTCGGCGATCATCTTGTACGTCAGCGGCGGCACCATGGCGGCGCCCACGCCCAGCGTCGCCCACGTCATGAGGAGCGCCACCCGCCCCCGGTACGGGCGCAGGAGCGCCACGAGGCGCCGGAGCACGCCGCTCCGCGAGAGGCAGCGCGGGCACGTGGCGCCCCGCTCGGGCAGGGGGGCGCCGCACCGCTCGCACGTGGCGCGCTCCAGCGTCTCCGGGAGCAGGAGCGGGCGGCCCTCCCGCAGGTCGTCCAGCGCCCGCGCCAGCGCGGCGAACTCGGAGACCATGTTCCGCGAGTAGGTGGCCAGCACGTGGTGGCGCCCGTCCACGGCCGCGACGAGGCGCGACGCGCCGAAGAGCTCCTCGACGCGCACCTCGGTGACGTCGGCGAGGGCCAGCTCCAGGGGCTCGGCCCCGGCGCCCAGCGCCAGCACCCGCTCCCCGTCGGAGCCCACCCACGACACGCCGAAGCGCCCGGCGGCGTCCAGGTCGCCGGCCACGGCCACCACGGGCCTGAAGTCCCGCCCCCGGCCGTCGGCCAGGGCGGGGGGGATGGGCGCGAGAAGCGTCACGGGAGGGTCGGACGGGGCGAAGGGACGGCGAGACCGCTGGGCCCGAAGGATGGCGCCCCCTCGTCCGTAACGCCATGGTGGCGGCGCGTCCCTCCGGTGTCCGCAACCCGGGAACCGGATCGGGGTATTCCTCGCACCCGGCCGGAGATGGACACCCCGCGCCGGGGACCCTCTCGAACAGGAGAACAGCACCTCCATGCAGACGCTGAAGGTCTTCGGGATGATGACGGCGCTCACCCTCATCGTGGTGGGCATCGGCAGCTATTTCGGGGGTTCCGGAGGCGCCGTCTTCGCCTTCATCTTCGCCGCGGTCATGAACTTCGGGATGTACTGGTTCAGCGACCGGGCGGTCCTCTCCATGTACAAGGCGAAGGTCATCGGGCCGCAGGACGCCCCCGAGCTGTACGCCATGGTGGACCGCCTCCGGCAGCAGGCCGGGCTCCCCATGCCCGTGGTGGCCGTCGCCCCCTCGGAGCAGCCCAACGCGTTCGCCACGGGGCGCAACCCGGAGCACGCGGTGGTGTGCATGACGGCGGGGATCCTGCGCCTCCTTCCCCAGCGGGAGCTGGAGGGGGTCATCGCCCACGAGCTGGCCCACATCAAACACCGCCACATGCTGGTGGGCACCGTCGCCGCCACCATGGCGGGCGCCGTGGCCATGCTGGCGAGCATCGCCCGGTGGGGGCTCATCCTGGGCGGCTTCGGCGGCCGCGACGGCGACCGGGACAACAACCCGCTGGCGCTCCTGGTCATGGCCATCGTGGCCCCCCTGGCGGCCATGATCGTCCAGATGGCCATCAGCCGTCAGAACGAGTACCAGGCCGACGCCACCGCGGCCCAGATCACCCGCGACCCGCAGGGGCTGGCCAGCGCGCTCCAGCACATCGAGGGGTACGCCCGGCGCATTCCCATGGACGTGAACCCGGCGGCGGCGCAGCTCGCCATCATCAACCCCCTCTCCGGTTCGAGGCGGGCCCTCATCGGCCTCTTCCGCACCCACCCGGAGACGGAGGACCGCGTCGCCCGCCTGCGGGAGCTCCGCGTCTGAGACAGGGGTAGGGCCGGGAAGCACGAGGGGCCGGGCGGCGTCGAGCCGCCCGGCCCCGCGTCCTTCCGCGCCCGCCTACCGGAGGGCGCTCAGCCCGCCGGACGCTGCACCAACAGGGGGAGTGGGCTGCTCCGCAGCACCTTGTCGGCCACGCTCCCCAGAAGCGCCCGCTTCAGCCCGCCGTAGCCGTGGGTGGCCAGGGCGATGACGTCGGCGTCCAGCTTGTCGGCCACCGCCGCGATGGCCCGACCCGGCGCCTCGTGCTCCTCCACGTGGGCGTCCACGGTGAGGCCCCGGGCGCGGAGCTCCTCCGCCTTCGTCTCCAGGTACTCCCGGGCCTTGGCAATGGCCGGGGTGAGGTCGTCGGGGAGGAGGGGGAAGATGCGCGCCCCAAGCACCGCCGAGGAGCTCACCACGTGGACCAGCGTCAGCCGCGCCCCGGAGGCCGAAGCCAGGTCCGCCGCCGGTCCCAGGATCGTCGCCGACAGCTCGGATCCGTCCAGGGGAACCATGACGTGCTTGAACGCGAGCACGTCCTCGGGAACGTGCCCGCCCTGGGCCGGGTGGATCACCAGGAGGGGGAGGTTGGTGAGACGCACGAGCGCATCGGCCACGCTCCCCAGCCACATGCGGCTCACGCCGGTGTGGCCGTGGGTGGTGATGAGGACCATGTCCGCCCCCACCTTCTCGGCGTATTGGGCCACCTCCTCGGCCACGTGCCCTTCCAGCAGCGCCGAGTCCACCGGCGTCTCGGCGCCCAGCTTGGCCTGGACCTCGGCCAGGTAGGCCTCCTCCTCGGCCTTGTGGCGGGCCTCGTACTCCTCCAGGTCCAGCCCCTCGTAGTGGAACTGGGTGTTGGAGAGGAAGTGGTCGGGGGGATGGGGGACGTGGACGTGGGCCAGGTGCAGGGAGGCCCCGGTGGCCTTGGCGAGTCCCTGAGCGAGCTGGAGGGTGCGCTCGGAGAATTCGGAGCCGTCCAGGGGAACCAGGAGCGACTGGAGCATGGTCTCTCCTTCCGTCCCGTGGGTGTGGGACAGGGGGGATGGCGGGCGGAGGGCCGGAAGGGACCCCCACACCCTTAACCTAGGCCGCGCTCCGGCGCGCGGGTGTAGGGGAACCCCTGACGGGGGTGTAGGGGGTACCTACCCCTCCGGCCACCGCGGCGGTGCCCCTCCGCGGCCCACCCCCGCGGATTGAACGCGCCCCCGCTCCTCCATACACTACACGTCTATGTCTCAAGAGAAGCTCATCGTCCGGGGCGCCCGGGAGCACAACCTCAAGAACGTGGACGTGGAGCTCCCCCGGGAGGCCCTGGTGGTCATCACCGGGCTCTCCGGGTCGGGCAAGTCCTCGCTGGCCTTCGACACCATCTACGCCGAGGGGCAGCGTCGCTACGTGGAGTCGCTGTCGGCGTACGCCCGGCAGTTCCTCGGGCTCATGGAGAAGCCCGACGTGGACGCCATCGAGGGGCTGTCCCCGGCCATCTCCATCGAGCAGAAGACCGTCAGCCGGAACCCCCGCTCCACCGTGGGCACGGTGACGGAGATCTACGACTACCTCCGCCTCCTCTGGGCCCGCGTCGGCACGCCCCACTGCTCCAACTGCGGAGAGCCCGTGCTGCGCCAGTCGGCGTCCCAGATCGTGACACGCCTGCTGGAGATGGAGGAGGGCACGCGCATCGAGGTGCTGGCCCCCCTGGTCCGGGGCCGCAAGGGCGAGTTCCGCGAGCTGTTCGAGCGGGCACGCAAGGAGGGCTTCGTCCGGGTCCGCGTCAACGGCGAGACCTACGACCTCACCGACCCGCCCAAGCTCAACCGGTACGAGAACCACGACGTGTCGGTGGTGGTGGACCGGGTGGTGGTGCGGGAGAAGGACCGCGACCGCCTGGCCGACTCGGTGGAGACGGCGCTGCGCACCTCCGGCGGGATCCTGGAGGTGGTGGAGCACCGGGCCAAGGGCGACCCCGTGGAGCACGTCTTCAGCGAGCACTACGCGTGCACCCACTGCGGCACCAGCCTCCCGGAGCTGGAGCCCCGCCAGTTCTCCTTCAACTCGCCCTTCGGCGCCTGCGCCGAGTGCGGCGGCCTGGGCACGCGCAAGGAGGTGAACCCCGACCTGGTGGTGGCCGACGGGAGCATCTCCATCCTGGAGGGCGTCCTCCTCCCCTGGGGCGAGCCCTCGGGGCACCTGCGCCGCTCGGTCATCCCCGGCCTCGCCGAGGCGTACGAGTTCGACGCCAACACGCCCTGGGCCAAGCTCCCCGCCGAGACGCGCAACGCCATCCTCAACGGCTCGGGCCAGATGAAGATCCGCTTCCCCTACAAGTCGGGGTCGGGGAAGTTCAAGGGCCACTACGAGGACCGGTGGGAGGGGGTGGTGGCCAACGTGGCGCGCCGCTATGCCGAGACCAAGTCGGAGGGGGTGCGGAACCAGCTCGAGGAGTACATGTCCACGCTCCCCTGCACGTCGTGCCACGGGAGCCGCCTCAAGCCCGAATCCCTGGCCGTCACGGTGGGGGGGAGGTCCCTGGGCGAGATCGTCGACCTCTCCATCGCCGCCGCCGCCGGCTTCTTCGAGTCCCTGCCCGTGGGCGGGAAGAAGGCCGGCGCCCTGGCCCCGGAGATCGCCGGGCCCATCCTCAAGGAGGTGGTGGAGCGGCTGCGCTTCCTCCGCGACGTGGGGCTGGACTACCTGACGCTGGGCCGCTCGGCGGGCACGCTCTCCGGCGGCGAGGCCCAGCGCATCCGGCTCGCCACCCAGATCGGGAGCCGCCTCGTGGGCGTGCTCTACATCCTGGACGAGCCGTCCATCGGGCTGCACCAGCGGGACAACGACCGCCTCCTGGAGACCCTGAAGCGCCTGCGGGACCTGGGCAACACGGTCATCGTCGTGGAGCACGACGAGGACACCATCCGCGTGGCCGACCACGTGGTGGACCTGGGCCCCGGGGCCGGCCGCCACGGCGGCGAGGTGGTGGTTTCGGGCCCCCTGGACAAGGTGCTGGCGCACCCCCGCTCCCTCACCGGCGCGTACCTGCGCGGCGACCGCGAGATCCCCCGCCCGGAGGCGAGGCGCAAGGTGGACCGGAAGCGGGCGCTGGTGGTGAAGGGCGCCTCCGGGCACAACCTGAAGGACCTGGACGTGCGCTTCCCCCTGGGGACCTTCGTCTGCGTGACGGGGGTGTCGGGGTCGGGGAAGTCCACGCTGGTGAACGAGACCCTCTACCACGCCCTGGCCCGCCACTACTACCGGAGCAAGCTGGTTCCCGAGCACCACGACGGCATCGAGGGGCTGGAGCTGGTGGACAAGGTCATCGACGTGGACCAGTCGCCCATCGGCCGCACGCCCCGCTCCAACCCGGCCACGTACACCGGGCTCTTCACCCCCATCCGGGACCTCTTCGCCAACCTCCCCGAGTCCCAGATGCGGGGGTACGGCCCCGGGCGCTTCTCCTTCAACGTGAAGGGCGGCCGGTGCGAGGCGTGCGCCGGCGACGGGCTGGTGAAGATCGAGATGCACTTCCTCCCCGACGTGTACGTGCCCTGCGACGTGTGCCGCGGCCGGCGCTACAACAGGGAGACGCTGGACGTCTACTTCAAGGGGAAGAACATCGCCGACGTCCTGGACATGACCGTGGACGACGCGCTGGACTTCTTCGACGCCCAGCCCCGCATCAAGACGAAGCTCGAGACCCTCTCGGACGTGGGGCTCGGCTACATCCACCTGGGGCAGGCGGCCACCACGCTCTCCGGCGGCGAGGCCCAGCGGGTCAAGCTGGCCACCGAGCTCTCCAAGCGGTCCACGGGGAGCACCCTGTACATCCTGGACGAGCCCACGACCGGCCTCCACTTCGAGGACGTGCGGGTGCTCCTGGAGGTGCTCCACCGCCTTGTGGAGCTGGGGAACACCGTGGTGGTCATCGAACACAACCTGCACGTGGTGAAGACCGCCGACTGGGTCATCGACCTGGGACCTGAAGGCGGGGCGGACGGCGGCCGTATCGTCGTGGAGGGCACGCCCGAGGAGGTGGCCGCCCACGGGGGGTCGTACACCGGGAGGCACCTGGCGCCCCTGGTTTCCGGTAATCCGAAGGGGAGGCGTCGCACGGGACGCGGCAAGTAGGTACCTTCATGCCTGCCGGCGCTTCCCGCGGGAAACCGGCCACCGGCGGCGGCCGTAGGGTCCGAGGCGAACCCTGGGAGACCGCTTCCGCCCGGCGGAGGCTCAAGAAAGGGAGACTTTGATGGTTACCCGAGAGGATCTCGAGAGCTTCTTCATCCGCATGGATGTGGAGTACGAAGAGGTCGAGAAGGGGATGTTCCTGGTGCGGGGCCGTACCGCCGGCCTCCCCATGGTGGTCCACTGCGCCGACGCGCTGCTCCTGATCCGGATGAAGGTCATGGACCTGCCGGAGCTCGGGGACGGCGCGCGGGACTTCTACCGGACGCTCCTGGAGCTCAACGCCACCGACATGGTGCACGGCGCCTACGGCATCGAGGACGACGAGCTGATCCTGAGCGACACGCTGGAGCTGGAGACCCTGGACTTCCTCGAGCTCCAGGCTTCCATGGAGTCCATGGAGCTTGCGGCGTCGGGACACATGGAGCGCATCCGGGCGCTGGCTGGCGCCGAGGCGGAGGGCTGACGAATGGGCATCATCCAGAAGCTGTCCACGGTGATCAAGTCGAACATCAACGACCTCATCTCCCGGGCCGAGAACCCGGAGAAGATGCTCAACCAGATCATCCTGGACATGCGGGACCAGCTGGCCAAGGCCAAGCGCGAGGTCGCCGCCGCCATCGCCGACGAGCGCAAGCTGAAGGCGCAGCTCGAGGACGAGGTGAAGCAAGCCAGGGACTGGGAGCATCGCGCCATGCTCGCGGTGAAGGAGGGCCGGGACGACCTGGCCAAGCAGGCGCTCATCCGGCAGCAGGAGCACGCCGAGCGCGCCGCCATGCTCCAGCAGACCTGGCAGCAGCAGGCCGCCGAGACCGAGAAGCTCAAGGGCTCGCTCCGGCAGCTCAACGACAAGATCGAGGAGGCCAAGCGCAAGCGGAACCTCCTCATCGCCAAGCAGAAGCGCGCCCAGGCCCAGCGGCGGATCCACGAGACCATGTCGGGGCTCTCCGACACGTCGGCCTTCGAGGCGTTCAACCGCATGGCCGACAAGATCGACGAGGAGGAGCGCCGCGCCCTGGCCGAGGCCGAGGTCACCGAGGCCCTTGCCGGCGACACCCTGGAGACCCAGTTCCTGCGTCTGGAAGCCGGGAGCGGCGACGCCAACGTGGACGCCAAGCTCGCGGCGCTCAAGCAGCAGATGGGACTCCTGCCCGCCGGCGCCGGCGGCGCCGAGGAGCCCAAGCAGCTCGGCGCGGGCAAGGTGGAGGAGGCCCAGGTCGAGGACGTCCCCGAGGCCGAGGCGGAGCACATCCCCGAGGCCCGGCTCATCGAGGAGTTCGACCGGCTGGAGGAGAAGTCCAACTGACGTCGCGCCGCCCCGGCGGCGCTGCGGCGCGGGAGGGGGAGCGTCCGTGAGGGCGCTCCCCCTTTCCATTCCTCCCCGGTCTGACATCTTTCGGCGAGTCGTCCCTTCCACGCAGCGAGAGCCCGCATGAGCACGGTCTACCTGAACGGCGAGTACCTCCCCAAGAGCGACGCGAAGATCTCCGTGGACGACCGCGGATTCCTCCTCTCCGACGGCGTCTACGAGGTGACCTGCTTCTACGAGGGGGTGCCCTTCTACCAGGACCGACATCTGGCGCGCCTGAAGCGCGGGCTGGAGTTCATGCGGATCCCCTTCGATGCCGACGTCATGGACGAGGTGAGCCGCCAGCTCATCGCGAAGAACGGGCTGGAGAGCGCCCCCACGTCGCTCATCTACCTCCAGGTCACCCGGGGCGTGGCGCCCCGCGTCCACTACTTCCCCAAGGAGCCGGTGACACCCACGGTGTACGCCTTCGCCAAGGCGTGGGACCGCCCGTCGCCCCAGCGGTGGAGTCAGGGCTTCTCGGCCCAGACGGTCACCGACCGCCGGTGGGGCCGGGTGGACATCAAGACCATCTGCCTGCTGCCCAACGTGCTGGCCTTCCAGGCGGCGCTGGACGCGGGCGCCGACGACGCCATCCTGGTGAAGGACGGCGTCGCGATGGAGGGGGCCCACCAGAACTTCTGGGCGGTGGTGGACGGCACGGTGGTCACCCACCCCACGACCCAGGCCATCCTCGCGGGGATCACCCGGGGCGTGGTGCTGGAGCTGGCCCGGGCAAACGGCTTCAAGGTGGAGGAGCGCCCCATCCAGGTGGAGGAGCTGGCCGCCGCCGACGAGGTCTTCTTCACCGGCACCACCGGCGAGGTCCGTCCCGTGGTGAAGGTGGACGGCCGCGCGGTGGGCGACGGGAAGGTGGGTCCCGTGACCCGCGCCCTCTCCCTGGCGTTCCTCAAGCGGGTGGAGCAGGTCAAGGCCGAGGCGGGCGCCGGAGCGGCGTGACGCTCCGGGGCGCGTCGGCCCGCGGGGCCGCGCTCCTGCTTGGCCTCCTGGCGCCGGCGGGGTGCTGGCGCGCGGTCACGCCGGAGGTCTCGGGGGTGGTGGACGTGGCTCCTCCCGGTGCCGAGGCGGTGCGCCTGACGTTCCTGGGCGTGGGCGGCTGGATCTTCCAGCGGGGCGCGGACCAGGTGCTGGCGGCCCCCCTGTTCTCCAACCCGTCGTTCGTGCGCACCGGCCTGGCGGGGATCCGCTCGGACACCGCCGCGGTGGACGCAGGCATGCGCCGCTTCGACGTCTCGGGGGCCGCGGCCATCCTGGTGGGACACGCCCACTACGACCACCTCCTGGACGTGCCCCGCGTGGCGCTGCGCCACGCCCCCCGCGCCGCCATCCTGGGGAGCCGGGTCGTGCGCAACACGCTGGGCACGTGGAGCGGGGTGGCCGAGCGGGTCGTCGAGGTGGACTCCCTCGCCGCCGACGTGGACCACCCCGGCGGCTGGATCCCCCTGACGCCCACGCTCCGGGTGCTCCCCCTCCGCTCGCACCACGCCGCCCACTTCGACGGGTACGCCCTGTACCAGGGGACCACGGACCGCCCCCTGGACGAGGAGCCGGGCTCGGCCCGGGAGTGGCTCGACGGGCCCACCTACGCCTTCCTGGTGGACTTCCTCGACGGCGCCGGCGCCGTGGCGTTCCGCGTCTACTACCAGGACGCGGTGGCGGCGCCGCCCCGGGGCTTCGCGCCGGCGGCGCTCATGGCGGAGCGACCCGTGGACGTGGCGATCTTCGTGCCCGCCACCTTCGACCAGGTGGACTGGCACCCCGAGGCCTTCGTCCAGAACCTGTCGCCCCGCTGGGTGCTCCTGGGCCACTGGGAGGACTTCTTCGTGCCGCCGTCCTCGCCCACCCGCTCCATCTTCCTCACCGACCTGGACCACTTCCGGAGCCGTCTCCACCGGGTCTTCGACGGGCGGAGCTGGCTCCCCGAGCGGGGCACCGAGTTCCGGTTCCCCGTGGGGCGGCCGTAGCGTCACCGTCGCCGGAGCGTACGTTGCAGCGTCGCCCCAGGAGCGACCGACCTTCCCTTTCCGGAGCATCCGCAATGATCCGTCCCGCCCTCCTTGCCCTGGCGGCCGCGGCCGCGCTGAGCGCCCCCGGGGCCGCGCAGGAGCCCTCCGTCGTCACCGACCTCCTCCGCGACGTGGACCAGGTGGAGGCCAAGCTGGTGGGCCTCGCCGAGGCCATCCCCGAGGCGGCGTACGCCTGGCGCCCCGGCGAGGGCGTGCGCTCGGTGGCCGAGCTCTTCAAGCACGTGGCGGCGGACAACTGGCTCATCGCCGGCATCCCCGGCGACGCCACGCCTCCGGCCGCCACCGGGATCGACGCCAAGAACTACCGTACGGCGGGCGCGTACGAGGCCCGCACGCTCACCAAGGCGGAGATCCTCGCCGAGCTGAAGGCCTCCTTCGACTTCTTCGAGGGCGTGGTGCGCGCCACCTCCTCCGACGCGTTGGCGGCCACCGTGCCCGTCTTCGGATCGCCCATGACCCGCCAGCAGCTCTGGATCATGGCCACCACCCACCTCCACGAGCACCTGGGGCAGGGCATCGCCTACGCCCGTTCCAACGGCGTGGTGCCGCCCTGGAGCCGGTAGGGGGCTTCACGGCCCGTCGGGGGCCTGCCGCCCCTCCCAGGGGAGGTAGGTCCCCAGCACCCGCACCGCCCGCTCCTCCGACGCGGCGGCGCTCAGGCACTCCAGCGCCGTCCCCGGGGCGTCGTGGCGGAACTCGAGGATGAACCGGTACGTCCAGGGCGTCCCCGCCGGGCGCGACTCGATGAACGTCAGGTCGAGGCCCCGGCGGGCGAAGACGCCCAGGAGGTCGTTGAGCGCCCCGGGCCGGTTGCGGGTCTCCACGATCACTGCCGTCTTGAGGCCCCCCCCTCGGGGCTCCGGCACGGTGGGGGTCGCCGCGCCGGGGACCACCAGGAGGAAGCGGGTCTGGTTGTCGTCCCGGTCCTGGAGGTCCTCGGCGAGGACGTCGAGGCCGTAGCGCGCCGCGGCTTGCCGGGGGGCCAGCGCGGCCACGGAGGGCACGCCCGCATCCGCCACCTCCCGGGCCGCCCCCGCCGTGTCGTGGACGGCCACCGGACGAACCCGGGGGTGCTCCAGGAAGAAGCGCTCGCACTGGGCCAGCGCCACCGGGTGGGAACGGACCTCCTCCACCCCCGCCAGCCCGGCTCCCGGCACGCCCAGCAGGAAGTGGCGGATGGGGATGATGACCTCGCGCACGGCGTGCACGTCGGCGTCCTGGAGGGCGTCGAAGGCGGCGGCCACCCCCCCCGCCAGGGTGTTCTCCACGGGGAGGAGGCCCGCCTCGTCCTCCCCCGAGGTCACGCCGCGCACCACGTCGCGGAACGTGCGCCGGGGCACGGGCAGCGCATCGGGAAGGAGGCGCAGGAGCGCCTCTTCGCTGAAGGCGCCCGGCTCGCCCTGGAAGCAGACGCGGAGGAGGGGCCTCATGCCCCGGCCCCGGAGGCCGTGGTGGGGGGCCTCGACGGGCCCGCCGCCGCCACCGTCTCGCGGCAGTGGCCCAGGATGGTCCAGAAGACGTGGCGCACCGCCTCCTCCGGGACGCCGGCGGCCCGGGCGGACGCCGCGGCCCTGCGGACGATGGCGGCCTCCCGGGCCGGGTCCCACGCGTCGACGCCCAGGCGGGCCTTGAGCGCGCCCACCTCGGCGGCGGCACGGAGGCGCGCCGCCAGCGCGTCGAGGAGGCGCTGGTCGATGTCGTCCAGCCGGTGGCGGAGGTCGGCCAGGGGCTCGCCTCCGGGAGCGTTCGCGATCATGGTGTTCCGTGTCGAAGGGTGGTGGAAGACGAAAGGGCCCCCTCCCGTGTGGGAGAGGGCCCTGCGCCTGCCCGGCGGATCCGTGTCTAGCTCTGGCTCAGAAGCGATCCATGCGGCGGCGCGCACCTCTCCCCGACGGGGAAGGCGCGCTAAATCGCGTCGCGGCGTAGGAGGCGGTCCGGGTGAGCATGGTCCGGGACGATGTCGCCGTGCCGCCCCGCCGTCAACCCCGCCTCAGTCGGCCCGCATGGCCCGCACCGGATCGGCGCGGGTGGCGCCCCGGGCCGGCACCCAGCACGCCAGGAGCCCCACCGACCCCAGCGTCGCCAGGATGAAGACGTACAGGAAGGGGTCGGCCAGCGTGACGCCGTAGGTGACGAAGGACAGGGGCTTGGCCAGAAGGTATCCCAGCGCCAGCCCCAGCGCGGCGCCCAGCCCCAGGCGGGTCGCGCCCTCGCCCAGCACCATGCGCAGGATCCCCCTGTGGGTCGCGCCCAACGCCATGCGTACTCCCAGCTCCTGGCGGCGCTGGGCCACCGAGAAGGCCATGACGCCGTAGAGGCCCACCGAGGACATGAAGAGGGCGGCGAAGCCGAAGATGGTGAACAGGGACCCGAAGAGGCCGAAGGCCCACGTGGCGCTCTGGATGGCAACCGGGAGGGTCTCCAGGTCGTAGACCGGGAGGTTGGGGTCCAGCTCGGCCACCACCGTCCGCAGCCGGGGCGCCAGCGCCGCCGGCTCGCCCAGGGCCCGCGCGGCCGCCGCCATCCCCGAGACGGGGACGACGGCGGGGGGCACGTACAGGTGCTCCGGGCGACGCTGGTCGTCGCCCAGGCCTCCCACGCCTCCGCCCACGTGCACGTCACCCACGACGCCCACGATGCGCAGCCACGGCTCTTGCGAGTCGGCGCGCCCTCGCCGCACGCGCGCACCCAATGCGTCGCCGCCGCTCAGGACCCGCCGCACGAAGCTCTCGTTGACGATGGCCACGGGCTCGGAGGCGTCCCACACCTCCGCGGGCTCGAAGTCCCGTCCCTGGAGGAGGGGGATTCCCATGGTCTCGAAGTAGCCGCGGGTGATCACGCTCCCGTTGGCGGTAGGGACGTCCCGGTCGGTGGGGTACGCGCGCCCGTCCACCGTGACCCACCAGCTGTTGGCCCCCAGCGCCGGGAGCGCGGTGCCCAGCGCCGCCGCGGCGACGCCGGGCTCGGCCTCCAGCCGCTCCTCCAGGGACCGGAAGAAGTCCAGGCGCTCCTGGGACGTGGGGTAGTCGGCGGACTGGAGGACCACGCGCCCCGCCACCACGGGCTCGGGATCGAACCCCAGGTCGGTGTTGTTCAGGTTCACGATGCTCCGGATCATGAGCCCCGCGGCCAGGAGCAGCCCCCCGGACACTGCGATCTCCGTCACCACCAGCGTGGTGGTCAGGCGGCCCAGGCGGAGGGACGACGAGCCGCGGGCCTGGTCCCTGAGGGCGTCGCCGGGCTGGCGGTTCGAGGCCCGCAGCGCCGGGAGCGTTCCCGCGGCCACGGTGGCCAGGAGGGTCACGCCCAGCGCGAAGAGGAGGGCCGGGGCGTCCATGCGGATGTCGATCCAGTAGGGCTTCTCGATGTCCAGGATCGCCCGGCTGAACGCCTCCACGCCGCCCCACGCCAGCGCCACGCCGAGCACGCCCCCCACGGCGGCCAGGACCAGCGCCTCCACCAGGAGCTGTCGCACGACGCGGCGCCGGCTGGCGCCCAGCGCCGTGCGCACCGCCACCTCCCGTCCCCTCGCCGACGCCCGTGCCAGGAGGAGGTTGGCCACGTTCACGCACGCGATGAGGAGCACGCCGAAGGTGGCGGCGAGCATGAGGAACATCACCGCGGTGATCTGGGGCGGCATGTACCGCTCGGCGAAGGGGGCGGCCCAGAAGCGCACGCCCTCGTTCTCCTCCGGGTAGACGGCCTCGATGTCCCGGGAGATGCGGTCCAGCTCCGCCGTCACCGCGTCCTCGGAGATGCCGTCGAGACGTCGCCCGAAGACCTCGAGGAAGGCGGCACGTCGCGCCACGGTGGCGCGGTCGAAGTGGATGGGCACCCAGGCGGCGTGGTCGAAGGGGAAGCGGAACCCCTCGGGCATGACCCCCACCACCTCCGCCGCCACGCCGTTGACCCGGATGGTGCGGCCCGCGATGCCCGGGTCACCGGCGTACCGGCTCTGCCAAAGGCGGTGGGAGAGGACGATGCGCTGGGGGGCGTCGGGGGCGTCGTCGCCCTCGCGGAAGACCCGGCCGAGCAGGGGCGGGACGCCCACCAGGGAGAGCGCGTTGGCGGAGACGGCTGCGGCCTGCACCCGCTCGGGGGGCGCCTCCTCGCCGGCCAGGTTGAGGGAGGTCCAGTGGTAGGCGGCCACGTCGTCGAAGACGCCCTGGCGCTCCCTCAGGTCCAGGAAGTCGAGGAAGGGGGTGCCGTTCTGGTCGATGCCCAGCCGGTCGATGCGCTGGTCGACGAACATGAGGCGCTCGGCGCCGGGCACGGGGAGCCCGCGGAGCACGGTGCCGTCCAGCGAGCTGTACGTGTGCGTCGTGAGACCCACGCCCAGCGCGATGGTGAGCACCGCCACCAGCGAGAGGCCCGGGGTCTTCCGCAGCATGCGGAGCCCGTAGCGTACGTCGGCCAACAACGCGTCCATGCCCCCCTCCCGGTTCGCGGCGTCTCGGGTCCCTAACGGACCGGAGGCCCTCGGGGTTTCGCCGGGGCGACGCCGCGGGTCCCCAGGGGGTCGCACCGAGGGGTCCCCTTGCCTCCAACCCTGCACTGTAGTAGATAGCGAGGGACGCGAATACTACAGTGAAGGGGATATCATGGGCCGTGCGCTGGGGGAGTTCGAGCAGCTCATCCTGTTCGCCCTCGTGGAGCTGGACGAGGACGCGTATGGCGCGGCGGTGGGCCGGGCCATCGAAGCCCGCACCGGCAGGGAGGTCTCCGCCGGGGCGGTGTACACGGCGCTGGACCGCCTCGAGGCCCGGGGGCTGGTGACGTCCCGGGTGGGAGAGCCCACCCCCGGCCGGGGCGGGAGGCGGAGGAAGTACTACCGCCTGGAGCCGGAAGGCGCCGCCGAGCTCCACCGCTCCGTCGACGTCCTGCGGGCCATGGCCGAGGGGCTCCTGCCCCGCCTGGCGGACCTGGCGGGGCGCCGTGGAGCCTGACGGCCGGCGGGCCGAACCCCGGCTCCCCCTCCTGGACCGGCTCCTCCTCGGGCTCATCCGCGGCGACGGAGCCGAATTCGTCGTGGGGGACGTGCTGGAGCGCTACCGGGACGACCTCCGTTCGGGGATGGACCCCCGCCGGGCCGCGCGGCGCCTCCGGCGCCAGGCGGGGGTGAGCGCGGTGTGGTGGTGGACCGGGAGGCGCCCGGGGGCGGCGCCCGGAAGGGGAAGCCGGAAGGAGGGAGGGGGGATGGGTACGTGGATGAAGGAGACGGGGATCGCGGTGCGGAGCCTGGCCCGGCGGCCGGGGCTCGCTGTGGCGGTGGTGGGGACGCTGGGGCTGGGGGTGGGTGCCACGGGCACCGTCTACTCGGTGGTGGACGCGGTGCTGGTGCGCCCCCTCCCCTACGCCGATCCGGGAACACTGGTGGCCATCGGTAACACCTTCCCCCGGCGGGTGTGGGCCGACCGGGACGCCGACCTCCAGCACCTGGCGGGGGTGTCGGTGGCCAACTGGATGGACTACCGGGAGCGCCTCCGGTCCTTCGCCGCCGTGGAGGCCGCCGAGGCGACCAACGTCCTCCTCCCCGACGCGGGCGACGGTCCCGAGCTGGCCACGGCGCTCCGCGTCTCCGAGGGCTTCCTCCCCCTCCTGGGAGTGACGCCCGTGCTGGGTCGGACGTTCCTCCCCGAGGAGCACGCTGAGGGCGGCCCGGCGGCCTACCTCCTGAGCCACGGCACCTGGATCCGACGCTTCGGCGGGGACCCGGCCGTGGTGGGGCGCCCCGTCTTCGGCACCGAGGGCGCCGTGATCGTCGGCGTCCTCCCGGAGGGTTTCCGTCCGCCGGAGGCCCTGTTGGCGTGGACGCCCGACTTCTGGATGCCCCTCCAGCCCGACCATCCCCGCTACGCCCAGCGGGGAGCCCGGTCCCTCCTGGTGGCTGGGCGCCTGGCCCCCGGGGTCGCGCTGGACCAGGCCCGGGCCGAGGCCCAGGCGGTGGCGGAGGCGGTAGCCGCCGTGCACCCCGACGGCAACGTGTACGAGGACGGGGAGACCCTGGGCCTGGGGGCCAACGACCTGAAGAACGAGACCGTCGGGGGCGCCCGGCGCCTCCTGGTGCTCTTCCTGGCCGCCTCGGGCGTGCTCCTCCTCATCGCGTCTCTCAACGCCGCGACCCTCTTCCTCGCGCGGACGCTGGAGCGGACGCGCGAGCTGGGCGTGCGCGCGGCGCTGGGGGCGGGGGGAGGCGCCCTGGTGCGCCTCGTCCTCACCGAGAGCGTGTTGCTGGCCCTCGCCGGCGGGGCGCTCGGGGCCCTCCTGACCTACGCGGGCGTCGAGGCGGTGCACCGGTTCGCCCCCCCCTCCGTGCCCAGGCTGGACGAGGTCCACGTGGACGGCAGGGTGCTGGCGGTGACGCTGCTGGTGGCCGCCGGGTGTGGGATCCTCGTGGGGCTGGTGCCCGCCCTCCGCCTGGGACGGGGCGGTCCCGGTCGCGCCCTCCGGGGGGGCGCCGGCGACACGGGTCCGGCGTCGGGCGCACGCCTCCGGGGCGCGCTTGTCTCCGTCCAGGTGGCGGGGGCGGTGGTGCTCCTCACCGGCGCAGGCCTCCTCGTCCGCTCCTTCGACCAGCTCCGGGCGGTAGACCCCGGCTTCGAGCCCGAGGCCCTCCTGACGCTGCGCATGGACACGAAGAGGCCGGGCGGGGGCGGTGCCGCCGCGTGGCAGGACTGGGACGACGTCGTGGCCCGGGTGGCCGCCGTGCCCGGTGTGGTGGCGGCGGCGGGGACGTCGAACCCCCCGTTCCAGTCACCCTTCTGGGCCCCGTGGGTGCGCCTCCCCGGCGAAGGCGTGGAGGTGAGGGAGTCCAACGCCGGGTACGCCGTCACCCCCGGGTACTTCGACGTGGTGGGGACGAGGGTCCTCCGCGGCCGGGGCTTCGAGGCCGGCGACGGCCCCGACGGCCCGTTCGTGGCGGTGGTGAACGAGGCGTGGGTACGGGCGCGCATGGCTGGCGCCGACCCTCTGGGCCAGCGCCTCCGCTTCACCGACGAAGAGGAGCGCATGGTGACGGTGGTGGGCGTGGTGGAGGACGTCGTCCAGGAGCGGACCCAGGAGGGACCCCTGCCGGCCATCTACGTCCCCTACACGCAGGTGGATTGGCCCTTCGTCCAGGTCGTGGCGCGTCTCGACCTCCCGCCGGCCACGGTGGTCCCCGAGGTCCGGCGGGCGCTGGCGGCCTTCAGCGCCGTGGTGCCGCCCCGGGACGTCCGCATGATGGACGAGCGCATCGCGGCCAGCCGCACCGACCCCCGCTTCCAGGCGCTCCTCCTCGGGGGCTTCGCGGGGCTGGCGCTCCTCCTGGCTTCGGCGGGGCTGTACGGCTCCCTGTCCCACGCGGTGACGCGCCGGCGGCGGGAGATGGGGATCCGCGCGGCGCTGGGCGCCGCCCGTCCCGGCCTCCTGGCCCTGGTCCTGGGGCAGGGGCTGAAGGTGGCGGCCTCGGGCCTCGTCGTGGGGCTCGCCCTGGCCGCCGCCCTGGCCCGGGTGCTGTCCAGCCTCCTCTACGGAGTGACGCCTTGGGACCCGGCCACCTACGGCCTGGTGGCCGCGGTCCTCCTGGCGGTGGCCTCCGCCGCGTCGTTCCTGCCGGCGCGGCGGGCCACCGCGATCGCCAACCCCGTGGAGGTGCTCCGGTCGGACTAGGCGAGACCCGAGCGCGGCCTACTCCTCCCGCCTGGGCGGCCCTCCCTCGAAGCGGAAGCGCACCCGGAGCCCCTCCGGGTCCGCCGCCACCACGAACCACGCCGGGGCGCCGGTGTCGATGGCGCCGCCGTCGCCCAGAGCCTGGGGCATGGGCACCAGGTAGAGCCCGGTGACGTCCAGCGTGTCCTGGGCCTGGGTCTCGCCCAGGTCGCCGATGTCGCCGATGACGCCTCCCTGCTTCAGGAGGGGCTCGTCGTAGCTCACCAGGATGTCGGCGGCCAGCGTGGGGAGGCCGGGCGCCGCCAGCGTGCCGCCCACGATGAGGAGGTCGGCGACGCGGCGGCCGTTGAACGCCAGCCCGTCGTAGAGCCCCGGGTCGTAGGCGGCGTAGCTCCCCGTGGCGATGGCGTCCAGCGCCGACAGGATCCCCACGAAGTTGGCCTTGCGCAAGTGCTGCTTCTGGGGGTCGCCCTCCCACGCTCCCGACTCGATGAGCACGGTGCTGGCCCCCCACGCGCCGATGAGGTCGCCGAAGGCCCGGGGGTTGAACGTGTCGTCGTACTTGGCGATGTGGTCGGTGACCACGGGGCGCATGGACGTCACCAGCACCGACGCCACCTGCATGGCGCGGCGCCGCTTGGCGTCCACGTCCCGGGTCTCGTTGAACGCGGGGGCCAGCAGCGCGATGGCCACGCCCCGGTCCGAGTCGCCCACGCGCACCGCCGCGCTCTGGTCGTGGAGGTTGAACCCGAAGTCGGGGCGGAGCTCGTCGTTCACCCGCTTGAGGAGCTGCCCCTCCGGCGTCTGGAGCCGGCGGGCGTCGCGGTTCACGTCGATGCCCTGGGCGTTCCGCCGCCGGAAGCGCTGGGCGCCGTCGGGGTTGAGCATGGGGACGAGGTGCACGGTGGCGCCCTCGGCGATGCGCCGGGCGAGGGGGTGGTCGGAGCGCTCCCGGAAGAAGCGCGCGATGTCCACCAAGGCCATGGACGCCGTGCTCTCGTCGCCGTGCATCTGGGACCAGAGGAGCACGGTCACGGGCCCCGAGCCGTACGTGAGGCGACGGATCTCCCGCCCCTCGGCGCTGCTCCCCTCCACGGTCACCGCCACCGGCCCGCCCAGGTACGGCTCCATCGCCCGCCAGTACGCGGCGTGGTCGAAGCGGCGGTCCTCGAGGCCGGGGGCGCGGACCTCGCGGTGGAGCGCCTCCAGCTCGGCGGGAGGCGTGAGCGGCGGAGGTGGAGGGGGTGGGGCGCCGGGGCCTCCGGCGCACGCCGCGGCGAAGGTTGCGAGGAGCAGCGAAGCGCGCTTCATGGGTGTCTCGGAATGGGGGAACGCGGGCGCCCGAACCGGCCGTGAGGTCCGGAGATGCCAGGATTGTGACGGTCCCGGGGAGGGGGTACCTTCCCGGCCCAGGCACGGCGGCGGACGCGCCCTCGGAGGAACTTGTCCATCATCCGGCAAGCTTCGGGGTCACGCCCGACGCCGTCAACGCATCCGGACCCATGACTCCCGCGCCAGGCCGTCCCGGAATGACCTTTCCGAGCTTCCCGAACGTCGTCGCACCCCTCTTCCGCGGCGCCCTTTCGGCGCTCCTGGCGGGGGCTCTGGCCGCGTGCGCTGCCCCCCCGTCGGCGGTGGAGCCGCCCGAGCCCGCCGAGGAGGCGGTGGAGGAGGCCCGTCTCGAGCCCGCGGCCCGCGAGGAGACGCCCGGCCTCGAGGTGGTCGAGGAAGCTCCCGGCGGCGAGGCGTGGGCCGAGCGCACGCTGGCCCGCCTGTCGGTGGAAGAGAAGGTGGGGCAGCTCATGATGCCCTGGGTCATCGGCGACTTCGCCCCCGAGGGGAGCGCCAGCCACGAGCGCGTGCGCGCGTACGTGGAGGACCTGAAGGTCGGGGGGATCATCATGTCCGTGGGCACGCCCACGGAGGTGGCGGCCAAGGTCAACGACATGCAGCGCCACGCCGACCTTCCGCTGCTGGTGGCGGCGGACCTGGAGACGGGCGCCGGCTTCCGCATGTGGGGCGCCGTGTACATGCCCGGCCCCATCGAGCTGGGGGGAGCCACCAACTTCCCCTCCCTCATGGCGCTGGGGGCGGCGCGGGACCCGCGCCTGGCCTACGAGATGGGGCGGATCACCGCGCTGGAGGCCCGGGCGGTGGGGATCCACACGCCCTTCGCGCCGGTGCTGGACGTGAACAACAACCCGGAGAACCCCATCATCAACGTCCGGTCCTTCGGCGAGGACCCGGCGCTGGTGGCCGAGCTGGGGGCCGCGTTCGTGCGGGGCGTGGAGGAGCACGGCGCCATCGCCACGGGAAAGCACTTCCCCGGACACGGCGACACCGGCACCGACTCCCACATGGCGCTCCCCACCATCACCGTCTCCCGCGAGCGCATGGACTCGGTGGAGCTCCGCCCCTTCCGGGAGGCCATCGGCGCCGGCATGGGCGGGATCATGACGGCTCATATCACCATCCCGTCCATCAACGGGGGGAGCGGCGACGCCGCCACCCTCTCCCCCAGGGTGCTCAACGACCTCCTCCGGGGGGAGCTGGGCTTCGACGGGCTCGTCTTCACCGACGCCATGGACATGGCCGCCGTCTCGGGCCGCCTGGGCTCGGGAGAGGCGGCGGTGCGGGCCGTGCTGGCCGGCGCCGACGTCATCCTCATGCCCGCCTCGGTGGAGCAGGCGGTGAAGGGGGTGGTGGACGCCGCCCGCTCGGGCCGGATCCCCATGGAGCGCCTGGACGACGCGGTGCTCCGCCTCCTGCGCACCAAGGAGCGCTTCGGGCTCCACCGGAGCCGCGAGGTGCCCCTGGAGCGGATTCCCTCGGTGGTGGGGATCCCGGAGCACAACGCCGTGGCCGACACCATCGCCCAGCGCTCCATCACGCTGGTCCGCAACGGCCGCGACCTCCTCCCCCTCCGGGGGACGCGCTCGGCCAACGTCCTCTCCGTGTCGTACCGGCGCACCACCGACGTCCTGGCGGGGCGCGCGTTCAACCGGCGTCTCCGGGACACGTACCCCCGCCTGGTCACCGCCGACGTCACCCGGGACTCGGGGGCGGCGGTCTACGAGGGGCTCCTCCGCCAGGCGCGGAATTCGGCCTTGGTGGTGGTGAGCACCTACGTGGGGGTGGTCACCGCCTCCGGGTCGGTGGCCCTCCCCGACGAGGTCAGCGACTTCGTCAACCGCCTCACCCGTTCAGGCGTGCCCCATATCGTCGTATCCTTCGGGAATCCCTATCTCATCTCCGACTTCCCCGAGGTCCAGGCGTACATGCTGGCGTGGAGCGGCTCGCAGGCGAGCCAGCGGGCGGCGGCGTCCGCCCTCTTCGGGGACTTCGACATCCAGGGACGCACGCCCACGCGCATTCCCGGCTTCGCCGAGATCGGCGACGGGATCCAGCTTCCCAGGAAGGCCGGCAATGACCGCGAATAAGCTACGCCCAACCGCTGGTGCCTCCGGTGCCTGGGGGTCGGGCCGGAAGCTCCTGCTCCTGGCCCCGCTCCTGGCGGTGGCGGCGTGCACGGCCGCGCCGGCGCCGGCGGGCGCCCCGGGGCCCGCCCCGCTGGACGGCGAGGCGCGCCGCTGGGTTGACGAGACGCTGGCGTCGCTGAGCCTGCGCGACCGCGTCGCCCAGCTCGTGGTGGAGTGGATGCCGGGCGGGTACGTGTCGCCGTCGGCTCCCGACTTCGAGCCGCTGCGCGTCTGGGTGGAGGAGGACCACATCGGCGGGGTGTCGCCGAGCATCGGGCTCCCCCACAGCTACGTGGCCAAGATCAACGCGCTGCAGGAGCGCTCTCGGATCCCCCTCCTGGTAGGGGCGGACTTCGAGAACGGCGGTCCGGGCATGCGCATCAACGGCGCCTACGCCCTGCCGTCGCTGCTCCCCCAGGGCGGCGGCACGGCGTTCCCGCCCACCATGGCCTTCGGAGCCATCGGCGACGAGCGCTTCGCCTACGAGTACGGCCGCATCACGGCGGTAGAGGCACGGGCGGTGGGGGTGCACCTCCTCTTCGCACCCGTCCTGGACGTGAACTCCAACCCCGACAACCCGGTCATCGCCACCCGTTCCTTCGGCGCCGACCCGGAGCTCGTGGGGCGGCTGGGCGCGGCGTTCATCCGCGGCGCCCGGGACGGGGGCGCCCTCACCACCGCCAAGCACTTCCCCGGTCACGGCGACACCAGCGTGGACTCCCACGTGGGGCTCCCCGTGGTGGAGGGTGACCGGGCCCGCCTGGACACGCTGGAGCTGGCACCCTTCCGCCGCGCCATCGCCGAGGGCGTGGACGCGGTGATGACGGCCCACGTCCAGATGCCGGGTCTCCTGGGCGCCGGGTCGCCGCCCGCCACGCTGGCGCCGGAGATCCTCACGGGGCTCCTCAGGGCCGACCTGGGCTTCGACGGCCTCCTCCTCACCGACGCCCTCACCATGGGCGCCATCACCGACGGGTACGGCATCGGCGAGGCGTCGGTCCGGGCGCTGGAGGCGGGGGCGGACGTCCTCCTCTCCCCCAAGGACGTGCCCCTGGCCATCGACGCCGTGGTGGCCGCGGTGGAGTCGGGGCGCGTGAGCGCCGGACGCGTGGACGCCTCGGCGCGGCGCATCCTGGAGGCGAAGGCGCGCATGGGGCTCCACCGCCAGCGCATGACGTCGCTGGAGGCGGTGGACGACGTGGTGGGCTCGGGCGCCCACCTGGCCTTCGCCGACACCGCAGCGAGCCGCTCCATCACGCTCCCCCGCGACCGGGACGGGCTGGTCCCGGTGCGGGCGGAGGCGGCGGGGCAGGTGGTGCACGTGCGCTACGCCCCGTCCACGTGGCTCTGGGCAGGGCGGGCCTTCGCGGCGGGGCTCTCCGAGCGCCTGGCCGCGGTGCGCATCGTCAACCTGGACGAGCGCTCCGACTCCGCCGCGTGGGCCGCCGCCGCCTCGGCGGTGTCCGGCGCCGACCGGGTGCTCGTGAGCGCCTACGTGCCCGCCTCGGCGGGATCGGGCTCCAACGCGGTGCCCGAGGCCCTACGGTCGCTGGTGGCCGCCAGCGTGGAGGCCCGCCCCACCGTGCTGATCTCCTTCGGCAACCCGTACGTCCTGGCGGCCTTCCCCACGGTGGGGAGCTACCTGGTGGCCTGGGGCGACCGCGAGGTGTCCCAGCGGGCGGCCCTGAAGGCCGTCTTCGGCGAGGAGGCCATCTCCGGCAGGCTCCCCATCCCGCTGCCCCCCCACCACCGCGTGGGAGAGGGGCTGGACCGCGCCAAGGTGGCGGACTTCGTCCCCCGCGTGGCGGTGGAGGACCCGCTGGTGGCCGCCGGCATCCGCACCCGCGAGGAGCGGGGCGGGGGCACGTCGGGGGTCGAGCAGACGGTGGCCGACCCCGCCTCGGTGGGAATGGACCCCGCCGCCCTGGACCGCATCGACGCCCTCGTCCGCGACGCCCTCGCCGACTCGGCGGCCTCGGCGGTGGTGGTGGCCGTGGGGCGCCACGGGAGGTTGGTCAAGCTCCACGCCGCCGGCGAGCTGGCGTACGGGAGCGGCCGCCTCGCCACGCCCACGTCCCTCTTCGACATGGCGTCGGTCTCCAAGGTGGTGGGCACCACCACCGGGGCCATGATCCTCGTCCAGGAGGGCCGTCTGGACCTGGACGCCCCCGTGGTGCGCTACCTCCCGTGGTGGTCCCGGGGGGACGCCCGCAAGGAGCGGGTCACGGTGCGCCAGCTCCTCCTCCACCGCACCGGCCTGCCCCCCTTCCGGCGCTGGTTCGTCGACCACGCCGGCGTCCAGGCGTACAAGGACGCCGCCGCCGACGAGCCCCTGGAGCGGGATCCGGGGGGCGAGACCGTCTATTCGGACATCGGCATCATGACGTTGGCGTGGATCATGGAGGAGGTCACCGGCCAGACGCTGGACGCCTTCCTGCGCGAGCGGGTGTGGGCCCGCCTGGGCATGCTGGAGACCCGCTACCGCCCCGAGGCCTCCCTGAAGCCCCGCATCGCCACCACCGAGCTGGACACGCTCTGGCGCAAGGAGATGGTGTGGGGGCGGGTCCACGACGAGAACGCCGACGCCATGGGCGGAGTGGCGGGGCACGCCGGGCTCTTCTCCACCGCCGTGGACCTCTCCGTGTTCGCGCGCACCCTGCTGAACCGGGGCACCGCCCCGGCGTGCGTCCCCGGCGAGGTGGCGGGCGATCCCTGCCCGGTGGCCCGCCCCGACGACGTGCGCCTCCTCGACCCCGACGTCCTCGCGTCGTTCACCCGGCGCTTCGACGACACGTCGTCCCGGGGGCTGGGGTGGGACACGCCCTCGGAGGGCTCGTCGGGCGGCGACTACCTCACGGCCCGTGCCTTCGGGCACACCGGCTACACCGGCACGTCCATCTGGATGGACCCGGAGCTGGACCTCTGGGTCGTCCTCCTCACCAACCGGGTGCACCCCACCCGCGAGAACCAGAAGCACGTCCCCCTGCGACGCGCCATCGCCGACGCGGCGGCGCAGGCCATCACCGACCAACCCGTGCGGCGAAGGCAACCTGGACCTTGAGCGCGCATAACCTGTTCCCTTCCTCCTTCGCCCGCCGGGAGAAGATCCCCGTGAGGGTCCTTCCCGACCACGAGGCCATCTCCGCCGAGGTGGCGGGCCGCATCGCCGCGCTGGTGAAGGAGCGCGCGGCGGAGGGGCGTCACGCAGTCCTCGGCCTGGCCACCGGCTCCACGCCCGTGGGCGTCTACCGGGAGCTCATCCGCATGCACCGGGAGGAGGGGCTCGACCTCTCCAACGTGGTGACGTTCAACCTGGACGAGTACTTTCCCATGGAGCCGGGGAGCCTGCACAGCTACCACCGGTTCATGCGGGAGAACCTCTTCGACCACGTGAACGTCCCCGAGGACCGGATCCACGTCCCGCGGGGCGACCTCTCCCGCGAGCAGGTGGAGGCCCACTGCGAGGCCTACGAGGCCGCCATCCGCCAGGCCGGGGGCATCGACTTCCAGATCCTGGGCATCGGCCGCAGCGGCCACGTGGGCTTCAACGAGCCCGGTTCGGGGCGCGACTCCCGGACCCGCGTCATCTACCTGGACACGGTCACCCGGGCCGACGCCGCCTCCGATTTCTTCGGCGAGGAGAACGTCCCCCCCGAGGCCGTGACCATGGGCGTGGCCACAATCCTGGAGGCCCGGGAGGTGGTGCTCATCGCCACCGGCGAGCACAAGGCCGCGGTGATCCGCCGCGCCGTGGAGGGCGACGTCCACGCCGACGTGGCCGCCTCGTACCTCCAGGAGCACCACGACGCCACCGTCTACCTGGACCCCGCCGCCGCCGCCGAGCTCACCCGCGTGCGCACGCCGTGGCTCCTGGGCGACGTGGCCTGGGACGAGGACCGGGAGACGGAGGCGGTGATCTGGCTGAGCCAGCAGGCGGGCAAGCCCATCCTCCACCTCTCCACCAAGGACTACCGGGACCACCACCTGAGCTCGCTGGTGGCGCGCCATGGCTCGGCGGGCCCCCTCAACGGCGAGGTCTTCAACCGCCTCATCTCGAAGATCCGGGGGAAGAGCAAGCTCCCCCAGGGCGCGCGCATCCTGGTCTTCTCCCCCCACCCCGACGACGACGTCATCTCCATGGGGGGGATCCTGCGCAAGCTGGCGGAGAACGGGAACCAGATCACCGTCGGGTACCAGACGTCCGGCAACATCGCCGTTTTCGACTTCGAGGTGCGCCGCTTCCTCGACTTCGTGGAGCGGGCCCGGCCCATCCTCGCCCTGGCCGACGACAAGGCCCTGGGGGCGCGGGTACGGGAGGTGGAGGCCGGCCTGGCGGGGAAGAGGCCCGCCGACGTGGACGCCGAGACCGTCCAGGACCTGAAGCGCATCATCCGCGAGACGGAGGCGGTGAGCGCGCTGCAGGCGGTGGGGCTGGGCAAGGCCAACGCGCGCTTCCTCGACCTTCCGTTCTACCAGACCGGCAAGGTCCGCAAGGACCCCATCGGCCCCGCCGACGTGGCCATCACGCTCTCCCTCCTCGACGAGGTCCGGCCGGAGATCGTCTTCGCCGCCGGCGACCTCTCCGACCCCCACGGCACCCACCGCATGTGCCTGGAGGCGGTCACCCGCGCTCTGGACGCGTACCAGGGTCCGGCGCCCCAGCTCTGGATGTACCGCGGGGCGTGGCAGGAGTGGCCCCTCCCCGAGGCCGACGTGCTGGTCCCCATGTCCGCCGAGGAGCTGCGCCGGAAGGTGTTGGCCATCTTCAAGCACCAGTCCCAGAAGGACGTGGCCCCCTTCCCGGGACCCGACCCGCGCGAGTTCTGGCAGCGGGTGGAAGACCGGAACCGGGGCACCGCCGAGCTTCTCCGCGCCCTCGGACTCCCGGCGTACTACGCCATGGAGGCGTACGTGGTGCTGGAAGGGGGACAGCGGCTCATCCACGCCCACGTGCCCACCGCCTCTCTCGCCGAAGGAGTCTGAATGGGAGCCTTCACGCCCCTCGACCTGCTGGTCCTCGTCGCGTACCTGGGAGGAAGCACCCTCTGGGGCGTGTGGCTCGGCAAGGGCCAGAAGGGCGGGACCGACTACTTCCTCGGGAGCCGCCAGCTTCCCTGGGGGGCGGTCATGCTCTCCGTGGTGGCCACGGAGACGAGCACGCTCACCTTCTTGAGCGTTCCCGGCGTCGCCTACATGGGGAGCATGACCTTCCTCCAGCTCACGCTGGGGTACCTCACGGGGCGGACGGTGGTGGCCTTGGTGCTCCTCCCCCTCTACAGCCAGGGGAGGCTGCACACGGCCTACGCGCTCCTCCAGGACCGCTTCGGCACCGCCACGCGGCGCTTCACGTCGGCGATCTTCATGGTGACGCGCCTCCTGGCCGACTCGGTACGCCTCTTCGCCACCGCCATCCCCCTGGCGCTCATCACCGGCTGGCCGTACCCCGTGTCCATCGCGGTCATCGGCGTCCTCACGGTGATCTACACGTACCTGGGCGGGCTCAAGGCCGTGGTCTGGGTGGACACGCTGCAGATGGGGCTCTACCTGGGCGGCGCGTTGGCGACGCTGGTGGCGCTGCAGGTCCTGGTGCCGGGTGGCTGGGGGGAGATCCTCTCCACCGCGGGGGCCGCCGGCAAGCTGCAGACCCTCGACTTCTCCTTCGACGTCACCCGGCCCTACACGTTCTGGGCGGGCATCATGGGCGGCACCTTCCTCTCCATCGGCTCCCACGGCGTGGACCAGATGACCGTGCAGCGCCTCCTGGCCTGCCGCGACCTGAAGTCGGGGCAGAAGGCCATCGTCGGGAGCGGCGTGGCGGTCATCTTCCAGTTCCTCCTCTTCCTGGGCGTGGGCGTGGGGCTCTGGGCGTTCTACAAGGGGCGCCCCTTCGACAGCTCGGACGAGATCTTCGCCACGTTCATCCTCGAGGAGCTGCCCCCGGGCCTCACGGGCCTCCTCATCGCCGCCATCTTCGCCGCCGCCATGTCCACGCTGGCGTCGTCCATCAACTCGCTGGCCTCGGCCTCGGCGTACGACTTCTGGGCGCCCCTGGCCAAGGCCGAGGGGGACGAGCCCCGGACGCTCCGCGCCGGGCGCTTCTTCTCCCTGGTGTGGGCGGCGCTCCTCATCGGCGGTGCCATCGTCTTCATCCCTCTCTCCAGGGGGACGGCGGCGGTGGAGGTGGCGCTGGGTGTCACCTCCCTGGTCTACGGGGGGCTGGTGGGGGCCTTCGCCCTGGGCGGCCTCACGAAGAAGCCGGGGCAGGGCGCCGCCATCCTGGGGATGGCGGCGGGGATCCTCGTGGTGGTGATCTTCCAGAAGCAGATGGCCTGGCCCTGGTACTCGTTGGTGGGCACCGTGGTGACCTTCGCCGTGGGGGCCACCGTGGGCTCCCTGAGGAGGGACGCGACATGAGCCGGTTCGTGGTGGGCGTGGACGGCGGGGGGACGCATACCCGCGCCGTGGTCCTGGACGCCGGGGGAGAGGAGATGGGCCGGGCGGACGGGCGTGCCGCCATGGCCACCGCCCGGGACCCCCGGCCGGCCGCCGAGGCGGTGGCGGAGGTCTGCGCCGCCGCGGCCCGGAGCGCCGGCCGGTCCCTCCCCGCCGACGTGCTCTGGGCGGGGCTCACCGGGGCGGGCCGGGAGTCGGCGCGCCGGGCGGTGGAGTTGGAGCTGGAGCGGCTGGGCGTGGCCGCCGACGTCCGGGTGGACACCGACGTGGGGGCCGCCTTCCACGCCGCCTTCGGCGACGGCCCGGGGATTCTCCTCATCGCCGGCACCGGCTCCATCGGCTGGGGGCGGGCCGAGGACGGACGGCAGGGCAGGGTGGGCGGCTGGGGTCACCACATCGGCGACGAAGGGAGCGGCTGGGCCGTCGGCCTCGACGCCCTCAAGCGGGTGGCGCGGCACGCCGACGGACGCGCCCCCGCCACCCGCCTCCAGATGGCGGTCCTGGACTTCCTGGGGCTGGAGAGCGTCGAAGACCTGGTCCAGTGGGCGGCCGGGGCCACCAAGGCCCAGGTGGCCTCCCTCGCCCCGGTGGTGGCGGCGGCCTCCGCCGCCGGCGATGCCGTGGCGGGGGAGATCCTCGCCCAGGCGGTGGAGGACCTGGAGGGTCACGTGCTGGCGATCCTGGAGAACCTGGGACCCTGGGAGGAGGTGCCGGGCGTCGCCTTGGCCGGAGGGCTCCTCCGCCCCGGCCGTCCCCTCCGCAAACCCCTGGAGGCCGCCCTGAGGCGGCACCGCATCGAGGCCCTGGAGGGGGAGCTGGACCCGGCCCTGGGGGCGGCGCGACTGGCGCTCTCGCGCCTGGGCTGACCGGCCCGACGGGCGGGCAGGACCCCCCTTTGCCACTCTGACAGACCTCCCCATGGGGAGATGTCATATTGGCATTTCAGTATGTCTTCAAGTCCTTGGGTCCGTTCACTTTGACTGGTTCCGTGGGCTCCGGGGAGTGGCACGGAGGTTGCTCCTCGTCGAGGGCGGAGATCGACCTGGCGGGCCCGAGGTCCGCCCCTTCGACGAACCCAGTGAATCGAGGAGGAACCATGGCCATCACGCGGTATACCCTGCGCAATCCCGGACTCTCTCCCTGGCGGGACCTCGAGGAGGTCTCCAACCGTCTCGCCCGCATGTTCGACGAGTCCCCCCTCTCCACGGGCACCAACGGCGGGACCTGGGTCCCGGCGGTGAACGTGGAGGAGACCAAGGACGAGATGATCCTCTCCGCCGAGCTTCCCGGCATGACGGAGGAGAACATCTCCATCGAGCTGGAGAACAACGTCCTCAGCATCTCCGGCGAGAAGAACGAGGAGCGTACCGAGGGCGACGAGGAGCGCCGCTACCACCTGTGGGAGCGCCGCTACGGCGCCTTCCAGCGGTCGTTCACGCTTCCCCGGACGGTGAAGGGCGAGGACATCCGCGCCAGCTTCGACAAGGGCGTGTTGCGGATCCACATGCCCAAGGTGGCGGAGGCCAAAACGCGGAAGATCGCCATCGCGAAGTCGTGACCGCCGCGGCGGGGCGGGCCGCCGCCCCGCCCGCCGGGCCCCGCACGGCGGTCCCCCGGAAACCCGGCGATGCAAACATTAAGTAGGTCCGCCCCGCCCCGGCGGCCCTGCTT